>NZ_JYIY01000080.1 GCF_000956535.1 Microbacterium ginsengisoli | reverse complement strand
GGGTGAAGCACGTCGAGGTCCTCGTGAAGATCAGACAGTTAGCGCTACTGATCCTCGGGGACCTCGACCCCTACCCGCCGAACCCCACCCGGCAAGCCTCACCCCCACCGAATGTCCGAAGAGCCGGCAATCGCCGCGCCGACCGTGCCGTCGTTGTCGTAGTCAGGGTCGGTGACGATCAGGCGGAAGCCGTCGTCGATCGCCGCTGAGACGACATGGATGCCGCCGCTGCCCCGCACGCCCGCGACCGCCAGTCCGATCGGGGGGATGCTCGCCGAGGCGGGACGGGCAGGTGCGCTCATGGCGTCATCGCTGTCCGAACCTGCGCGCTGTCGACGATCTGCTCGAAGCTGACCACCCGGTCGGATGCCAGCCGCCAGATGTGCGCGACCCGCGCGGTGAACGGGCGCCCGGTCTGGCGGAAGGTGCCCGAGTAGGTGCCGATGCCGACCTGCACATCGCCCGCGTCGACGAGCTCGTCGAGGTCGAAGCGATAGCCGTCGAAGTCGCGGGCGAGGGCTTCGAAGACGTTGACGCGCACGGCATCGGGGCCGATGTACGTCCCCGCGCGTGGGAACCCGGCCGCCTCGGTCCATGTGGTGTCGGCCTCGATCGGCGCGAGCATCCCGGCGAGATCGCCGCCGGCACTCGCCTCGTAGTGGCGAGTGATGATGTCATGAGCGCGAGTCATGGCGGTGTCCTTTCGGTGGGTCAGACGGGCTGGACGTCGGGGTACACGACGTTGCCGAGCGGATAGATGTGGCCGCCCGCACGCCGGTGATCGGCGCCGCCGTCGGGTGCGGTGCCGAGGAAGATCCCCGTCGTTCGCAAGGCGTAGCCCAGGTCGTGCAGCCAGACGCTCGCCACCGGGATCACGAACTCGCGGAACGTGAACAGGTAGAGGCCGGAGTCGTCGAACTTCCACACCGTCGACATGTCGACGTCGCCGTGCCCGCGCTGCTCGCCGTGCAGACACTGCCAGCAGTAGCGTTCGCTCGAGAGGAACACGTGCTCGTACAGGTGCACAGGGCTGTAGCGCACGAGCTCGCGGAAACCGATCAGGTCACGAGAGGGCGCGGGCTTCACCCCCGTCACATCTTGTCCGACGACTCGCCCCGCGGCGATCGTCTGCTGCACGTGCGGCATTCCCGGTCGCGGCTCGCCGATCACGGAGTGGATGATCAGTGCGCGACCGGTCGTCTCCGACCAGAACACCGTGATCGCGTCCTGAGACCGCGACGCGAGGGGCAGGTTGAAGAACACCACGTCGTCGCGCACACGCACGGCGTCGTACGGGTCCACCGTGCCATCCGGTGCGCTCAGAAGGGCTGCCGACCGCCACCGGGCGGTGCCATCGGCCAGGACGTCCACGGCGAGACCGATGCCGCCGTCGAACTCCCAGGCGATCGATCGTCCGGCGAGGTCGGCCTGCGGCATCCGATAGGTGTCGATTCCGGTCGCGAAGTCGTCGTATGACTTCCACGTGCCCTGGTCGGCATCGTGGGTCGTGCGCGAGACGGTGACGTTCTCGGAATGGGACATCAGTGACCTCCGGTGAGAGTGGGTGAGGGGGAGGGGATGAGGAGTACGGCCTTGATCAGCCCCTCCGTACGACCGCGAACGGCGGCGAGCGCGGTGCTCGCCTCGTCGAGCGGGAAGATGTGGGTGATGAGCGAGGCGAACGGGAATCGCGCCTGATCGAGCAGCGTGATGGCGCGTTCATAGCCGCCCGCGGCAAGGAACGACGGCAGGATGTCGATCTCCCGGGTGAGGAGGTCCTCATCCGGTGCGATCGTGAGCGCCGCGCCGCCGCCACATGCCCCGGCGAGCACGACCCGACCGCCGCGCCGGACCAGACGGATCGCGTCCTGCTGCGCCGTGGGGTTCCCGGCGCACTCGATGACCACGTCCGGACCGCCGGGGAGCAGGTGGCGAATCCGCGAGTGGAGCTCGGCCCCGCGCTCTGCGAGGGTGTCCGTCGCGCCGAACGAGCGTGCGAGCACCCGCCGCTCGGGGCGACCGCCGACGACGATGACGTGCCGCGCGCCGGCCGCCGACGCCACCGCTGCGACGAGCAGACCGATCGGGCCTGGGCCGATGATCACGACGTCGTCGCCGAGGCCGACGCGACCGCGCTCGACCGCCCGCACCGCGACCGCGAGAGGCTCGGTGAGCACCGCGACGTCGTTCTGGAGTGTGGGCGGAAGCACGTGGATGACGCCCTCAGGGGGAACCACCAGGTGGGTGCCGTAGCCGCCGGTGAAGGGCGAGAGCGTGCGGGGGATGTTCACACCCATCTGGCGCCCCGCCGCAGGTGAGACCGCGGGATCGTCCCGCTCGCAGAGGTTGCGCCGACCCTCGCGGCATCGCGCGCACCGCCCGCAGGCCAGCAGCATCTCCACCACGACGCGATCACCGACGCGCAACCCGGGGCGGGCCGCCTCGGTGCCGATCGAGATCACCGTTCCGACGAACTCGTGACCGGGCACCAGCGGGAACGGGTCACCGATCTCGCCGTCGAGCAGATGCAGATCGGTTCCGCAGATGCCGACGCGGTCGACGGCGACCACGACATCGGATGCCGCGGGCACGGGTGCCGGGCCGGTGACCGTGTCGATCGTGCCGGGAGCGACGAACAGGACCTGCGTCGCCGTGCCGGTCGCGTCGTTCATGCGAGTGTCCTTCCCCGCGGCGCATCGTCGTGCCGCTGTGTGAAGGCTCGCGTGCCCGGACGCGGGGCGGTTGCGTCGGAGCGCGCAGATGTTGAATCGGCGCGCAGTGTGTCCCTCCCGGGGGCGACGTCAGCGGCGGGTCATCCGGGACCGGAACTCGGACGGGGTCTCGCCGTAGACAGACTTGAACGTGCGCGAGAAATGGGCCACGTCGGCGAACGACCAGCGGGCGGCGATCGCCGTCACGGTCATGTCCGCGAAGTCCGGGTCTGCGAGTTCGTCGCGGCATCGCTCGATGCGGCGCAGCCGGATGTAGGAGCCGACGCTCACCCCCTCGGACTGGAACAGCGAATGCAGATAGCGCACCGAGATGAAATGGGCGTCCGCGATGAGCGACGGCGTGACGCCCGGGTCTTCGAGCACTGCGTCGATGTACGAGTAGATCCGATCGATCAGCCGTTCGCCGCCAGCGCCCTCCGTCGCCGGCAGCGAGTCTCGCAGCAGGATGTTGACGAGGTCGACCGCATTGCGCGCCAATCGCCAGCCTGTCGCGGTGCTGACCGCCTCGAGTCGCCCGGCCAGTTGCAGGAGCACGCCGCCGACCATGCTCCCCAGGTGGTCGTCCTTGCCCAGCGCAGTCGCCGTCAGCCGGGCGATGCGATCGTCGGACAGGTCGACGAGCCGCTTGGGGAACATGGCGACGATCGTGCGGATCGATGAGTCGTCGAATGCGAGCGTGTACGGACGAGTCGTGTCATAGACGGCGATGTCGCCCGGTGACAGCACGACGTCGCGGCCGTCCTGGCAGATGAAGCCGGAGCCTTCGACCATCAGGCTCACCTTGTAGCTCGGTTCGGACTCCGACTCGGCGACGAGGCGGCGTGTGCGCTCGACCACATGCGGATCGGCGGCGATCTCGACGATCTTCAGGTCGCGCAGCTCGGCGCTGCGCGCCGCGGCGTGGAAATGGTGCGGGCGCCGACTGGAAACCTGCAGGGGGACGAACGTATCGCGCACCCTCTCACGGAAGGCCGTGAACGAGTCGATGTGGTGGAGCGGGCTCGGGGTGGCGTGGAGCATTCGGGGTTACCTCCAACGAGTCGCGGTCGCCGGTGACCGCGTGGTCTGCATCGTATATGACCGACGACGTCGCGGCTACGGCGCCTGGAAGACGTTGTGCACGCACGTGCAATGCGGGTGCCTCGCCGTTCAACGGCCCCCGCGCCGGTATTGCGAGGCTGTCCGCGACGCAGCTGTCCCTCGCGTCGCATCTCGTACGAAGGAGTACACCCATGAATCGCACCATGCGGGCACTGCTCGCGGTAGCGGCGACAACAGCTGTCATCGCTCTCGCGGGATGTGTTGCCGACACCTCCGCGTCCCCCACATCCGGCGGCTCGGCGGCCGCCGGGACGGCCGCGTGCGGCCTCGGCAACGGCCAGAAGGCCACCGGAACCCCGATCAAGGTCGTCGCCATCGCCACCGAATCCGGCGGCGTCGACTTCTCGTCCTCCCCGAATTCGGCCAAGGCCTACTTCGACTGCATCAACGACAACGGCGGGATCAACGGCCGCCCGATCTCCTACCAGGTCGGAGACGACGCCCTCGACCCCACCAGGACGGCGCAGATCGCGACCGGCTATGCGTCCGACTCCTCGATCGTGGCCTCGGTGGGCGACGCCTCGTTCGTCGGCTGCCAGCAGCAGAACGACGCCTACAAAGCGGCGGGGCTCTACTCGATCCTCGGCGTCGGGGTTCCGCAGTCCTGCTTCTCGTCGTCGAACCTCGCGCCCGTCAACGCCGGACCCCGCATCTCCGCCCTCGCCACGCTGCAGTACTTCGAGCGCGCCGGGCAGGCCGGCAAGTTCTTCGCGATCGGCATCAACACCCCGGGCAACGGCGACTGGGTGGCATCCGGAATCTCGGCCTACGCGAAGTCGAAGGGTATCGACCTCGTCGGCAATGTGCTCTCCGACCCGAACGAGAGCAACTGGCTTCCGCTCGTGAGCCAGATCTCCTCGAGCGGCGCGACGAGCCTCGTCATCGCGGACCCGGCGCCGATCACCGCGTCGATCCTCACCGCGGCCGAGCAGCAGGACGCGAAGGGGTCGATCCAGTGGTCGTGCACGGCATCCTGCTACGACAAGCAGTTCGGGCAACAGATCGGCCAGTACTGGGACGGCTTCGTCGCCAACTCCGAGCTGCAGCTCGTCACGACCACGACCGGCGCCGACCAGACCCTCTGGAAGGCCGTGATGGACAAGTACGCGGCCGCCGACGCGCCGCGCGACACGTTCAGCCAGGCCGGCTTCCTCGCCGCCAAGATCTTCACCGACACCCTCATCAAGCAGTTCCCGGATCCGTCGAAGATCACCCGCGACACCGTCTCGCAGGCGCTCCTCGGAATCAAGGGCTTCTCCTCCGACCTCCTGTGCGCCCCGTGGTACTACGGCGTCGCCGACCAGCATCACGCCAACCACGCGACCCGCATGGCAAAGCTCGTCAACGGCGAGTGGCAGGAGCTCGAGGGCTGCCAGAACGTGACGGACCCCGAACTGACTTCGATCGAACAGGCCGAGCAGTCCCAGGGTCTTCTGACGGGGAACTGATCACACCATGAATCTGCTGCCCTTCCTCGTCGCCGGCCTCGTGATCGGTTCGGTGTACGCCCTGTCCGGAGTCGGGGTGCTCGTGCTCTACCGCACGACCGGCGTCCTCAACTTCGCCCACGGCGCCATCGGTGCGTTGGCCGCGATGCTGCTGTGGCAGCTGGTTCCCACCCAAGGACGTCTGCAGCCCGCGATCGGGATCGCCGTGTGCATCCTGATCGCGGCTGCGGCCGCCCTGCTGTTCGGGCTGCTCGCCGGCCCCTATCTCGCGCGCATCGACGAGCTGCGCAAGGCGATCGCCACCCTCGGTTTCGCCCTCGTCATCATCGGCGTGCTGCTGTTCACCTGGAACGACAAGGCCCGCACTCTGCGGCTCGACACCAGCTCGATCGCGATCAACGTCGGCGGCACCCGCGTGAACCTCACGCAGATCATCTGCCTCCTGCTCGCCGTGCTCGTCGTCGTCGCCACGGTGCTGGCCTTCCGCTACACGAGCATCGGCATGTCGATGCGAGCGCTCGCCAGCGACCGCGAGCTCGCCTCGGTCGTCGGCACGAACGTGCGACTCGTCGAGAACGTCGCCTGGGCGCTGTCGGGCGCGATCGCCGGAGCCTCCGGCATCCTGCTCGCCAACCAGACCCGCCTGGAGCCCGCCTTCCTGACCTTCCTCATCATCCCCGAGCTCGCGGCCGTCGTGATCGGACGCTTCTCCTCACTGTGGCTCACGCTGGTCGGCGGACTCGTGATCGGTGTCCTGCAGACCCTCGCGTCAGCGTGGGAGCCGATCACCGCCTACGCGACGATCGTCCCCTTCCTCATCGCCACCGTCGTCATCCTCATCGGCCGACGTCGCGTGCTGACCATCGGAGTGGTGCGCTCATGATCTCCTTCCTCGCCCGCCGAAACACCCGTGTCGGCGCGATCGGCCTCCTCGTGGGCCTCGCGCTGGCGGTGGTCATCCCGTTCCTCCCCGGTATCGGCCAGGGGTCCGGCCTCTTCGCGCTCACCGCATGCGCGATCTACTCGCTCGCCGCCCTCGCCGCCGGCATCCTCTACGGGCGCCTCGGACTCGTGTCGCTCATGCAGATCGCCCTCGTCGCTGTCGGTGGATGGGTGACGCTGCGCCTCTACTACGCGACCGATCTGCCGTTCGAGCTGGTCGCGGTGGCGGCGGCCGTCGTCACGGCGCTCATCGGAACGCTCCTGAGCCTTCCCGCTCTCAAGCTCTCGGGACTCTCCCTCGCGATCGTGACCCTCATGATCGCGGGCGGCATCCAGGTCGTCATCACGGCGACCGGGTTCCCGAACGGCGGAACCGGGTTCTTCGGGCGTCTCCCCGCCGGCACGGTTCCCGACACCATGCCGCGGCCGACCTGGGGTGCCTCGGACGATGCCTACTTCCGGTATGTCGCGGTGGTCGTCGCGGTCGTGTTCCTCGCTGTCTGGTGGCTCCTGTCCTCCCGGGTGGGACGCGCCTGGGCGGCGATCCGGCAGGGTGAGGCGGGCGCCATCACCCTCGGCATCCCGGTGACGCGTTATCGCATTCTGGCCCTCCTGCTCACCAGCTTCATCACCGGTCTGTCGGGGGCGCTCCTCGCGGCCAACACGGGGGTGCTCGACTCCACCGGCACGACCTTCAGCGCGCAGCAGTCTGTGCTGCTGTTCGCGACGGTGCTCATCGGCGGCACGTTCTCACTGAGCGGCGCCGTGATCGGCGGCATCTTCTTCTACGGCGTGCCCGTGCTGCTCCAGGCCTGGGGAGTGAGCGGCGATCTCGTGTTCATCATCCTGGGCCTCGGCACGATCCAGGCCATCACGACCAATCCGATCGGCATCGCCGGCTCGCTCGCCGCGCTGGCGCGTCGATGGCGAACACCGCGCCGTGCCTCACGTGCACGCGAGGTGACCGCATGAGCCGCCTCGTCATCGATCGCGTCACCGTGCGCTATGGGGGCGTCACCCCGCTCGACGCGGTCAGTCTCGAGTTCGAGGACGGCGTCTGCGGGATCATCGGACCGAACGGTGCCGGCAAGACCACGACCTTCAACGTGCTCTCCGGGTTCGCCATCCCCGCGGAGGGGAGCGTGCACCTCGACGGGGAGTCGCTGCTGGCCGTGCCGCGGCATCGTCGCGCCCGCTGGGGGCTGCGCCGATCGTTCCAGCAGGAGCAGGTGATCCGGTCGTTGACCGTGCGTGAGAACCTCCTCCTCGCGGCGGAGAACTCGGGCGCGACCCGAGCGTCGGTCGACGCCGCGCTCGACTACGTGGGCCTGGATGGGCGGGACCGACTCGGAAGCGACCTCACGATCCTCGAACGGCGTCTCGTCGAGATCGCCCGCTGCGTCGTCGGCGAGCCGCGTCTCGTGCTGCTCGACGAGCCCGCCGCCGGTCTCGATCCGGCCGAGTCGGAGATGCTCCTCGGGGTGATCACCGGGATTCCGGCGACGACCGGCGCGCTGGTCCTCCTCGTCGACCACGACATGGATCTCGTGCGTGCCGCGTGCGCGACCGTCGCGGTGCTCGACTTCGGGCGCCGCATCGCGGCCGGGTCAACGGCCGAGGTGCTCACGTCCCCCGACGTCCGCAAGGCGTATCTCGGTATCGAGGAGGAGAAGGCATGAGCGAGCAGCTGGCGATCCGCGACCTCACTATCCGTCGTGGCGGGCGCGAGGTGGTGCGCGGTGTCGATCTCACCGTCCCGCGCGGCGAGGTGACGGCGCTGCTCGGGGCGAACGGGGCGGGGAAGTCCTCGCTCGTGCTGGCGGTCGCGGGGCTGCTGCGCGACATCCGCGGCGACATCGAGCTCGACGGCAGGGCGATCCGCGGGCTGCGTCCGAACCGGGTGCGGCGGGCGGGGCTCGCGACCATGCAGGAGGGCCACCGCGTCTTCACCGACATCTCGGTCGCCGACAACCTGAAGATCGCGGCTCTCCTCCTGCCGCGGCGCGACCGCGGTGCCGCCGTCGAGGAGATGCTCGACATCTTCCCCGAGATGCACGGGTTCGCCGACCGTGCGGCGGGCTCGCTCTCGGGCGGACAGCAGCAGATGCTCGCGCTCGCGAGCGCGCTCGCCGCCCGCCCCGAATACCTCGTCATCGACGAGATGTCGCTCGGACTGGCGCCGGTGATCGTCGCGCGTCTCGTACCGGTCCTGCGCAGCGTCGCCGCGCGCGGCGTCGGCATCCTTCTCATCGAGCAGTTCACCCATGTCGCGCTCGATCTCGCGACCTCGGCCGTCGTGCTCGCGCAGGGGGAGGTCACCCTCCGTGAGAGCGCGGCGACGCTCCGCGATCAGCCCGAGCAGCTCGCGGCCGCCTACCGACTCACCGAAGCAGAGGAGCAATCATGACCCACTACCCCTACATCGTCGTGGGCGCGGGGACGTCCGGATCGATCGTCGCCCGCCGACTCGCCGACGCCGGCAAGCGGGTGCTGATCGTCGAGGCGGGCCCCTCCAACTGCACCGAGCTCGTGCAGGACCTCAGTCACATCCCCGACCTCTGGCACACCGAGCGTGACTGGGACTACTACACGGCACCGCAGGCGCACGCGGCGGGCCGCCGCATCCATCTGCCGCGCGGGCGGGTGCTCGGCGGGTCCCATTCGCTGAACGCCGCGATCTGGGTGCGCTGCCTGCCGTCTGACTTCGATGGCTGGGCGGCAGACGGATGCCCCGGCTGGGCCTGGGCGGACGTCGAACCGGTCTACCGGCGCATCGAGGGCTGGCGCGGCGCGCCGGATCCCGCGCGCGGCACCGAGGGGCTGCTCCCGATCGAAGAGAACCAGCCGATGCATCCGATTCAGGAGTCGATCATCGACGCCGCCGTGGAGTGGGGGCTCGAGCGCAACCCCGACTACAACTCGGGGTCGATCGAGGGTGTCTCCCGCCAGCAGGTGACGGTCGAAGACGGCGACCGGGTGAGCACGTGGGACGCCTACGCGCACCCGGCCGTCGCTGCCGGAACGCTCGATGTGCGCACCGGGGTCGTCGTGCGGCGGGTCATCGTGGCGGACGGCCGTGCCACGGGGCTCGAGATCGAGTTCGACGGTCAGCTCGAGGTTCTGACGGCGGATGAGATCGTGCTGGCCGGGGGAACGTTCGGCTCGGCCGAGGTGCTGCTGCGCAGCGGCATCGGCCCGGCCGAGCAGCTCGCCGACCACGGCATCCCGCTGGTCGCCGACCTTCCCGTAGGCAAGAATCTTCACGACCACTATCTGGTGCCCGTCATCTTCGGCACCGAGCGGCCGGTCGAGGCGCCCGCCCCCCATCGCTCGGTCACGCAGAGCCATTGGTTCTGGAAGTCGGATCCCGCCCTCGAGGTGCCCGACACCCAGCCGATCACGTTCAGCGTGCCGATGCTCGAACCCGACATGTCGTTCGAGGGCACCGGGTTCACGCTCATGGCCGGGCTCGTGACGACCCACAGCCGTGGCGAGGTCACGCTCGCCGACGCCGGGGACCCTGCCGGCATCCGCATCGATCCGCACGTGCTGGAAGATCCGCGGGATCTCGCGAGCATCCTTGCCAGCGTGCGCCAGTGCCTCGAGGTGGGTGCGCAGCCCGCACTCGCCGACGCGTGGGGGGCGGCGGTCGTCTACCCTGCACCCGGCGCCGGCGACGATGCGCTGATCGCCTACATCCGCGAGCACGTCATCACCTACCACCACCAGGTCGGCACGTGCCGGATGGGCTCCGACGACCGTGCCGTGGTCGATCCGACGCTGCGCGTGCGCGGCGTCGCCGGTCTCACCGTGGCCGACGCGTCGGTCATCCCGACGGTCACCACCGGCAATACCAACGCTCCGGCCGCAGTCATCGGCGAGAAGGCGGCAGACTTCCTGCTCGCGTCAGCCGACGCGCCCGTCGCGGTCACCAACGCCGCCGTCTGAGCGCACCCGATCTCGAGGAGATGAGAACGATGAACCCCCTTCTGCAGCGCGTCAGCGTCGACGGCGGACGCCCGATTCCGGATGCCGCGACCGGCGAGACCATCGGCTACGCCCCCGAGCACGTCGTGAACGACCTCGAGGCGCTGATCACGAGGGCACGCATCGCGCAGCCGGCATGGGCAGCACTACCCGCCAGCGAGCGCGGCGCGCTGCTGCATGCGGCGGCCGAGCGGGTCGCGCTCGTCGCGGACGAGCTGGCCGACGCGGTCTCGCGCGAACAGGGCAAGCCGCTCAACGGCATCGGCGCCCGCGTCGAGGTGGGGGCGGTGCAGGGCTGGCTCCATGTGAACGCCGACCTCGAGGTGGCCCCCGAAGTGCTCGTCGACGACGCCGAGAACTACTCCGAGCTCATCTACAAGCCGGTGGGTCTCGTCGGCGCGGTGGGTCCGTGGAACTGGCCGCTCATGATCACGATCTGGCAGATCGCCCCGGCGCTGAAGATGGGCAACGCGGTCATCGTGAAGCCGTCGGAGTACACACCGCTGAGCGTGCTGGCGCTCGTCAGCATCTTGAACGAGGTGCTTCCCGAGGGGGTGCTGCAGGTCATCTCGGGCGGCCGGGCGGTCGGTGCGGCGCTGACGTCGCACCCCGCCTTCGGGAAGATCATGTTCACCGGTTCGACCGCGACGGGCAAGGCTATCGCCGCGGCATCCGCTCAGAACCTCACTCGGCTCACGCTCGAACTCGGCGGAAACGACGCCGGCATCGTGCTTCCCGGCACCGATATCGACGCCCACCTCGACGCGCTGTTCTGGGGCGCGTTCATCAACACCGGGCAGACGTGCGCCGCGCTCAAACGCCTGTACGTGCATGAGTCGCAGTACGAGCAGGTGCTCGACGCTCTCGCCCGGAAGGCCGCCGCAACCCCGATGGGGCGCGGCGTCGACGAGTCGAACGAGCTCGGTCCGCTGCAGAACGCGATGCAGTTCGACATCGTCGCGCGCCTCGTCGACGACGCGCGCGCCCGTGGACGCCGCATCGTGACGGGCGGCTCGCCCGCGCCACATCTCGGGCGCACGTTCTTCGAGGCGACGATCGTCGGCGATGCTGTCGACGGCGACCCGATCGTCGACGAGGAGCAGTTCGGGCCGGTGCTGCCGGTGATCCGCTACGACACGGTCGAGTCGGCGATCGCGTCGGCCAATCGACTGGATGCGGCACTCGGCGCGTCGGTGTGGGGCGACGATCCCGCGCAGACCCGTGAGGTGGCGCTGCGGCTCGAGGCCGGCACCGTGTGGATCAACAAGCACGGCGGGATCCACCCAATGGTGCCGTTCGGCGGCATCAAGGGATCGGGATACGGCATGGAGTTCGGGTTCGAGGGGCTGAAGTCCGTGGCGGTGCCCGTCGTCATCACGTCGCGATGAGCGTCATGCGCACCGCTCTGGTCACCGGCGCGGGCCGGGGCATCGGCCGAGCGTGCGCGCTCGCGCTCGCCGAGACGGGGGTGGCGGTGCTGGTGACGGACCTCGATGGGGATGCCGCGGACGCTGTGCGTGCGGAGATCGCGGATCGGGGCGGCGTGGCGCTGGCCCAGGCGCTCGACACGACCTCGAGCGAGGAGCACGCGCGCGCCATCGACCTCGTGCGCGCGCACTGGGGCGGGCTGGACGTGGCGGTGAACAACGCCGGGATCACGCAACCGGCGACGGACACGGCGGACATCTCGCCGGCGCAGTGGCGCCGCGTGCTCGACGTCAACCTCGATGGCGTCTTCTACGGCGTGCGCCTCCAGCTCCCCGCCCTGCTCGAGCGCGGCGGGGGAGTGATCGTCACGATCTCCAGCCTCGGCGGTGTGCGGGGGCTCGTCGGGATGTCTCCCTATGCGGCCGCGAAGCACGCGATCAACGGCCTGATGAAGACGGTCGCACTCGAGTACGGAAGTCGCGGTGTCCGGGCGTTGGCTGTCGGGCCGGCCTACGTCGCCACCGGTCTCGAGCGCAACCTGCCCGCGGACGTGCAGGCGAGCCTGCCCGGCCTGCACGCACTCAACCGCATCGGCCAACCGGAGGAGATCGGGGCGGCCGTCGCCTGGCTCGCCAGTCCCGCGGCAAGCCTTATCACGGGGTCGTACATCCCCGTCGACGGCGGCTACCTGGCGCGCTGATCGGCTGAGCGCCGCCTGCTCAGTCGGCCAGGGCGGCGTCGATGAGGGTTGCCGCCGCGGCGCGGGCCTGCGCCGCGGCATCCGTCGTTCCGGCGATGGCGGCGGTGGTCTGGGCGCCCTCGGCGAGGATCGCGAGCTGCGGAGCGAGACTCGCCGGGCCGCCGGCGTCGGCGACGAGCTCGGCGACGTACCGCTGGAAGTCGATCTTGTGCTCGCGCACGGTGCGGGCGACGGCCGGGTTGGCGGCACCGAGCTCGGCGAACGCGTTGATGAACCCGCAGCCGCGGAAGTCGGCCTCGTCGAACCAGCCGGCGAGGTAGTCGTAGACCGCGAGCAGCCGCTCGCGCGGGTCGCTGATCGCGTCGACCGCGCCGGTGACGCCGTCGGTCCACATGCCGTGGCGCTTGTCGAGCACGGCGAGGATCAGGTCGTCCTTCGATGCGAACTCCTTGTAGAGGGCCCGCAGCGAGACACCGGCGGCGTCGCGCACGGCGTCCATGCCGACCTGGCCGATGCCGCGCGTGTAGAAGAGGCCGTCCGCGGCGTCGACGATGTGCCCCCGAACCTCATCGCTCATGAGGGCAGTCTACTTGACAGTGAGAACGAGCGTTCTCTACAGTGGGGATCACGCGATGAGAACGCGCGTTCTCACTCTCTCGACCCCGAGACGCGCCCCACGAAGGAGACATCGGATCATGGCTGGAAACCCCCACAAGCTCGCCCTCGAGCCCGCCGCGCAGGCGTTCGTCGACGCCACCAGCGAGCCCCCGTTCCTCTACCAGCTCGCCCCCGCCGACGGTCGCGCCGCCGTGGACGGCGTGCAGGACGAGCCCATCGAGAAGCCCGAGATCGACGAGGAATGGGTCGAGATCGCCGGCGGACCCTCGGGTTCCGTGAAGGTTCGCATCGTTCGCCCCGCCGGCGCCACCGGTGTGCTGCCGGTCGTGCTCTACACGCACGGCGCGGGCTGGGTCTTCGGCGACGCGCACACCCACGACCGTCTCGTGCGCGACCTCGCCGTCGGTGCCCGTGCGGCCGTCGTGTTCCCCGAGTACGACCGTTCGCCCGAGGTGGGCTACCCGCACGCCATCGAGCAGGTCTGGGCGGCCGCGCAGTGGATCGTCTCCGACGGGGCATCCCATGACCTTGATGCCGCCAAGCTCGCCGTCGCCGGCGACTCGGTCGGCGGCAACATGACCGCCGCGCTCACCCTCCTCGCCAAGCAGCGCGGCGGCGTCTCGCCGGTCGCGCAGGTGCTCTTCTACCCTGTCACCGACGCCGCGTTCGACACGCCGTCGTACGAGACCTTCGCCGAGGGATACTTCCTCGCCCGCGAAGGCATGCGCTGGTTCTGGGACCAGTACACGACGAGCGAGAGCGACCGCGCCCAGATCACCGCGTCGCCGCTGCGCGCCGAGCTGTCAGACCTCGCCGGCCTTCCGCAGGCGCTCGTCATCACGGCAGAGGCCGATGTGCTGCGCGACGAGGGCGAGGCCTACGCGGCGAAGCTCCGTCAGGCGGGCGTTCCCACGACCGCCGTGCGCTACCAGGGCATCGTGCACGACTTCGTCATGGTGAACTCCCTGCACGCCACGCAGGCCGCGACAGCCGCGGTCGCCCAGGCGGTCTGGTTCCTGCGTCAGGCATTCTCTGGCGTAACGCGGGGAGGTTCCGACGGATCGCAGTAGAGTCGGCGGTGACCAACGGAGGTTTCCGGGCGGGGGGATCGAAGGGGGACGCATGGACACGGTCGTGCTCATCGCCGTTCTCTTCGTCGTCAGCGCCGTGGTCTTCGCGATCGTCGGAACCTCCTCGACCCGCGCCGCGGGAGCCGCAGCGGATGCGCAGCGGCTCATCCGGGCGGCCGGCGCAGCCGGCGTCGCCGCCGTCGCGTCGACGCTGCTCTATCTGCTCTACGCGGCCACTCCGGCTCTCACGACACTGATCATCGGAGACGTGGCCATGGTCACCGCTCCGGCGCTGATCTGGTTCGCGCTGCCGGCACCGAGAGCGGTGCGCACCGCGCGTGCCGCCGTCTCGGTGGCGTTGCTTCTCACGGTGTGGATGACGTCGGCCACGGCGCCGGTCGCCACCTCGGTGCTGGTCAAGACGATTGCGCTCGTCGTGATCACGGCCGGGGTGGCGATCGCCGTGCGGCGACGCGAGATGCGCGGCCGGCCCGGCGCGACGACGCTCTTCGCCACATTCGCGGGGTACGCCCTGTACTCGCTCGTGCGCGTGGTGCTCGGGATCGTCGCCGTCACCGGCGCGGCCCCGATCTCGAGCGACCTGTCGACGAACCTCACCAGCCTCGCGGGTGTGGCCGCGGTCATCGGAACGGGCATCGGATGCGTGCGCTTCGCGCGCACGAACCCCTCCTCGCGGGTCGCGCGGCCGGCGGCGCGGCTCGCCGGTGACGCAACGGCGACCGCGTGGACCGTGCGCGTCGCCGCTCCCGGGTCGCCCGATGAGCCTCCCCTCGGAGGAGCCGAACTGCTCGGAGCCGTGAGGGACCTGGATGCCGCAGCCACCCCGCACCGGAGCGGCCACGTCGTATTCCGCTCGACGCTTCCGCCCGACGCCGTGCGCGACATCCTCGTTCAGCGACTGGCACTCGCCGCGCACATCCCGCGCAGCGACGTGGCGAGCAGACTCACGATCGAGGCCGGGCCGGAGCCCGGCACTGCGGAGGGTTCCGCCCCGGAGTGAGGCGCGACATCCTCAGTCTCATCTGGGAACCGCGCCGCTACCGTTCGCCGAGGACGCGCACGGGGCGCGACGGAAGGGACCTGTCATGAGCGCAGGATCGACGCGTACGGCACCGTTCGGACTCGACCTCCCGATGGGGCGTGCTCAGCCGTCGGCGGTGCGCACGGTGATCGCGATCGTCGTCGCCGTGGTCGGCTCGATCGCCGCATGCGCCGTGCTCGCCGCGCTCGGGCCGATCGTGTTCCCGCGCACCGTCGGCTATGAGCACTACGCCTTCGCGGACTACGCCAAGCTCACGACGATCGGCGTGATCGGGGCCGGCATCGGCTGGCCGATCGTGACCCTCTTCTCCACCCGCGCCGCGCGGCTCTATCTCTGGCTCGCGATCATCGTGACCGTCGTCTCCTTCGCCCCCGATCTCTGGATCTGGTGGAAGGGTCAGGACGGCCAGGCGGTGTTCGTGCTGATCGTCATGCACGTGGCCGTCGCGGCGGTCACCTACCCGGCGATGGTCTTCATCGCGCCGCAGCGCCGCCGCGCCTGACGACGCGAGGTCATCCGCAGGCGCGCGATAATCGCCGCATGTACGGGGAACGGTATGAACGCTGGCGGCGACTGACGGAGTGGCCGCTCACGGCGGGCGGGAGCCTCTTCCTGCTGCTGTACGCCATCAATGTGCTCGCCCGCCCGACGGGCGGAGTCGCGATCGGTGTCACCGCGTTGCTGGTGGCGACGTGGCTGTTCTTCTTCGTCGACTACGTCGTGCGACTGGTGCTCGCCGAGCAGCGACGCCGGTGGTTCGTGCGACATCTGCTCGATCTCGCGGTCGTCGTGCTGCCGATGTTCGGCACGCTGGAGGTCATCCGGTACCTCATGGTATTCGCGCTGATCCAACGGGGCACGGTGTCGATCCTGCGGGGGCGCGTGATCGTGTACGCGGCGGGCACCACGGCGCTGACGGTGTTCGTGAGCGCGCTCGCCGTGTACGACGTCGAACGCGGAAGCCACGGGCCGATCGTCACGTTCGGCGACGCGATCTGGTGGGCGTGCACGACGATCACGTCGGTCGGCTACGGCGACTACTACCCGGTGACGACCACCGGTCGCATCGTGGCGATCGCGCTGATGGTGGGCGGCATCGCGCTCATCGGCGTCGTGACCGCGACCATCGCCTCGTGGATCATCGAACGCGTGGCGGCGTCCTCTCCCGCACCTCCCGTGCCGGCAGAGCTCGTCGCGCAGCTGCGGGACGAGATCGCGGCGCTCCGCGCCGAGCGACAGGCGGATGCCTCGGCCGCGCCGCCGTCCGCCGCCGCCGCGCGGGTCGTCGACCCGCCGGCATGAGCGGTCAGTTCACGCAGGGGAGCACGCCGGATTCCATGGGCTGCTGCGAGTTCGTGTAAGTCTGCGAGGTCGGCGCCGGAGTGGGCGCGGCGGATGCGGTCGAGCTCGACGTCGCCGTGGGCGCGGGGGTCGCTGTGGCGGTGGGCGGGTTGATGAGGTTCTGCACGATGGCGGCGATCTTCGTCTGGTCGACGATGTTGACGCTCTGACCGTCGATGGTGCCGAACTTCTCGATCGGGAGGGTCTGGAACGTGATGTTGCCTCCGGCCAGCCGCTGCGCGTCGCTCGCGAGGCTCAGCAGGTCGAATCCGGAATCGAGTGCGACGTACTGCTTCGCGGTGTCGATGAGCGTCTGCAACGTGCCGAGGTTCGTGAAGGTCTGCGTCTGCTTGAGCTTCAGCGCGAGCGAGACCATGAACGCCTGCTGGCGACGTGTGCGGTCGAGGTCGGTGAGGAAGACGTTCTTGTACTGCGTATCGCGGCGCTGGCGCACGAAGGCCATCGCCTGCGAGGCATCCAGCTGCTGCACGCCGGCGGGGAAGTTCGCGCCCGAGTAGTAGTCGGCGGTCGCATGGTTGAGGCAGACGGTGATCGGCTGAACGGCCTGGGCGACGCGATAGAACGCCGCCATCGTCACCTCGACGAAGTGGTCGATGCGCACCCCGCCGAGGAACTGCGAGACGGTCTGGATCTCTGCTTCGCGGGCGTCGTCGCGCGCCTGCTGGTAGGCGGTCGCCTTCGGCGTGCCCTTCGCGAGCAACGCGTTGTACGAGGCATCCAGTGTGCGGCCGTAGTCCTCCTTGATCTTGCCGTGCGTGACGCCGGCGGGCTTGTTCGCGTAGGCCACGTAGTCGTCGCGGGGGATCGATACACCGACCGCGGGGCCGCCTCCGGCGGGGATGTGGATGTACATCAGCACGTTGGTGTTGTAGCCGCCGACGCTCTCGTCCTCCGCGTGGATGGCGTTGTAGATGTCCTGCGGGTAGGGGTTGCCATCCTCATCGACGCGGCTGTCGAGGCCCATCACGAGGATGTTGACCTCGCCGGTGTTCTGCGCGACGCCGCCGTCGGGCATCGAGATGTCCGATCGGTGGATGCCGTTCAGGTCGGCGAGGGTCATCACGATGCCGACCGCGGCGACGATCACGGCGATCGTGACGACGGCGAGGGCGCTGAAGATGATCCGGCGGCGGATGATCACTCGGCGGGAGACGGGCTTCGAACGGCGTGACACCGCCTCATCGTGACGGCGTGCGCTTATCTACCGCATGTGAATGTGCTGTCGGGAACCTGGATGCCGCGGCGCGAACGCCGAACGCCGGGTCGCACCTCGTGCGGCCCGGCGTTCGTGGGGTGGAGTCAGTGTGCGGCGTCGTACGCGTCGAGAACCTGAGCGGGAACGCGCCCGCGCTCGGAGACGGTGAAGCCGTTCGCGGCGGCCCACGCGCGGATCGCGGTGTAGTCGCGCTGCGCTCCCGCCGACTTCCGCTTGCGGGCGCCCGCGGATGCCGACGACGTCGATGTCGATCGGCCGGCGCTCACGTACGGGGCGAGGATGTCGCGGAATGCCGCGGCGTTCGCGTCGGAGAGGTCGAGTTCGTATGCGCGACCGTCGAGAGAGAAATTCACGGTCTCTCCCTCGCCGACTTCAAGGACGGTTCCGTCGATATCGTCGACGAGTTGATGCACAATTCTGCGAGCCATGCTCATAACAGTACGTTCTCTTCTCGTGTTATTCGGCGACGCGCCCGAATTGTCAGAAAATCCATCGATCCCGACACGACCGCCCGCGTGATCACCGTCGACGGTGCGGCGCTGCCGTCCGTAGCCCTCGGAATACCGCGAGTTTCGGCCGCTGAGTGAATGCGCCGGCCGCGATGTTCCCCCATTCGACGACGCGGATATTCCGGAGGAATGGCGGATGCCGCACGCGCACGTCGCTTGACGGAAGGACCGAAATGCATGTGCCGTGCCGAATGCGTGAATTCGACCCTTGTCGCGGAAGCGCCACAGAATCGCGCGCGGGGTGAAAAGAGTCCACGGCGGTCTGTGCGTTGTCGTCGACGTCGACGTAGATGGCGACGATGTCGAAGAAGAGCCCGGGCGGCGGCCGGCCTACACGGACGCGCCGGCCCGGGAGCGTTCGAGATCGATGAGCTGCTGCTTGATCTCGGGATGTCCGCCGTAATCGCCGATCGAGCCGTCGGCGCGCACGACGCGGTGCACGGGCACGACGATCGAGAACGGACTGAGCCGGCACGCGGTTCCCACCGCGCGGTGAGCGCGCGGGCGACCGGCCATCACGGCGACCTCGCCGTAACTCGCCGTCTCGCCGTAGGGGATGTCACCGACGGCCTGCAGGGCCTCGCGGGTGAAGCCGTCGGTGAGGCGCCAGTCGAGCGCGAGCCGACACGGGTCGCTTCCGCCGTCGAAGTATCCGTCGAGCCATGCGGTGAGCTCGGTGGCGGGTCGCTCGTCGTGCACCGGTTCGGCGTGAAGCGCGAGCGAGATCTCGGCGATCGCGACATCGAGCGGTCGGTGCAGCACCTCAAGGGCGACGAGCCCTTCAGACGTGTGCACCATGAGCACTTCGCCGACGGGTGTCGGGTGGGTCGAGAAGGTCGGGTCGGTCATGGCTCCATCATGACGAGCGGCGACAGGGGAGTGGCATCCGACCGCTCGGTCTGAGGGAGCTGCCGCTCGTCGGCGCGCGGGGGAGGAGGCGCCGTGCGGCGTGTCGCCAATCCCGCGAAACCCGCCGGGAATGCCGGGAACCGCGGATTTGCGCCCGTATGGTGACCGTGTGTGGCGAGGCGACAGAACGGCGACGGCGAGCGAGAGCATCGCGGCGCGCGGTGAGGAACAGCCGGAGGCGGTGGCCGCGGCATCCGATGTGTTCTCCCTCGACGAGGCTCGCGCGCGGCTGCGCGCGCAGGCGACGCTCGTGGGCGGGCGGTCGACCCTGCTGCACTACGACGACACCGCCGAGAGCGGTATCGACATCACCAAGGCCCACCCCGGGAGCCTCCCGCAGTTCCTGACCGGTCGGGCGACGCTCCTGTCGAATCTGTTCCGCGACGAGGTCGCAGGCCGCACGGCGCGCATCGCCGGCGCGCGGGTCACCACCAAGCACGTCGAACTGCGCACCGCGCGCGGCCTCGACAGCGTCTTCCTCGCCGTCGGCATGGCGTCGTGGCGCATCGGCGGGCTGGTCTGCATCGCACCCGTCCTGCTGCGCCCGGTCGCGATCCGCCGCAACCAGGCCGACTTCGAGCTGAAGCTCCACGGATCTTTCGTGGTCAACCCCGAGCTGGTCGCCGCCCTCGGCACCCACTTCGGCATCCGGCTCGACGGTGCCGCGCTGGCCGCCCTCGCCATCGAGGACGGCGTCTTCAAGCCGCAGCCGGTCATCGACCACCTGCGGGCGCTCACCGCGCACATCCCGTCGTACACGGTGAAGCCGCGCCTGGTGGTCTCCAACTTCGCCGACGTCGGCTCGGCGCTGGCCCGCGACATCCCCGAGACAGGTCATCTCGCCCTCGACGCCCTGCTCGGCGAGCCCGTCTCGCGTGACCGTCTGCGCGTTCCACGGGAGCTTCCCGCGCAGGTCGGCCCCGACGAGCGCGCGCCGTCCGCCGACCTGCTGCTGCTCGACGCCGACGCGGAGCAGGAGCGCGTGCTCGCCCGCATCGGCGCGGGGCACTCGCTCGCGGTGCACACCCTGCCGGGCACCGGCGGCACCCAGACCGTCATCAACGCCCTCGGCGTGCTCGTGCGCCAGGGCAAGCGGGTGCTGGTCGTGAGCGCCCGCCGTTCGACGCTCGACGGCATCCGCCATCGCCTCGCCGGCATCGGTCTCGACGCACTCGCCATCTCTCCGCGCCACGTGCGGCGCGACCTCATCCGCGCGATCGGACGCAACGAGAAGTCGACCGCGCCGCAGGTGGCCGACATCGACGACGCGCTGCTGCGACTGCGCACCGTGCTGCGCGACTACCGCGGCGCCCTCACCGTCGACCATCCGTCACTGGGGGTCACCGCCCTCGACATCGTGCGGGAGCTCACCCGCCTCGCGCAGCTCTCGCCTGCCCCGTCGACGTCGGCCCGCTTCGATGTGGCCACCCTCGAGCGCCTCCGCGACAAGCGCCAGGCGGCGGCCGAGAAGCTGCGCGCCGTCGCGCGTCTCGGCGAGTTCCGCTTCGGCCCCGACGACTCACCGTGGTACGGCGTGACGTTCTCGACCACGGATGCCGCGCGCGACGCGCACGCCCTGGCGGGCAAGCTCAGCCGTCAGGCCGTGCCGAGCCTGCTCGAGCGCGGCTACGAACTCATCGCGCAGACGCGGATGCGTCCCTTCCGCACGATCGACGAGCTGGGTGAGTTCCTGCGTCTGCTGCAGGGCATCCGCCAGTCGCTCGAGCGCTTCACGCCGACCGTGTTCGACCGGCCGCTCGTCGAGCTCATCGCGGCCCACTCGCCCCGTCGCGACGTCGGGATGTCGAGCGCGAACCGTCGCCGCCTGAAGAAGCTGTCGCGCGAGTACGTGCGACCGGGCGCGCACGTCACCGACATGTACGAGGCGCTGCTGCGCATCCAGCAGCAGCGCACCGAGTGGGCGCGGCTCACCGAGGCGGGCGTCATCCCCGAGGTCCCGGTCGGGCTCGCCGACGTGCACGTCGCGTGGCAGCACGTCGACGCCGAGCTCGGCGACCTCGACCGCATCCTGCAGCGCGACGAGGCCCACCGCCTCGCCGCCCTTCCGCTGCCGCAGCTGCTGCGCACCCTGGCAGGGCTCGCGGCCGAGTCGGCGTACTTCGACAACCTGGTCGAGCGAGCCGGCATCCGCACCGATCTCGCGCGCGGCGGACTCGAGCCGCTGATGACCGACCTCTCGGTGCGTCACGTTCCCGAGGGCCAGGTGGGCGCCGAGCTCGAGTTCGCCTGGTGGCAGTCGGCGCTCGAGCACCTGCTGCGCACCGACCGGGCGCTGCTCGGCGCGAACACGTCGGTCGTCGATCGTCTCGAGCGCGACTTCCGGTTGGTCGACGAGGCGCACGCCGCGGCATCCGGCCCGCTCCTGGCGGCGCAGCTGGCGACTCAGTGGCGCATCTCGCTCGTCGACGAGCACGACGAGGCGGTCGCGCTCAAGCAGGCGCTGCGCGACGGCGTGAACAGCGCGGGCGCGCTGGCCCGCACCGCCCCGAGCCTGATGCGCACGCTCGCACCGGTGTGGCTGGCGACCCCGTACGACGTGCCGCTGCTGCGCGACGTTCCCGACGTCGACGTCGTGATCGTGGCGGATGCCGCGGCCCTCTGCCTCGCCGAGGCTGCCCCCGCCATCCGCCGCGGCCGTCAGCTGGTGCTGGTGGGCGACCCCGTCACGCAGAAGCCCACGCCGTTCACGGTCGGGTCGGCGGCCGCGGTCGAGGCGGATGAGTTCGACGAGCCCTTCGACGAGACGTCGCTGTTCGACCGGGCCGAGGGACTCGTCGACGTCGAGACGCTCACCCGCAGCTACCGCGCCGGCGGCGAGGACCTCGCGAGCCTCGTCAACGACGCGTTCTACGGCGGCGAGATCTCGTCGCTGCCGTGGGCCGGCTCCTATCTCGGACGCGGCAGCCTCAGCGTGGACTACGTCGAGGGCGGCGTCGGCACACCCGATCCCATCTCGGGTGCCGTCGAGAGTCCCGAGGTCGAGGTCGCCCGCGTCGTGACCCTCGTCACCGAGCACGCGATCAACCGCGGCACCGAGTCGCTCATGGTCATCACGGCCTCCAAGCGCCATGCCGAGCGCGTGCGCGCGGCGGTCGAGGCCGCGTTCGCCGGTCGCTCGGATGTCGCCGACTTCCTCTCCCGCGACACGGCCGAGCCGTTCGCGGTGCTCACCCTCGAGGAGTCCGTCGCCGAGAGCCGCGACCGCGTGGTCTTCTCGCTCGGCTTCGGACTCACCCGCCACGGCCGCGTGCTCAGCGACTTCGGCGACCTGTCGACCCCCGACGGCGAACGCCTCCTGACGGTCGGGATGACCCGTGCCCGCCGCTCGATGGTGATCGTCTCGTGCATCCGGCCCACCGCCTTCGACGAAGGGCGGCTCGCGCACGGTGCGGCGACGCTCATGTCGATCCTCGGCGGTATCGCCGACCGCACCCGTCACGCCGTGTTGGAGGATCTCGCCGACCCGCTGACGAAGGTGCTCGCTCGTGAGCTGCGCGCCCGCGGCCTCGCGGTCGACGTGCACTACCGCGGGCTGCTCACCCTCGTCGCCCACCACGAGGGCAAGGCCGTGGTCGTCGAGAGCGACCCCGAGACCCAGGGGGACTCGCTGCGCGAGTCGCTGCGGCTGCGCCCGCAGATCCTGCGTCGCCTGGGTTGGCACTACGCCCGTGTGCATGCGTTCGACCTCTACAGCGACCCCGCGGGTGTCGCGACCCGTATCGCGGCGATGCTCGGCATTGCGCCGGGCACCGGCGAAGCACCCGTCATCGAAGAGGCACGCACCGCGCCGCTCGACGACCTCGGGTGAGCCGGTGAGCGGGGCGGACGACGAGCGCCAGCGCGTCGTGCGGGTGCGCGGCGCGCGGCGCGCGCGACTGACGGCGGCGCCGGGCACGAGCGGCGAGCCCGCGGCATCCGCGAACGACGACGCCGCACCCGCCCGGTCGGACGACGGTCCGAACGACGAGCGGATGCGGCGTGAGGTGCCGCCGCACTACTGAGGCGACGGTCGGGTGCTCAGGCCTTCGACTGCTGCTTCTCGAGCAAGTCGCGGATCTGCACCAGCAGCTCGGTCTCGGTGGGCAGCGGCGCCTCTTCGGCCTCGGGCTCCGCACCGATCTTGCGGCGTGCGTCGGCGCGCTCCTTGAACGAGTTCATCGGGAAGACGAAGACGAAGTAGACGACGACAGCCACGGCCAGGAAGTTGATGATCGCGCCGATCACCGCGCCGAAGGCGAAGGTGACCTCGCCGCCGCCGAGGGTCGGCACGGGAACCGCCAGCGCGTCGTTCAGGCTGTCGGCCTTGAAGAGGAGCCCGATCAGGGGGTTGATGACCGAGGCGACGATCACATTGACGATGGCGGTGAACGCAGTACCGATGACGACCGCGACGGCCAGTTCGATGACGTTGCCGCGAAGGATGAAGTCTCTGAAGCCCTTGATCACGCGTGATCTCCTCACTTGCCCCGGGGGAGGCGACTAAGAGGCCGCGGGAGCGGCCGAAGACGACGTCTTCGAGTCCGATGATGGCGAAGCGCTGCCCGACCCGCCACTCTCCGCGCCGCTCGCGCTCGATCCCGAGCGCGAATCGGTGCGGTAAAAGCCGCTGCCCTTGAAAGCGACGCCGATCGACCGGTAGTCCTTGCGCAGCAGCCCGCCGCACTCGGGGCACTCGGTGAGAGAGGCGTCGGAGAACGACTGCACGGCGTCGAAGCGGTGACCGCACTGCGTGCAGGCATAGGCGTAGGTGGGCATGGAGTGAGGCCTTCCTCAGCGGCGCGCGGCCGCGAACGTGATGGTGCGGGTGGGGGTGACGACGCCGTCGACGGGTTCGTCGTGCCGGTCGCGCGGCACCTCGTCGAGGATCTCGCTGTCGAAGACGACCGCGTACACCGGCGGGCACTTCTCCATCGAGCCGATCGTCTTGTCGAAGTAGCCACGACCCCAGCCGAGTCGCATCCCGGTGCCGTCGACGGCGGCAGCCGGCACGATCATGAGGTCGACGTCGTTGACCGCGATCGGGCCGAGCAGCTCGCCGGTCGGCTCCGGCAGCCCGAACAGACCCTCGGCGACGTTCTCGTCGTCGGTGGCGACCGCCCAGTCGAGCAGTCCGTCGACGCGGGTCACGGGAAGCAGCACCCGGATGCCGCGCCGTACCGCCGCGGTCAGGAAGTCGCGGGTTCCCGGCTCGGTCGGGGTGGAGATGAAGCACGACACGCTGTGGGCGCCGACCGACGCCACGAGGGAGTCGAGCTGGTCTGAGACCCCCTGGGCCGCGGCATCCCGAGCCGCTTGCGGCAGCTGGGCGCGGCGCTCGCGCAGCTCCGCGCGCAGGGCCCTTTTCTGCGTATCGACGGGGTCGGTCATGGTCACGATTGTAGGCAGGGTGGCCGATAGGATCGGCCCATGTCTGCGCACAAGCCGTTCAAGGCTGTCATCCCCGCTGCGGGTCTGGGCACTCGCTTCCTTCCGGCGACGAAGGCCATGCCGAAGGAGATGCTGCCGGTGGTCGACAAGCCGGCCATCCAATACGTGGTCGAGGAAGCGGCCGGTGCGGGCATCGACGACGTGCTCATCATCATGGGGCGCAACAAGACGAACATCGAGAACCACTTCGACTCGGTGCCCGAGCTCGAGCAGAAGCTGCGCGAGAAGGGCGACCTCGACAAGCTCGCGAAGGTGGAGCACTCCAGCGACCTCGCGAACATCCACCTCGTGCGCCAGGGCGAGCCGAAGGGCCTCGGCCACGCGGTGCTGTGCGCCAAGGCGCACGTCGACGACCACCCGTTCGCGGTGCTGCTGGGCGACGACCTCATCGACGAGCGCGACCCGCTGCTCACCACGATGCTGAGCGAGTACGACAAGCGCGGCGCGACGGTGATCGCGCTCATGGAGGTCGACCCCGACAGCATCCACCTCTACGGCGCGGCCTCGGTCGAGCCGACGGAGGACGCCGGAGTCGTGAAGGTCACCGGCCTCGTCGAGAAGCCGAAGAAGGAGGATGCCCCCTCCAACCTGGCGGTCATCGGGCGCTACGTGCTGAGCCCCGACGTGTTCGAGATCCTCGAGCGCACGGCGCCCGGCAAGGGTAATGAGATCCAGCTCACCGACGCACTCGAAGAGCTCGCCGCCAACCCCGCGCAGGGCGTCTACGGCGTCATCTTCCGGGGACGCCGCTACGACACCGGCGACCGGCTCGACTACATCAAGGCGATCGTGCAGCTCGCGAGCGACCGCGACGACCTGGGCCCGTCGCTGCGCTCCTGGGTCAAGGACTTCGCCGCGACCCTGTGACGGCCGCGCACGAGACGATCGGGTCGCCGGCGTGGACCTGAACATTCCGCGGGAGCACGGAGCCATCGGGCTCCGGCTGGTTCGCCAGCGCGATGCGCGCGTCCTGCAGGACCTCCTGCTCGGCAATCGGTCGTGGCTGCGCCCGTGGGAGGCGACGAGCCCCGACGGCATCGTGTCGCTGGACATGCGGGTCGGCGTGCGCCGGCTGCTGCAGCAGTACCGCGACGGCCAGGGCGTGCCGTTCGTGATGGAGTACGACGGCGAGGTCGTCGGCCAGCTGAACGTGTGGGGCGTCGCGCGGGGATCGTTGGCCTCGGCGACGATCGGCTACTGGATCGGCGAGCAGTTCGCCGGGCACGACATCACCCCGACCGCGGTCGCGATGGCCACCGACATCTGCTTCACCGAGCTGCGACTGCACCGCATGGAGATCTGCATCAGGCCCGAGAACCACGCGAGCCTTCGGGTGGTCGAGAAGCTCGGGTTCCGCTACGAGGGGCTGCGCCGCCGCTACATCCACATCAACGGCGACTGGCGCGACCACTACGCGTTCGCGCTCGTCCGTGAGGACGTCCCCGAGGGAGTGCTCGGCCGGTGGGTGGCGGGTCGTGCCCCGCAGGATGCCGCCGACATCCCTCCGCAGGACCGCCTCGAGCCCTGACTGCTCCGGCTCGACACGCGCGCGCGTGACGGGGGAGCGGCAGCACTCTCCCTTACCGTGGTGCCATGGACGGGCAGTGGCTGGGTGGCGGAGTGATCGTGCTCGTCGCGGCTGCCCTGTGGCTGCTGTACTTCGTGCCCTCCTGGCACTCCACGCACCGATACAACGCCGCCGAGCGCAATGCCGTGCGCTTGGGTCAGGCGCTGCGCATCCTGGCGGAGACGAGCGACACCCCTGACGAGGTGCGCATCGAGCTCGGCGCTCGCGCGAGCCACGCGCAGCAGCGCCTCGCCCGCAAGACGATCGCCGAGCAGCAGGAGCTCGAGGCGGTGCGCGCCCAGCGCGAGCTGGACGAGACGCGCGCCCTCGTGAAGGCCGAGCGCGAGGACGCCGCCGAGCGCGCCCGCGCCGACCGACTCGCCGCCCGCATGCGGCCGGCCGCGCGACGCCGTCGTGCGCGCGTGGTCGCCTCCACGTTCGTGCTCGCCGCGCTCGCGCTCGCCGGCGTCGGCGTCTGGCAGCTGCTGACCGCGGGCACGCAGATCTACCTCTGGGCGGCAGCAGGTGTCTTCGCCGTGTCTCTGCTCGTGCTGCAGCGCATCGCGATGCTCGCGACCCGGTCGCGCCGCGTCGAGGCCGCACCCGTCGTGTCGGCACCTGTCGTGAGCGAGAGGGTGCCGGTGCCGGTGACGGATGCCGCGGCATCCGCGACCTGGGAGCCCCGCACACTGCCCAAACCCCTCACCGCCTCGGCCGGATCGCAGGCTGCGGTCGTCGTCGCCGCCGAGGAGGCGCGCGCGGCCCTGCGCCGCGCCGCGGTGGACGAGGCGAAGCGTCAGCGCGCGGCACAGGCCGCTCCGCCCTCGATCGACGTGGCGCGCGTCGCTCGTGTGGAGGCCCCCGCGCCGTCGCAGTACGCCGGCATGGGCTACGTCGACGACGCCGAGATCGAGGCGCATGTGCGCTCGCTGCTCGACGCCCGCCGCGCCGGCTGACACGACACGCGAGGCGGCGCCGGGGCAAGACTCTCGTCGTCGCCCCGGCGCCGCCGTGCTCCGCTTACTTGTCGCCGGTCAGGGCGTCCTTCGCCTGCGTCGCGGCGTCCTTGACGTCGCTGCCGGCCTTCTTGGCTGACGCTGCGACCTGATCGGCCTTGCCCTCGGCGACCAGCTTGTCATTGTCGGTCGCCTTGCCGATGGCCTCCTTCGCCTTTCCGGCGAGGTCTTCGGCGGTGTGCTTGATGTCGTCTCCGAGACCCATGTTCTCATCCTTTCTTCGGGGGGTACTCGCCGGTGCGGCGAGGTCAGTGCACGGTCCGGGCGCGCGCGAGAGAGCCACGCACGCCGACCGAGAGATGGAAGTACAGCTGGATGTCATCGCCGAGCAGAAGGTGAACCCGCTCCTCCACGCGAGAGAGGTCTGCGGTGAGACCCGCGAGTTGGGCGCGTCGACGTACCTGCACCTCGACCCGGCAGACCGTCCGGGCCCCGAGCCGGCGCGCCTGCACCGCCGCGGACAGCACATCCGGCTCCTCGCCGAACTCGGAGCGTACGACACTCTCGACGGCCCTCGTCGACACGACGTCGGATCCGCGCCGCGCGGCGTCCCGCGTGTGACGGCCTGCCCGGGTCAGGGCGAATAGCACGGCGAGTACAGCGATCACAGCTGCGACTGCGGACCCCACCGCGGCCGCGTTACCCTTCGTCCAGGAAGTCCCGAGGGACGGATCGATCCGACCGATATGAGCTGCCCAGAGTGCTGCGGGGATGGCGAGCAGAGCCGCGCCGGCGAAGAAGAGGACGGCCCGGTTGAGAAGTCGGCTGGACGTGCTCATGCGAGTGTTCCTTGACGGGCGGGCTCGACACGAACGCCGACGCGTCGAAGGGTTCCGATCTGGGCTAGTTCAGCGCTGACCGCTGCGGCGACCTCAGATGTACTCACCGGAAATCCCGACGAGGGCGTCACCCGGACGTGTGCCGTGCGTCGCGAGAGCGTCGTTCTCACCTGCGCCTGCGACACGTGCGCCGCGAGCGCCGCGACGCGGGATAGCGCACCGGCGATCACGGCGTCGTCCGCGATGGTGATCGTGTTGCACGCAGCTCCCACACGTCGACGCGCTCGGCGAGCCGCCGATATCGAGAGTGCGATGGCTGTGAGTCCGAGTAGTCCCGCGACGGCGCTGACCAGCACCGTTCGGGGCCCCGGATCGCTGAGGTGCTGAATGATCAGCTCCGGGTTCACGACGAGGGCAGGACGCCCCGCCCATGAGAGGAACAGCTCCGTTGCGATCCACGAGCTCACGACTGCGCCGCACAGCGCAACGACAGTAGAGACCACACTGCGCGAGTGACGAAGCTCACGGCGCGCGGCGCGCTCCGTAAACGAACTGCGGGTTCCCATATGTTCACCTCACTCTCGAAAGATCCGTATCGACGACGACGTCCACGATGCGGGCTCCGCCGTACTGAATGCGAGCGCCGGTGAGCAGTCCGCCCCGATCGTGTATCGCGCGATCGAGGGCGGCGAGGCGGCGGGGTAGCGGTTGCGAGGCCGATACGCTCGCCGTCGCGGTAACCGCGACTCGCAGCATCCCTCCAGCGTCAGAAACATGCGCCGATGCGAGGCGCGGCGCCACCTTGAGCGCATCGGCGGTTATGGCGGCGAAGACCTTCTCGTAGGCCCGTCGCGTAATCGTCACGCTGCCGGGCACCCCTTGGACTGCGGTCATCCGACGCGACGCCCTGTCGCGGCGTTGAGAGCGGCTCGAAGGTCGAGCCGCCCGGCCGCGACCGCGCCACACACTCCGCCCGCAATCCCGAGCATCCCGACGAGCAGGAAGCCCCAGAAGCCGAAGACGAGCGCGACGACAGCGAGCACGATACCCGCCGCGCTTCCGAAGATGACGGCGCTCACTGGACCCGAGCCTCCTGCTCTGCCGTGTCATCGTCACCCGGGATGTGCACGTCGACGATGGTCACGTTGACCTCGGCGACCTTCATGCCGACGAGGTCCTGAATCGCCTCGGCCGCGGCAGCCCGCACCGCTCCGGCGACGCGCTGAAGTTCCTCGGGGTAGTCGACGACGATCGAGATGTCCGCGGCGACCTCGGTCTCGCCCACCTCCACACTCACACCCTGGGTGAGATCCTTCGCGCCGACTGCTTCGCGGATCGAGCCGATCACGCGGGCCGCGCCGCCGCCGAGCGCGTGGACGCCGGGCACCGCGCGCGTTGCCACGCCCACGATCTTCGCGACGACGGGGTCGACAACGACGGTCTTGCCGGTCGGTGCGCCGCCGATGAGGGGGGTGGTGTCATTGGTTGTCTGAGCCATGATGATCTCCTTTGCGAGTTCGGTTGCCGCGTGATGCGGCGGTGACATGAGTGAGACGCGCGTCGAGGAGGATTCGTCACGAAGTTCACCCTGTGAACCTGCTGAAGGCGTCGTCGAGTCGAACTCTCGACGCCTTCGTACCGGATCAAAGCCCGAGAGTTGGTCCCTTGCCCGGGCGTGTGCGCTCGTGCTACCGATGACTCCGTGACCTCACTCGACTCGGCAGCCGATGGGCTCCTGGCCGAGCGGGCTGCGGACGGCGATGAGCGCGCCTTCGCCGTGCTCGTGCGCCGCCACGCCCCATTTCTAATCGCCTTCGCCACGCGATTGATCGGATCACGTGCCGAGGCTGATGACTGTGTGCAGGATGCACTCATCGTTGCGTGGCAGAGAATGGACAGTCTCCAGGAGCCGGCGCGCGTGCGGGCTTGGCTGGCGACGATCGTGTCCCGTAAGGCGACGGATCGCCTTCGCGGGCGTCGTGATCTCGTCGACATCGATGAACAGGAGCAGGCCGACCCTGCGGCGGACCCTGCTGACCGTGCAGAAACCTCCATCCGGCTCGATGCGCTCTCTCGGGCGGTCGAGCGACTTCCGGATGATCTGCGTCGAACCTGGGTGCTCCGGGAGATCGTCGGACACAGCTACGAAGAGATCGCCGAGGTCATGGAAGAGTCGACCTCCACCGTGCGGGGTCGGCTCGCGCGAGCGAGACGACAGCTGGCGCAGGAGTTGGAGGGATGGAGGTGACGAACATGGACGAGGACATCGGAGGGTCGGGCTATTCGCTCGAAGATCTGTCAGCTTATGTCGACCGTGACTGCCAACCACCCATCGCGGCCATCGATCGCAACCCGGAATGCCAGGCTGTCATCGAGTCGATGCGCAGAATGAGCCTCTTCGCCCGGCAGCTGATTGAGCGCGACGAGTCCCAGCCGCTCAGCGCCGGGTGGCTGGATTCGCTCCTGCGGGATGTGGCACGAGACATGAGGGCGGGCGAGGACCTCGAACTGCCCGGGGGTGACCAGTTGACGCAGCTACTGACGACCGAGGGCGCGATTCGCGAGTGCGTGCGACGTGCGGCTGACGGCATTGCCGGCTGTCTCACCGGTCGCGTCGAGGTGAGGACGGGAGATCCGGACACGGGAATTCGCGTAACCGTGCGCATCAGCGTGCTGTTCGGCGCGGTGATAAAGGAGGTCGCCGATGCCGTTCGGGCGGCTGTCTTCGCCGCGATCTCTGCGGAGTTCGTGATTCCCGTCGAGGCTGTCGACGTCCTCGTCGTCGATGTCCATGAAGAAGGAGAAGGTGGGCTGAATTGACGATGTCCCATTTCTCCCGGCAACTTCTCGCCGTAGTCCAGAACGTGCGGGGCGTCTCCGAGGTCTACCCTGCGATTCCGACCACCCGACGTGCCTGGCAGCGCCTCGTTGGACGCGAGGGGGAGTCTCTCGTACATGTGCTGGAGACGGCCGGGGTGGCGCAGATCACCGTCAACATAGGGGTCGGCGCGGGGTATTCCGCATCTGCCGTCGCGGCGGCGGTGGCCTCCGCGGTGCGAGACGCCGCGCCTCCTGGTGCGCGGGTGAAGGTGAGGGTGAGCCGAGTCTCCGGGGCCTGAGCGTGCGCCGCCTCGATGCGAGGCGCGGCCGGGCCGCGTGGTAATGTATCGGAGGTTCACGGGCCTGTGGCGCAGTTGGTAGCGCGCTTCGTTCGCAATGAAGAGGTCAGGGGTTCGAATCCCCTCAGGTCCACCACACCAGCCGAGACGCCCCACCAGGGGCGTTTCGCCGTTTCGGGGGAGTCGCCCTGATCCCCGCCGACCACTAGCGTGAGCACGTGAGCTCACAGCCCCGGTGCCCCCACTGCCGGCACTTCGTCTACCTCGACGCCCTGACCTGCCCGGAGTGCGAGGCGGAGCTCGGGTATCAGCTGCTCACCCAGCAGTTCTACGGCCTGCGAGACGGTCGCGTCGTCATCGACGGGGAGACCTGGTACACCTGCTCGAACCGTGGCTGGCAGTGCAACTGGCTCGTGCGCGAGGACGCCCCCACCGGCCGCTGCTTCTCGTGCCGGCTCACCCGCACCCAGCCCGACGCCGACGACACCGTGGCCCTCGAGAAGCTCGCGAAGACCGAAGAGGCGAAGCGCCGTCTTGTGCTTCAGCTCGGCCAGCTGGGGCTGCCGATCGTCGGGTGGGACGTGAAGCCGGGCGGCCTCGGTTTCGACCTGCTCTCGAGCCTGTCCGACGGCAAGCGCGTGATCATCGGGCACGCGAACGGCATCATCACCCTCGACCTCGCCGAGAGCCTCGACGACCGTCGTGAGGCGCTGCGGGTGCGGCTCGGCGAGCCGTACCGCACCATGCTCGGGCACCTGCGTCACGAGGTCGGCCACTACTACCAGAACGTGCTCATCACCGACGACGCCACGTGGGATCGCTGCCGTGAGCTGTTCGGTGACGAGCGCGAGAGCTATCAGGATGCCATCGCCCGCCACTACCGGTTCGGCGCGCCCGACGACTGGAACGAGTCGTATCTTTCCGAGTACGCGACCATGCACCCGTGGGAGGACTTCGCCGAGACCTTCGCCCACTACCTGCACATCACAGGCACCCTGCAGACGGCGGCGGCCATCGGCATCCATCTCGACGCCTCGGTCACTAACCTCCGCGACATCGACGTGATCCCTCGCGAGTCCTACCTCGACCAGCCGGTGCAGCCTCTGCTCAACGACTGGACCTGGATGTCGCAGGCGTTCAATCGCATAAATCGGTCGATGGGACTCGGCGACCTCTACCCGTTCGAGCACCCCGCGGCCGTCAAGCGGAAGTTCGCCTTCGTGCACGAGCTCGTCACCCGATCGCCGCTCACCCTCGACATGCAGATCGCGCTGGCTCGCCCCACCGAGGAGGCATCCGCCTGAGCGGGGGCGCCGTCAGCACTCGGCGCACAGTGCCGCAACCGCGGCCAGAAGGTCCTGTCGCGAGACCGGCTTGATCATCACGCGATCGAGGCCGTGCTCGTCGGCGAAGCCGGTGCGTTCGGCGTCCGGTCGGGCGGTCATCAGTGCGAGGCGCGTGCCGGCGATCTCGGGATCGGCGCGCACCGCCTCGGCGACCTGCAACCCATCCAAGCCCGGCATCATCCAGTCGAGCAGTGCGACGTGCGGTCGGTCGCGACGGATCGCCGCGAGACCCGCCTCGCCGTCGGCGCAGGTCGTGACCTCGTACCCCGCCCTGGTGAGGCGAATCGAGGTGAGGGTGAGGATGTCCTGGTCGTCGTCGACGAGCAGCACTCGGGACATTCCGCATCCGTTCGTCCGGGTCGCGGCCGTGGCCGAGCGCGACATCCGCTTCCTCCGGCGATCATACGCTCGAACGGTGCGACCCCTGGGGTAACCTCAGCCCATGACCCGCCCGAGCCTTGCGCTGATCATGCGCAGGCTCCCTTTCGCGGCGCGCCTGATCACGGTGATCGGCCTCGTGCTGCTCTCGGGCGTTCTCGGGGCCGTCTTCGCCGGCATGCAGAGCGGTCCGGCGGCCACGGCGTGGTGGTGGCCGGCCGCCGGTGTCGCGGTCGCCGCTGTCGTCACCGCCGACCGCCGCAGCCGCTTCTGGGTGCTGCTGGGCATCGCGGCGGTGACCGCCGCGGCATCCGCCAGCGCCGGTCGCGGACCCGCTTTCGTCGTGCTGGGCGCGATCGGCGCGGCGTTCGAGGTGTGGATCGTCGCCACCGCCGTCGCCCCCGGCGACGACGAGCCGCGCCTGTCCACCCTGCTGGACGTCGGGCGATTCCTCGCCGCTGCCGCCGTGGGCGCCCTCGTCGTCGGCGGATGCCTCGGCCTCGGCGCCGCACTGTCGGGTGGCGCATTCGTGCCCACGCTGCTCTCGACCAGCGCCTCCCACATCTCCGCGGTCGTGCTGATCACCCCGTTGGCGCTGCTCAACCGCCTGCGCAAGCGCACCGCGTCGGCCCAGACCGTGGTGCTCCTCAGCCTGGCGCTGCTGGCGGCGGTCGTGGCCGCCTTCTCGCCGCTGAACGCGAACCCGCTCGCCTTCCTGCCCGTGCCGATCCTGGCGTGGGCCGCGTTCAGCGAATCCATGTTCGTGGCCTTCACCCAGTTCGTCGGCACGATCGTCGCCGTGGTCGCGCTCACGGCGATCGGCGGTGGGCCGTTCGCTCATCCGGCCGGCGGGATGAGCACCGGAACGCTGCTGCAGATCTACTCCTTCGCGCTCGCCGCCACGACGCTCGGCATCGGTGCCACCCGAAACGAGCGACGCCTGCTGCAGGACCAGACCGAGGGTCTGCTGCGGCTTCTGCGCGATGCGTTCGAGCGCGCCAACAACGGGTTCGCGATCCTCCAGGAGGTCGAGGGCGGACGCTACGCGGTCATCGAGATCAACGCGGTCGCCTCGACGATCCTCCGCAGTTCGTTCGCGCAGCTGCAGAAGCACGACTGGATCGTCGTGCCGCGTTCTCCGCTGCACCGGCAGCTCGCGTCCCTCGGGGCGGACGAGGCGCGGGTGCTCGACTGGGAGCTCGTCGAATCGGACAGCATCCCGGCGACCGTGTCGATCGAATCGCTCTCGCGCTCGGGCTACGGCCGCGTCTACCTCATCTCCGTCGTCGATCTCCGGCCGCTCCGCGATGCCGAGGCAGCGATCGAGCGGCGACTGCAGCGGGAACGTCAGGTCGTCGACACGCTGCGGGCCCTCAACCGTGAGAAGGACGACTTCGTGGCGAGCGTCAGCCATGAGCTGCGCACCCCGGTCACCTCGATCATCGGCTTCACCGAGGAGCTCGCCGACCTCATCACCGACCCGGTGCAACGCGACTTCGTGCTCATCGTCCACCGCAACGCCGAGCGACTGCTCGACGTCGTCGAGAACATCCTCGCTCTGTCGAAGGAGCGTCGGGCGGCCGAACGCGAGAGCGACAGCGTCGCCGTCGATCTCGAGCAGCTGCTGCGGGAGTGCATCTCAGACCTCACGATCAACCTGCGCGGCCAGAAGGCGACGATCTCCGCCGACCTGACCCCCGGAATCGTCGTGCACGGCCGTCCCGGCGACCTCGCACGCCTCTTCCTGAACCTCCTCACCAACGCGGTGAAGTTCTCGCCACCCGGTGGTCTGGTCGAGGTGTCTGCGCAGCGGTCGTCGGGCCAGGTGACGGTGCAGATCCGCGACCAGGGCCCGGGCATCGATGAGGTCGACCTGCCTCGTGTGTTCGACCGCTTCTACCGCAGCTCGTCGGCGACAGCGGCGGGGGTGTCGGGCACGGGCCTCGGGCTCGCGATCGTGCAGGAGCTGGCCGCCGAACTCGGGGCCACCGTCGCGCTCACCCGTGGCCACGACGACGTCGGCACGGTCGCCACGGTCTCGCTTCCCGCTCTCGACCCGGTGCGCCACGCGGAGCCGGTCGGTCCCACGTCGGCGGAGGGCGCGTGAGCGCCGGCAGTCTGCGAGTCATCCACATCGGCGGACCGACCGTTCTGCTGCAGCTCGGTGGTCTTTCGCTGCTCGTCGACCCCACCTTCGATCCGCCGGGCGAGGTGGGGTCCGCGACCCGCACGCTCACCAAGCTGCGCGGGCCGGCGCTCGAGGCCACCGCGCTCCCGCCGCTCGACGCCGTGCTGCTCTCCCACGACCAGCACGCCGACAATCTGGATGCCGCGGGTCGCGCCGTGCTCGCCACCGCACCGATCGCGCTCACGACCCCGCTGGCCGCTGAGCGACTCGGTCAGCCCGCCCGCGCGCTGGAGCCGTGGGAGTCGGTCACTCTCGTCGGCGAGACGTCCGAGGTCACCGTCACCGCCGTGCCGGCCCGCCACGGCCCGATCGGCAGCGAGCCCGTGATCGGCCCCGTGACCGGTTTCGTGCTCACCGGCGACGGTCTCCCGACGGTCTACGTCAGCGGCGACAACTCCGCGCCGGAGCTCGTCGAGGAGATCGCCGCCCGCGTGCCGCCGGTCGACATCGCCGTGCTCTTCGCCGGAGCCGCGCGAACGCCGTCGGTCGACGGCGCCCTCACCCTCACCGCGACCGACGCGGTCGCCGCCGCCCGAGCCATCGGCGCGCCGGTCGTCGTGCCCGTGCACACCGAGGGGTGGGCGCACTTCAGCGAGAGCACCGACGACCTCGTGCGGGCGTTCGCGGCGGCAGGGCTGGGCACCCTCCTGCGGGTGCCGGAGCGCGGCATCCCGTTCGAGATCTGACCCGCGCTCCGAATCGCCTCAGGCCCCGACGGACTCCCGCGCGCGCAGATCCTTGCGCAAGATCTTCCCCGACGTCGACTTCGGGATCTGGTCGATGAACTCCACCCGCCGCACCTTCTTGTGCGGGGCGACGTGCTCGGCGACGAACGCCTTCACGTCGTCCTCGGTGAGCCCCGAATCGGGCGCCGCGACAACGAACGCCTTCGGGATCTCCTCATGCTCGTCGTCGAGCACACCGATGACCGCGGCATCCATGATCTTCGGATGGCTCAGCAGAAGTGCCTCGAGCTCCGCCGGAGCGATCTGGTAGCCGTGGTACTTGATGAGCTCCTTCGCACGGTCGACGATCGCGTAGTAGCCGTCGCGATGAACGACGGCGACATCGCCGGTGTGCAGGAACCCGTCGGCATCCAAGGTCTCGGCGGTGGCATCGGGACGGCCGAGGTACCCGAGCATCACGTTCGGACCCTTGACCCACAGTTCGCCCCGTGCGGTGAACCCGTCGGCGCCGAACTCGGCGATCTCCTCGCCCGTCTCGGTGTCGACGAGCTTGCAGTCGATATTCGGAAGCGGCACGCCGACGGAGCTGATCGGCACGTCGGTGCGGTCGACGGGCGTGGCGTGCGACACGGGGCTGAGCTCGCTCATGCCGTATCCCTGCAGCATCCTCGCGTGCAGTCGGCGCGCGGCCGCGGCACCCGTCTCGGCGTCGAGGGGTGCGGCGCCCGAGAAGATCGAGTGCACGCTCGAGATGTCGTACTGGTCGACGATCGGATGCTTGGCGAGCGCTACCGCGATGGGCGGCGCGATGAAGATGAACGTGCACCCGTAGGTCTGGATGTTCGAGAGGAACTCGACCAGATCGAACCGCGGCATCGTGACGAGGCTCGCGCGCTGCTTGAGGGCCATGTTCAACAGCACCGTCATGCCGTAGATGTGGAAGAACGGCAGCACCGCGAGCACGCGGTCGTCGTGGCCGAGCTCGATGATCACCCGCGACTGGGCGACGTTCGCGACCAGGTTGCGGTGCGTGAGCATGACGCCCTTGGGCACGCCGGTGGTTCCCGACGAATAGGGGAGTGCTGCGACGTGCGTCGCGGGGTCGAACGTCACCTCCGGCGCGGGCTCGCCGGCCGTCAGCAGATCGCGCAACGACGGATGCCCCGGCGCACCGTCGAGCACGACGAGATGCTCGTCGTCGATGCCCACCGCGGCGGCGGCGGCGCCACCCGAGGGAAGGAGCGGGCTGACGGTGAACAGCCACGTGGCGCCGGCGTCGCGCAGCTGCTTGGCGACCTCGTCGGCCGTGTACAGCGCATTGATCGTGGTGACGGTGGCGCCGGCGCGGAGCGCTCCGTGGAAGACGGTCGCGAATGCCGGGATGTTCGGGCTCAGCAGTCCCACGACCGAACCCACGCCGACCCCGCGCGCCGCGAGCGCACCGGCCACCGCATCGACCTGATCGCGCAACGCGCCGTAGGTCGTCTCGGTGCCCGACGCCGGGTCGATGAGGGCCACACGCTCGAGCTCGTCGTCGGTGAGCGAGGCGAACAGGTAGTCGTAGACGCTGAGATCGGGGATGTCGATCGGGTCGAACGGGCTGTGGAACACGGGCTTCTCCTTCGAAGACGTGCGGTGCGGTGGCGGCGTCGCCGGCGTGTGGTGAGGCCATCATGCCATTCCCGCCGCGGGCTGTGGGACTGAGTTCCCCGAGCGTTGGGACTGCGTTCCCTCTCCGGCGGCGGCATCACTCCGGATGTCGGAACCAGATGCGATCGGGGTCGGTCGCCGATGCGACATCCCAATCGTCGTCGTCCCACGAGAACGCCGCCACGGCGCAGGGCACCATCCCGCCGATCTCGTTCGACGAGAGGCTGCGCGCGAGCATCGCGATACCCGGGTTGTGGGCGACGATCATGACGGATGCCACGCCGAGCCCGACGGCGGCGTCGAGTAGCGTGCGCGGCCCCGCACCGTAGAGCGCCGGCGCGGTGCGCACCGGCGCGCCCAGCGCGGCGCCGAACATGGCCGCGGTCGCCCGGGTGCGGCGGGCGGTGCTCGCAAGGATCAGATCGGGCTGCCAGCCGGCCTCGAGGGTGGCGGCCGCCATCGCCTCCGCCTCGAGCGCCCCGCGGGCCGTCAGCGGTCGATCGTGATCGTCGGGGCCGTCCGCGGCACTCGCGTGCCGCACGAGCAGGAGGGTCGTCATGCCGACACGTAGACCCAGGCCGTGCGGCCGCTCGACAGGCGTGCCGGGACCCGGCGGTACAGCGGCGATTCGTACTCGTCGGCGGCATCGACCTCCGCGGGCGTCAGCGCGTAGGCCAGACCCGTCACCTTGTCGCCGAGAGAGCCGGTCGGGCGTACGACCGGCTGCACCGACACGCGCGCGGATCCGCGTCCGCGAGTGTCGAGCACCTCGAGATAGTCGACCGTGTAGCCGGGGAGGAGATCGGGCTCGCCGTCGGGCGCGCGTCCGAAGACCTCCAGCTGCACCCCCCGCTGCTGCAGCGTGCCGTAGCTGAAGACGATGTCACCGACGGCGGATGCCTCGCCCATGACGTCAGGCTAGTGGCCGACGAGCGCCTGGGCCACGGTGAAGATGCCCAGACCCGCCAGAGCACCCACGATCGTGCCGTTGAGGCGGATGTACTGGAGGTCGCGTCCGACCATCAGCTCGATCTTCTCGGTGGTCTCGGCCGGGTCCCAGCGTTCGACCGTGTCGGTGATGATGGACGCGATGTCATGACGGTAGCGCTCGACGAGGAACACGGCCGCGTCGGTGATGAAGCCGTCGACGCGGCGCTGGAGCGCGTCATCCGTCGCGAGTCGCGCGCCCAGGTCTGCGATCGCGAGGGCCGCGCGCCGCCGCAGACCGCTGTCGGGATCGGCGAGGGCCGCGAGCAGCCCGCGCTTGGCGGTCGCCCATGCCTCACCCGCGAGCTCGCGCACGCGCGGCGAATCAAAGACCGCCGCCTTCGCGCCTTCGAATCGTGCGATCGTGTCGGGATCGTGCTGCAGACGGTCGGCGAGCCGGCCCAGGTATCCGTCGATTGCATGCCGGGCGGGATGCTCGGGGTCGGCGCGCACAGCGGCCACGAACTTCACCGCCTCGGAATACGCCGCGTCGTCGACGAGGCGATGGGCGATGCGTGGCACCCACCCCGGCAGTCGACGCGACAGCAGGCCCTCGAAGCTCTCGCGGTGCTCGGTGAGCCACTCGCCGATGCTGTCGGCCGCGAGGTCGACCGCGGCGTGGTGCGCACCCGTCTGCGTCAGCCGCTCGAGCCAGCCGCCCGTGGGCGCCGCCCACTCGGGGGCGATGAGATGCGTGCGAGCGAGGTCCTCGATGATCTCGCGCACATCGTCGTCGCTGAGCGCGCGAACGATTCCGGCGACCATCGTGGATGCCTCGGCCACCACACGCTCCGCGTGCGCGCTCTCGCGCAGCCACGCGCCCGCGCGCTCGGCGATCCGGGTGCTGGTGAGCTTCGTGCGCACGATCTCGCCCGACAGGAAGTTCGTCTCGACGAACTCGCCCAGCGTGCGGCCGATCTCGTCCTTGCGGGTCGGGATGATCGCCGTGTGGGGGATCGGCAGCCCGAGGGGCCGGCGGAACAGGGCGGTCACCGCGAACCAGTCCGCGAGGGCTCCAACCATTCCGCCCTCGGCCGCCGCGCGCACGTAGGCGAGTGCGGGCACGGTGGCCTGCAGCGGGAACGAGATCGCGAACAGCACCGCCATCGCGAGCAGCGCCGCGAGGGCCACCGCTTTCATGCGCCGCAGCGCCCGCCGCCGCACCTGATCGGCGGGGCTCAGCGCCGCCAGGGGGGTGCGCGGCATCCGTCTCAGCTCTCGAGCGGGCCGAGCCAGGCGCTGGCGGCCGTCGCGTGGGCCGACTCGGGGTCGGACGGGTGGAACTGACCGGCGAGCACGTCGCGGTAGAGCCGCCCGAGCTCGGAACGGGTGAAGTACGACGAGCCGCCCGCGACCAGGATCGCGTCGTCGACGACCGATTTCGCCATGACGACCGCGCGATGCTTCACGCCCGACAGCAGCGTGAACCAGCGCGCCCCGTGCGGGGCGTTCTCATCGACGTCTCGGGCGATCGAGGCGAGCTCGGTCGGCAGGGCGTCGTAGCGCAGCCCCATGTCGGCGATGCGCCAGCGGATGTCGGGATCCTGCGCATAGGTCGTGCCGCTCTTCTTCGACGTGCGGGTCTTCGCGGTCGCCACCGCGAGGTCGAGCGCCCGTCGGGCCAGCCCGGTGTAGACCGAGCCCAGCAGGATCTCGAAGACGCTGAAGATGCCGAACACGATCGGGTCGGGGTTGGGTCCCGGGGCGACCCGGCGCACCACACGGTCGGCGGGGGCGACGGCGCTGTGCAACTCGGTCGTGCGCGACTGGGTGCCGCGCATCCCGACGGTGTCCCAGTCGTCACGGGTGACGACAGCGTCCGAGCGCGGGACGAACGCGTAGACGAGTTGTGGTGCGTCCGCGGACGTGGTGTCGAGACCGTGCAGCCCGAGGTGCGTCCACACGGGGGCGAGCGAGGTGAAGATCTTGGTTCCGGTGAACGCGTAGCCACCGTCAGCCAGCGGCTCGGCGACGGTGTCGCTGCCGAACAGCACGAGATCGTTGCCGGCCTCGCTGATGCCGAACGCGAAGACCTCGCCGCGCACGGCGCCCTCCTGCACGAACCGCAGGTCGTCGATGCCGCGGTCGGCGAGCACCTTCGCCACACCCGTCCAGACGAGGTGCATGTTGATCGCGAGGGCCGTGGCGGGCGCGGCCGTCGCGAGCCGCTGCTGCAGCAGGGATGCCTCGGCGAGCCCCAGCCCGCCGCCGCCGAGCTCGCTCGGCACGAGGATCGACAGGTAGCCGGCCGCCGCCAGCTCGTCGAGGTCCTCCTGAGGGAACACGTTGTCGTGATCGACCTGCGCGGCGCGCCCGCGGATGCGCTCGATCAGGTCGTCCGGAAGCCAGGCGGCCGCATCGAAGGTCATGATGCGAGCCCGTCGAACAGCGCCGCGAGCGTCTCTGCCGGCTTGTCGCGATGCAACGAGTGCCCGGCGCCCTCGATGACCCGCACGCTCACGTGCGGGTTGGCCGCCACGAGCTCGTCGATCGCCGGGCCGGTGAACAGGCTGTTCACGGCGGGGTCGGCGGCCAGCACGAGGGTGGGCACGGTGAGGGCGAGGAACGCCTCGCGCACGTCCCAGTCGGGGTTCTGCACCGCGGTCTGGTCGGTACCCCACGTCGACGCCTGTCGCAGCGATGTCACCTTGGCTTCGACATCGTTCGGATGCCACGTCGGGTTCGCCGCCCGCACGCCCTCGGCGGTCGGCGCGGCGAACGAGGCCGCGTTGCCGGCCTGCACGGCGGCGCGCTGCTCGGGCGTGAGGTGGATGGCCGGGTCGACCAGCACGAGGTGACGCGCCCAGCGGGGGTGGGTCGCCTGGGCGAGGGTCGCCGAGGCGCCGCCGAGCGAATGGCCGATCACGAGGTCCCAGCCGCCCTCGCGGCGCACGTGCGCGACATCCGTGCCGTAGGCCGCCAGGGTGTAGTCGGTCGAACGGGGTGCGAGGCCGTGGCCCCGGAGATCGACGGCGACGGCGTACCAGCCGGCCTCGGCGAGGGCCGTGCCGAACAGCCACATGAGCGGGCCGTTGGATCCGAGTCCGTGGATGAGCAGCGCGTGGCGCTCGGCTCCGGGATCGCCCCACGCAATGCGGGGCAGGGTGACGGGTGCGGGCATGATCCGAGCGTACGGCCTCGACGTGCCGGGGCGGCCCGGTCGCGTCACCTGCCGACCGCGGCCGCCCCGGCCGGTCACACGCCGATCGTGAGGGCCGCGGTGTAGCCCGCGGCGACGTCGCCCGACATGGTCGCGATCTGGTGGATGCCGCCGTCGTCGCCGAACACGTTGTCGCTCTTCAGAGAGACCTGCGACGCGTTGCGCACGCTCTGCTCGTAGCCGCTCGTCGCGTAGACGACCGCGTTGGTCTCCTCGGGCAGCGCGATCTGAGACGTCTTCACGATCGGTCCTGAGGCGACCGCGGTCGCGACGTCGTCGTAGACCTCGAAGTGGATGTGCGGCCACCGACCCGAGTAGCACGCCGGGTAGATGGAGGTGAAGGAGACCGTGCCGGCGGCATCCGTCTCCTGCACCCCGCGCAGATAGTTCTCGTCGGTGATGCCCCGGCTGTACAGGGAGTAGTTGCCGTCGCGGTCGCAGTGCCAGAGATAGACGCCCTTGCCGGAGAGCGCAGCGCCCGTGTCGGCGTCCCGCACGGTGAGACGGATCGTGAGCGGCACGCCGTCGGCGACCGTCGTCGACGACCCGAAGCTCGCCCGGATGTCGCTGCGCACGATGCCGGAGGCCGTCAGTACGTCGATGCCGTTCGAGCCATCGGCGGGATACGGGCCCGCCGTCTCGTCGGGAACCTCGTCGAGGGAGCCGGATGCCGCGGCATCCGTCGTCGCCGATGCCGTCGCCTGCGGGGTGGCGGTCGTCGACGACGCGGCGCCCGACGACGAGGCCGACTGGATGCCGCACGCCGTCAGCAGCGACGTCATCGCGAGGCCGCCGAAGATGCCGAGCGCGCGCCGTCGGTCGACGAGGGTGCGGATGTCGTAGACGAGGCCGCGGTGGTCCTCGTCGATGGGAGCGCCGTCGGCGTCGAGCCAGCGGTCGGGATCGGCGGTGCGGGCAGAGATGTCGGCGTCGGGGGTGCGGTCGGCCACGGGGCATCCTCTCGTCGGGGGTGATGCCCCCAGTGGAACCGACGCCGGTTGGTCGCGCCTACGTGGATGCTGTGTGTCGTCTATGCGCTCAGGTGATGATCGCGTTCGGCTCGGTGTCGGGCAGCGGGCTCGGATCGCGGTGCCTCAGATCGGGGAACGCCCGCACGAACACCGCCGCCACGATCGCGCCGAGGAGCGCGAACGCACCGGCCGCGGCGTAGGCGCCCACCGCGCCGGTGCCGTCGATCAGGAAGCCGGCGATGGCGGAGCCCGCGGCGCCGCCGATGAGCTGCCCCGTGCCGATCCAGCCGTACGCCTCGGCCGTGTCGCTGAACTTCACGCTCGCAGAGGTCATCGCGAACAGCACCGCGAGGGCGGGCGCGATGCCGATGCCCGCGATGAACAGCGTCGCGCTCGTGCCGACGGGGGAGAGGATCGGGTCGCCGCTGAACAGGGCGAAGGCGATGACCGTGAGCACGAGACCGGTCGCCACGACCGTGAGGCGCCGCGCCATCGCCCACGGCGCCATCGGAGCGTGGCCGAGGGAGAGACCGCCCGCGAGGCTGCCGATCGAGAACACGGCGAGCACGATGCCCGCCTCGAACCCGCCGTGGCCGTAGGAGGCGACGACGCTCGCCTCGACCGCCGCGCACGCACCGATCAGCAGGAACCCGATCACCGTCGCGAGCAGCACCGTCGGACGCGCGAGCACCTTGCCGAACCGGCGCTTGCTGCGCGGGATGCGCACGCGCCCGACTTCGGGCGACAGGATGAACCACGATCCGCCGCCGACGAGGATCACGACGATCAGCAGCAGCGCGGGCACGGTGCCGAGCTGCGTCGCCACGAGGGTGATCGCCACCGGGGCGACGATCCAGATGATCTCCTGCAGCGACGCGTCGAGCGAGTAGAGCGGGGTGAGCTGACGTGAGGTCACGAGCTTCGGATAGATCGTGCGGGCGGCCGACTGGATCGGCGGCGTCGACAGACCCGTGATGAGACCGAGGGCGACATAGGCGGGCAGCACCATCTCGCCGAGCGCGATGACCGTGAGACAGATCGCGCAGATCGTCATGGTGAGGGTCAGGACCTTGCGCATGCCCCACATGCCCATCCAGCGGCTCGTCACCGGACCCGACACCGCCTGACCGATGGATGTCGCGGCCAGCACGAGGCCCGCGGCGCCGTAGGAGCCGGTCACGTGTTCGATGTGCAGGAGGATCGCGAGGCTCGTCATGCCGTTCGGGAACCGCGCCGTCAGCTGCGCGGCGATGATGCGGATCACGCCCGGAGTGCGCACCAGTTCCCGATATCCCGCCACCCCTCCACGCTATCGCCCGCGGCAGACGTTCTCGGCGCCCCGGGTGGCCGCCGCCGGGGCGGTGTGCTCCGCCGTGGAGGGTGTGCCGGGCGCGATGCGCGACACGCCGACACGGCGTGTCGGATCCATCCCCAGTGTCGGAGGTGCCGTCTACGGTCGTCGCTGTGGACAGTCGGCGTTCACAGCCTGCTGATGCCCGGAATTCAGCGGTTCTTCAGGGTCTGGACACCTCGTCGGCCTGTGGATGAATCGGTGGACAACCTGTGATCGGAGTGGGGAGTGCGGTGGAAAATCACACGGTTGTAACTACTACCCCTTGTGGTTGACCCCAATGTCGGCACCCATATGTAGTATTGAGGTCCCGGCGCCGGTGGGTGCTGGATTACTGGGGATTTGAGGGGAGAACAGGGTTCACATGGCCATCACCGTTTACACGAAGCCGTCGTGCGTGCAGTGCACCGCGACCTACCGCGCGCTGGACTCGAAGGGCATCGCCTACGAGGTTCACGACCTCTCGCAGGACCCGGAGGCGCTCGAGCAGGTCAAGGCGCTCGGCTACCTCCAGGCTCCCGTCGTCGTCACCGACGAGGGCCACTGGTCGGGCTTCCGTCCCGACAAGATCGACGAGCTCGCGTCCCGCCTGGCGTGAGTCATGGCGACCGCGACGCTCCATGGCAGCAGCGCGGTAGCCGCCGCGGATGACACCGCGCCCCTGCTCGTCTACTTCTCGAGCGTGTCCGGCAACACGGCGCGTTTCATCGAGAAGCTCGGCAGGCGGTCCGTCCGCATCCCCCTGAGAGCAGGCGAGCCGACGCCCCGCGTCGATGAGCCTTTCGTCCTGGTCACCCCCACCTACGGGGGAGGCCAGGGCCGGGGCGAGGAACACGGCGCCGTTCCGAAGCAGGTCATCCGCTTCCTGAACGACGCCCACAACCGCTCCTACATCCGCGGAGTCATCTCCGCGGGCAACACCAACTTCGGCGAGTCGTTCTGCCTCGCCGGCGAGATCATCAGCCGCAAGTGCCACGTGCCGCACCTGTATCGGCTGGAGCTTTTCGGCACGCCAGAAGACGTCGAGCGCATCAGCGAAGGACTGGAACGATGGTGGACACAGCACTGACCGAGACCCACTTCAAGACCGAGCCGAAGTTCGAGGGGATGGATTACCACTCCCTGAACGCGATGCTCAACCTGTACGACGCCGACGGGAAGATCCAGTTCGACGCCGACAAGCGCGCTGCGCGGGAGTACTTCCTGCAGCACGTGAACCAGAACACGGTGTTCTTCCACTCCCTCAAGGAGCGCCTCGACTACCTCGTCGAGAAGGAGTACTACGAGCCCGAGGTGCTGGGCAAGTACCCGTTCGCCTTCGTCGAGGAGATCCACCACCGCGCGTACGGCAAGAAGTTCCGGTTCGACACCTTCCTCGGTGCGTTCAAGTACTACACGAGCTACACGCTGAAGACGTTCGACGGCAAGCGCTACCTCGAGCGCTTTGAGGACCGTGTCGTCATGACCGCCCTCGGACTCGCCGACGGCGACCAGGACCTGGCGAACAACCTCGTGGACGAGATCATCTCGGGTCGCTTCCAGCCCGCCACGCCGACCTTCCTCAACACCGGCAAGGCCCAGCGCGGCGAGCTCGTCTCGTGCTTCCTGCTGCGCATCGAGGACAACATGGAGTCGATCGCCCGCGGCATCAACTCCGCGCTGCAGCTGAGCAAGCGCGGCGGCGGCGTCGCGCTGCTGCTGTCGAACATCCGCGAGGCCGGCGCCCCGATCAAGCAGATCGAGAACCAGTCCAGCGGCATCATCCCCGTCATGAAGCTCCTCGAAGACAGCTTCAGCTACGCAAACCAGCTGGGTGCGCGTCAGGGTGCGGGTGCCGTGTACCTCTCGGCGCACCACCCCGACATCATGAAGTTCCTCGACACCAAGCGCGAGAACGCCGACGAGAAGATCCGCATCAAGACGCTGTCGCTCGGTGTCGTCGTGCCTGACATCACGTTCGAGCTCGCCAAGAACGACGAGGACATGTACCTCTTCTCGCCGTACGACGTCGAGCGCGTCTACGGTGTGCCGTTCGGTGACATCTCGGTCAGCGACAAGTACCGCGAGATGGTCGACGACCCGCGTATCAAGAAGTCGAAGATCAACGCCCGCGAGTTCTTCCAGACCCTCGCGGAGATCCAGTTCGAGTCGGGCTACCCCTACATCATGTTCGAGGACACGGTGAACCGGGCCAACCCCATCAAGGGCCGGATCAACATGTCGAACCTGTGCAGCGAGATCCTGCAGGTCAACACCCCCACGACCTACAACGAGGACCTCTCCTACGCCCAGGTCGGCAAGGACATCTCGTGCAACCTCGGCTCGCTCAACATCGCGCTCGCGATGGACGGCGGCGACCTCGCCCGCACGGTCGAGACCTCGATCCGCGGCCTCACCGCGGTCAGCGACCAGAGCCACATCCGTTCGGTGCGCTCGATCGAGGACGGCAATGACCGGTCGCACGCGATCGGCCTCGGCCAGATGAACCTGCACGGCTTCCTCGCCCGCGAGCACATCCACTACGGCTCGCCCGAGGGTCTCGACTTCACGAACATCTACTTCTACACGGTGCTCTTCCACGCGCTGCGGGCGTCCAACCGCATCGCGATCGAGCGCGGGCAGACGTTCGAGGGCTTCGCCGATTCGACCTATGCGTCGGGCGAGTTCTTCGACAAGTACATCAACCAGGAGTGGGCGCCGCAGACGGCTCGCGTCGTCGAGCTGTTCGACGGCCACCACATCCCGACGCAGGACGACTGGCGCGAGCTGAAGGCCTCGGTGCAGCAGCACGGCATCTACAACCAGAACCTGCAGGCCGTGCCGCCGACCGGATCGATCTCGTACATCAACAACTCGACGTCGTCGATCCACCCGATCGCCTCGAAGATCGAGATCCGCAAGGAGGGCAAGCTCGGGCGCGTGTACTACCCGGCACCCTTCATGTCGAACGAGAACCTCGAGTACTACCAGGACGCCTACGAGATCGGCTACGAGAAGGTCATCGACACGTACGCCGCCGCCACGCAGCACGTCGACCAGGGGCTCTCGCTGACGCTGTTCTTCAAGGACACCGCCACCACGCGCGACATCAACAAGGCGCAGATCTACGCGTGGAAGAAGGGCATCAAGACCATCTACTACATCCGTCTGCGCCAGATGGCCCTCGAGGGCACCGAGGTCGAGGGCTGCGTCAGCTGCACGCTGTGAGCCCCCGCGACGAGAAGACGAGGAAGAACGGACGATGAGCGAGAAGCTCCAGCTCCTGAACAAGGTCCAGGCCATCAACTGGAACCGCATCGAGGACGACAAGGACGTGGAGGTGTGGAACCGCCTCACGGGCAACTTCTGGCTGCCCGAGAAGGTGCCGCTCTCCAATGACGTGCAGTCGTGGGCGACGCTGACCCCGGAAGAGCAGCAGCTCACGATGCGGGTGTTCACCGGCCTCACCCTGCTCGACACGATCCAGGGCACGGTGGGCGCGGTCTCGCTCATCCCCGACGCGCTGACCCCGCACGAGGAGGCCGTCTACACGAACATCGCGTTCATGGAGTCGGTGCACGCCAAGAGCTACTCGTCGATCTTCTCGACGCTGTGCTCCACGAAGGAGATCGACGAGGCGTTCCGCTGGTCGATCGAGAACGAGAACCTGCAGCGCAAGGCTCAGATCGTCATGGACTACTACCGCGGCGACGAACCCCTCAAGCGCAAGGTGGCCTCGACGCTGCTCGAGTCGTTCCTCTTCTATTCGGGCTTCTACCTGCCGATGCACTGGTCGAGCCGCGCGAAGCTCACCAACACCGCCGACATGATCCGCCTCATCATCCGCGACGAGGCCGTGCACGGCTACTACATCGGCTACAAGTTCCAGCGGGGACTCGAGAAGGTGGACGAGGCAACCCGTCAGGAGCTGAAGGACTACACCTTCTCGCTGCTGTACGAGCTTTACGACAACGAGGTGCAGTACACGCAGGACCTCTACGACGGCGTCGGTCTCACCGAGGACGTCAAGAAGTTCCTGCACTACAACGCCAACAAGGCGCTCATGAACCTCGGCTACGAGGCCATGTTCCCCTCGACGGTGACCAACGTCAGCCCGGCGATCCTCTCGGCACTGTCGCCCAACGCCGACGAGAACCACGACTTCTTCTCCGGCTCGGGCTCGTCGTATGTCATCGGCAAGGCTGTCGCGACCGAGGACGACGACTGGGACTTCTGATCCCGTCCGAACGGCGAGGGCCCCGCGAGTGTGACACTCGTGGGGCCCTCGCCGTCGGCGGAGGCACTCAGGATGACGCCTTCGCGACCACGTAATTCGCCACGAACGCTCCGCTCGTCGAGGGGTCCGGCCCCCACGTGATCACGACGCTCCACTGCGATGAGGCGAGGTGCTGCACGTGATTGCCGTCGGAGGAGAAGTCGCCGTCGAGTGAGTAGCCGGCGGACTTCAGCTTGTCTACGGCGCTGGTGATCGCGGCTTCGCTCGACGTCTGCACGATGATCGAGTAGCCGCCGTTGACGGAGACCGAGGTCGTGATCGTGCCCTCGGGTGCGGGGATGTCGCTCGGCCACCCGGAGGGCAGAGAGCCGCTGGTGGAGACGTTGACGCCCGCATCGGCGGCGGCGGATGCGGCGGCGCTGGCGACTCCCGCAGCCTGGCTGGCGACGGCGGCTCCCTGCTGGACGAGCGCGGACACCTGTCCGCAGCCGGCGAGGGCGAACGCCACGGCGACGGTGGCGGGGAGGACGAGATAACGGGGTGACATCGGGACTCCTCATGCGTGTGGTGACGGGGGTGACGAGGCCGAGTGTTCCATGGGTGCACGGATCGCGCATGGGGAGAGTGGCGACTTCCGTCTGCCCGCGGGGCACCGTGCCACGGGCCGTGGGCCGGTCTAGCATGGCTGTCATGTCTGAACGCCCCCCCTTCAGCCCGGTGATCTCCCTGTTGACGATGTCGTCGATCTGGGACGGGCAGCTCGGCGCGGCGCTGAAGGACCTGGGTCTCACCACGCGGAAGTACGGTCTGCTGGCGCACATCCGGGCGACGCCGGGCATCTCGTTCAGTGAGCTGGCCCGCCGCTCCCAGATCACGGTGCAGACCGCCCACACTGCCGTCCGCGCGCTCGCCGATGACGGCATGGTCGCCGACGGCACGGCTCATGCCGGCTCGGCGTCCGATCTGCGCGTCACGGAGAAGGGCGACGCGGCCCTCGATGAGGCCGATGCCCGCCTCGCCCGCCTCGACCGCGACTTCGCGGCGGCGTTGCCGGCGTTGACGGACGCGCTGCAGGGGCTGCACGAGGAGCCGTTCGCAGGGATCCTTCAGGGTTCCTGAAGCCCTTCAGATAGACTGAAGGATGTCGCGGGAGCCGCGGCATCCGATCTCTGCTGGAGGACCCGTGTTCCGCACCCCGTCCGCACTGTTCCGCGTGCTCGCGATCGCCGAGGCGATCACCTGGACGCTTCTGATCACCGCCCTGATCGTGCGGGCGACCACGGGGGTCGCGATCGCGGTGACGGTCGCCGGCGGCGTGCACGGCTTCGTCTTCCTGGCGTATGGCGCGACCGCCGTTCTCGTCGCGAAGAATCAGCGCTGGCATCCGCTGCGTGCCGTCGTGGCGATCGGGAGCGCGGTGATCCCCTACGCGACCATCCCGGCGGAGATCTGGCTGCACCGCACCGGCGCGCTCGCGGGGGACTGGCGGCTGCACGCGGGGAGCGACCCGCGCGACGAGCGGTGGCACGACCGCCTCATGCGTGCGATGCTTCGTCGCCCCGGACTTCTTGCGGCTCTGCTCGTGGTGGCGGTCGTCGTCATCTTCACGGGGCTGCTGATCGTCGGCCCGCCCGGCGGAAAGGCCTGAGTCGGGCGGAGCGCCTGAGCCGGGCGAGCCGGCGGCGCGTCGGGCGGAGCGCCTGAGCCGGCCGGAAGACCCGCGCTGGGCCTACTTGGCGCGGGCGTGGATCGGGAGTGCGATCGCTGCCGACACCAGCAGGATGCCACCGAAGAAGATGATGGCCTGCAGGCCCGGCACCGCGAACGCGATACCGAAGCAGAACATGCCGAGCAGGAACAGCAGCAGCGCCACGATGAACATGGATCTCCTTCGGGGGGATGGGACTTCCGACAGGATATCGGGCGCACGGCCCGCGCGGTGACCGTCGTGAGGCAAGCTTCCCCCATGACGACTCGACACGGAGACCTCTCCCTGGGCGTCGCAGGTGCCCTTGGCGCTGCGCACATCGCGGACATCGCGGTGCGCGCGGAAGCCGCCGGCTTCGCGCGCCTCTGGGTGAACGACACCCCCGGCGGCGACGCGCTGGCGGGCCTGGCTGCCGCCGCCGAGCGCACGAGCAGCATCGGGCTCGCGACCGGCGTCGTGCCCATCGACCGGGTTCCCGCTCGCGGCCTTGCCGAGCGGGCGACGCAGATCGCCGGTGCCTCCGGCCGCCTCACGGTGGGGATCGGCTCGGGACGCCTGCGCGAGGGTGCGCTCGCGCAGGTCGCCGCGGCGATCGGCGAGTTGCGCGAAGCCGGGGTGCCCGTGCTCGTCGGCGCGCTGGGACCACGGATGCGGCGGCTCGCCGTGACCGCCTCCGACGGCGTGCTGCTCAACTGGCTCACGCCACGAGCCGCGGCGGATCAGACCGCTGCGCTGCACGAGATCGCGCCCGACGCGCGCGTCGCGCTCTACGTGCGGTGGGCGCTCGAGCCGGCCGCCCGAGCCCGGCTCGACGACGAGGCATCCCGGTACGACCAGGCGCCGGGATACGCCGAGAACTTCGCCCGGCTCGGGTTCCGCGCCCACGACACCGTCCTCGCACCCGACTCGGCCGATGCGCCGGGGCGGGTGAGGGCCTATCGCGAGGCGCTGGACGAGGTGGTGCTGCGTGCGATCACCCCGACCGACGCTCCCCATGAGTTCGCGGCGCTCATCGATCGCGCGGGGCGATGGCTGGCAGACGCGTGACGGGGTGAGGGGGCGGATGCCGCGGCATCCGCCCCCTCACCCCGTTCTCAGACCCGCGCGCCCGCCGCGGGTGCCGCCGCCCGCCGTGCAGCGTCGATGCGGTCGAGCTCGTGGAGCGAGGTGCCGCGGGTCTCGCGCATCGTGAGCACGGTCACGAGCGTCACGATCGCGGCGATACCGAGGTAGATCGCCACCGGCAGGGGCGAGCCGAACGACGTCAGCAGCGCGGTCGCGATGATCGGTGCGAGCGACCCGGCGACGATCGAGGTGACCTGGTAGCCGAGCGACACCCCCGAGTAGCGCATGCGCGTGGGGAAGAGCTCCGCCATGATCGCGGGCTGCGGGGCGTACATGAACGAGTGGATGACGAGACCGAGGCAGATCGCGAGCACGATAACGAACGGGTCGCGCGTGTCGAACATCGGGAACGCGATGAATCCCCACGCGATCGCGAACACGGCGCCGATCGCGTAGACGGGCTTGCGGCCGATGCGATCCGACAGTCCTCCCACGATCGGGATGACGATCGTGTGCACGATGTGGGCGACGACCAGCAGGGTGAGGATCTCGGCCGTGTCCATGCCGAGCGCCACCTTGAGGTAGGTGATCGAGAAGGTCACGACGAGGTAGTACATGATGTTCTCCGCGAAGCGCAGGCCCATCGCGGTCAGGACGCCACGGGGGTACCGACGCAGCACCTCGAACACGCCGTACCGCGTGTCATCGGCCGCTGCCGCCTCACGCGCCTGCACGAAGATGGGAGCGTCGTCGACGCGGGTGCGCACGTAGTACCCGATCGCGACGATCACGACCGACAGCCAGAACGAGACGCGCCAGCCCCAGCTGAGGAACGCCTCGGGCGTGAGCGTGCGGCTGAGCACCAGCAGCACGATCGTGGCGAGCAGATTGCCGATCGGCACGGCCGCCTGGGGGAACGACGCCCAGAAGCCGCGGCGACGGTCGGGGGAGTGCTCGGCGACGAGCAGCACGCCGCCGCCCCATTCGCCGCCGACGGCGAAGCCCTGCAGGAATCGCAGGATCACCAGCAGCGCGGGAGCGAGGTAGCCGACCTGCTCGAAGGTGGGGAGGCATCCCATCAGGAACGTCGTGACGCCGACGAGGATGATCGCGAGCTGCAGCAGCTTCTTGCGGCCGTACTTGTCGCCGAAGTGTCCGAAGACGATGCCGCCGAGAGGGCGGGCGATGAAGCCGATCGCGTAGGTCACGAAGGCGGAGATGATGCCCGCGTACGGGTCGTTCGACGGCGGGAACATGACGACGTTGAACACGATCGTCGCGGCGGTGGCGTAAAGGAAGAACTCGTACCACTCGGCGACGGTGCCCGCCATCGATGCGGTGACGACCTTGCGTAGACCGCTGGTCTTCGGTTCTGCGGGGGATGCGGCAGATGCCATGCGCTGATACCTCCTTGTAGGCGCAGGTGCGACGGATGTCGCGGCCCGAAGTTACCTGAAAGTCAATTCAGGTTTGAAGACCGGATGCCGCGTGTCGCCGTCCCCTGGATGAGAGTTCTCTCATCGACCCCTCGACATCGGCCGCTCGCCGCAGTGGAATGGGGTCATGCGCGTTGCAGCCCGATGGCTCCTCGGCGTCGCGATGGTCGTCGCCGGCGTCTCCCACCTCACGTTCCTGCGGTCGGACTTCCGAGCCCAGGTGCCCGAGACGATCGCCGAGCTGTCGCCGCTCGACGAGGATCAGATCGTGCTCGCATCGGGCGTGGTCGAGATCGCCCTCGGCACCGCCGTGCTCGCGGCCCGGCGCCGACGCGGACTCGTGGGCGCGGTGCTCGCCGCCTTCTTCGTGGCCGTGTTCCCCGGCAACCTCGCCCAGTTCGCCAACCAGCGCAGCGCGTTCGGGCTCGACACCGACGCGAAGCGGTTCATCCGACTTCTCTTCCAGCCGGTCCTCGTGGTCTGGGCGCTGTGGGCGACGCGCCGCGGGTGAACGGGGGCGACGCACCCATCGGCCGAGCGGCCGGCGCTCGGGGGCGGATCAGCGCTTCGCGTCGACCAACCGGATACGCACGATATTGTCGGTCTCGTCGAGCTCCGCGATCTCCGGATGCGCCGACACGAACTCGCTGAAGCTGCGGTGTCCGAGCGCCTTCTCGCTGAACGACGGGTCGAGGCGCAGCAGCAGCGCCTTCACGGCCGACGCGTGCTGCCACTGCGACGGGTCCTTGTCGTTCTCGAGGCGCAGCGCGCGTTCGAGCAGCTCGGCGGCCGGGTCGACCTGGCGCTTCCGGGCGCGCGGGCGTGAGGGAGCGGCATCCTTCTTCTGCTCGGGAGCCGCGACCCCTGGAAGCGAGTCGTACGAGTCGAAGCGGTCGCACGCGGCGGCCAGAGACTTCGCGGTCGATCCCGCCACCCCGACGCCGACCACGAAGCGTCCCAGGCGCTTGCAGCGCTGCGCGAGCGGCACATAGTCCGAGTCGCCCGCCGCGATCACGACGTGGGTGAGGTCGGGCAGGCGGAACATGTCCTCGACGGCGTCGACCGCGAGCCGGATGTCGGCGCCGTTCTTGCCGTAGGCGGCCGCGGGGAACAGCTGCACGAGATCGACCGCGCGCGCGACGAGCTGCGAGCGGTACTCGGCGTTCACCGGGGCGGACCAGTCGGCGTAGGCGCGCACGAGAACCAGCGTGCCGAAGGACGTCGCATAGTCGATGATCGCGCCGATGTCGACGGTGGCGGCGGCGAGACGTTCGGCGACCTCGGTGTCGCCCGTACCCTCGGCGATGCGGGTGCGGTCGCGGCTGTACGAGCCGCGGCCGTGCACCCGGTCGTACCAGCTGATGACGATGTTGTCGAAGTCGAGGTACACCGCCACGCGGGGCGTCGTGGAGTCGGGCATCAGCTCTCCCCGGGGTAGCTCACGCCGAGCTGGGAGCGGATGTCATCGAGTGCCGCCATGATCGCCACCGTCTCGTCGATCGGCAGCAGATCGCTGTCGCGCCCGCCGTCCGCGATGATGCGCTCGGCGGCCAGTGCCTGGTGCTGCATGCCGCGCCCCGTGACGCGGTTCTCCCACGTCTCGGCGACCGTTCCGTCGGGGAGGGTGAGGCGCGCGGTCGTCGGCGTGTACCAGACGTGGTCGATGTCGATGCGGGCAGCGGTGCCGATGACGTGCGCGACGTTCGGGCCGGCGGCCCGCGACGACGACAGCGTCGTCGCGATCGCGCCGCCGGCGTGGGTCGAGATCGTGGCGACCTCGGTGTCGGCGCCCGTCTCGCCGAGGCGTCCGCGGGCGACGAGGGATTCCGGTGCGCCCAGCAGATCCCACGCGAACGAGATCGGGTAGATGCCGAGGTCGAGCAGGGCGCCCCCGCCGAGCGCGAGCGCGTTGATGCGGTGCGAGGGATCGGTCGGCAGCGACTGCGTGTGGTCGGCCGTCACCGTGCGCACCTCCCCCAGCCGGCCGCCGCGCACGAGCTCGCGCACCCAGGCCATGTGCGGCAGGTAGCGGGTCCACATGGCTTCCATCGCGAGCACGCCCGCCGAGCGCGCCGCGTCGCGCACGGCCGCCGCCTGCGCGGCATCCTGGGTGAACGCCTTCTCCACCAGCACGTGCTTGCCGTGCGCGATCGCCGCGAGGGCGTTCTCGGCGTGCAGCGGATGCGGCGTCGCGACATAGACGATGTCGACGTCCGGGTCTGCGACCAGCGCCTCATACGACCCGTGCGCCCGCGGGATCTCGAACCTGTCGGCGAACCGCGCCGACGACTCGGCCGAGCGCGAGCCCACAGCCGCGACGTCCAGGCCTGCGTGCCGAAGGTCGGAGGTGAAGGATGTCGCGATCCCACCGGTCGCGAGGATGCCCCATCGAAGCCCGCTCATGCGTCGAGCGTAGCCCTGCGGCATCTGCCGGTGCGCGGTCGTAGGCTCGGGGGGTGACCACCGCGATCGACAGGTTCATCGAGCTGCTGCGCATCCCGACGGTGTCGTCGGTCGACGAGGAGGCGGTCGACTGGGGCGTCTTCGCGACCTTCCGCTCGGCGCTCGCGAAGCTCTACCCGCTCGTGCACGAGCGGCTCGAGGTCGAGCTCGTTGCGGGCCATGCGCTGCTGATCCGCTGGCCCGGACGCAGCTCCGGCGCCCCGCTCGTGCTCATGGCGCACCAGGACGTCGTGCCCGCAGACCCCGCCGAGTGGACGACCCCGCCCTTCGATCCGACGGTGTTCGGCGAGGGCGAGGACGAGACGATCCGCGCCCGCGGCGCGATCGACGACAAGGGCGCGCTGGTGGCGATCCTCGAGGCCGTCGAGGCCCTGCTCGCGGACGGGTTCTCGCCCGCGCGCGACGTCTACCTCGCCTTCGGCCACAACGAGGAGACCGCGGGCGACGGCGCCGGCGCGATCGTCGCCGTGCTCGACGAACGCGGCGTGCGGCCCGGCCTCGTGCTCGACGAGGGCGGCGCCGTCGTCGAGGGCGTGCTGCCGGGCGTGACGCGGCCGACCGCGGTGATCGGCGTCGCCGAGCGCGGCGTCATGACCCTCACGCTCACCGTCGCCGAGGCCGGCGGGCACGCCTCCACACCGCCGCGGATGCCCGCGACCGCTCGGCTCGCGCGCGCGATCGATCGTCTGCGCCGAACCCCGTTCCGCACTCGCATCACCCCGCCCGTGCGCGCGATGTTCGCCACGGCCGCGCAGGCGGCGCCGCCGGCGCTCGCCGCCGTGTTCCGCTCGCTCGGGTGGACGGGGCCCGTGCTCTCCCGGGCGCTGGCACTCCTCGGTCCCGAGACGAACGCGCTGGTTCGCACCACGGCCGTCGTCACCGAGCTGAGCGGGGCGACGGGCGAGAACGTGCTCGCCACGCGCGCCAGGGCGGTCGTCAACATCCGCCTTCTCCCGGGCGACACGGTCGAGGGAGTCACCCGGCACGTGCGTCGCGCCGTGCGCGACGACCGGGTCGAGGTCGAGGTGTTCCGCGCGTCGAACCCGTCGCCGGTCTCGCCGTGGCGCGGTGAGCCGTGGCAGCGTCTCTCGGCCGCCGTCCGGTCGGCTCTCGGTGACGACGTGCTGGCGACCCCGTACGTGCAGTTGGGGGCGAGCGACTCGCGGTTCTTCACCGCGATCAGCGAGCACGTCTACCGGTTCACGCCGTTCCACCTGACGCGCGCGGAGCGCGACTGCCTGCACGCTCCCGACGAGCGCATCCGCGTGCAGGTCTGGCTGCGCGGGATCGAGTTCTACCGCGACCTGCTGCGCGCGAGCTGACGTCGAAGCCGGCGGCGGGATCGCGCCGGAGGCTGCGCGGCCGCCCGGCCGGGCCCGCGTCGCCGCGGCGGTCGGGTCTCAGCCGAGCGCCTGCACCAGGTCGGCGATGATCTCGTCGGGATCCTCGAGGCCGATCGACAGTCGCACGGTGGTCTCGGAGATGCCCGCCACGGCTCGCTGGTCGGGCGTCAGGTGGCTGTGGGTCATGGACGCCGGGTGGGCGACCATGCTGCGCGCGTCGCCGATGTTCGCGACGAGCCGCAGCAGCCGCAGCCGCTCGACGAACTGCTCGACGAGGGCGAAGTCGCCGTCGGCGTCCCCGGTCGAGACGAGGTCGACGGAGAACACGGATGCCGCACCCCGCGGAAGGTACGCGAGGGCCGCCGCGTGCCACGGGCTGTCGGGGAGCGATGGATGGTGCACCTTCGCGATGCGTGGGTGGTCGGCGAGGGTGGACGCGACCTTCTCGGCGCTCTCGCTGTGCCGGCCGAGCCTCAGGTCGAGGGTCTCGACGCCCTGCAGCAGCTGGAAGGCGCTCGTCGCCGACAGCGTCGGACCGAGGTCGTGCACGTACTTCGTCTTGATCAGTGCGATGAAGGGCGACCCCCGCTCGCCAAACCGTTCGACGAGGCTGCCGCCGCCGGTGCGCGCGTAGGGCGCGGTCAGCTGCGGCCAGCGCTCGGGGTGCGCCGTGAAGTCGAACGTGCCGAGGTCGACGATCACGCCGCCGAGGGTCGAGCCGTGACCGCCGAGGAACTTCGTCGCCGAGTGCACGACGATGTCGGCGCCGAATTCCTTCGGGCGCTGCAGGGCCGGGGTCGCCACGGTGTTGTCGATCACGAGCGGAAGCCCCGCCGCGTGGGCGACCTCGGCGACCTCGCTCACCCGCAGCACCTGGGCGAGGGGGTTCGCGACCGACTCCGCGAACAGCACGCGCGTCGTCGGACGGATGGCCGCGCGCCAGGCGTCGATGTCGTCCTGGTCGACGAACGTCACCTCGATGCCCCAGTCGGGGAACGTGTCGTGCAGCAGGTCGACGGTGCCGCCGTAGAGCTGGCTGGCGGCGACGATGTGCTGTCCCTGGTGCACGAGGGCGAGGAGGGAGAGAGCGACCGCGGCCTGTCCCGAGGCGACGCCTGCGGCAGCGATGCCGCCCTCGAGAGCGGCGATGCGCTCCTCGAGCACGAGAACGGTGGGGTTCGCAGCGCGCGAGTAGATGTCGCCGTTCTTGCGCAGTGCGAACAGGTCACGCGCTTCGGCGAGCGAGGAGAACGCGAACGCGGCGGACTGGTAGATCGGCGGCACGGCGGTGTGCACCTCGGTGCGCGGGTCGTAGCCCGCCTGCACCTGGGCCGTCGCGAGCGAGCGTTCGGGGAGCGTCATGCGCTCATTGTCGCGGCTCGATCTTTGTGCCGCACCTTCGTGTGTCCGCGCGTGTCAGGAGTCGCCGGCGAGGGCTTTGACGATGCGCGGGAGAGAGACCGACTCGGCCGTGCCGAGGCGCTGGGCGAACAGGCTCACCCGCAGCTCCTCGAGCAGCCACCGCGCCCGCACGAGCGGGGCCGGCGCTCCGGGCGGCAGCGGTAGCGTGCCGCCCGCGTCGGCGTAGGCGGTTGCCGCGCGCTCGAACTCGGTCTGGCGCTGCCGGTCGCGGCCGGGGTTGTCGCCGAGGGCGGCGAGGCGGTCGAGAGACCCCTGGAGGTAGCGGGGGAGGTGGGCGAGACGGTCGAGGCCGGTCGCCGAGACGAACCCGGGGTGCACGAGGCCGGCCAGCTGGCCGCGCACATCGGCGAGCGGGGCGATGAGGGTGATCGACGTCTGCGCCTTGAGCGCCCGCTCCACGTCGCGCGCGAGCACGAGGATGCGCGCGGTGAGCGAGACGGCGGCGAACAGCGCATCGGTCACCTCGGACGAGAACGCGTCGCGCGCGGCGGTGAAGGCCTCGCGGGTGCGGATGCCGCCGGGGTGCCGCGCGATCACGGCGTCGGCGACGGCGCCGCGGGCATCCTCGACGAGCGCCCGGGCGCTCGGGTAGGGCGATGCGGCAAGGGCGAGCTTCTCGGTGGCGGTGAGGTGCTCGAGCACGTAGGCGGCGGGGGAAGGTACGGCGAGCAGCAGCAGGCGCCGCACACCGTCACGCGTGGCGCGGGCGGCGGCCTCCGGGGTCGCCTGGATGCGCAGCGCCACGCTCTCGCCCTCATCGACGAGCGCGGGGTAGCCGCGCACCGTGCCACCGGCGACCCGGCTGTCGACGAGCTCGGGCAGGACGTCGAGGTCGAAGTCGGTGAGACCGGCGCGTTCGACGAAGCCGCCCGCGACGGGCCCCGTCTGGCGGGGCCCGGGAACGGGTGCGGATGCCGCGGCCTGTGGCCCGCGCGCGAGGGATCGCGCGACCGAGGAGCGCGCGCGGTCGGCGAGGCGGGACTGCAGGTCGGCGAGGTCGCGTCCGCTGCCGACCGCGCGGCCGCGATCGTCGACGACGCGGAACGACACGGCGAGGTGGGCGGGCACGCGGTCGAGCTCGAAGTCGGCGCCCGACACCGGCTGGCTGGCGACGCGTCGGATGCGGTCGGCGAGCGCCTCGGCGAGGGAGCGCGCCGGGAGTCCGTCGTGATGTTCGGGGGCGTCGGCGGCGATCTCCTCGGCGAACCGCGCGGCGAAGTCGGCGGCCGGTACGACGTGGCGGCGGATGACCTTGGGGAGGGCACGGATGAGGGCCGCGATCAGCTCGTCGCGCATCCCGGGCACCTGCCAGTCGAAGCCCGCGGGCTGGAGCGAGGCGAGCAGGGCGAGCGGCACGATCGCCGTCACGCCGTCGTCGGGAGCGCCCGGCTCGAAGCGGTAGGCGAGCTGCAGCACCTGGTCGCCCTGCGTCCACCGCGCGGGGAAGTCGCCGGCGGCGGCCGTGCCGGACCCGTCGAGCAGGTCGTCCTCGCGCAGGTCGAGCAGGTGCGGGGTGCGGGACGCGGCATCCTTCCACCACGTCTCGAACGAGCGCAGGTCGAACACGTCGCGCGGGATGCGGGCGTCGTAGAACGCGAACACCGCCTCGTCGCCGGCGAGGATGTCGCGTCGACGCTCGCGCTCTTCGACCTTCTCGAGTCGGCGTCGCAGGTCGAGGTTGCGTCGAGCGAAGGCGGTGAGCGTCTTGCCCAGGCGTGTCGGGTCCCAGTCCTCCTCGACGAGCGCGTGCCGCACGAAGAGCTCCCGGGCGAGGTCCCGATCGAACCGGGCCAGCTGCACCCGGCGGCGCGGGATGATCTCGACCCCGAACAGCGTCACCTTCTCGGCTGCGACGGCGGCGCCGGCATCTTTCGACCAGTGCGGGTCGCTGAGCTGACGTTTCGCGAGGTCGCCCGCGAGGGCCTCCGCCCAGGCGGGATCGATCGCCGCGGCCGTGCGGGCGTACAGCCTGCTCGTCTCGACCAGCTCGGCCGCCATGACCGCGTCGGGAGCCTTGGCCCTCACGCCCGAGCCGGGGAAGATCGCGAAGCGCGCCCCCCGCGCCCCGCGGTACTCGGCCGCCGGGCGGCGTCCCTTCGGCGGTGCGGAGCCGGCGAGCCGGTCGTCACGGATGCCGATGTGGGACAGGAGCCCCGCGAGGATGGCCGTGTGCACAGCCACCGGGTCGGCCGCGGCATCCGTCGTCCTGTGCGTCCCGCCGATCTGGGCGCTCAGCTGCCGGTGCACGTCGAACCACTCGCGCACCCGCACGTAGTTCAAGAACTCGGCGCGGCACGCGCGGCGGAACGCGCTCGAGCCGAGCGCGGACTGCTGGGCCCGCAGGTGGCGCCAGAGGTTCAGGAGCGTGAGGAAGTCGCTCGTCGGGTCGGTGAAGCGGGCGTGCTGCCGGTCGGCCTCCTCGCGGCGCTCCTCGGGGCGTTCGCGGACATCCTGGATCGACAGGCCCGCGACGATCGGCAGCACGTCGGCGACGACGCCGGTGCGCTCCGCCTCGATGAGCATGCGGGCGAAGCGCGGGTCGATCGGGAGGCGGGAGAGCCGGGTGCCGACCTTCGTGAGACGGATGCCGTCGCGGGACCGGGTCACGGCACCGAGCTCGACGAGCAGGTCGACCGCCGCCGTGACCCCGCGGGAGTCCGGCGGGGTGAGGAACGGGAACTCGGCGATGTCGCCGAAGCCGAGCGCCAGCATCTGCAGCACGACCGACGCGAGCGAGGTGCGCAGCACCTCGGGTTCGGTGAACTCGGGCCGGCGGTCGAAGTCGGCCTCCGCGTAGAGCCGGATGGCGACGCCCGGCGCCGTGCGGCCCGCGCGGCCCGAGCGCTGCTGCGCCGACGCCTGCGAGATCGCCTCGATCGGCAGGCGCTGCACCTTCGAGCGGGCGCTGTAGCGCGAGATGCGGGCGGTGCCGGTGTCGACGACGTAGCGGATGCCCGGAACGGTGAGGCTCGTCTCGGCGACGTTGGTCGAGAGGATGACGCGGCGTCGGAGTCCTGCGACGGTCGACGGCTCGAACACCCGGTGCTGCTCCGCGGCCGACAGACGCCCGTACAACGGCAGCACCTCGGTCGGCGAGCGGTCGCTCGCGAAGGCGGCGCGCACGGCATCGGCCGCATCGCGGATCTCCGCCTCGCCGGGGAGGAACACGAGCACGTCGCCGCGGGGCTCGGCATCGAGCTCGCGCAATGCCGCCACGATCGCGGACACCTCGTCGGCGTCGCCGGGGGGAGAGGCCGCATCCTCGTCGTCGGCATCGTCCGCATCGTCGGGGAGCTCGGCGACGAGAGGGCGGTACCGCACCTCGACCGGGTAGGTGCGGCCGGACACCTCGATGACGGGCGCGGGGGAGCCCGCGGCATCCGAAAAATGACGCGCGAAGCTCTCGGGGTCGATCGTCGCCGACGTCACGATGACCTTCAGGTCGGGACGCTGCGGGAGGATGCGTCGCAGGTAGCCGAGCAGGAAGTCGATGTTGAGCGAGCGCTCGTGCGCCTCGTCGATGATGATCGTGTCGTAGCGGCGCAGCAGCCGGTCGCGGTGGATCTCGTTGAGCAGGATGCCGTCGGTGACGAGCGCGATGCGGGTCTCATCGGTCACCTGGTCGGTGAAGCGCACCTTGTATCCGACGAGACCGCCGACCTCGACCCGCAGCTCCTGCGCGATGCGTTCGGCGATCGTCCGCGCCGCGAGCCGGCGGGGCTGCGTGTGGGCGATGCTCTCGCGGCCGAGCTCGAGGCAGATCTTCGGCAGCTGGGTGGTCTTGCCGGAACCGGTCGCGCCCGCGACGATGACGACCTGGTGGTCGCGGATCGCTGTGGCGATCTCGTCCCGCGCGGCACTGACGGGCAGCTCGGCCGGGTAGACGATGACGGGCTGCGCGGGGGGCATGGCCGTCACATCCTACCGGCGGGGACGCCCGCCGCCGGCGGGGTCGTCGTCGTCGACCACGCCTTCGTTCAGTGCAGCGACGAAGCCGTCGAGTGCGCGGGCGAGGGCGTCGCGCTCGACGTCCGAGAGGCTGGCCGCGGCCTCGAGCTGGTGCTCGTGCGCGGCGCGCAGCACCTTTCGCACGGGGGAGTCGGCGGGGATGGTGGGTTCCAGCACGATGCTGCGCCGGTCGCTCGGATGCGCCGCGCGGCGGAGCAGCCCGGTGTTCTCGAGCCGGTCGATGATGGCCGTCGCTGCCGCGCTCGATGCGTCGAGGGTGCGGGCCACCTCGCTCGGGGTGACAGCGTGCCGCGCCTCCTCCGCGTCGAGCAGCAGCCGCACGAGATCGAGGTCGCGTCCGCCGAGCCCGAGGCGCCGCCGCACGTCGCGCTCCGCGTCGCCGAGTGCGCGCTGCATACCCGCGAGCGAGCGCAGCAGTCGCTCGGGGTCCGTCGTGTACGCGCTCACGTCGCCGCCTCCTCGCGGAGCAGTCTACCCGCGATGGTTTGCTGATTTAGCTAATCTAGTGAGATACTCAGCCAGCGAACGAAAGGATGACTCATGGGCACCATGTTCTACGGCAACGGGGGCGGCATCCAGGTCGACGACCGCACCCTCGAGCACCTGCGACTCGCCGTCGCCACCCGTCTGCGACGCGGGGAATCGTTCATGGTGAGCATGCCGGTGGATGAACCCGGCCTCGGATCGCGGCGCAACCTCTGGGTGTCGCCGGCCATCCCGCTGCAGTTCATCGCCGCCGGCAGCAGGATGCCCTCGCTCAACCGGCTCTGGATCCAGGCGATGGGCGAGAGCGAGGACTCGACCGGCACTCTGACGGTGATGCCGGAGGCCGAGGCGGCGTCATACCTCGAGCGCAAGCACCTGCGCACCATGAACCAGCTCGCGCCCCACGACGACGCGCCACGCGAGATGCGCGTCGCCGGGTGAGACGCATCCCTCGCCTCTATCATCGGAGCATGCCCACCACCGAGTTCGACGACAGCGGGTACTGGTACGCCGACACGGAGGACGCGCGTCGCGCGCGGGCCGTCCACCTGCTGCAGGCGTTCCGTCTCTACCGCGCCGCCGAGGTCGCCATGCGTCGTCGCACGCGCGAGGCGATGTCGATGGGCGAGAACGACCTGCTCGTGCTGCGCTACCTGCTCAAGGCCCAGCAGGAGGGCCGTTCGGTCTCGCCCGGTGAGCTGTCCCGCTACCTCGGCACTTCGACCGCCGCGGTCACCGCGATCATCGACCGACTCGAGCGCTCGAACCATGTGCGGCGGGAACGCCATGAGAGTGATCGCCGCAGCATCTACGTCGTGCCGACCGCGGAGAGCGACGACGAGGTGCGTCGCACCCTCGGTGACATGCACGACCGCATGCTCGACGCGGTCATCGACCTCAGCCCCGACGACACCCTCGTGGTGCTCGACACGCTCGCCCGCCTGCAGGCGGCGGTCGATCAGGTGCAGCCGGGAGCCCACGCGGGCGCGCGACGCTGAGAACGCGGCCCGAGGGTCGTTCACGAGGCGTGTAGCCAATCCAGTTTCCTACCCGACGGACATTCGACCCGCGACCGGCGGGCTGGGAGGATGACAGCGTGACCCCCGATTCCGAGCTGCCGTTCGTCGTGGACGGTTACGAGCTCACCTCCTACGCGGGCAGCGTCGATCGGCTCCTCGACCGCCACCCGGCGAGGTCCCGCACCGAGATCGAGGCCGTTCTGGCGCGCGAGCACGACGCGTTCACGGGCGGGCGCCCAGTCGCCATCCCCGTCGCCGTGGAGAACGGTGCCGACGAGGTGCTCTCGCTCCGCGAAGACGACGCGGCCGACGGCGCCGTCGCCTGACGGTCGCGCCGCGACATCCGATCCACCCGCGTCGAGCCCCGCGGGTTCATCCGTGCCGGGTCAGATCCAGCTCTGCATCCAGTTGTGCAGGCGCCAGAAGTCGTAGGGCACCGGCATGGCCGTCCACACCGGGTACCAGAAGGCCGACAGCACGACGGCGACCCCGAGGAAGACGAGGACCACGCCCTGCCCCGAGCGTCGCCGGGCGGGAGAGGCATCCGGACCGCCCGCGATGTCGCGCGCGGCCAGAGCGACCGCGATGACGAGGAAGGGCAGCATCACGATCGTGTAGAACTGGAAGATCGTGCGGTCGGGGTAGAGCAGCCACGGCACATACGTCGCGATGATCCCGACGAGCACGAAGCCCGCCGCCGCATCCGGTCTCCGGACGAACCGCACCAGCAGATAGATCGCGGCGGCGATTCCCGCCCACCAGATGAGCGGGTTCGGGATGCTCGAGATCGCCTGCACGCCGTTCGCCCCCTGCTCCCAGTACATCGAGGTGGGGCGGATGAGCAGCGGCCACTCCCAGGCCGGGCTCTGATAGCTGTGCGGGGTGTGCAGGTTCACGTTGAAGCCGTACATCGCGCCGTGGTACACCCACAGGTTCTGCAGCGGCTGCGGCAGGAGGGCGGCGAGCCCCGCAGGCGGCGCGCCCGAGTACTGCCGGTCGTAGCCGCCGGCCGTCACGAGCCACCCCGTCCACGAGACGACGTAGACGACGAGGGCGACAGGCAGCATCAGCACCGCAGACCAGAGCCCCTGCCGCACGGCGTCGAGGTGCCACATCCGGATGCCGAGACGCCACCGGGCGACCGCGTCGGAGATGACCACGTAGACACCGAGCGCGGCGATGACGTACAGCCCCGACCACTTCACGGCCGTCGCCGCGCCCGCTGCGGCACCGGCCGCGAGCAGCCACGGGCGGTTCCAGAGCAGCCGGCCCCACGCGCTCGGCCGGTCGGGGTCCCGGGCGCCCAACCGGCGATCGCACCACGCGCGGTCGAGGAGGACGAACCAGAACGCGAGGATCACGAAAAAGGTGAGGATGCCGTCGAGGAGCGCCACCCGGCTCATCACGATCGCGAGCCCGTCGATCGCCATCAGCAGCGACGCGATCGTGGCCGCGGCCACCGACCGGGTGAGCGCCTTCGTGACGAGGTAGACCAGCAGCACGGTGGCCGTGCCGAGCAGCGCGACCGAGAATCGCCAGCCGAACGACGACGCCGGGCCGAAGATCCACATGCCGAGTCCGATGATCCACTTGCCGAGCGGAGGATGCACGACGAAGCTGCCGGACGTCTCGTAGTCGTCGGTCACGCCCTGCTCGAACGCGCCGTTCGCATTGGCGGGCCAGTTGGCGGGGTAGCCCAGGTTCCACTGGCTCCATGCGTCCTTGACGTAGTAGGTCTCGTCGAAGACGATCGCGTGCGGGTTCTGCAGGTTCCAGAAGCGCAGCACGGCCGCGAGGAGGGTCACCAGCAGCGGCGCCAGCCACGAGATCCGACGCTGCAGGGCGGCATCGGCGCGCACGCGCATCGCCCACCGGTCGTAGCGGGAGAGGGGTGCGTTCTCGAGGAGGGGCGGCGCGGTGCGGCTCACGGGCACCAGCCTATGCTGGGGCGGTGTTGAAGCTCGCGGCGACTCCGATCGGCAACCTCGGCGACGCGTCGACGCGGCTGCGAGAAGTGCTCGAGGCCGCCGAGGTCATCTGCGCCGAGGACACCCGCACCGCCCAGCGCCTGCTCGCCGGCCTCGGCATCGAGAACCGCCCGCGGCTGATCGCGGTGCACGACCACAACGAGAAGCAGAAGGCCGCCGAGGTCGCGGCGCTCGCCGCGACCCGAGAGGTCGTGCTGCTCAGCGACGCGGGTATGCCGACAGTGAGTGACCCGGGCTACGCCGTGGTCGCCGAGGCCGTCGCACAGGGCGTCGAGCTCACCGTCATCCCCGGTCCGTCCGCCGTCGTCACCGCCCTCGCGCTCGCCGGCCTCCCGACCGATCGGTTCACCTTCGAAGGCTTCGTGCCGCGAAAGAGCGGGGAGCGGGCGTCGGCGTTCGGCGCGCTCGCCGGCGAGCGCCGCACGATGGTGTTCTTCGAGGCGCCGACCCGCCTGGCTGCGACGCTCGCCGACATGGGCGCGGCGTTCGGCGGAGACCGCCGCGCGGCCGTGTGCCGCGAGCTCACGAAGCTGCACGAGGAGGTCGTACGCGGCGGCCTCGCCGAGCTCTCCGCCTGGGCGGAGGCGGGCGTGCGCGGGGAGTGCGTCGTGGTGGTCGCGGGTGCGGTGCCGGTCTCCGTCTCCCTCGACGGCGCCGTCGCGCGGGTGGTCGAGCTCGACCGGGCGGGAACCCGATTGAAGGATGCCGCGACCGCCGTCGCCGCCGAGACGGGACTCGCCTCCCGCGACCTGTACCAAGCGGCCCTCGCGCGCCGCGGCTGAAGAGGCCGTCACAACGGCGAGGAGGGGCATCCGGCCCTTCTAGAATCTATGGGTGACGTCCGGTTCCTCCTTCTACATCACGACGCCGATCTACTACCCGAGCGATGTGCCGCACATCGGCCACGGGTACACGACCGTCGCGGTGGACACCCTTGCCCGCTGGCACCGCCAGGCGGGCGATGACACCTGGATGCTGACGGGAACCGACGAGCACGGGCAGAAGATGCTGCGCGCCGCGGCCGCCAACGGCGTCACCCCGCAGGAGTGGGTCGACAAGCTGGTCGGCGAGGCGTGGTTCCCGCTGCTGACGACGCTGGACGTCTCGAACGACGACTTCATCCGCACCACCCAGGAGCGGCATGAGGAGGGCGTCAAGCGTTTCGTGCAGGCCATCTACGACCGCGGCTACATCTACGCCGGCGAGTACGAGGCGCTGTACTGCGTGGGCTGCGAGGAGTTCAAGCCCGAGAGTGAGATCGTCGACGGCACCGGTCCGTTCGAGGGTCTGAAGGTCTGCGCGATCCACTCCAAGCCGCTCGAGCTGCTGCAGGAGAAGAACTACTTCTTCAAGCTCAGCGAGTTCACCGAGCCCCTGCTGAAGCTCTACAAGGACAACCCCGACTTCATCCGTCCCGAGTCGGCGCGCAACGAGGTCATCTCCTTCGTGCGCTCGGGCCTGAAGGACCTGTCGATCTCGCGCTCCGCGTTCGACTGGGGCATCAAGGTGCCGTGGGACGACACCCACGTCATCTACGTGTGGGTCGACGCGCTGCTGAACTACGCGACCGCCGTCGGCTACGGCGCCGACGAGACCCAGTTCGAGCGCCGGTGGCCGGCGTTCCACGTGGTCGGCAAGGACATCCTGCGCTTCCACGCGGTCATCTGGCCGGCGATGCTGCTCGCGGCGGGTCTCGAGGTTCCGCGCGGCGTGTTCGCGCACGGCTGGCTGCTCGTCGGCGGCGAGAAGATGTCGAAGTCGAAGCTCACCGGCATCGCGCCGACCGAGATCACCGACACGTTCGGCTCCGACGCGTACCGCTTCTACTTCCTGTCGGCGATCGCGTTCGGCCAGGACGGCTCGTTCTCGTGGGAGGACCTCTCCGCCCGCTACCAGGCCGAGCTCGCCAACGGTTTCGGCAACCTCGCCTCCCGCACGATCGCGATGATCGAGCGCTACGTCGAGGGCATCGTGCCGCCGCCGGCCGCGTATGCGGAGGGCGATCTCGAGATCCAGAAGATCGTGGCGGATGCCGCGGCGAACGCCGATGCGGCCATCGAGCGGTTCCGCATCGATGAGGCGATCGCCGCGATCTGGACCATCGTCGACGCCCTCAACGGCTACATCACCGAGAACGAGCCCTGGGTGCTCGCCAAGGAGGACGGCGACCGCGAGCGGCTCGGCACCGTGCTCTACACGGCAGCCGAGGGGCTGCGGGCCCTCGCCGTGCTGCTGAGCCCGGTCACCCCGATCGCGACAGAGAAGCTCTGGATCGCACTCGGCGCCGCGGAGAGCCTGGGGCGCCTGGTCGACCAGCCGCTGCGCGCGGCGGGGAGCTGGGGCATCCTTCGTCCCGGCACATCGGTCAACGGGCTGGCTCCTCTCTTCCCGCGGGTCGAGACCGCGTGAGCGCGCAGGTTCCGAGCGATCCCAGCCAGTACGTGCGCGAGCGCACGGCCGACGGGCGCAAGGACCTGCGCTATCCCGACGCGCCGGAACCCCTCGCCGTCGCCGTCTACGACAACCACACGCACCTCGAGATCGCCGACGGCGACTCCCCGCTGACGCTCGTCGAGCAGCTCGACCGGGCCGAGGCCGTCGGCATCGCCGGCGTCGTGCAGGTGGGCGGCGACATCGAGTCGTCGCAGTGGTGTGCGTGGGCTGCTGAGCAGGACCGCCGGGTGCTCGCCGCCGTCGCCCTGCACCCGAACGAGGCGCCCGAGTACGCCGCCGCCGGACGCCTTGCTGAGGCGATCGAGGTCATCGACGCCCTCGCCGCCCAGCCCCGAGTGCGCGCGGTCGGCGAGACCGGACTCGACTTCTTCCGCACCGGCGAGGACGGCATCGCGGCCCAGGTCGAGAGCTTCGAGGCGCACATCGCGATCGCGAAGCGACACCGCATCGCCATGCAGATCCACGACCGCGACGCACACCAGGCCGTCTTCGACACCCTCGACCGTGTGGGCGCCCCGGAGAAGACCGTGTTCCACTGCTTCTCCGGCGACGCCGACATGGCGCGGGTCGCGACCGACCGCGGCTACTGGCTGAGCTTCGCGGGCAACGTCACGTTCAAGAACGCCGAGAACCTGCGCGACGCCCTCCGCGTGGCGCCGCGCGATCGCATCCTGGTCGAGACGGATGCCCCGTTCCTCACGCCCGCGCCCTACCGCGGTCGCCCGAACGCCCCGTACCTCGTGCCGCTGACCGTGCGGTTCATGGCCGAGACGCTCGAGACCGACCTCGACGAGCTGTGCGCACAGCTCGCGGCGAACACGCTCGCCGTCTACGGCGAGTTCTGAACCGGCTCCGCAACAGCGGTGCGCCGCTCGGTCGGGGTCACACCCCGAACGCGGCGGCGACCTCGCCGAGCACGAGCTCGCCCGAGTCGGCGTCGTAGTCGAAGAGCTCCGCGTAGCGACCCCACTGGATCGCGATGTCCAGCTGCACCCGCGCGTCCGCCCCCGAGAAGCCGCGTCGCAGCAGGTCGAGGAAGAAGTCGTCGCGCAGGGCGCCGTCGTCGCTGTTCTCGAGCGCTGTGAGGATCGTGCGCACGAGCGGGGCGTGGGCCGCGCTGAGGCGTGCGAACAGCTTCTTCGACTCCTGGATGTCCGCGCGTCCCCAGGCGCGACCGTCCTCGGTGAGGAAGAGCTGCGCCCCGTCGACCTCGATGAACCCGAGCAGGGCGGCCGCGTCGACGAGGGGAAGGAGGTCGTCGACCTCGAAGGACAGCTCGTCGGCGAGGTCGGGCAGGTCGGTCTGGCCGTTGTGCGAGTGCACGATCTCGACGAGGCCGGCGAGCCCGCCCACGGACACGTCGGGCAGCGGCGCGCTGAGCGGAGTGGCGGCGACAGGCGCGGCCGCCGTGCCGGGAGCACCGGGGCCGGTGCCGGTCAGCAGGGCGTAGAGCCGATCGACGGTCTGGGCGAAGAGCGGATGCCGCCGGTCGCGCGGGCGGGGGAGCGGCACCTCGACCTCGGCGCGCACGTGCCCGGGGTCGAGCCGAGGACGAAGACGCGGTCGGCCATGAGCACCGCCTCCTCGATGTTGTGGGTCACGATGCAGACCGACTTCGTCGGGAAGTCGGGCTGCGCCCACAGCGACATCACCTCGTTGCGCAGGTTCTCGGCGGTGAGCACGTCGAGAGCCGAGAAGGGCTCATCCATGAGCAGCGCGTCCGGGCGCAGCACCAGGGCGCGCGCGCTCCCCACGCGCTGGCGCATGCCGCCGGAGAGCTCGCGCGGGTACGCCGACTCGAAGCCGTCCAGACCGATCAGGTCGATCGCGTCGAGGGCGCGCTGACGGCGCTCCGCGGCCGACACCGAGCGGGCGGCCAGTCCCAGCTCGACGTTGCCCTGCACGGTCAGCCACGGCATGAGCGCGAACGACTGGAACACCATCCCGACGCCCGGGTTCGCACCGTTGATCGGCCGGCCGCGGTAGCGCAGCTCGCCGCGGCCGCCGACACGTTCGACCTCCTGTCGGTTCCGGGCCGCCTGCACCTGGTGTGGCTGCTCTCGGACGACGAATCGGATGTCACGACCCTCGCTGAGCGCACCGGGGCGACGATCCCCGCGACGAGCCAGCAGCTCGCGAAGCTGCGCGCCGCCGGTGTCGTCAGCGCACGCCGGCAGGGACGCCGGCAGCTCTATCGGGTCGACGATCCGCACATCGTCGCGGTGGTCGCGGCGATGCTCGACCACATCGCGCCCGACGGCACGCTCGCCGCGCCCCCGGACCCTCGGCGCCCACCGCGCCAGCCGCGCTTCGTGCGGGCGTGACCGCGAACCGGACGGCACCGGGCCGCGGCATCCGTCACCTCTTGGGTGCCGCCACGAACAGCGTCTCGGTCTTCTCGAGCTCCATGCCCTTGGTCTCCGGCACCTTCAGCAGCACGTAGACGAAGGAGAGGGCCGCGAACACGGCGTACATGCCGTAGGTGAGCGGCAGCGACCACGCCGACATCGAGGGGAACGAGACCGTGATGACGAAGTTCGCGATCCACTGCGCCGCGGCCGCGACGCCGAGCGCGCGACCGCGGATGCGGCTCGGGAAGATCTCGCCCAGCAGCACCCACACGAGCGGGCCCCACGACGCGCCGAACCCGATGACGAACAGATTCGCGGCGACGAGCGCGATCGGGCCCCAGGCGCCCGGGAGGGACACCTCGCCGTTCACCGTGACCGAGAAGGTGAACGCGAGCGCCATGATGCCCAGCGACAGGGTCATCAGCACCGAGCCGACCAGCAGGATGGGCTTTCGGCCCACCCGGTCGACGAGGAAGATCGCGACCAGGGTGACGACGACGTTCGTGACCGAGGTGATGACGCTGATGACCAGCGAGTCACCCTCGGTGAACCCGACCGCGCGCCACAGCGTCGTCGAGTAGTAGAAGATCACGTTGATGCCGACGAACTGCTGGAACACCGACAGGATGATGCCCACCCAGACGATCGGCTGAAGTCCGAGCACGTGTCCGCGCAGCGACGCCTTCTTGGTGGTGCGGTCCGCGCTGATCGCGTTCGTCAGCTCGCGCAGGGTCTGCTCCAGGTCGGCCGGCGGCACGAGGCGGGCGAAGATCGCGCGCGCCTCGTCGGTGCGGCCGGCGGCGAGAAGGAAGCGCGGGGACTCGGGGAGGGTGAGAGCCAGGATCCCGTAGACCGCCGAGGGGATCACCCCGACGATGAACATCCAGCGCCAGGCCTCCAGGCCGAGCCAGAGCGTGTTCGCGGCGCCATCGGCCCACGTCGCGAGCAGCGCGTCGGACAGCAGTGCCCCGAAGATGCCGAGCGTGATCGCGAGCTGCTGCAGCGACGCCAGCGATCCGCGGATCTGACGCGGTGCGATCTCGGCGATATAGGCCGGCGCGACGACAGAGGCGATGCCGATGCCGAGGCCGCTCACCACGCGCCACAGGATCAGGTCGGGAACGCTGAAGGTGAGGCCCGCGCCGATCGAGGAGACGAAGAACAGGCCGGCGCCGAGCAGCATGACGCGCAGGCGCCCCCAGCGATCGGAGAGCGAGCCGGCGATCATCGCGCCGACGGCGCACCCGAGGAGCGCCACCGCGACGACGAAGCCCGTCAGTGCCGAGCCGAGGGAGAAGTGCCCGCCGATCGAGTCGACCGCGCCGTTGATGACCGACGAGTCGAAGCCGAACAGGAAACCTCCGACGGCCGCCGCGACCGACAGCCCCACCGCCCGTCGCCCGAAGGGGCTGCGCAGAGAGAAGGCGTCGGCGGGGATCGTTCCAGTGCTCACCGCACCACCCTAGTGGCGCCCGGAGGGGCGGGTCGGGGTTGACTCCGCGCCTCGTTAGGGTGAGGGGGTGACCGTGCATCTGCTCGGCGCGGCCGAGATCCGCGCCCTCGCCGCCGAGCTCGACGTCACCCCGACGAAGAAGCTCGGCCAGAACTTCGTGCACGACCCCGGCACCGTGCGCAAGATCGTGGCCGCGGCATCCGTCACGGCCGACGACCGCGTCGTCGAGGTCGGCCCGGGGCTCGGGTCGCTGACGCTCGCGATCTTGGAGACCGGCGCCCGGGTGACCGCGGTCGAGATCGACCACCGCCTCGCCGCGCGACTTCCGCAGACCGCCGCCGACCACGGTGTCGAGGACGGTGCCCTCACCGTGGTCGACGCCGACGCGCTCACGATCACCTCGCTGCCGGGGGAGCCGACGGTGCTCGTCGCGAATCTGCCGTACAACGTGTCCGTGCCCGTGCTGCTCCACTTCATGGAGACCTTCCCGCGTCTCGACCGCGGCGTCGTGATGGTGCAGGCCGAAGTCGGCGAGCGGCTCGCCGCGGGGCCGGGTTCCAAGGTCTACGGCGCCCCCAGCGTCAAGGCGTCGTGGTACGGCGACTGGCGCCTGGTCGGCACGGTGTCGCGCATGGTGTTCTGGCCCGTGCCCAATGTCGACAGCGTGCTCGTGGGATTCGCCCGCGCGCACGCGGCGCGAGGCACCGAGGCCGAGCGGCAGACGACGTTCCGCATCGTCGACGCGGCCTTCCAACAGCGCCGCAAGATGCTGCGGCAGGCGCTCTCCGGGGTGCTCGGCGGGTCGTCCGCGGCGGCCAGTGCGCTGCTCGAGAGCGCGGATGTCGCCCCCACCGCCCGCGGTGAGGACCTCACCGTCGAGGACTACCTGCGCATCGCCCGCGCGGCGGCTAGCCTGGGCGGGTGAGCACAGAGCCGCGTATCCGACCCTCCGTCCCCGACATCCACCGGCCCTACACGGCGGCCCCGGATCGGTACGACCTCACCGAGTACCGTCAGGTCGGGACATCCGGTCTCTACCTCCCGCCGATCTCGCTCGGCCTGTGGTGGAACTTCGGCGACAACGTCGCCTTCGACACGCAGCGCGGCATCCTCCGGCACGCCTTCGACCGCGGCATCATCCACTTCGACCTGGCCAACAACTACGGTCCTCCCTACGGCGCCGCGGAGACCAACTTCGGACGCATGCTGCGCGAGGACTTCAAGCCCTACCGGGACGAGCTGGTCGTGTCGTCCAAGGCGGGGTGGGACATGTGGCCCGGGCCGCACGGCGACCTCGGCAGCCGCAAGTACATTCTCGCGAGCGCCGATCAGTCGCTGACGAGGCTCGGGCTCGACTACGTCGACATCTTCTACTCCCACCGGGTCGATCCCGACACTCCCGTCGAGGAGACCATCGGCGCGCTCGACACGCTCGTGCGCCAGGGCAAGGCGCTCTACGTGGGCATCTCGTCGTACTCCGCGGAGCGCACCGCGGTCGCCGCGGCGGTGGCCCGCAGCCTCGGCACGCCGCTGATCATCCATCAGCCCGCCTACTCGATCCTCAACCGGTGGATCGAGGACGGTCTGACGGGCGTCCTCGCCGAAGAGGGCATGTCGGCTATCGCCTTCACGCCGCTCGCCCAGGGGCTCCTGACCGGCAAGTACCTCGGCGACGGCAAGGCCAAGCGCTCGCAGCCGCGCGACAGCCTGCCCGACCGGGCGCTGTCGCACCAGGCGATCGCGTCGCTGCGATCACTGAACACGATCGCGAAGGAGCGCGGTCAGACGCTCGCGCAGATGGCGATCCAGTGGGTGCTGCGCGAGCCCACCGTGTGCTCGGCGCTCATGGGGGCCTCCAGCATCGAGCAGCTCGACGAGAACCTGGCCGCCCTCACCGGACCGGCCTTCGACACCGACGAGCTCGAGCGCATCGACGCGCTGTCGGATGTCATCGACGTCAACCTGTGGGCGGAATCATCGAAGCTGTGATCCTCCCCGCCCCGACGGTGCACGTGCGCGCCCCGGGCAAGATCAACCTCTTCTTCGAGGTCGGCGCGCTCGGCGCCGACGGGTACCACGACGTCGCCTCGGCGTACCAGGCCGTCTCCGCGTACGAGGACGTGTGGGCCTCGGCGTCGGACGACCTGACGATCGAGGTCACCGGATCGGTGGATGTCGCGGGCGTCCCACTCGACGCCCGCAACCTCGCCGTGCGCGCCGCGCAGCTGGTCGCGGACGAGGCGGGCATCGACGCGGGCGTGCACCTGCGCATCGTCAAGGGTGTGCCCGTCGCAGGTGGGATGGGCGGAGGATCCGCGGATGCCGCAGCCGCCCTCGTCGCGTGCGACGCGCTGTGGGGAACCGGTATCTCGCCGATCCGGCTGCGGGAGCTGGCGGCCGAACTCGGTGCCGACGTGCCGTTCGCGCTCACCGGCGGCACGGCGATCGGGCTGGGGCGCGGCGACGACCTGAGTCCTGCCCTGGCGCGCGGGCGTTTCGACTGGGTGATCGTCACGAGCGAGGACGGCCTGTCGACTCCGGCCGTGTTCGCCGCCCTCGACGCGCACCGCGACGACGCCTCGCTCGACATCGTGCCCGCGCGTCGGCCGATGGTCGATGACGCCGTTCTGCATGCGCTGCGCGCGGGCGATGCGCACATGCTCGCCGCGAGCCTTCGCAATGATCTGCAGCAGGCCGCGCTCGCGCTGCGACCCGACCTCGCCGACCTGCTCGAGACGGGTCGCGCCGCCGGCGCCCTCGAAGGGATCGTCTCGGGTTCGGGTCCCACGGTCGCGTTCCTCGCGGCGGGCCCCGAGGCCGCCATCGACCTGCAGATCGGGCTCTCGGCCGCCGGGCACGTCGCGCACCACGTGCACGGCCCGGTGCCGGGGGCACGCGTCATCCACGACGACTGATCGGGCGCACCGCGCCGCTGGAGGAGATCATGAACGACACCGCCGTCGCCGCCTTCCTGGCGGCCCCGCTCGATGAGCGTCAGGCGCGCCGGCTCAGCGACCTGGGGCTGCGCGCCGACCTCGTCACGGACGAGGACCGTGCCGCCTCGGACGGCTGGATCGAGGCCGTCTCCCGCGGATTCCTCGGCACCGAGCGCTCCGAGGTGCAGCGCCAGGCCGCGTTCGACGGGCTGCGGGCGCGTCGCCGGTTGGGCGTCTACGACGACTCCGCCCCGGTGCCCGGCACCCCTGTCGCGACGTTCGCATCGTGGCTCGCCGAGCTCACCGTCCCCGGGCCGGCGCTCATCGACACGGCCGCCATCAGCTCCGTCACCGTCGCCCCCACCCATCGACGGCGGGGTCTCGCGCGGGCGATGATGGAGGGCGAGTTGCGGGCCGCGGCATCCGCCGGCGTGCCGGTTGCGACCCTCACCGTGAGCGAGTCGACGCTCTACGGCCGGTACGGCTTCGCCCCCGCCGCCGAGGCTGCGCACTGGCGGATCGAGGCGAAGCGCGCCGGATGGATCGGTCCGGTCTCGCCGGGACGCGTGGACTTCGTGCCGAGAGTCGACGCACGCGTCCTGATCGAGCCGCTGTACGACCGCGTGCGCCTCGCCCGGCCGGGCGAGATCACGATGCCGGCCGGCCACTGGGACCGCTTCCTGCGCACGCGTCCTGACTCGGAGAAGGGCGAAGAGCTGCGCACCGTCGTCTACACGACGGTGGCGGGGGAGGTGACCGGCGTGGCGCTCTACAGCGTGACGGAGTCGCACGACGACTTCGCCCGATCGACCCTCGAGGTCGTGTACCTCCTCGCGCTCGACGACGAGTCCTACGCGGGTCTCTGGCGCTTCTTCCTCGAGATGGATCTGATCGGCTGGATCGAGGCGACCGAGCTCTCGGTCGACGAGCCGCTGCTCTGGATGATCGCCGACCAGCGTGCCGCACAGCGCACGGTGCGCGATCACCACTACGTGCGCATCCTCGATGTCGTCGCCGCCCTCGAGGCCCGTCGCTACAGCGGCGCCGGGCGCGTGGTGATCGAGATCGCCGACCCGCTCGGGTTCGCCGCCGGCCGTGTGCTGCTCGATGTGGACGGGCGCGGCGTCGGTTCGGTGCGCCCCGCCGACGCGACGACGGATGCCCCGTCCCTCCGCCTCGGCATCGCCGAACTGTCGGCCGCCTACCTGGGAGGGGTGCGTCTCGCGACCCTCGCTGCGGCGGGACGGGTCACGGGTGACGGGGTGGCCGCGGCATCCGCTCTGTTCGCCGCGCCGCAGGCGCCCAGGCTGAGCTTCTGGTACTGATGCGGGCATAGCGCACGACATCCGGCGTCACAATCCCGTCCGAAATGTCCGCCGCTGCGAATAGCGTATGCGTGAGCGGTGATCGCCGCCCGCGATGCGAGCGGCCGGCGGCCGCCCCGAACGGAGGACGCAATGCAGGCGCGACTGGGCGACACCGTGATCGCCGAGGCCGATGAGGCCGATCTGATCCGTATCGAAGGCAACTGGTACTTCCCGCCGGCGGCGGTGCGTGAGGGTGTACTCACCACCAGCCCGACGCCGTACACGTGCCCCTGGAAGGGCGCGTGCCAGTACTTCACCGTGACCGTCGACGGGCATGCGCTCACCGACCGGGCATGGAGCTACCCCGAGCCCTACCCCACCGCGATCGAGAAGGTCGGCGCCGACTTCTCCGGGTACGTCGCGTTCTGGAAAGAGATCGAGATCACCGACTGAGAGGACGACCGATGATCGAATTCTCGGCCGTATCCAAGACCTTCCCCGACGGCACCCGCGCCGTCGCCGACTTCTCCCTGCAGCTTCCCGCACGGTCCACCACCGTGTTCGTGGGCTCCTCGGGCTGCGGCAAGACCACCCTGCTGCGCATGATCAACCGCATGGTCGAGCCGACCGCCGGGCGCATCGAGATCGATGGAGAGAACATCGCCGATCGGTCGGCCGTGGCCCTGCGCCGCAGCATCGGCTACGTTATGCAGAACGCGGGGCTGCTGCCGCACCTCAGCGTCGTCGACAACATCGCCACGGTTCCGCGGCTCACCGGTGCCACCCGCCGTGCCGCGCGGGCGCGGGCGCTCGAACTGATGGACACGGTCGGGCTCGATCGTGCGCTCGCCGCGCGGTATCCGAACCAGCTCTCGGGCGGTCAGCAGCAGCGCGTGGGCGTCGCGCGAGGGCTCGCGGCGGATCCGAACATCCTCCTGATGGACGAGCCCTTCGGTGCCGTCGACCCCATCGTTCGTGCCGAGCTGCAACAGGAACTCCTGCGTCTGCAGCGCGACATCGGCAAGACGATCGTGTTCGTCACCCACGACATCGACGAGGCGTTCCTGCTCGGCGACCAGGTCGTCATCCTCGCGAAGGGTGCCGCGATCGCCCAGGTCGGCACGCCCGACGAGATCATCGAGGCGCCCGCCGACGACTTCGTGCGATCGTTCATCGGAGCTGACCGGGGTAAGCGTGCGCTGTCGCTGCGACCGACCGCGGGCGGCGGAACGGCCGTCGTCGACGCCGACGGCCGCACCCAGGGCATCCTCGCGACCGAGGGCGCGTCGTCGTGATCTGGGTCGGCGACAACCTCGGCCTCATCGCGGGGCTCGCGGTCTCGCACCTGCGCCAGAGCCTGATCGCCATCGTGCTCGGACTCGTGATCGCCATCCCGCTCGGCTGGGCGGCGTGGCGCTACCGCCTGCTGCGCGGCTGGCTGATCACCGTGACCGGGCTGCTCTACACGATCCCCTCGCTCGCGCTGCTGATCATCCTGCCGTCTGTGTTCGGATACTCCGCGCTGAGCGAGACGAACCTCATCGTGGCGCTCACGATCTACGCCGTCGCGATCCTCGTGCGCTCGGTGGTCGACGGCTTGCAGTCGGTCGACCCGTCCGTGCGGCAGGCGGCGGTCGCGCTCGGCTACGGCGGTGCGCGTCGCTTCTTCACTGTCGACCTGCCGCTCGCCGGCCCGGTGATCCTCGCCGGGCTGCGGGTGACATCCGTCTCCACGATCGCGCTCGCCACCGTCGGCATCCTCGTCGGCGTCGAGAACCTCGGCTACCTGTTCACCAACGGCCTGCAGCGCCGCATCACCGAAGAGGTGCTCGCGGGTGTCGTCGCGGTGATGGTCATCGCGCTGCTGATCGACGCGCTGCTGGTACTCGGGGGGCGCCTGCTCATGCCCTGGGCTCGACGCTCCCGCACCGTCCGCGCACGTACCCGCCGGGTGCTCGCCGGGGCAGAGGTCGCCTGATGGATCTGTTCACCGGGGCCCTCGCCTGGATCTTCTCGCCCGATCGACTGACCGGAACGGACGCGCTGCCCATCCTGTTCGCGCAGCAGCTGTACTACACGTTCCTCTCGGTGCTCATCGCGGCGCTCATCGCGGTGCCGCTCGGCTGGCTCATCGGGCACACCGGCCGCGGTCGCGAGGTCGCCGTAGCCGTCTCGGGCGCCGCCCGTGCCATCCCGTCCTTCGGACTTCTGATCTTCCTCGTGCTGCTGCTCGGCGTGCTGCACAAGCCCGAGGCCGCGGTGATCACCTTCGTGCTGCTCGGCATCCCGCCGCTGCTCGCCGGCGCCTACACCGGCTTCGAGGCGATCGACCGCCGCACGATCGACGCGGCGCGCGCGGTCGGCATGACCGAATGGCAGATCCTCTGGAAGGTCGAGGTTCCGCTCGGGCTGCCGCTGCTGCTGGGAGGACTGCGCTCGGCCGTGCTGCAGGTCGTCGCGACGGTGACGATCGCCGCCTACGTCAACCTCGGCGGACTCGGGCTGCCGATCATCACCGCGCTGAACCTCCGCCAGTACGACGTCGTGCTCGGCGGGGCCATCCTCGTCGCCGTGTTGGCGCTCGTCCTCGACGCGATCCTGGCGCTCGCTCAGTGGGCCTCGGTGCCGCGTGGCGTGCGTCAGCACGGCACCTCACGCCGGGAACGGCGCGCCGCGGCATCCGCTCTCGCCGTCACGTGACGTCACACCGTCTTGCTCCATCCCCCTCCACCCCCAAGAATCGCCCAGAACCTCGGTTCACGCACCCAGAGAGGACACCATGTCTACAGCACGCACGGCACGCGTCATCGGCGCCGCCGCCATCGCCGCTGTCGCCGCACTCGCCCTGAGCGCCTGCGGCTCCAGCAGCTCGATCGCCGGCCCCACCGCGACGAGCGCGGGAGGCTCGATCGTCATCGGATCGCAGGCCTACTACTCGAACGAGATCATCGCCGAGATCTACGCCCAGGCCCTCGAAGGCGCCGGCAAGACCGTCACCCGCCAGTTCAACATCGGCCAGCGCGACGCCTACATCCCGCAGCTCAAGAGCGGCGCGATCACCCTGTTCCCCGAGTACTCCGGCAACCTGCTGCAGTACTTCGACGCGAACACCACCGCCCGGTCGGCCGACGACGTCTACGCCGCCCTGCAGACCGCCCTGCCGTCGAATCTCACGGTGCTGAACCAGTCGACCGCGACCGATCAGGACTCCTACACGGTCACGAAGGCGTTCGCCGACAAGTACGGGCTCACCACCATCGCCGACCTCTCGAAGGTCACCGAGCCGCTCACCCTCGGCGGACCGCCCGAGCTCGCCGAGCGTCCGTACGGCCCGACCGGCCTGAAGTCCACCTACGGCGTGACCGTCGCGTTCTCGGCGACCGGTGACACCACCGTGCAGGACCTCGTCGCCGGTACCGTCAACGTCGCCAACGTGTACACGGCCGACCCGAGCATCCAGACCGACAACCTGGTCGTGCTGAAGGACCCGAAGGCGCTCTTCCTCGCGTCGAACGTGGTGCCGGTCGTCGCCAAGAGCATCGAGAGCGACGTCGCCGACGTCATCAACCAGGTGAGCGCCGCGCTCACGCCCGAGAAGCTCGTCGCCCTCAACGTGCAGAGCACGGTCGACAAGCAGTCGCCGGCCGACATCGCGAAGGCGTTCCTCGCGGCGAACAACATCAAGTAGGCGGTGCACGAGGGGTGAGTGGGCTGCGCGGTGATCGATGCCGGTCGTTGTCAGCCCACCGCTTCGCCGAGCTCGAGCCAGCGCTCCTCGAGTTCGACGGTCTCGGTGGTGAGCTGATCGCGCTCGGTCTGCAGCGCCACGAGCGCGGCGTAGTCGTCGTGCGCGTCGGCGAGCCGCACATCGACCGCCGAGATCTGCTCCGCGAGCTTCGCGAGTCGCCGGTCGATGGCCGCGAGCTCCTTCTCGGCCGCCCGGCGTTCGGCGCCCGAGAGGGCCGGGGTCGATGCGGCGGGGGTGGATGCCGCGGCCCGGGGCGCGGCGGTCGCGGGGCGTGACGCGGCATCCGTCATCGCGGCCCGCAGGCGCAGGTACTCATCGACGCCGCCGGGCAGGTGGCGGAAGCGGTGGTCGAGCACGGCGTACTGCTGATCGGTGACGCGCTCCATGAAATAGCGATCGTGGGAGACGACCAGCAGGGTGCCCGGCCACGTGTCGAGCAGGTCCTCGAGGGCGGCGAGCATGTCCGTGTCCATGTCGTTGGTCGGCTCGTCGAGGATGAGCACGTTCGGTTCGCCCATGAGCACCAGCAGCAGCTGCAGGCGCCGCTTCTGACCGCCGGAGAGGTCGCCGACCGGCGTCGACAGCTCCGATGCGCGAAAGCCGAGCCGTTCGAGCAGCTGGGCGGGCGTGAGCTCCTTGCCGCCGGCGACGTAGGTCGTCTTCTGCTCGGCCAGCACCTCGCGCACCCGCAGGCGTTCGACCGGCTCGAGCTCGGTGAGCCGCTGCGTCAGGTGCGCGACCTTGACGGTCTGCCCCCGCTTGACGCGCCCGGACGTGGGGGCGAGGGTGCCGGCCACGAGTGCGAGCAGGGTCGACTTGCCCGCGCCGTTCGCCCCGAGGATGCCGGTGCGCTCGCCGGGGGCGATGCGCCACTCCACTCGATCGAGCACGGGCTTCTCGTCGAACGAGACGGAGGCGTCGACGAGGTCGACAACGTCCTTTCCGAGTCGGGCGGTGGCGAGCTTGGTCAGCTCGATGCCGTTGCGCGGGTCGGGCTCGCCCTCGATCAGCTGGGTCGCCGCATCGATGCGGAACTTCGGCTTGGACGTGCGCGCCGGGGCCCCTCGGCGCAGCCACGCGAGCTCCTTGCGCAGCAGGTTGCGGCGCTTGTCCTCGGCGACGGCGGCCTGCCGGTCGCGTTCGACGCGCTGCAGGATGTATGCCCCGTACCCGCCCTCGAACGGCTCCACCTCGCCGTCGTGCACCTCCCACATGCGCGTGCAGACGGCGTCGAGGAACCAGCGGTCGTGCGTGACGACCAGAAGGGCTCCGGATGTCGCGCTCCACCGCGCCCGCAGGTGCTCCGCGAGCCAGGTGATGCCTTCGACGTCCAGGTGGTTGGTGGGCTCGTCGAGGGCGACGACATCCCAGTCGCCGACGAGCAGACGCGCGAGCGCGACCCGGCGACGTTGGCCGCCGGAAAGCGTGTCGACGTCGGCGTCGAGGGCGAGATCGCCGACGAGCCCCTTGAGCACGTCGCGCACCCGGGCGTCCCCGAGCCACTCGTGCTCGGGCCGGTCGCCGACGATCGTGTGCTGCACGCTGCCGGACTCCGGCAGGGCGTCGTCCTGGGCGAGCATGCCGACGCGGATGCCGCCGCGCACCGTCACCTTGCCGGCATCCGGTGCGTACCGCTGCATGAGCACGCGCATGAGGGTCGACTTGCCGTCGCCGTTGCGGCCGACGATGCCGATACGGTCGCCGTCGGCGACACCGACGGTGACGTCGTCGAGCACCACCTTCGCCGGGAACTCGACGTGCAGGTGCTCACCGCCCAGCAGATGCGCCATCCCTCCAGCGTAGGCGGCGCCGTCGGCCCGGCCGTCCGGTTTCAGCGCGAGGGGGACCAGCCCGTCTCGTGCAGACGCTCGATGCCGTCCAGGATGAGGTCGAGCGCGAATTCGAACTCCGTCTCGTCGTCGCATCCGGGTCCGACGATCGAGTCGGAGTCGTGCATGACGGACGCCGCCGACTCCAGCACGTACGGCCAGCGCTGGGCGAGCATCGCGGCCGCCGCCGCGAGCGCCTGCGGATCGGTCGGCGGCGGCGCCGACGCGTACACCTCCTGGGTGAAGCCCCACAGGCGGCTGCCCAGGGCGTGCATCGCGTGGTGCACGAGTGCGACCGAGAGTCCGCCCTCGCGGAGGGTGCGGATCATCGCCTCCTGCTGGTCGAGCACGACAGGGCTCGGGGAGGTGCGCGTCTCGATCGCACGCCACATCCACGGATGGCGCAGCATGACGCCGCGTGCCGCGAGCACTCGCCGCCGCGCCGCCGCCTTCCAGTGCGTGCCGGGCTCGACGTCCGGCGAGATGCTCGCGAGCACGGCGTCGACCATCCGGTCGACCAGCTCGTCCCGGTTGCGCACGTGCTTGTAGAGGGCCATCGGCACGACGTCCAGGCGCTCGGCGAGAGGTCGCATGCTCAGGGCGTCGTAGCCGGTCTCGTCGGCGAGCGCGATCGCGGTCGCGAGGATGCGATCGAGCGTCAGAGCCGCGCGCCGCGGGCTCTCGACCGCGTCATCGCCGCGCGCGGCCACGGGACCAGACATCCGTGTCCTCCTCCGCTTGACGGGTGTACGCCGTCCACCCTAGTCTTCGAGAAGACAAGTGTACGCCGTACACCTCCTCTCCTCCCACCCGTGTCACCGATCGGAGTCACCGTGAATCCCCTCCGCCGCACCGGCGTCCTCGCCGGCATCCTGTTTCTCGTCACCCACGTCACGTCGGTCGGCGCGGTCGCCCTCTACGGCCCGATGCTGACCGATGCGGGCTGGATGGACAGCGATGCGTCCGGGCTCGCCCAGCGTCTCGGTGCCGTGCTCGACGTGATCCTCGCGATCGCGGTGGTGGGCACCGCTGTCGCGCTGCTGCCCGTCCTGCGCCGACCGGAGCCTCGTTCGGCCTCGGCCTACCTCGCCCTGCGCACGCTCGAGGCGTCGGTCATCCTGCTCGGCGCCGTCGCCGTGCTCGGCGCGCTTGCCGTGCGCGGGCAGCACGCCGCGGGCTCGGATGCCGCGGGCGTAGCGCTGCTCGCCCTGTACCGCGCCGCGTTCCTCGTCGGGCCCGGGCTCGTGATCGGCGCCAACACGCTCGTGCTGGCGGCAGCCCTGCGCCGCACGCGGCTGGTGCCGGTCTGGATCCCCGTGCTCGGTCTCGTCGGCGCACCGCTCGTCGTGCTGTCGAACCTCGCGGTGCTGTTCGGGCTGCAGAGCCAGGTGTCTCCCACCGCAGCGCTCGCGGCCGTGCCGATCTTCGCGTGGGAGATCAGCCTCGCCGTGTACCTCATCGTGCGTGGCCCGCGGGCGGCGACGCGGGCCGACGCGCCCGACGCGGTCGGCGTCGCTGCCGGATGAGGGCGCCGCGGCGCGTCAGGCGTCGAATCCGAGGCTGAGCTTGCGCAGCAAAGACGCGAGGCGTTCGCGATCGGTGCGCGAGAGCCGCTCGAGCAGGTGCGCCTCAGCATCGACGAGACGCGTGATCGCGGCGTCGACGCGCACGCGACCGTCGTCGGTGAGGGTCACCAGGATGCTGCGCCCGTCGGCCGGGTCGGCCTCGCGCTGCACGAGGCGGCGCCCCACGAGCCGGTCGATGCGGTTTGTCATGGTGCCGCTCGAGACGAGGGTCTGCTGCAGGAGGGTCTTCGGGCTCAGCTGGTAGGGCTCGCCGGCGCGGCGCAGCGCCGACAGCACGTCCCACTCCCACGGTTCGAGCTCGCTGCGGCGGAACGCCTCACGCCGGGCGCGGTCGAGGTGGCGGGAGAGCCGGTCGACGCGGGAGAGCACTTCGAGAGGCGAGAAGTCGAGGTCGGGGCGCTGGGTCATCCAGGCCTCGACGATGCGGTCGACCTCGTCGCTCTCGGGTGCCATCCGCCCATTATCGCGCGCCGCGTCTCCGGTCCCGGGCGCGGGGCGGCGAGGTGGCAGACTTGGGGGCGGTTCCCGACGGCGCAGGCCGTGGGCGGGCCGGTCCGCCGTGGTGTAATGGCAGCACGACAGCCTTTGGAGCTGTGAGGTTCAGGTTCGAGTCCTGGCGGCGGAGCATGAACGAGCAGAACGCCACCGGCCTCGCCGTCGTCATCCTCGCCGCCGGCCAGGGCACCCGCATGAAGTCGTCGCTGCCGAAGGTGCTCCATCAGCTGGGCGGGCGGTCGCTGCTCGCGCATGTGCTCTCGACGGCGATCGAGCTGGAGCCCGACCGGGTCGTGGTGGTGGTGCGGCATGAGCGCGACCTCGTCGCCGCGGCGGCGCTCGACGCGCTGCCGGGCGTGCAGGTCGTCGATCAGGACGACATCCCGGGCACGGGGCGCGCGGCCGAGCTCGCCGTTGATGCGCTCGATGACTTCGACGGCGATGTGCTCGTGCTCTCCGGCGACGTGCCGCTGCTCGAAGCGCCGGTGCTCGCGGGGTTCGTGACCTCGCATCGGCTGGCGGATGCCGCGGTGTCGGTGCTCTCGGCCCAGGTCGACGACCCGACCGGCTATGGGCGCATCGTGCGCGGCGCCGGGGGTGGTCTCGAGCGCATCGTCGAGCAGAAGGATGCGGCGGCCGCCGAGCTCGCGATCACCGAGATCAACGCCGGTGTCTATGTCGTCCGCGCCGCGACGCTGCGCGCCCATCTGCCGGGCCTCACGGCTGCCAACGCGCAGGGTGAGCGGTACCTCACCGACGTCGTCGCCCTCGCGTGCGCTGCGGGGGAGCGGGTAGCGGCGTACGGTGCCCCCGATGCATCCACGGCCCTCGGCATCAACGACCGCGTGCAGCTGTCGGATGCGGCGCGCACGCTCAACGCGCGCACGGTGCGCCGATGGCAGCTCGACGGTGTGAACGTGCTCGATCCGGCGACGACGTGGATCGATGTCACCGCGACGCTCGCCCCCGATGTGACCCTGCTGCCGAACACGCTCGTGCTGCGGGCGACGACGATCGGCGAGGGGGCGATCATCGGTCCCGACACGAGTCTCGTGGACTGCGAGGTCGGCGCCGGGGCGACCGTTCGTCGTTCGGATGCGACGCTCGCGGTCATCGGCGAGAAGGCCAACGTGGGTCCGTTCGCCTATCTGCGTCCGGGAGCGGAGCTGTCCCGCGGAGCGAAGGTGGGCACGTTCGTGGAGGTGAAGAACTCCACGATCGGCGAGGACAGCAAGGTGCCCCACCTGTCGTACATCGGCGACACGACGATCGGGCGCGGCGTGAACCTCGGGGCGGGCGCGATCACAGCGAACTACGACGATCTGGTCAAGCACCGCACGGAGATCGGCGACGAGGTGCACTCGGGCTCGCACAACGTCTTCGTCGCGCCCGTTAGGATCGGTGATGGCGCGAAGACCGGAGCCGGCGCCGTCATCCGCAAGGACGTCCCGGCCGGCGCCCTGGCCCTCAGCGTCGCCCCTCAGCGCAACATCGAGGGGTGGGTCGAGAAGAATCGCTCGGGCACCCAGGCCGCGCAGGTCGCGGAGCGGGCCCGCCAGGCACAGAAGGCAGACGATGGCGCGCAAGGACAAGACGGTCGATCTTGATCGGGAACGCGGCATAGCGCCGGGGCTGGTCGCCAAGACCAAGAAGCGACTCGTCGTCGCCACCGGCAGCTCGCACCCCGAGCTCGCCGCCGCCGTCGCCGCTGAGCTCGGCACCGAGCTCGTGCCGACCGAGTACCGCACATTCGCGTCGGGCGAGATGCTGACGCGGTTCGAGGTCTCGATCCGTGGGTGCGACGTGTTCCTACTGCAGTCCTTCGGCCCGCCGGTCAACGAGTGGCTCATGGAGCTGCTCATCATGCTCGACGCCGCCAAGCGCGCCTCGGCGAAGCGCATCACGGTGGTGGCGCCGTACTACCCCTACTCCCGTCAGGACAAGAAGGGGCGCGGGCGTGAGCCAATCTCGGCGCGCCTGGTCGCCGACCTCATGAAGACCGCCGGCGCCGACCGCGTCATGAGCGTGGACCTGCACGCCGCGCAGATCCAGGGCTTCTTCGACGGCCCCGTCGACCACCTCTTCGCCAAGCCCGTGCTGCTCGAGCACTTCCACACCACGCTGAGCCCCGAGGACCGCGAGCTGCTGACCGTCGTCTCTCCCGACACCGGTCGCGTGCGGGTCGCCGACACATGGTCGGACAGCCTCGACGCACCCCTCGCGATCATCCACAAACGCCGCGACCCGAATGTCGCGAACCAGGTCACGGTCAACGAGATCGTCGGCCGGGTCGACGGCCGTGTGTGTCTCCTCGTCGACGACATGATCGACACCGGCGGCACGATCGTGAAGGCCGCCCAGGCGCTCAAGGCGAACGGCGCGCGCCGCGTCATCGTCGCAGCGACCCACGCGGTCTTCAGCGATCCCGCGACCACCCGGCTGCAGGACTCGTCGATCGACGAGGTCGTGGTCACCGATTCGATCCCGCTCGCCCCCGAGAAGCGGTTCCCGGGGCTCACGATCCTGCCGATCTCGCCGCTGCTCGCCCGCGCGATCCACGAGGTGTTCGAGGACGGCTCCGTCACGAGCATGTTCGACGGGGCTGCCTGACCGGGCGGATGCCGCGGGCCCGCGTCACCCACAACCGGTTGCCCGTTCTGCACGATCGTCCAGATTCATTCGCAAGGATGGATGAGCCCGGAGCTCCGGGCGGCCCCCGGAACCGACGCAGGAGGACCTTCATGATCCGCACCACTGCCGTACCCCGCACCGTCCGCACCTCCGCAGCCCTGCTCGGCATCGCCGGCATCGCCGTGCTCGCCGGCTGCTCCACGACCTCGACGACCTCGACCACGGGCTCCGGCTCGCAGTCCGGCACCAGCGGCTCGTCGACCTCGTCGGGATCGACGTCCTCGGGCTCCTACAAGGACGGCACGTTCAGCGCGACGGGCTCCTACCAGACTCCCGAGTCGGTCGAGACGATCGACGTCACCGTCACGCTCGCGTCCGGTGTGATCGAGAGCGTCGAAGTCACCGGCAACCCGCAGGCCCGCGAGTCGCAGCAGTACCAGTCGCAGTTCATCGGCGGGATCTCCGCCGAGGTCGTCGGCAAGAGCATCGACAGCATCTCGGTGAGCCGTGTCGCGGGCTCCTCGCTGACCAGCGGCGGCTTCAACAAGGCGATCGCCGAGATCAAGACCGAAGCGGCGGCGTGACCTTCTCCGCCCGTTGGGAGTTCGACGCGATCGGCACCCGGTGGGCGGTCGAGACCGAGGCTCCGGTCTCCGGGCGGGTGCGCACGAGGGTCGGGGAGCTCGTCGCGCAGTTCGACGAGCAGTGGTCCCGCTTCCGGTCGGACTCGCTCGTCGCGCGCCTGTCGGCGGGGGGTTCGGCGCCGCTCCCTGCGGACGGCGCCTCGATGCTCGACCTGTACGCCCGGCTCTCGGACGAGACCGGGGGAGCGGTGAACCCGCTCGTGGGCCGTTCTCTCGACGCCCTCGGCTACGACCCCGCCTATTCGTTCGTCGCGGGCGGGGCGATGCCCGCTCCGGCCGCGTGGCGCGACATCCTGCACTGGCACGACGACACGCTCTCGCTCGACGCGCCCGCCGTGATCGATGTGGGCGCCATCGGCAAGGGGCGTCTCGTCGACCGGGTGTCGGCCGCGCTCGCCGAGACCCATGACACGCACGTCGTCGACGCCAGCGGCGACATCGCCGTGTACGGCGTGACCGAGCGCATCGGCCTCGAGCACCCCTACGACCCGTCCCGCGCGATCGGGGTGGCGACAGTCGCGTCCGGGGCGCTGTGCGCCTCTGCGGTGAACCGTCGGGCGTGGGGTGACGGCCTGCACCACGTGCTCGATGCACGCACCGGCGAACCGGTGCGCACGGTCGCGGCGACGTGGGCGATCGCCTCCGATGCGATGACGGCGGATGCTGCCGCCACCGTGCTGTTCTTCGACGAGGGGCCGCGGGCCGCGGCATCCCTCGACGCGCACTGGGTGCGCATGACGACCGACGGTCAGGTCGAGTGGTCACCCGACGCGCCCGTCGACCTGTTCTTCTGAAAGGGGCTCCGATGAACGCTCAGCTCTCCGCGCTCTGGAACCGGGTGTTCGCGGTGCTGGGGCGCGTGTCGATGTACCGACTCGTGCTGCTCTCCCTCGCCGCGCTCGCGGTGATCTCGCTGGCGCTGTCGTTCGCCGGGCTCGTCGGCCCGACCCCAGGCGAGCTCGCCGCGACGGCAGCGGTGCTGGTGGTCGTGTGCGTCGCGACGGATGCCGCGGCCCAGCGCCTGCTGCGCCTCGGTGGTCGCATCGAGTCGTCGCTCATCACGGCCGGCATCCTGCTGTTCGTGCTCTGGCCGACACTCGACCCGGCGGGACTCGGCGGCATCGCGATCGCGGGCGCGGTGGCCGCGGCATCCAAGTACGTGCTCGTGTGGCGGGGACGTCACGTGCTCAACCCGGCCGCAGCCGGGGCGACAGTGCTGACACTGCTCGGCATCGCCGTGCCGGCGCTCGGCGCCTCCGGCTGGTGGGTGGGAGCGCCCGCGCTCGCGCTGCCGGTGGCGCTGTTCGGCCTTGCCGTCGTCTGGCGCACCGAGAAGGTTCGGGTCGTGCTGCTGTTCCTGGTGCTCGCCGTCGGGGTCTCGGTCGTGCGCCAGGCCGTGCAGTATGCCGCCGCCGGCTTCGCCTTCGACCTCGGTACGGCGCTGCAGTTCGCGCTGCTGCAGAGCCCGTTCCTCTTCCTCGGCGCGTTCATGCTGTCCGAGCCCCTGACCCTTCCGCCACGCCGGTGGCAGCAGTTCGCGGTCGCCGCGGTCGCGGGTGTGCTGGCCGGCTGGCCGATCCCGCTCGGTGAGATCACCCTCGGCCAGGAGCGGGCGCTCGTCATCGCCAACCTCGTCGCCTTCGCGTTCGCGCTGCGTCAGGCGGTGCGGCTCACCCTGGTCTCCCGCGAGCAGCTCGCCCCGACCCTCGCCGCGCTCACCTTCCGCGCGAAGCGGCGCTTCCGGTTCGAGGCGGGGCAGTACCTCGAGCTCGACGTGCCGCATCGGCGACCGGACGCCCGTGGCACCCGCCGCGAGTTCAGCATCGTGTCCGCTCCCGAGGACCTTCCCGAGGTGCGCATCGCGTTCCGCGACGGTCGGGGAGCGCAGAGCTCCTACAAGCGCGCTCTCGCCGAGGTCGAGCCGGGAGACGTGCTCGCCGCCACCGGCGTCTGGGGCGACTTCGTGCTGCCACGCACGCCGGCCCCCGTCCTCCTGGTCGCGGCGGGGATCGGGGTGACGCCGTTCGTGTCGCAGCTGCGCCACGACCACCTCGCAGGCATCGCGCGCGACACGGTGCTCGTCTACGTCGCCGCAGGCGCCGATGACGTCGTGTTCCGCGACGAGCTCGCGCGCACCGGCGTCCCGGTCGTGGTGTTCACCCGAGAAGACCCGGGCGCGCTTCCGGCGGGCTGGCGCTGGGCTGGCGGATCCCGATTGGATGCCGCGGCTCTCCGCAGCGCCGTTCCCGATCTGTCCGCGCGCCACGCGTACATCTCCGGCCCGGCGGCGCTGATCGCCGACCTCGCGCCGGCGCTCGCGAGCGCGAAGTCGGTCGCGACCGACGCCTTCAGCGGCTACTGAGCGGGCGGGCGCGGAGGAGCCCACCCGCCCGGCTCACGCGGCGTCGGCGCGGGCGATCTGCTCGGGACGAGCGGGGAGACGCACGGTGAACGTGGTGTCGCCCGGCTTCGACGACACCACGATGGAGCCGTGATGCGCGTGCACGATGGCGCGGGCGATCGAGAGGCCGAGCCCGGTGCCGCCGGTGCGGCGGGCGCGTGAGGAATCGGCGCGCGCGAAACGCTCGAACAGCTCGTCGGCGATCTCCGGGGCGATGCCCGGACCGTCGTCGTGCACGGACAGCACCGCCTCGCCACCCTGCTGCTGGAGGGTCAAGGTCACCGTGGTGCCCGCCGGGGTGTGGGTGCGCGCGTTGGCGAGCAGGTTGACGATCACCTGGCTGAGCCGCGCGGCGTCGCCGGCGACGACGATGGGCTCCGCCGCGACATCCATCACCCAGGTGTGATCGGGTCCGGTGTGCTGTACGTCGCCGAGCGCCTCGACGGTGACCCGGGTGAGGTCGACGCCGCTGTAGACGAGTTCCTGGCCCTCTTCCAGGCGCGCCAGGAGCAGCAGGTCCTCGACGAGGGCCGACATGCGCAGCGACTGCGCCTGGATGCGCTCCAGCGCCTGCTCGGTGTTCTCGATCGCCATCGCCGGTGCCTGACGCATCGCGCGCAGCGACAGCTCCGAATAGCCGCGGATGGAGGCGAGGGGTGTGCGCAGCTCGTGGCTCGCGTCGGCGACGAACTGCCGCATCCGCTCCTCGTTGCGATGGCGCGCGGCCAGGGACTCGTCGACGTGATCGAGCAGCGTGTTCAGGGCGAGTCCCACGCGCCCGATCTCGGTCGTGTCGTCGGTCTGCCCGTTCGGCACGCGTTCAGAGATCGACACGTCACCCTCGGAGAGCGGGAGCGCGGCGACGCGCGTGGCGGTGTCGGCGACGGCACGCAGCGGAGCGAAGCTGCGCCGGATCACGAAGGTCAGGATGATGGCGAGCAGCAGGAGGCCGCCCACCGTCACCCCGGCCACCGTCGTGAGGATGGGGGTGACGGTCTGGGTGAGCGTCGATGTCGGGATGCCGATGATGACGTAGGTGCCTCCGGGCGCCGTCGCCGCCATCAGGCGGTACTTGCCCAGCGTTCCCGCGGTCGCCTCGGTCACCGCGCCGCTGTCGGGATCGCCCGGTGTGCGCAGGTCCGCGATGAGCGCGGACTGGTCGGCCGAGGTCATCGTGTGCACGGTGAGGTCGCTGCCGACGTAGGCGCCGGTCACGGTCTGGGGTGACGTCGGCCCGTTAGAGAAGTTCTGCACCACCAGGAGGAAGCCGGCCTCCTGGCGTCCGCCGGTGAGGATCTCGGCCGCGGTCGAGGTCTGATCGACCCGCAGCAGCTGCATCTCGTTCGTGAGGCGCGCGGTGAGGTTGTCCTGCAGGATGTGGTTCAGGATCGCACCGGTCGCGAAGCCGATCGCCACCAGCAGAACCGAGACGAAGCCGATCACTGTGACCATGAGGCGCGTCTGCAGAGACCAGCGGCGTCGCAGCCACTGCCGGGGGGAACGGGCCATCACTGCGAGGCTTTGATCATGTAGCCCACGCCGCGCACCGTGTGGATAAGGGCCTGGGTCTCGCCCGCGTCGATCTTCTTGCGAAGGTACGAGATGTACAGCTCGACGACGCTGGAGCGTCCGCCGAAGTCGTAGTTCCAGACGCGGTCGAGGATCTGCGCCTTCGACACGACGCGACGCTGGTTGCGCATGAGATAGCGCAGCAGCTCGAACTCGGTCGCGGTCAGCTCGATCTCGCGTCCCGCGCGTTCGACCTCGTGGCTGTCCTCGTTGAGGGACAGGTCGCCGACCCGCAGGATGGGTTCGGCGTCGCTCGCCTGGGCGGTTCCGGCGCGACGCATGAGACCACGAAGGCGCGCGACGACCTCCTCGAGGCTGAACGGCTTCGTGACGTAGTCGTCGCCGCCGGCGGTGAGTCCGGCGACCCGGTCGCTGACCGAATCCTTCGCCGTGAGGAACAGCACCGGCACATCACTGCCGGCCTGGCGCAGGCGGTGCAGCACCGACATCCCGTCGAGGTCGGGCATCATGATGTCGAGCACCATGGCGTCGGGCTCGAAGTCGCGGGCCGCCTGCAGCGCCTGGAAGCCGGATGCCGCGGACTTCACGTCCCAGCCCTCCATGCGCAGAGCCATAGACAGCAGATCGGTGAGCATCTGCTCGTCGTCGACGACGAGCACACGCGGGGGAGTCCCGTCGGCGCGGGTGAGGGCGGGTGCAACGGTGGGCGTGGTCATACCTCCGATTCTGCGCGCCTGTCTATGAGTCGACTATGGCAGATCCTATGTCCCTGCTGTGAGTTTCGGAAGGCTCTCCCTTCATCGGCGGCACATAGGCGACAGATGTCGCGCACATCATCCCGGTGCCTACCGTCCCAGGCGGGACACAGACCCCGAGAGGAGACCTTCCACATGTATCTGAGATACCTGCGCCGCGAGCTCGGTGGGCGCAAGAAGCAGACGGCGATCGTCGCGGCCGGACTCGCGATCGCCATCGCGCTCGTCGTCATCGTGAACTCGCTCGCCGCAGGCGTCAAGGACGCGCAGAGCCAAGCGCTCGCGTCCGTCTACGGCGTCGGCACCGACCTGACCGTCACCGGAGCAGTGAGTCAACCCGGGTCGTCCACCGATTCGAGCAACGGCCGCTTCCAGTTCGGCAGCGGCGACGGCTCGACCTCCGACGGCACGACGACCCTCAGCCAATCGCGCCTGGTCACCGACATGCGCCGCGGCACGCTCGACGCCACCGCGCTGTCGACGGTCACCTCGACGACCGGGGTGGCCGCGGCATCCGGCGCGCTCAGCCTCACCAACATGACCTTCTCGGGGCAGATCCCGTCGCAGAGCTCGTCGAGCGGGTCGACCGGCACCCAGGGTCAGCCGCCGTCGGGCGGCGAGAGCGGGGGCGCGGGCGGCCCCAGCTCGTTCGACGTGAACTCGTTCACGGTGCTCGGCATCGACCCGTCGAACGCCACTGTCGGCCCCCTCTCGGCGGTCACCGTCAGCTCCGGCCGTCTGCTCACCGCGAGCGACAAGGGCACCGACGTCGCAGTCGTCGACTCGACGTACGCCACGAGCAAGAGCCTCGCCGTCGGCAGCACGATCTCGGTCGGCGGCACCGACATGACCATCGTCGGGATCGTCGCCTCGAGCACCTCGGACTCGTCATCGGCCGACACGGCCAGCGACGTCTACATCCCCTTGGATGTCGCGCAGAAGCTCGCGGGCGTCGGCGACGTGGTTTCGACGATCTACGTGCAGGCGACCTCCGCCGATGCGATCTCGAGCATCAAGACGGACCTCAGCGCCGCGATCTCGGGTGCGACCGTGAGCTCGCAGAGCGACCTCGCCTCGACCGTGTCGGGCTCGCTGTCCAGCGCCACCTCGCTCATCACCAACCTCGGCACCTGGCTCTCGGTCATCGTGCTGGTCGTCGCCCTCGCGCTCGCCGTGCTCTTCACCATCTCGGGCGTCTCGCGACGCACGCGGGAGTTCGGCACCCTCAAGGCGATCGGCTGGTCGAACGGCCGAGTCGTGGGGCAGGTCGCGGGGGAGACCCTCGTGCAGGGCCTCATCGGCGGCGTCGTCGGACTCGTGATCGGCCTCGCCGGGATCATCATCATCAACATCGTCTCCCCGACGATCTCCTCCGCCCCGTCGACCTCGACCGGCGGTCAGGGCGGTCCCGGCGGCGGTGGCGGCGCACCGGGCGGCTTCGGTCAGACGACCCAAGCGGTCAGCAACATCGTCCTCCACGCGCCCGTCACCGTCTGGGTGATCGTGGCGGCCATCGGCCTGGCCGTGCTCGGCGGTGTCGTCGCAGGCGCCTTCGGCGGCTGGCGCGCGGCGCGGCTGAGCCCTGCCGAAGCCCTCCGTTCGGTCGCGTGAGCCGCGGCATCCCTTCGACACAGGTCAGGACAGGACACATGGACACCACCATCGACACCACACCGGAATCGGTCGAGGCGCCCGTCGCCGCGGCCGGCTACCGACTCAGCGCCGTCGTGAAGACGTACGCGCAGAAGAAGCGCACCGTCACCCCTCTCAAGGGGGTGGATCTGGAGATCGGCGCGGGCGAGTTCGCGACCATCCAGGGCCCGACGGGCGGCGGCAAGTCGACCCTGCTGCAGCTGCTCGGGGCGCTCGACCGCCCCACGAGCGGCAGCGTGAAACTCGGCGACATCGACATCGCGACGGCGTCGAACGCACAACTGGGACGCCTTCGCGCCACGCAGATCGGGTTCGTCTTCCAGGGCTTCAACCTCATCCCGACGCTCACCGCCCAGGAGAACGTCGAGATGGGACTCGCCCCGCTGGGCCTTCCCGCGGCCGAACGGCACGCGCGGGCGGTCGAGGCGCTCACGCACGTGGGCCTCGCCGACCGGCTCGACCACAAGCCGGGCGAGCTGTCGGGAGGTCAGCAGCAGCGTGTCGCCATCGCCCGCGCCACGGCGAAGCGCCCCGCTGTGCTGCTGGCGGACGAACCCACCGGCAACCTCGACGAGAGCATGCGCGACGAGATCCTCGTGCTGCTGGAGTCGCTGAACGCGGAGGGGCTCACCCTCCTCGTGGTGACCCACGACTCGGCCGTCGCGAAGCGCGCGCATCGGCGTCTCCGCCTCGAGAAGGGCGAGGTGCGCGACATCACGCGCTGACCCCGTACACGCGAACGGCGCGCGGTCCCGGATGCCCCGGGGCCGCGCGCCGTTCGTCGTGCGGGGTCAGTGCGTGTCGACGGCCTCGATCTCGGTGCGGTCGCCCGACCACTGCGTGTGGAAGGTGCCGTCGCGGTCGACGCGCTTGTAGGTGTGGGCGCCGAAGAAGTCGCGCTGTCCCTGGATGAGGGCCGCCGGCAGCCGGTCGGCGCGCAGGCCGTCGTAGTACGACAGTGACGACGAGAACGCCGGGCTGGGGATCCCGGATGTCGCGGCCACGCGCACGATCTCACGCCACGCGCTCTGCGCGCGCTCGAGGGCGTCGACGAAGTACGGGGCCGTGAGCAGGACGGGGAGCGTCGCCTGCTCGTCGTAGGCCTCGGTGATGCGGTTGAGGAACTGGGCGCGGATGATGCACCCGCCGCGCCAGATCGAGGCGACCTTGCCGAGGTCGATCGACCAGTCGTACTGCGCGGCGCCGGCGCGGATCTCGTCGAACCCCTGCGAGTACGCCACGATCTTCGACGCGTAGAGCGCGAGGCGCACCTGCTCGACGAACGCGTCGGCGTCGTCGACCGCGATCTCGCCGCGCGGACCCGGCAGGTTCTGCGACACGGCGCGCTGCTCGGGGTGGCTCGACAGCGAGCGGGCGAACACGGCCTCCGCGATACCCGACACGGGCACCCCGAGGTCGATCGCCGTCTGCACTGTCCAGCCGCCGGTGCCCTTCGCCCCGGCCTGGTCGAGGATGACGTCGACGAGCGGGCGGCCGGTGGGGGCATCCGTCTGTCGCAGCACCTCCGCCGTGATCTCGATCAGGTAGGACTGCAGCTCGCCCTCGTTCCACGCCGCGAAGATGTCGGCGATCTCGGCCGGCGACTTGCCGGTGCCGCGACGGATGAGGTCGTAGGCCTCGGCGATCAGCTGCATGTCGGCGTACTCGATGCCGTTGTGCACCATCTTCACGAAGTGGCCGGCACCGTCGTGTCCGACGTGCGTCACGCACGGCTCGCCCTCGGCGATCGCAGCGATCGAGCGCAGGATCGGCCCGAGCGTGGTCCAGGACTCGTCGGAGCCGCCGGGCATGAGCGAGGGGCCGTTGAGCGCGCCCTCCTCGCCGCCGGAGACGCCCATGCCGACGAAGTTGATGCCCGTCTCGCGCACGCGCTTCTCGCGGCGGATCGTGTCGGTGAAGAGGGCGTTGCCGCCGTCGACGATGATGTCGCCCGGCTCGAACACCGAGATGAGGTCCTCGATGACCGCGTCGGTCGGGCCGCCGGCCTTGACCATGATGATCGCGGTGCGCGGCTTCTGCAGCGACGCGGCGAACTCGGCGTAGTCGCGCGCGGGCACGAATCCGGCCTCGGGGTGCTCGGTGAGCAGCTCCTCGGTCTTGGCGTAGGTGCGGTTGAAGATCGCCACGGTGTTGCCCTCGCGGCTGGCGAGGTTGCGGGCGAGGTTCGACCCCATGACGGCGAGTCCGACGACTCCGATGTTGGCTGCTGCCTCGGTCACTGATGCTCCTTGGATGCGCGGCGAACGCCGCAGAAACGTGCGGTTCCAGCCTAGAGGGCGCGGGGCCGCCCGGCGGGGCGCCAGACTGGGGCGATGGGGATCGTCGTGGCCGGGCCGAGCGGTGTCGGCAAGACCGTCGTCGGCGAGGCGCTCGCCGCTCGCCTGGGCGCGCCGTTCGTCGACGGCGATGCGCTGCATCCGCCCGAGAACATCGCGAAGATGTCGGCCGGGGTGCCGCTGACCGATGCCGACCGCTGGCCGTGGCTCGACCGCGTCGCTGCGGCCGCTCGGGAGGGCGCGGTGGTCGCCTGCTCCGCCCTCGCGCGCCGCTACCGCGACCGGCTGCGGGCGGGCGACCCGGCGGTGCGATTCATCGTGCTGAGCGCCGATGCGGCGGTGTTGGAGGAGCGGATGCGGGCGCGCACCCACTTCATGCCGCCGTCGCTGCTGGCCTCCCAGCTCGCGCTCGTCGAGCCGCTCGATGCCGACGAACCCGGGGTCGCACTCGTCTCCGACCTGTCGCCGCAGGCGACCGCCGAGCGCGCGCTCGACGCGCTCGGCGGCACCGCTCAGACCGAGCCGAAGAACTGACGCAGCGCCGGCGCACGCCGGATCACGAGCAGGTCGAGCGCGAGGATCACGAGAAGCGACAGCCCGAACAGCGGCAGGACGAGCCCGAGTGCCACGACGGCGGCGAGCAGCACGATGTTCGTGAACAGGGGGAGTCGCCCGCGCGGGGCCGCCATGCCCGTCGCGCCGGCGCGACGCTTCCACCACAGGACGGGGCCTGTCACGCACAGGAAGATCACGCCCAGGCAGAACGCGGTCGTGATGACGGTGTTGAGCGGGCCGAAGCGGCGCCCCTCGTGCCCGGCGATGCCTTGCGACACGATCTTCGCGAGCGTGCTGTAGTCGGCGTAGCCGTACTGTCCGACGACCGCGCCGGAGTACTGGTCGACGTGCACGGTCGTCTCGAGCGAGACATCCGATTCGGCCGGGTTCCCGTTGTTGTGCCACTGATCGCCGAAGACGCTGTAGACGCCCGTCTCACCTTCGGGGTAGGCGACGAAGTACGGCTCGGGCGCGCCCTGCGCGCGGGCGGCGGCCACGGCGGTGTCGATCGAGATCACCGAGCCCGCCCCCGTCGAGGTGCCCGTGCGCCCCTCGGCGATCGCCCACCCGGCCGGTCCCGACGATCCGTCGGTGCGCTCGATGAGGTCTCCGACGGTCGAGGATGCCCCGGGGTCCTCGCCCCAGAGCCCGGTGCCGTTCTGCGCGGCGACCTGCTGTGCCTGTGCGCCCCAGAACCCGGTCCACGGCAGGCCGGAGACGACGAGGAACAGGATGCCGACGCCGACCCCGAGACCGACCCAGGCGTGCGTGGAGCGCACACCCGACATCGACAGGCGCTTGCGCCGGGCGCCGACGCGCGGCTTGCGTCCGAGGAAGAAGATGATGCCTCCGGTGATCGACAGCACGATCGCCCAGCAGGCGCCGAGCTCGATGACGCGGTCGCCGAGGTCGCCCGCGAGCAGCGTGCCGTGGATGCGCAGAGCCCAGTCAGAGACGAGGTCGTCGGTCGACAGGTCGCCGGTGACGCTCGCACGGAACGGGTCGACGTAGACGTTGCGGGTGGTGTCGCCGACGGCGGTGACGAACATCGTCGACCTGTCGCCCGAGTTGTCGGTGACCGAGAGGATGTCCCGGTCGGGGTAGGCGGCGCGCACGGCGGCCTCCTGCGCCGACAGCGGGGCGCGCTCCGCGCCCGCGGGTGCGCTCACGGTGAGCACGCCCGGGTGGGTGAGGGCGTCGACCTGGGCGCGGTAGAGATAGGTGAGCCCGGTGATCGCGAGGACGAGCAGCACGGGGATGACGATCGCCGAGCCGTAGAAGTGCCACCGCCAGAACGCCGCGAACCAGTTGATGCGCCGGCGGCGCGGGGCCGGTGCGGGGGTGGCGGCCTCGAGCGGAGGCGCGTCGGCGGTGGTCATGGCGGTGCTCCCGGGGTTGTCAGCAGATATTTCTACACATCGTAGAGTAATCTCAGGGATCGTCCCACCCACCCCCTGACCGCTGGAGTGCCATGTTCTCGCCGCTGTGGAGCGCGGTCTTCACGATCCTGTTCTCGGTGACCGGTGTCGTTTCGCTCGTCTCCCTCGTGCGCACCCGTCGTGCGGCGCCGGCAGGCACGCCTTTCGGCACCACCGAAGTCGTCGAGATCGCACACCTGCTGATGAGCATCGCCATGGTCGCGATGGTGTGGTGGGCTGCGGGTGCCGAACTCACGTGGGCGCAGATCGCCGTGTTCGCGGTCGTCGCGATCGCGCTGCTGGTGTCGCTTCCGCAGGCCACCTCACGCGCGGGGCGGGTCGACCTCGCCGGACACGCCGTCGTGACCGGCGCGATGGTCTGGATGCTGGTCGCCATGCCGGCGCTCATGGGCTCCGGTGGGGACGGGGCATCCGGTCATCATCACAGCGGAGGGGCGGCGGATGCCGCGGCCCCGGCCGCGACCCCGGAGTGGATCGTCGTGCTCAACGGCGTCGTCATCGCGGTCGTCGCCGCGTTCGCGGTGTGGTGGATCGTGGGTCTCGTGCGCTCGTCCCACCATCGGGCGCGGCACGTGTGCCATGCGCTGATGGCGGGTGGGATGGCCGTGATGCTCGCGGTGATGGCGGTGTGACCGCCGTGGCGACGAAGCCCCGAGCAGCGTCGACGGGCGGCGCGACTACTTGCGGTAGGACGAGCGGCCGACGGCCCAGAACGCGCCGACCACGGTGATGAGTCCGCCCAGGCCGATGAGGCCGATGACCCAGAGAAGGATGTCCGAGGCGAGGGTCGGCTGCATGGCGGTCCTTTCGGAGATGACGGGCGATTCCCATGCTACCGGCGTCGCTGGTAGGCTTGTGGACTGAACTTCGGCGAGGGATGCCGCCGTGCCGCTTCGGCGGCGAGGCATCCGTGATCGACGCAGTGATCAAGGCTCACGGCTTTCCTCACGCGCTCGCGTTCGAGTCGAAAACGCTCACCCGCTCATCGGGCCCGTGTGCCCCCATAAAGGAGAACATCATGTCCGACGACTTCAAGGTCGCCGCCGAGCTGCGCGAGCAGTTCGGCAAGGGCTTCGCCCGCCGTCTGCGCGCCGCAGGCAAGATCCCCGCCGTGCTCTACGGCCACGGCACCGCTCCGGTGCACATCGCCCTCCCGGGTCACCAGGTGGGTCTGCTCATCCGCCGCGCCAACGCGGTGCTCGAGCTCGACATCGCCGGCACCGAGCAGCTCGCGCTCGTCAAGGACGTGCAGAAGGACCCGGTGCTGCAGATCATCGAGCACATCGACCTCCTCGTCGTGAAGAAGGGCGAGAAGGTCCAGGTCGAGGTCCCCGTGGTGCTCGTGGGCGAGTCCGCCGCCGGCACCCTGGCCAACCTCGACGCCACCACGATCTCGCTCGAGGTCGAGGCCACCCACATCCCCGAGAACGTCGAGGTCGACATCGAGGGCCTCGAGGACGGCACGCACATCACCGCGGCCGACCTGACGCTCCCGCGCGGCGCGTCGCTCGTCGCCGACGGCGAGACCCTCATCGTCGCGATCTCGATCCCGGTCGACACCCTCGCCGCCGAGGAGGAGATCGCCGAGGCCGACGCCGAGGCCGCTGCCGAGCAGGCCGAGGAGGCCGCCGAGTAATCGGACACCGTCACACGCGAGGGGATGCGGTTCGCCGCATCCCCTCGCGTCGTCTGCGGGGGTGCGTCCCCGCTGCGAGAGGATGAGCGCATGGTCGACACCTGGCTCGTGATCGGACTCGGCAACCCCGGGCCGCGGTACGAGGCGACCCGCCACAACGTCGGGCAGATGGTCGTCGACGACCTCGCCCGCCGCCGCGGCGAGACCTTCACGGCGCACAAGGCGAACGCGCGCGTCGTCGAGACGTGGCTGCGTCCCGGGGCAGCGAAGCTCGTGCTCGCGAAGTCCAACTCGTACATGAACACGTCGGGCGGACCCGTCGCCGCCCTGGCGAAGTTCTACGGCGTGCCGGCGGAGCGAGTCGTCGTCGTGCACGACGAGCTCGACATCCCCTTCGACACCCTCAAGCTCAAGGTCGGCGGCGGCCACGGCGGTCACAACGGCGTGCGCGACATCGCCAAAGCGCTCGGCACGCCCGAGTTCCCCCGGGTGCGCGTCGGCATCGGGCGGCCCGTCGGCCGCCAGGATCCGGCCGACTGGGTGCTCGACCCGTTCTCGTCGGCCGAGCGCACGACGCTGCCGATCCTCGTCGGCGATGCGGCCGACGCCGTCGAGCAGCTCGTCGACGAGGGTCTGCTCGCCGCCCAGCAGCGCTGGCACGCCCCGCGCGACTGAGACCGCGACCGGATGTCCCGGGCTCGCCGTAGGATCTTCGGGTGACAGTTCCCGGGATCGTTCGCGCCCTCGTACCGTCCGAGACGTTCGCCGGCGCCCTCCGATCGGCGACGACAGACACCGACTTCTCCGTCGTCGACGGACTCGACGCTCCCCTCATCGCCGGCCTCCTCGAGAAGCGCCGCGAGCAGGGGGCGCCCGCGGTGGTGCTCGTCGTCGCGCCGACCGGTCGCCGCGCCGAGGCGCTCGGCACGGCCCTCGATGCGCTCGTGCCGGGCGCCGAGGTGCATCACTTCCCGGCATGGGAGACGCTGCCCCACGAGCGGCTGAGCCCCAGCGCGGAGACCGTGGGGCGTCGCCTCGACGTGCTCCGCCGGGTGGCCGCGTGGGACGGCACCCATCCGCTCGTCGTCACGGCATCGGTGCGCGGCGCGGTGCAGCCGCTCGCTGCCGGCCTCACCGATCTCGAACCGATCCGGCTCGTCACCGGTGGGCGCGGCTACGACCTCGCCGCGGTCAGCCTCGGTCTCGTCGAGCGCGCCTACCACCGGGTCGACATGGTGTCCCGACGCGGCGAGTTCGCGGTGCGGGGCGGCATCCTCGACGTCTTCCCGCCGGTCGCCGACCACCCGTCGCGCGTGGAGTTCTTCGGCGACGAGGTCGATCAGATCCGTGCGTTCTCGGTCGCCGACCAGCGGTCGCTGCCGGGCGAGATCACCGCGGTCGAACTGGTCGCGAGCCGGGAGCTGCTTCTCACCGCCGACGTGCGGGCGCGCGCCGCGCTGCTCGCCGAGCAGCTGCCGGGCCTGCAGACGATGCTCGCCCGCATGGCCGAGGGAGTGCCGACCGAGGGCATGGAGTCGCTGACTCCCGCGCTCGTCGACGACCTCGTCACCCTCGTCGATTACCTGCCCGAGCGCACCGCCGTCGCGCTCGTCGACCCCGAGCGGGCCGTCACCCGTGCGATCACGCTCGCGGAGACGAACCGCGAGTTCCTCGACGCCGCGTGGAACGCCGCGGTCGCCGGCGCGTCGACCCCTGTCGACCTCGGCGCGGGCGACTTCGTGTCGCTCCCGCACCTGCACGAGCGTGCCCGTGAGCGCGGGGGCGTCTGGTACACCCTGTCGGCGTTCGACTCCGGCGAGGCGGATGCCGCGGCCGAAGGCCTCGTCGAGGCATCCGGGTCGCACGTGGTGCGGGTGGCGGCATCCGCCGTGCCGTCGTTCGCGGGTAACGTCGACGGCGCGATCGCGCACGTCGCGGCCCTCGTGCAGGACGGGTGGAAGGTCGTCGTCACGGCGTCCGGTCCGGGGCTCGCCGACCGCGCACGCGACGTGCTCGCCGACCGCGGTGTCGCGGCGCGCCGCGTCGACGCGGTGCACGAGGCACCCGAAGCAGGGGTCGCGCTCGTCGTCGCCGCCGTGCTCGAGCGGGGGTTCGAGGCATCCGGTGCCCGTCTCGCCGTGCTCACCGAGACCGAGTTCTACGGGCGCACGATCGGCGGCGACGGCCGGGTCGTCAAGAAGCTCGCCTCGCGCCGGCGCAACGTCGTCGACCCGCTGCAGCTCAAGCCCGGCGACGTCGTCGTGCACTCCACGCACGGCATCGGCAAGTTCGTCGAGCTGACCCAGCGCGAGGTCTCCAGCGGCGGGCGCAACCCGGTCAAGAGCATGCGCGAATACCTCGTGCTCGAATATGCGCCCACCAAGCGCGGCTACCCGGGTGACAAGCTCTTCGTTCCCACCGACCAGCTCGACCAGCTCTCCCGCTACGTCGGGGGTGAGGCGCCGGTGCTCTCCAAGATGGGCGGCAGCGACTGGGCCGCGGCCAAGGGCAAGGCTCGCAAGGCGGTGCGCGACATCGCGGTCGAGCTCGTGAAGCTGTACTCCGCCCGGATGGCCGCCAAGGGGCACGCGTTCGGCCCCGACACCCCGTGGCAGCGTGAGCTCGAAGAGGCGTTCCCGTTCGCCGAGACCCCCGACCAGCTGCAGACGATCGACGAGATCAAGGCCGACATGGAGAAGCCGATCCCGATGGACCGGCTGCTCTCGGGCGACGTCGGCTTCGGGAAGACCGAGGTGGCCGTGAGGGCGGCGTTCAAGGCGATTCAGGACGGCAAGCAGGTCGCGATGCTCGTGCCGACCACCCTGCTCGTGAAGCAGCACCTCGAGACCTTCACCGAGCGGTTCGCGGGCTTCCCCGTGAAGGTGCGGCCCCTGTCGCGCTTCCAGAGCGACAAGGAGGCCCGCGACACCCTCAACGGCCTCACCGACGGCACCGTCGACATGGTGATCGGCACGCACCGCATCCTCACCGAGAAGGTCGTCTTCAAAGACCTCGGGCTCATGATCATCGACGAGGAGCAGCGGTTCGGCGTCGAGCACAAGGACGCGCTCAAGAAGCTCAAGACCAACGTCGACATCCTCGCGATGAGCGCCACCCCCATCCCGCGCACGCTCGAGATGGCGGTGACCGGCATCCGCGAGATGTCGACCCTCGCGACCCCGCCCGAGGACCGCCACCCGATCCTCTCGTTCGTCGGCCCCCGCAACGACAAGCAGATCGCCGCAGCGATCCGCCGCGAGCTGCTGCGCGAGGGCCAGGTGTTCTACGTGCACAACCGGGTGCAGTCGATCCAGCGGGTCGCCGCGCAGCTCGGCGAGCTCGTCCCCGAGGCGCGCATCGTCGTCGCGCACGGCCAGATGGGCGAGCACCAGCTCGAGCAGGTCGTCGACGACTTCTGGGAGCGCCGCGCCGACGTGCTCGTCTCGACGACCATCATCGAGACCGGCCTCGACATCTCCAACGCCAACACGATCATCATCGACCGCGCCGACAAGTACGGCCTCTCGCAGCTGCACCAGCTGCGCGGCCGCGTCGGCCGTGGTCGTGAGCGCGCGTACGCCTACTTCCTGTACGACGAGCTCAAGCCGCTCAGCGAGACGGCAGCCGACCGGCTCGAGACGATCTCGGTGAACAACGACCTGGGCTCGGGCATGCAGGTCGCGTTGAAGGACCTCGAGATCCGCGGCGCCGGCAACCTCCTCGGCGCCGAGCAGGCCGGCCACATCGCCGGCGTCGGCTTCGACCTGTATCTGCGCATGATCGGCGAGGCCGTCTCGGCGTTCCGCGGTGAGGAGACCGAAGGCCCGACCGAGCTGCGTCTCGAGTTGCCCGTGCAGGCGCGCATCCTCGAGAGCTACATCGACAGCGAGCGGCTGCGTCTCGAGGCCTATCAGAAGCTGTCGGCGGCGGCCGCGGCATCCGCGAAGCCCGATGCCATCGACCTCGTCATCGACGAGCTGCGCGACCGCTACGGCGAGCCGCCCGCCGACGTCGAGGGGCTGCTGCGGGTCGCGCGGCTGCGCCGCCGCGCGGCGCAGGCCGGCCTCGCCGACGTCGTCGCGATGGGTCCGAACCTGCGCGTCGCGCCGGCGCACCTCCCCGATTCGCTGCGCGTTCGGATGCAGCGGCTCTACCCGAAGGCGAAGCTCGTCGCCTCCGGGGAGGCCCTCGTCGTGCCGTTGCCGGGCGACGGAGACCCGGTGTCGGACACCGACCTGATCGCGTGGGTCGGCCAGCTGCTCGACGCGCTCTTCCCGGTCTCCGAGCCGGCGCCCGCGGCGGCCGACGCCTCCGCCTGAGACCGGCGCGGCCCAGCGGCGTCGGCAGCCCTGCTGCCCGACGCGGTCAGCCGCGCGGCGCCGCGTCGATCACGCAGAACCGGGTGCCCTCCGGATCCTCCATCACGATGTAGTCGGCGTCGTCGGGCCGCCCCGCCCACGGCACGACACGGGTGCCCAGCTCCTCGAGCCGCGCGACCTCGGCGGCCTGGTCGTCGGCGTAGAGGTCGAGATGGATGCGCGGCGGCAGTGCGCGCTCGCTCGGCAGTTGGTCGAGCCCGACGTTCGGGCCCCGGCCGTCGGCCGAGCGCAGCAGCACGAAGTCCGTATCGACCGCTTCTCACACGGTGTAGTCGAGCGCCGCAGACCAGAACGCGACCTGCGCCTCGAGGTCGGTGACGCGGATGACGACGGATCCGAGGGTGAGCATGGCGGCAGTGTCGCACACCCGTGCCGGGAGCGGCGGCGGGGTGGCGGCATCCGTCTCGCTGAGTACGCTGACGATCGAGGAGCACACCATGCGCTACGCACATCTCGGCCGCGAGCCCCGTATCGATCCGACCGCCGTCGTCGCGCCGACCGCGGTGATCAGCGGCGACGTGACGATCGGGCCCGACTGTCAGATCCTGCACGGCGCGGTCATCACCGCCGAGGGCGGTCCGATCACCCTCGGCCGCAGTGTCATCGTGATGGAGAACGCCCTCGTGCGCGCGAGCGCCACTCATCCCGTGCACATCGGAGACCACACGCTCGTCGGACCGATGGCGAGCATCTCGGGTGCGACGGTGGGCGACGAGGTGTTCCTCGCGACGGGCGTGCGGGTGTTCAACGGTGCGCGCATCGGCGACCGGAGCGAGGTGCGCATCAACGCGGTCGTGCACCTGCGCACGGTGCTCCCCGAGCGCAGCGTCGTGCCGATCTCGTGGGTCGCGGTGGGTGACCCGGCGATCGTCGTCTCACCCGACAAGCACGACGAGATCTGGGCGCGCCAGCAGGAGCTCGACTTCCCCGGCTACGTGTTCGGTCTGGACCGCGACACCCCCGACCTCATGGTGCAGCTCACCGAGCGCTACGGGCGCTCGCTGGCGCGGCACGCGGACGACACCCCGGTCGATTGAGCGGATGCCGCACCCCGGCGCCGATGCGCTCGGGCCGGGCGCGCCGCAGCCGGGCATGCCAGGCCGGGCATGCCGGAGCAGCGCGCACCGGGGCAGGTCATCGCGTGTGCGCAGGACGCCACGGCGCGCATCGACCTGTTCTCGCGGGCGCTCCTGTTCTCGCGAGCCGGGACTCAGCCGGTGTTCTGGAGGCCCGCCGCGACGCCCGAGACCGACAGCAACAGCAGGCGCTGGAGCTCGGGGTCGGCCGGCACCTCTTCGGGCGCGTCGCGCAGGGCCCGCAGGGCGCGCAGCTGCAGCAGTGACAGCGCGTCGACGTACGGGCTCCGCAGCTTCACCGCCCGCTGCAGCACCGGCTTGTTCGAGAGCAGTCCGTCGCCGCCGGCGATGCGCACCACCCACGAGCGGGTGAGGGCCATCTCGTCGATCACCAGCTGCGCGAGATCGTCGCGGTCGCCGAGCTCCAGGTAGCGGCGCGCGATGCGGTCGTCGGCCTTCGCGAGACTCATCGCGACGTTGTCGATCATCGCGCGCAGCAGCGGCCACTCGCGGTACGCCTCCTGCAGCAGCGCGAGGTCGCCGACCGTCTCGAGGGCGGTGCCGAGCCCGAACCAGCCGGCCAGGTTGATGCGGGCCTGCGTCCACGCGAACACCCACGGGATGGCGCGCAGGTCTTCGAGCGACTCGACCGACAGCCCGCGGCGCGCGGGGCGCGACCCGAGAGCGAGCAGCCCCACCTCCTCCATCGGGGTGACGGTCGCGAACCACGGTGCGAAGCCGGGCGCCTTGACGAGCTCGAAGAACCGCGCCCGCGAGGCGTCCTCCATGCGCTGTGCCACGTCGGCGAAGCGCTCGGCGGCAGCACGGTTGCGCTGCTCGTTCGAGGGGGCGGAGGCGGTGAGGATGGCGGCGGCCACCTGGTCGATGTGACGCATCGCGATCGCCGGGTCGCCGTAGCGCGCGAAGATCACCTCGCCCTGCTCGGTGAGCTTGAAGCGGCCGTCGACCGAGTGCGGGGGCTGGGCGAGGATCGCCGAGTTCGCCGGTCCGCCGCCGCGGCCGAGCGCACCGCCGCGGCCGTGGAAGAGGGTCAGCTCGATCTCGCTGCGCTGCGCCCAGTCGGCGATCTGCGCCTGCGCCTCGTAGAGCGCGAGGTTCGCGGCGACGGGGCCGACGTCCTTCGACGAGTCGGAGTAGCCGAGCATGACCTCGAGGCGGCGTCCGGTGTCGGCCAGGCGGGCCGCGAAGGCGGGGTGCTCGACGATCTCCGCGAGGATCGCGGGGGCGGCCTGCAGGTCGGCGAACGTCTCGAAGAGAGGGATCACATCGAGAACGGGCGGGGTGCCGTCGGGGCCGACAGCGTAACGCGCGAGCCGGTGCACGGCGGCGAGGTCGTCGGCCGATCGGGTGAACGAGACGATGTAGCGGCCCGCGGCGCGCGGACCGAAGCGCTTCTGCACGTAGGAGATCGTGCGGTAGACCTCGAGCACCTCCTCGGTCAGCTCGCTGCGCTCACCGCCCGCGTCGAGCTCGGCGAGCACCTTCGCGTGCACGGCCGAGTGCTGGCGCACCTCGAGCTCGGCGAGGTGGAACCCGAAGGTCTGCACCTGCCAGACGAGCTGCTGCAGGTGACCGTAGGCCTGGCGCGGGGCGCCGGCCGCGACGAGCGAGGACTGCACGGTGAGGAGGTCCGCGAGCAGGTGCTCGGGGTCGGCGTAGGCGAGGTCGGCGTCGCGCTCGCGCGTCGCCGTGATCTTGCGGGCGATCAGCAGGACGGCCTGACGGTGCGGCTCGCCGGGCGAGCGCTTCACGACGTCGGCGGCCCCCTCGTCGTCGGCGCTGAGCAGCCGCTCGGTGAGAGCGGTGAGGGCCGGGGTCGGCGGGGTCGTGGCGGCATCCAGAGTCAGTCCGCGGCCGATGCGGGCGGAGGCCCGCTCGAGTCCGCGCAGCACGTGCTCGCTGGCGATGCCTGCGGCGCGCTTGGTGACCCTCGCGGTCACGAACGGGTTGCCGTCGCGGTCGCCGCCGACCCAGGTGCCGATGCGCACGAACGGGCGCACGACGGGCTCGCGGGCACCGGCCGCCTCGCCCTGCAGGGCGTCGTCTATGCGGCGGTAGACGTGCGGCACAGCGGTGAACAGCGTCTCGTCGAAGACGGCCATCACCGAGCGCACCTCATCGACCGGCGACGGCTTCTCCTGGCGCAGCGGCGCCGTGCGCCACAGCGTGTCGACCTCTTCGAGCATGCGACGCTCGGCGCGGCGCTGTGCGGGGCCGCCGTCCTCGGCGGCGTCGTAGTCGTCGAGCAGACCCGACAGGCGGCGGATGCTGGTCGAGATCGCCCGGCGCCGCGCCTCGGTGGGGTGGGCGGTGAACACCGGGTGGAAGCGCATCTGGTGCAGACGCTGCAGCGCGGTGTCGTCGCCGACCTCGCCGGCGAGGCGTTCGAGCGCGACGGTCACCGAGTCGGCCGACTCCTCGTCGCGGGCGGCGCGCTGACGCAGCACGCGCACGCGCTGGTGCTCCTCGGCGAGGTTCACGAGATGGAAGTAGCAGGTGAACGCGCGGGCGACCTCGTCGGCGCGGGCGACCGTGAACCCGTCGGCGATCTGCGCGGCCCGCTCGAATGCGGCATCCGTCTCGTCGGTGTAGGCCTGGATGGTCGCGACGCGCAGCCGTTCGACGTCGTCGAACAGGCCCGGGGAACCGCTCTCGCGCAGCACGCGCCCGAGGATTCCGCCGAGCAGTCGCACGTCGCCGCGCATCTGCTCGGGCATCCCATGACTGGCCTCGTAGCGGCCGACGAGATCGATGGCTTCGGTGGGGGTGGGATCCTGCACGCCTCCACGGTAGTCCCGCTCGTGTTACTGGATTGTCACGGCGGGGCGGCCGCGGCGTCGCGGCTAGAATGGTCGGAGGAGTGCCGGGAAGTCTGGTCGGCCCGTCGAGTATGTCGCCGCCGGCATGCACGAGATCGACGGATGCCGCCCCTGACCCTGGAGTGTCCCGTGCACGTGCTGCGTTCCGCCCGTCTTCCCGCCCTGTTGTTGCTGCTCGCTGCGATCGCCGGCCTCGTCGTCGCGGCGACGCCAGCAGGCCCCGGCGTGATCGCCGCGCGCGACGCGCATCTCGTCCTCGCCGGCATCGATCTGTCGGTGGGGCATTGGATCACCGACGGTCTGCTGGCACTGTTCTTCTTCGTCGTCGCGGTGGAGCTGCGGCACGAGCTGACCGTCGGATCGCTGCGCAGCCCCCGCGCCGTGCTCGTGCCGGCGATCGCCGCGCTCGGCGGCGTGGTCGTGCCGATCGCGCTCTACCTCGTGATCGCGAACGGCACCCCGTCGGCGTCGGGCTGGCCGATCCCGACGGCCACCGACATCGCGTTCGCGCTCGGCGTGCTCGCCGTCGTCGGCCGTGGGCTGCCGTCCGGGGTGCGGGTGTTCCTGCTGGCACTGGCGATCCTCGACGACATCGTCGGCATCGTGCTGATCGCGGTCGTGTTCACCGCGGACATCGACTTCGTGGCGCTGGCGGCTGCACTGGCGCTGACGGTCGCCTTCGGGGCGCTCTCGCTGCTGCTGCGTGGTCGCGCCCGCGTACCGGTCGCCGTGCTGATGGTGTGGGTGGCCATCGCGGTATGGGTGCTCGTCCACGAGTCGGGCGTGCACGCGACGATCGCGGGCGTGCTGCTGGGGCTCGCGATCGCGCCGGGTGCCGGGGCGCGTGCGCGGCACGCGCTCGAGCCGTGGGTCAACGTGATCGTGCTGCCGCTGTTCGCGTTCGCCTCCGCTCTGATGCCGATTCCGCAGGTGTCGCCGGCCGCGTTCGCGCCGGCGTTCTGGGGCACCGTGCTGGCGCTCCCGGTGGGCAAGTTTGTCGGGGTGATCGCCTTCGGGTCGCTGGCGATGGCACTGTTCTCACGAGGCTCCCGTCCGCTCGCGTTCGGCGACCTCGCCGCGGCGGGGGCGCTCAGTGGCATCGGGTTCACCGTGTCCCTGCTGATGTCGGAGCTGGCGTTCGTGGGCGCGGCGGATCTGCGCGACCAGGCGATCCTCGGCGTGCTGGGCGGATCGGCGATCTCGTTGCTCGCGGCGGTGGTGCTCGTGTCGCTGCGCGCCCGGCGCTACCGTCGGGTGCGGGAGGCGGCGGCATGACGGACGACGGGATGACGCGGGCGATCGAGGCGATGCGCGCGGTGCGGGACGAGTGCGTCTGGACGCAGCAGATAGACCACCGGGACCTGGTGCCCTATCTCGTCGAGGAGTCGAGCGAGCTCGTCGACGCCGTGGAGTCCGGTACCCGCGCCGACCTGCGAGAGGAACTCGGCGACGTGCTCTGGCAGGTGTTGTTCCATGCCGAGATCGCCTCGCGGGACCCCGACGATCCGTTCGACGTGCAGGATGTGGCATCCGATCTCGCCGACAAGATGATCCGCCGGCACCCGCACGTCTTCGGAGGCGAGAGCGCGCGCACCCCCGAGGAGGTGCTCGTGCTGTGGACCGCCGCGAAGGCGGCCGAGAAGCGCGAGCGTACCAGCGTGCTCGACGGCATCCCGGCGGGCCTGCCGGCGCTCGCCCGCGCCCAGAAGGTGCTCGGCAAGGCCGCTCAGGTGGGGCTGGTGCCCGCGATGACGGATGCCGCGGCCCCGACCGACGAGGCGCAGCTCGGCGACGCGCTGCTCGCCCTCGTCGTCGCCGCCCGCGCGGCGGGCATCGATGCGGAGCGGGCGCTCCGGGAGCGGGTGCGGGGCGTGGAGTCGGCGGTGCGCGCGGCGGAGGCCGCGGCGCGCGGCGGCGACCTGGAACAATAGACCCCCGTGGCACAGGTCAACCCGCCGCGCGGCATGCGCGATTTCCTCCCTCAGGACAAGGCTCGGCGCGAGCGCGTGCTCGCCGTCATCCGCGAGCGCTACCGCGCGCACGGGTTCGACGAGATCGAGACGCCGGTGGTCGAGGACTACGACCGGCTGCACGCCGGCATCGGCGGCGACAACGAGAAGCTCGCATTCAACGTGCTCAAGCGCGGCCTCGACGCCGAGGCGATCATCGCCGCCGCCGACGACCCCGCGGCCCTCAGCGACCTCGGGCTGCGCTATGACCTGACGGTGCCGCTCGCCCGGTTCTACGCGACGCACCGCGCGGAGCTCCCGACCGTGTTCCGGTCGCTGCAGATCGCGCCGGTGTGGCGCGCCGAGCGCCCGCAGAAGGGACGCTACCGACAGTTCGTGCAGTGCGACATCGACATCATCGGCGACGGCTCGGCGCGCGCCGAGGCCGAGCTGATGGTCGCGAGCCTCGATGCGCTCGACGCGCTCGGACTCGAGGGTGGCGTCATCCGCGTGAACGACCGGCGGGCCCTCGACGGCATGCTCGACGTGTTCGGCTTCGCCGCGGAGGAGCGACCCGGCGTCCTGATCACGATCGACAAGCTCGACAAGATCGGCATCGACGGCGTCGCCGCTGAGTTGCGCGAGCGTGGAGCGACGCCCGCGGCCGCCGACGCCTTCGAGGCGTTCGGTCGTCGGCCGACGCCCGAAGCCGACCTGCCGTTCGGTGAGGCGCAGATTCGCGCGGCCCTGCCCGAGGGGATCGATGACGCGGTGGTCGCCGGACTCGTGGCGCTCGGCGATGCGGTCGCGGCCGCCCGGGGCGGCGAGGTGCCGCTCGCGTTCGACCCGTTCCTGGTGCGAGGCATGGGCTACTACACCGGCACGATCTTCGAGCTCGCCCACCCGAGCGTCGGCTACTCGCTCGGCGGCGGCGGCCGTTACGACGGCATGATCGGCAGGTTCCTCGGCCAGAGCGTGCCGGCAGTCGGCTTCTCGATCGGCTTCGAGCGCATCGTCGACCTCGTCGCCGACGGGGTGGATGCCGCATCCCGCACCCTCGTGCTGGTGCACGACGCCGACGTGCCGGTCGGCGAGCTCGTCGCCCACAAGGCCGCGCTCATCGCGACCGGCGCCCGGGTGCGCCTCGAGCGTCGCACGAAGAACCTCACCGCCCTGCTCGCCCGCTCGGCGGCCGACGGGTACGGCGAGTTCGCGACGGTGTCCGCGGGGGCCGACACGGCCGCGCTGGAGTTCAAGCCGCTGGCCTGAGCCGCCGGCCCGAGCCGCGTTCATCCCGGGTTCACCTCGGCGAGGTGCAATCGCGGCATGAGGGGTCTGCGCACCGCCGCCGTCATCGGCGCCTCGACGCTCGTCGGAGCCGCCGCGGCGGTGTTCTCGATGCGGGAGCTGCTGCGGCGTCAGGCCGCCATCGCCCGGCGACGCATCGGCAAGCCGTTGGGGGAGGACGCCCTCGACGCCGACCGTGTCTGGCGGGCGAAGCTCGACGGCGACCCCGTCGAGCTGCTCGTGCTCGGCGACTCGATCGCGGCAGGGTTGGGAGTCACCAGGCGCAAGGACACCCCCGGCGCGCGAATCTCCAAGGGCATCGCCGAGACGCTCGGGCGCCCCGTGCGCCTGGTGACCGCGGCGAAGGTCGGGTCGGAGTCGTCGGCGCTTGCGGCGCAGCTCAACGCCCTCCCCGCACGCTACGCTCCGGATGTCGCGATCATCATCGTCGGCGGCAACGACGTCACTCATCGTGTCCCCGTGACCGTCGCCGCCGGCCATCTGCGCGCCGCCGTCGACCGTCTGCGCGAGCGGGGTGTCGCCGTCGTCGTCGGGACGTGCCCCGACCTCGGCGCGCTGCGTCCGGTGCCGCAGCCGCTGCGCTCACTCGGCTCACGGCAGTCGCGCCAGCTGGCCGACGCGCAGGCCGAGGCGGCGCTCGCCGCCGGCGCGCACGTCGTGTCGCTCCGACGTGTCGTCGGGCCGTTCTTCATCTCGCAGCCCGACGAGATGTTCAGCCTCGACCGGTTCCACCCGAGCGCGCTCGGCTACCGGCGCACCGCCGACGCGCTGCTGCCGTCGGTGCTGCTCGCCCTGGGAGGCGACGGGCCCGTGCCCGACGGGCACGCGGTGCCTGCGGCATCCGCTCTCGCCCTCTGAGGGGCCGCGGCGACCCGCACGCACGCAGCGGGCTATCCCGCGCGGCGTGCCCGGTCGATGCGCAGGCGGATGCCGCGTGCCGCCAGTCCGATCGCGAGCACGACGGCGCCGGCGACGACGGAGGCCCACGGGAGGGAGACGGCGAGCACGAGGCATCCGATCGCCCCGATGATCTGGAGTGCACGGGGGTACCGGCGGGCGTCGCCGTGCTGACGGAACGCCGCGAGGTTGGCGACGAGGTAGTACAGCAGCACGCCGAACGAGGAGAATCCGATCGCGCCGCGAAGGTCCACCAGGGCGACCGCGCCGATCACGACCACACCGACGGCGAGCTCGGCCCGGTAGGGCACACGGTGGCGCGCGCCGATCGCGGCGAGTGCGGCGGGGAGGTCCCGCTCGCGGGCCATGGCGAGCGTCGTGCGGCCGATGCCCGCGACCAGTGCGAGCAGCGCACCGAGGGACGCCGCCGCCGCCGAGACTCGCACCACCGGGTTCGCCCACGTCCATCCGGCGGCGTGCACGACGTCGGCGAGCGGCGCACTCGACGCCGCCGTCGCGGACGCTCCCAGCACCACGACAGTGAGCGTGCCGACGATCGTGTAGACGATGAGGGCCGCCGCGAAGGCGATCGTGATCGCCCGCGGGATCGTGCGGGTGGGATCCCGCACCTCCTCGCCCATCGTGGCGATGCGCGCGTACCCTGCGAAGGCGAAGAACAGCAGGCCGGCCGACTGCAGCACCCCGTAGGCGTCGACCGGGGCCGCGCTGCCGAGGCCCGCCCAGGTCGACGATGAGCTCGCGCCGGCGGCCGTGACGACGGCGAGTCCGAGGAGCGAGACGACGACGATCGCCTTGGTGAGCGCGGCGGTGCGGGTCACGCCGAGCAGGTTGACGCCGACGAGCACGGCGACAGCCACGACCGCGACCGGGCGCTCCCATCCCGCAGGCGCTGCATACGCGGCGAACGTGAGGGCCATCGTGGCCGCGCTCGCGAGCTTGCCGATGACGAAGCACCACCCGGCGGCGAATCCCCACCACTCACCGAGCTCGGCGCGCCCGTAGGCGTAGGTGCCGCCCGAGGTCGGATACGTCGCCGCGAGCTGGGCGGACGAGGTGGCGTTGCCGTACGCCACGACGGCCGCGAGCGCGAGGCCGGCGAGCAGCCACGGGCCGGCGGCAGCCGCGGCCGGCGCCCAGACCGAGAACACGCCGGCTCCGATCATCGACCCGAGGCCGATCGCGACGGCATCGCCGAGGCCGAGCCGGCGGGCGAGGGAGGGCGAGGTCACGCGCGAATCGTAGTCGGCGGGCGTGAACGCTCCGGTGCCCCGACGCGCGGACGCCGCGCGACCGGTCGTCGCCCCTGGCGGCATCGGCTCGCCCGGCGGTCAGCCCGCCGCGACCCGGTCGCGGCGCTTCTCGCGCACATAGACCTCGCGACGCACCCTCGCGACGACGTCGCCCGTGGCATCCGTGATCTCCGTCTCGAACCACTCGAGCACTTTCGTGCCGCCGCGGGCGCGCTCGCGCAGCTCTTCGGCCCTCTCCCGCGGCACCTCGAACCGGGCCGTGAGCACGCCGCGGCCGGGCTTGACGAACTCGATCTCGCCGCGCGTGTCCCACACGACGTAGTCGCGGCCGAGCTGATGCATGACGAGCATGAAGTAGTACGGATCGGTCATGGCCGACATGGCACCGCCGAACGCGACGCCGACGATGTTGCGGGTGAGCAGCGTCACCCGCAATTGCACGACGCAGTGCGTGAAGTCGGGGGCGATCTCGCGCACGCGGATGCCGTTGCAGAGATTCGGGATCCACAGGCTCATGCCGATCGCGAGCTGCCGGGGGGAGTAGGCCACGGATCGAGTGTGACCATCGCCACTCGTTCCTGACAATCCGTTATCGATGATCGACAACGAGCGGGTCGCGGGCGCCGCCGAACGCCAGAATCGAGGGAGCCGCGATCGGCGGCCGAAGGGGGGGCGGGTCACATGGCCGAGGCATCGCAGCGACGGGTGGTCAGGTCGTACGTCCTGGTGGGCGCCGTGCTGCCGGGTGTGCTGTGGCTCGCGAATGTCGTGCTGCAGCTGGTCGCGCTGCCGCACCTGCCCGCGACGGTCGCGACCCATTGGGATGCCTCGGGCGCGCCGAACGCGTACGGACCGCCGTGGGTGCTGGCTCTCGTGACCGGCCTCATCGGACTCGTCGTTCCCGGAACCCTGTTCGCCGTGTCGCTGCCCGGGCTCCTCCGCGGCCACCGGGGACTCGTTTTCCGCCTGTTGGGGGCGATCGGCCTCGGGGTCGCCGGCTTCCTGACCGCCGCGGGTATCAGCTCGACACTCGCGAACCTCCGTGCGGCCGATGGGGGCAGCGCGCACGCGGGCGGGTCGTGGTGGGTGCTGCTCGCCGGTCTCGCGCTCGGTCTGATCGGTTGGTTCGCGCAGCCGTCGCAGGGCGGGCTCCCGTTCTCCGCACCGATCGCGCCGACGTCGCCCGCCGCGCCCGTGGGTGAGACCGCCTCCGGTGCGCTCCCGAGGGCGTGGACGGCCACGACCGCGCTTCCTCGCGGAGCGGTCGTGCCGATCGTCGCGGCGCTGCTGCTGGTCGGACTCATCACCGTCGACGCGTGGTTCACCGGCGGCGGTGGCGCCGTCGCGTGGATCACGACGATCGCGTTCGTGCTCCTGCTGGTCGCCTCGGCGACGCTCGCGGCCTACCACGTGCGGGTCGACGCCGGCGGATTCATCGTGGTCTCGGCCCTCGGCCTGCCGCGCTTCCGCATCCCGCTCGACGACATCGCCCGTGTGCGCACGGTGCAGGTCGAGCCGCTGCGGGACTTCGGCGGCTGGGGGCTGCGCGGACTCCCGGGACGCCTGGGCGTCGTGCCGCGACGAGGCGACGGCATCGAGGTCACGCGCCTCGACGGCCGCCGCCTGACCGTCACCGCGCCCGACGCTTCTACCGGTGCAGCCGTGCTCACCTCGCTCGTCGCGGAGCGCCGCGCGGCGTCCTGACCCCGCCTCCCGACGTCGCCGCGATGCGGGCGACCCGCCCGCCGCCCTTGACGCTCGCCGCGCCGCCCGGGAGGCTGTCGCCATGACCGACGACGCCCTCCCGACCCCCGCGGTGTGGCGCCGGGTCGACACCTACCTCGCGGAGACCCTTGTGGGTCACGACGCCGCCCTCGAGGCGGCGGTGCACGAGCAGGATGCCGCCGGTCTCCCCGCGATCGAGGTCGCGCCGCTGAACGGCAAGCTGCTGCACCTGCTCGCGCGAGCGATCGGCGCTCGGCGGGTGCTGGAGATCGGCACGCTCGGCGGCTACTCCACGATCTGGCTGGCACGCGCGGTCGGCGACGGCGGCGAGGTGGTGACGATCGAAGCGGAGCCCGCGCACGCGGCCGTCGCCCGCGGCAACCTCGACCGTGCCGGCGTGGGGGAGCGGGTGCGCATCGAGATCGGCCGCGGGGCCGACGTGCTCCCCGGTCTCGAGCCCGGGTTCGACCTCGTCTTCATCGACGCCGACAAGCAGTCCAACGCGCTCTATCTCGACCATGCTGCGCGGCTCTCCCGCCCGGGCGCCCTCGTGATCGTCGACAACGTCGTGCGTTCCGGTCGTCTCGTCACCACCGACGAATCCGACGAGCAGGCCGAGGGGGTTCGCCGGGGGCTCGCGCTCCTCGCCGCCGACCCACGATTCGAGGCGACAGCGCTCCAGACCCTCGACGCGAAGGGATGGGACGGCATCGCCGTGGCGATCGTGACGGATGCCGCATCCCGCTCGGGTTCGTGACGCGCCGGTGGCGGCGGCATCCGTCGTCACTAGAGTGGTGGAGGACCGATGACGCTCCGCATGCACCTGTTCCCGGAATGGGAACTCTTGATTGAACCAGGGAGTCCTCAGTGGCACTGATCGAGGCTGTAGGCGCGCGCGAGATTCTTGACTCGCGCGGAAACCCGACCGTCGAAGTGGAGGTGCTCCTCGACGACGGCATCGTCCAGCGGGCGGCCGTCCCCTCCGGTGCGTCGACCGGCGCGTTCGAGGCGTACGAGCTGCGCGACGGAGACAAGAGCCGATACGGCGGCAAGGGCGTGCTCAAGGCCGTCGACGCCGTCATCGATGAGCTCGGCCCCGCGATCGAGGGTGTCGAGGCGAGCGAGCAGCGCCTCATCGACGAGATCCTCATCGAGACCGACGGCACCGAGAACAAGTCGCGCACCGGCGCGAACGCGATCCTGGGCATCAGCCTCGCGGTCGCGAAGGCGGCGGCCGACTCGGCCGACCTCCCGCTGTTCCGTTACCTCGGCGGCCCGAACGCCCACGTGCTTCCCGTGCCGCTGTTCAACGTCATCAACGGCGGCTCGCACGCCGACAACGGCATCGACTTCCAGGAGTACTTCCTCGCCCCGATCGGCGCGGAGACCTACGGCGAGTCGCTGCGCTGGGGCACCGAGGTCTACCACGTCCTCAAGGGCGAGCTGAAGGCCGCGGGGTTCGCGACCGGTCTCGGCGACGAGGGCGGCTTCGCCCCTGATCTCCCCAGCAACCGTGAGGGCCTGGACTTCCTGCTGAAGGCGATCGAGAAGGCCGGCTTCACCCCGGGCGCCGACATCGCCGTGGGCCTGGATGTCGCGGCGACCGAGTTCTTCGCCGACGGCGTCTACACGGTCGAGGGCAAGCCGTGGACGGCCGCGCAGCTGACCGACTACTTCGCCGACCTCGTCGCGAACTACCCGATCGTCACGATCGAGGATGCCCTCGCCGAGGACGACTGGGACGCCTGGAAGGACCTCACCGAGGCGCTGGGCTCGAAGGTGCAGCTCGTCGGCGACGACCTGTTCGTCACCAACCCGATCCGCCTGCAGAAGGGCATCGACCTGGGCGTCGCCAACGCGCTGCTCGTGAAGGTGAACCAGATCGGCACCCTGTCCGAGACGCTCGACGCGATCTCGCTCGCCACGCAGAACGGCTACCGCTCGATGCTGTCGCACCGTTCGGGTGAGACCGAGGACACCACGATCGCCGACCTCGCTGTCGCCGTCAACGCGGGTCAGATCAAGACCGGCGCGCCCGCCCGCAGCGAGCGCGTCGCGAAATACAATCAGCTTCTGCGCATCGAGGAAGAGCTCGGCGACGCGGCGGTCTTCGCCGGTCGCGGTGCCTTCCCCCGCTTCAAGGGCTGAGCGCAGCTGATCTACCGGAAGGGGGAGTCGTGGCCAAGAGACCGACTCCCCCTTCCGCATCTCCGGAGGAGATCCCGCGGGCTCGGCGACTTGCCGCACGCGATTGGCTCGGCGGCATCCGCCTGTCGGGCTTCATGGTGATCATGCTGGGCCTGGTGGTGCTGGCCGTCGGAGTTCTCGTGCCCACGGTCGGCACCTACCTCGCCCAGCAGCAGAAGCTCTCCGCCGCCCGTGCCGCGGTGCAGCTCACCCAGCAGCAGATCGATGCGCTCCAGGCCGAGAGCGACCGCCTCGGCGACCCGGCGTACATCGCCACGCAGGCGCGTGAACGGCTCTACTACGTGACACCGGGTCAGGTGCTCTATCTGGTCGACAACGATCTTCCCGCCGACCAGCAGCCTCGTGACGCGGCTCCCGTGAGCGCGCAGCTCACGCAGACCCGCAACGACTGGATGTCGGGATTCGTGCGATCGCTGGCCGCCGCGGGGGCCGCCGTGACGGCCACGGCGCCGACCGACGGATCCACGCCGAGCCCCACCTCGGACGCCACACCGAGTCCGTGACGCCCGGCGTCTACCGAGCCGCGCCCCGGTAGCCTTTCGGGGTGACGACGCCGCCCTACCCTGCCGTGACCGACGCCGAGCTGGCCGTGCTGCGCGCCCAGCTCGGACGCCCCGCGCGAGGGGTGCTCGGCATCGCAGCGCGCTGCGTCTGCGGCAACCCCACGGTCGTCGCCACGGCGCCCCGGCTCGACGACGGGTCGCCCTTCCCGACGTTCTACTACCTGACCCATCCGGCCGCGACGGCGGCCATGTCGACCCTCGAGGCCGAGCACGTCATGCCCGAGCTTGCGGGGCTGCTCGACGACGCGGATGTCGCGGACGCCTACCGCGCCGCGCACACCAGCTACCTCGCCGATCGCGCCGCGTACGGCGAGGTGGACGAGATCGCCGGCATCTCCGCCGGCGGCATGCCGACCCGCGTCAAGTGTCTGCATGCCCTGGCCGGCCACGCTCTCGCGGCAGGGCCCGGCGTCAATCCGATCGGCGACGCGGCGCTGGCCCGGTCGACCTGGTCGCCTTCGCGCTGCGTCTGCGCCGATCCCGGGGCCGCCCGGGGCGAGGCGGCCTGATGCGTGCTCGCCGGGTCGTCGTGGCCGCCGTGCTCCTCGCCGGTGGGTTCGTCGTCGCCCCGTCGGCTGCCGGCATCCCCGCCGTCGCGGCCTCGGGCGCGCAGCCGGCGTCGACCGGCATGGCGAACGCAGCGACCGAGGACGCGGCCCGGGCGGCGGAGTACTGGCTCACCGACTACGGAATCGAGCAGGCCTGGCAGACGACACAGGGCGCGGGCGTGAAGATCGCGATCATCGACACCGGTATCGGTGCCGCGCCGCAGCTCAACGCCGCGGTCGTCGGCGGCGCCGATTTCTCGGGCGAGGGCTCGGCGAGCGGCCGCACGCCGGTCGGCTCGAGCGACACCGGTCACGGCAGCTGGGTGGCCTCCCTCGCAGCGGCCCGCCCGCTGTCGGACGGCACCGGCATGATCGGCGTCGCTCCGCAGGCACAGCTGCTGTCGGCATCCATCTCGTTCGGCAGCGAGGTGAAGGTGCCGTTCGTGACCCAGGTGGCCTCGGCCATGAAGTGGGCCGTCGACAACGGCGCGAAGGTGATCAACCTGTCGTTCACGACCAACACGCTCGACTGGGATCCGTCGTGGGACACGGCCTTCCAGTACGCGTTCTCGCACGACGTCGTCGTCGTGGTCGCCGCCGGCAACCGGGGAAGCGGGACGACCCGCGTCGGCGCGCCGGCGACGATACCCGGTGTCTTGACGGTCGCCGGGGTCACTCCGTCGGGCCAGGCGAGCCAGGAGGCCTCCACCCAGGGGATCACCATCGGCGTCGCCGCGCCCAGTGAACAGCTTCTCGGGGTCTCGCCCGGCGGGTCGCTGGTGCGGTGGAACGGCACGAGCGGCGCCGCCCCGATCGTCGCGGGCATCGTCGCGCTCGTGCGCGCCGCTCACCCCGACCTCGACGCGGCGAACGTCATCAACCGCATCATCTCCACGGCGACCGCTCCGCCCGGCGTCTCGCTCGGCACGGTGCCCAACGCGCTCTACGGGTACGGGCTCGTCAACGCCGCCGCGGCCGTGTCCGCCGACGTGCCCACGGTGACCGCGAACCCGATGGGATCGCTCTCCGACTGGATCACGCTGCACCGTCGCGCGAACGCGTCGCCGGCGCCGGAGGACTCCGCCACACCGGTCGCGCTGCCGGCGCTCCCGCCGGCCGACGCCGCCACCCCGCGCGGGTCCCTGCTGCTGCCCTCGCGGGACACGCTGCTGTACGGGTCGCTGCCGCTGTTAGGGATGACCGTCGCGACTATACTGGTGGCGCTCGGCGTCACCGCTGCTGTCCGACGCATCCGATCGGCGCGTGACTCCCGCACGCCGAGCATCAATTCGCCAAGGAGTTCCGTTCACCGTGACTAACACCGTGCCCAGGATCTTGATCGTCGGAGGCGGCTACGCCGGCTTCTACACCGCGTGGAAGCTCGAGAAGCACCTCCGCAAGGGTGAGGCTCAGGTCACCGTCGTCGACCCGCTTCCCTACATGACCTACCTGCCGTTCCTCCCCGAGGTCGCGGCCGGGTCGATCGAGGCGCGTCACGCGGTCGTCGCCCTGCGTCGCCACCTGGCGTCGACCGAAGTCGTCACCGCCCGAGTGACGAAGATCGATCACGCCCACAAGGTCGCCACCATCACCCCGTCCGAGGGCGAGGCGTGGGAGCTCGAGTACGACCAGATCGTCGTCACCGCGGGCTCGGTCTCGCGCACCTTCCCGATCCCCGGCATCGCCGACAACGCGATCGGCATGAAGGCGATCGAGGAGGCCGTGTGGGTGCGTGACAAGCTCCTCTCGAACTTCGACAAGGCCGCGGCGCTGCCGCCCGGACCCGAGCGGGAGCGTCTGCTCACCGTCGTCGTGGTCGGTGGCGGATTCGCCGGCATCGAGACCTTCGCCGAACTGCGCAACTTCGCGTCGTCGCTGCTGAAGAAGTACCCGCAGCTGACGTTCGACGAGACGCACTTCCACCTCATCGAGGCGATGGGCCGCATCATGCCCGAGGTGTCGCTGAAGACGAGCGAGTGGGTTCTGAAGGACCTCGCGAAGCGCGGTGCGTACGTGCACCTCGACACCCAGGTTACCGGGGCCGTCGACGGCAACGTAGAGCTCTCGACCGGCGAGGTCATCTCGACCGACATCATCGTGTGGACCGCGGGCGTCATGGCCAACCCGCAGGTCGTCAAGGGCAGCGACCTGCCCAGCGAGCAGCGCGGACGCATCACGACGCAGGGCGACCTGCGCGTGATCGACGCCGACGGCAACGTCGTCGAGGGCGCCTGGGCGGCGGGCGACGTCGCGGCGGTGCCCGATCTCACCGGTGGCGGTGTCGGCGGCTTCTGCGTGCCGAACGCCCAGCACGCGGTGCGTCAGGCCAAGCAGCTCGCGAAGAACCTCACCGCGGTGCTGCGCGGCGAGCTGCCGAAGGACTACATCCACAAGAACCTGGGCGCCGTGGCCGGTCTCGGCCTCTACAACGGTGTGTTCCAGTCGGGCAACATCGCCCTCAAGGGCTTCCTCGCCTGGGGTGCCCACCGTGGCTACCACGGTCTCGCGATGCCGTCGTGGGAGCGCAAGTGGCGCGTGCTGTGGGGCTGGTGGAACAACTTCTGGCTCGGTCGCGACGTGGTGAACCTCGAGGCCGTGCAGACGCCGCGCCGCTTCTTCGACGAGTTCGCGTCGCGCCCGCGTCCGCCGCAGCCGGCTGAGGCGCCCGCGAAGCCGGCCGCCGAGAAGGCGCCGGTCGCCGAGAAGGCCGCCGCCGCGAAGTAGGCGTACGTCTCACGGAACGCCGCGACATCTTCGGATGCCGCGGCGTTCCGCATTCTTCGGATACTCCCGGCCGCACCGCTGGCGGGGTGCGCGTGCCGTATGCCACGCTGGGCTTCCCGCCGCGGGGCACAGGTGCCTCGGGTCCGGCGGCTGCGCCCGAGGAGGCCCGAGTGACCAAGGTGCACATCCGCGACTTCCACGGCGACGATCTCGACCAGCTCGTGCGGTTGTGGGGCCACGTGACGGGCGAAGGTGCAACGCCGATCTACTCGCTGGCCGAGGTCGTGGCCTCCTGCCAGGCCGACCACGCGGTGGTCGCGGTGCGCGGTGACGACATCGTCGGGGCCGCTGTCGGCCGCGCCGCCCACGCGCAGGGATGGGTGGTGTTCTTCGGGGTGCGCGAGACGGATGCCGCGGGCGAGATCAGCGGCGCCCTGCTCGATGCGCTCGAGCGCCGGATGGCGCCGCTCGGGCTCGGCACACTGTCGGTGCTGGTGCCGGAGGGGCAGCGGGTCGAGCCGTTCACGCAGAACTCCTTCGTCGTGCATCGAGCGGTGCGCTACCTGGAGCGCCAGCTCCCCGTGCAGCGCCGCGAGCTCGACGTGCTGAAGGAGCTGGGTGGTCGCATTCTGCCGCGCCACCTCTGGAACGCGGTCGCGGGCATGACGACGGAGAAGACGATCCTCGAGGAGCGACTCGTGACGCCGCTCGCGCAGCCGGAGCTCGCCGAGCGCTTCGGGGTGGTGCCGCCGCGGGCGGTCATGCTGTTCGGACCGCCCGGCACCGGCAAGACGACTTTCGCGCGGGCCGTGGCATCCCGTCTCGACTGGCCGTTCGTCGAAGTCTTCCCCTCGCGGCTCGGCGACAGCGCGCGGGGGATGGCCGGCGCCCTGCGTGCCACGTTCGAGGCGATCGACCAGCTCGAGCACGCGGTCGTCTTCATCGATGAGGTCGAGGAGATCGCGGCTCACCGGGGCGGCACGCCGCCGTCGCCCACGCAGGGGGTCACGAACGAGCTGCTGAAGCTCGTCGCGGAGTTCCGTGAGCGGGACGGCCGGCTGCTCATCTGTGCGACGAACTTCATCCGCGCACTCGACGCCGCGTTCCTGCGGCACGGACGCTTCGACTACGTGCTGCCGATCGGCCTGCCGGACGCGGAGGCGCGCCGCGCGATCTGGGGTCGGTACATCCCTGTCGACGTCGCGGGCGACGTGGATGTCTCGGCTCTCGTCGACGCCAGCGACGGACTCACCCCCGCCGACATCGAGTACGCCGCGCGGCGCGCATCGCAGGAGGCTCTTGCGCGCGCCCTCGCGTCCGGCGACACGGGCGACGCGGTCGGCACGGACGACTACCTGCGGGCGCTCGGCGGCACCCGCGCCACGGTCTCGCGCGAGGTGACGACCGAGTTCGAGGAGGACATCGTCGCGCTCGCCCGCCTCTGACGGCGCGTGTCGCTGTCCTAGGGTGGGGGCGGGCCCCCGTAGCCCAATGGCAGAGGCAGGCGACTTAAAATCGCTTCAGTCTGGGTTCGAGTCCCAGCGGGGGCACACCCCACCGTGCTCCGGCTTCGGGGGCGCCGGGTCGTCGCTGACTGCCGATCGGCAGTCGACGGATGCCGCGCCCCGCCACTCAGCTCGGGGTGCGCCCGAGCCGCGGCACAGCGAACCAGATGACGGCCACGGCAGCGAGGGTCACACCGAGGGCGACCGCGCCCGCGGGCAGCCCCGCCGTCACGCCGAACAGGAACGCGGCGACCCCCGCGACGAGCAGCGAGACGACCGCGAGGGTGGCGAGCAGGAAGACGTTGCCGATCACGACGAGCCGCGCCTTCTCGTGATGGCGGAAGAGGCGACGGTGCATGATGATCGGCGTGAGGCCCAGCAGCGTGGCGATGCCCGCGAGGGTCACCAGGCACAGGTAGAACGTGCGGGCGAACGCGTCGAGTGTCTGGAACATCGGCTGGAAGGCGACCGCGAGCAGGAAGCCGGTGAGGATCTGCGTGCCGGTCTGCGTGGCGCGCAACTCCTGAAGGATGTCGGTCCAGTTGCGATCGGACTTCTCGGTGGCCGTCTCGAACCGACCGTCGCCCGGGACGGCGTCGTCGGCGTCGCTCACTCCATGCCGGCTCTCGATGCGCTGCGGCGCGCCTTCATCAGTGCTCACGTGCACAGCGTAGGCACGACGCACCCGCACAGCACGCACGTCACGGTGCGGGTCGCCGCGGCCTAGGCTGAGCGCATGCGGCCACCGGCGACGAGGAGCACGGCACGATGACGATCGATCTGCTCGCGGCGCCCGTCGGCGAGCCGTGGCGTCAGCCCGCGGCCTACTGGCCCTCGCTCACGGCCGCCACCGCCGACCGCTCCGCCCCCGTCGCCGTGCTCGGTCTCGAAGCGCTGCGCTACAACGCGCTCGACATGATCGCGCGCGCCGGCGGTATGCCGATCCGCGTCGCCAGCAAGTCCCTGCGTGTGCGCGAGGCGCTCGATGCGCTCCTCGCCCTACCGGGCTATCGCGGCATCCTCGCGTTCACTCTCGCCGAGGCGCTGTGGCTCGCCGACACCCACGACGATGTCGTCGTCGGATACCCGACCGCCGATCGGGCGGCGCTCGCCGCGCTCGTCGCCTCGGAGGCGGCATCCGCGCGCGTGACGCTCATGGTCGACGGCCCGGCCCAGCTCGACCTGGTCGACGCGGTCGCATCTCCCGCGACGCGACCCGAGGTGCGGGTGGCGATCGACGCGGATGCCTCGTGGCGCAGCCGCGCACTCGGGCACATCGGGGTGCGGCGCTCGCCGCTGCACGACGCCGACGACGTCGCCCGCTTCGCCCGGCACATCGCGGCGCGACCCGGCTTCCGCCTGACCGGACTCATGATGTACGAGGCGCAGATCGCCGGCCAGCCCGACGCCGAGGGCCCGTCGGACCCCGTGATCCGCTGGATGCAGCGCTCCTCGGGAGACGAGCTGCGCGAACGGCGGCAGGCCATCGTGGCGGCGGTCACGCGCATCGCGCCGCTCGAGTTCGTCAACGGCGGCGGCACCGGGTCGCTGGAGTACACGTCATCGGATGCCGCGGTCACCGAGCTCACCGCCGGCAGCGGCCTGTTCGCGGGGCATCTGTTCTCGCGCTACCGCGCGTTCGACCCGGCGCCGGCGGCATCCTTCGCCCTCGACGTGGTCCGTCGGCCGACCGACGACATCGCGACGCTGCTCGGCGGCGGCTGGGTCGCCTCGGGCCCGCCGGTCGCGTCGCGGCAGCCCGCGCCGGTGTGGCCGGAAGGACTGCGCACCCTCGGTCGCGAGGGCACCGGCGAGGTGCAGACCCCGGTGCAGGGGCCGGCGGCGCGGACGCTGCGGGTGGGCGACCGGGTGTGGTTCCGGCACGCGAAGAGCGGTGAGCTGTCGGAGCGCGTCGAGCGATTCGCGATCGTGGCGGCGGGAGCCGTCGTGGGGGAGGCCGCGACCTACCGCGGTGAGGGAAAGGCGTTCCTGTGACACGACCCGGCGGCACCTGGACGAACTGGGGGCGCACCGAGAGCGTGCGCCCGGCGCGGGTCGAGTACCCCGCGACGCCCGACGCCGTACGCCGCTCGGTGCTCGCCGCCCGCACACGCGGCCTGCCGGTGAAGGCCGTCGGTGCCGGGCACAGCTTCAGCGGCATCGCCGTCGCGCCCGGCGTGCTGCTCGACCTCAGCGACCTCACCGGGCTCGTGCGGGTCGACCGCGAGCGGCGGCTCGCGACCTTCCGCGCCGGCACCCGCCTGCACCGCATCCCGAAGCTGCTCGCGCCCTACGGCCTCGCCATGGCGAACCTCGGCGACATCGACCGGCAGTCGATCTCCGGGGCGATCTCCACCGGCACCCACGGCACCGGCGCCGCGTTCGGCGGCATCGCGACCCAGGTCGCGGGGGTCACGCTGGTCACCGGCGAGGGTGAGTTCCTCACCGTCGACGACACCGAGAACGCCGATCTGCTTCCGGCGGTCGCACTCGGACTCGGCGCGCTCGGCATCCTCGTCGAGGTCACCCTGCGACTCGTGCCCGCGTTCGTGCTGCACGCCGTCGAGCACCCCGAGCCGATCGACGACGTCGTGGCGACGTTCGCCGACCGGGCCGCGGCATCCGATCATGTCGAGTTCTACTGGTTCCCGCACACCGACGTGGGACTCCTGAAGACCAACACCCGCTTGCCGGAGAGCGCCGTGCGCCATCCGCTGCCCCGCGTCGCGAAGTTCCTCGACGAGGAGCTGCTCTCCAACGGCGTCTTCACCGCCGTGTGCGCTCTCGGCCGCGCCGTGCCGGCGATCACCCCGCCGCTGTCGCGCCTCGCAGCGAAGGTCACGGGGCGACGCGAGTACACGGATGCCTCCACCGCCGTGTTCACGCAGCACCGGGGCGTGCGGTTCCGCGAGATGGAGTACGCCGTGCCCGCCGAGCGCCTCGCCGAGGCATTCGACGCCGTGCGCGCGCTCATCGACGAGCGCCGGTACCGGGTGTCGTTCCCGATCGAGGTGCGGATCGCGGCATCCGACGACCTATGGCTCTCGACGGCTTCGGGCCGCGCCACCGGCTACATCGCCGTGCACCGCTACTGGCGGGAGAACCCGGCCACCTACTTCGAACCGATCGAGGAGCTGCTGCGCACCTTCGACGGGCGTCCCCACTGGGGCAAGATGCATACGCGCACCGCCGATGACCTGCGCCCCGCCTACCCTCGGTTCGACGACTTCACGGCCCTGCGCGACCGGCTCGACCCCGATCGGGTCTTCCGCAACCGCTACCTCCGACGCGTCCTCGGGGAGTAGACCCAGAGTCTGCCGCGAGCGCATCATCACGCCCGAGGGCGCCACTAGTATGAGGGCACTACGCGAACGGAGTCGATCGAGATGGAATGGCTCATCCCGGTTCTGATCATCGTCGCCCTGCTGGTGATCGTGGGGATCTACCTGTGGGCGACCTACAACGGGCTGGTGCAGCTCGGAGTGCGCGTCGATGAGGCGTGGAGCGACATCACGGTGCAGCTGAAGAGACGCGCCGACCTGCTCCCGAACCTGATCGAGACCGTCAAGGGCTACGCGGCCCATGAGAAGGCGGTGTTCGAGAACGTCACGCAGGCGCGGGCCGAGACGATCAGCGCCTCCTCGCCCGGTGAGGCCGGCGTGGCCGAGGGGCACATGCAGCAGGCGCTGAAGTCGATCTTCGCGGTCGCCGAGGCCTACCCGCAGCTGCAGGCGAGCCAGAACTTCCTGCAGCTTCAGCAGCAGCTCGTCGACACCGAGGACAAGATCCAGGCGTCCCGCCGGTTCTACAACGGCGGCGTGCGAGAACTGAACACCAAAATCAAGGTGTTCCCGAACAACCTGTTCGCCCGCAACCTCGGCTTCACGCCGCGCGAGTTCTTCGAGGTGGTCGACGGCGCGTCGATCGCCGAGCCGCCCCGCATCCAGTTCTGATCGCGGCGCGAGGCACGCGTGTATTCGGCGATCGCCGCGAACAAGCGCAACACCTGGTTCATCCTCGTCGGCTTCGTCGTCTTCATCGGGCTGATCGGTCTGGTCGCCGGCTGGCTGATGTCGGGCAACTGGTGGGTGACGGCCTTCGTGCTCGTCTTCGCGGCCGGGTACGCCGGCATCCAGTACTTCGCCGCCAGCCGTGAGGCACTCGCGCTCTCGGGTGCGTTCGAGGTCACGCGCGAGCAGGCGCCGCGGTACTACCGGCTCGTCGAGAACCTGTGCATCACGACCGGCACGCCGATGCCGACGCTCTACGTCGTCGACGACCCGGCGCCGAACGCCTTCGCCACGGGCCGCTCGCCCGACAAGGCCGCGATCACCGTGACCACCGGGCTCTTCGAGCTGATGACCGACCGCGAGCTCGAAGGCGTGCTCGCGCACGAGCTCGGCCACATCCGCAACTACGACATCCGGGTGTCGCTGCTCGTCTTCGGTCTCGTCGTCGCCGTCGGCCTCATCGCCGACATGCTCATGCGCATGGCGTTCTTCGGAAGCATGCGCCGCAACAACAGCAACAACGCGCAGGCCCAGGCGCTGTTCCTCGTGTTCGGGCTCGTCGCCGCGATCGTCGCGCCGCTGCTCGCGGCGGGCGTGCAGGCCGCGATCTCCCGTCAGCGCGAATACCTCGCCGACGCGACCAGCGCCCTCACGACCCGTGACCCCGAGGGTCTCGCATCGGCGCTCGAGAAGCTCGAGGGCGCGAGCACCGTGCTGCAGAAGCCGAACACCTCCATGGCGCATCTGTGGATCGCGAATCCGCTGCGCGGCGGAGGGATGTCGCGCCTGTTCGCGACGCATCCGCCCATCCCCGATCGGGTCGAGCGCCTGCACGAGATGGGCGGAAAGTTCTGACTAGGACGGCGCCCCGACGCACGCCCGAAGCGGAATGCACCCGACCCTAGACTGAGTCGATGGGCGCTCGCAGCCGCGGCGTCAGGTCGACGGGCCGTGCCCGAGGAGGACTCCCGCGTGAGCGAGCCGACACTTGCCGAGTTCGAGGATGCCGCAGCCACCCTGGCTCCGCTGATCGCCACCACCCCCGTGGACAGCTCGCACTTCCTCTCCGAGGTGCTCGGCGCCCCGGTGCACCTGAAGCTGGAGAACCTGCAGCGCACCGGCTCGTTCAAGATCCGCGGCGCCGCCTACCGGCTCTCCCGGTTGAGCGAGGAGGAGCGGGCCCGCGGCGTCGTCGCGGCATCGGCCGGAAACCACGCGCAGGGCGTGGCGCTCGCCGCCCAGCGCCTCGGCATCCCGGCGACGATCTTCATGCCTCTGGGCGTCCCCGTGCCCAAGCTCCTCGCCACCCGCGGCTACGGCGCCGACGTCGTGCTCGACGGGCCGACCGTCGAGACGCCGCTGCGCCTCGCCGCCGAGTTCGCCGAGCGCACCGGGGCCGTGTTCATCCACCCCTTCGACCACCTCGATGTGATCCTCGGGCAGGGCACACTCGGCCTCGAAGTATTCGACGCGGTGCCCGACGTCCGGACGGTCGTGCTCGGCATCGGCGGGGGAGGCCTCATCTCGGGTGTCGCCGCCGCCATCAAGCTGCGTGCGGCCGCCGAAGGTCGCGAGGTGCGGATCATCGGCGTGCAGGCCGAGAACTCGGCCGCCTACCCCTCGTCGATCGCGGCGGGCGAACCGCTCGAGGTCGACACGACGCCGACGATCGCCGATGGCATCGCGGTCAAGCGCCCCGGTGACATCCCCTTCGCGCTCGTGCAGCGCTACGTCGACGAGGTCGTCACCGTCAGCGACGACGACATCGCCCGGGCCATCCTCGTGCTCCTCGAGCGCGCGAAGCAGGTCGTCGAGCCCGCCGGCGCGGTCGGCGTCGCCGCCATCCTCACCGGAAAGGTGCCCGCAGACGGACCGACCGTCGCCATCCTCTCGGGCGGCAACATCGACCCGCTGCTGCTGCAGCGCGTCGTCGCGCATGGGCTCGCGGCATCCAATCGCTACACGAGCCTGCGCATCCCGCTGCCCGATCGTCCCGGCCAGCTCGCCCGCGTGTCCGAACTGCTCGCCCTCGCGGGCGCCAACGTCATCGAGGTGCTCCACACCCGCCACGGGCAGGGGCTGCTCATCAGCGAGGTCGTGCTGCAGCTCAGCGTCGAGACGCGCGGTGACGAGCACCGTGCGCTCGTGCTGCGCACGCTCGAAGAGGCCGGCTTCCAGCCCACGATCGTCGCCGACTGAGACGACGACTGGCCGGCCCCCGAGGGGGACCGGCCAGTCTCACGTCGGTGCGTTCAGCCCGTGAACGTGTCGACCTTGATGATCTCGACGGCGATCTCGCGGCCGTTCGGCGCGGTGTAGGAGGTCTTCTCGCCCTCCTTGAGGCCGAGGATCGACGAACCCAGCGGGGAGACCTCGCTGTAGACGTCGAGGTCGGTGCCTCCGGCGATCTCCCGGTTGCCGAGGAGGAAGACCTCTTCGCCGCCCGCGACCAGCGCGGTGATGACCGTGCCGGGCTCCACGACGCCGTGGCTCTCGGGCGCGTCGCCTACCTTCGCGCTCTTCAACAGCGCCTGCAGCGTGCGGATGCGCGCCTCCTGCTTGCCCTGCTCGTCCTTGGCGGCGTGGTAGCCGCCGTTCTCCTTCAGGTCGCCCTCTTCGCGGGCGGCCTCGATGCGCTTGGCGATCTCCTCGCGGCCCGTCGTGGACAGGTGCTCGAGTTCGGCGACGAGGCGGTCGTACGCCTCCTGGGTCAGGAAGGTCACCTGGTTTTCCGTGGACACGGTGTCTCCTTCGTCATACGGCACGACGCCCCGGCTCCCGCCAGGGCGTCGTCATTCGATCCCGACAGGCTACGGCACCCAGCAGGTGTTGACAAAACCCGTGGTCGCGATGCCCGTCACGGGGATCTGCTCGGTGAACGCCTGCGCGTGGGTGCCCGAGGCGGGGTACTGCACGACCTTCCAGCCGACCACGCCGTGGTCGGCGTCATCGGCCTCGAGCACGCAGGCGATCGCCTTGTCGGCGGGACCGGTGATCTGGAAGGTCACGGTCACCGTGTGGTCGTCGACCAGGTGGAATGCGGTCGTCGTCGTGTCCACGGCGTCGGCCGCGGAGGCGAACGCGTACCACGCGATCACTCCCACACCCGCAGCGATCGCCGCTCCCGCGCCGAGCGTCCACCAGCGCCGCGAACGGCGCGAGCGAGTGCGCCCGTAGCGCTCATCGAGCAGCTCCTGCGTCGTCATGAGGGTCACGGCTTTCGTTGATTAGGCTGGTGCTTCAAGGCTATGCGCTCGCGCGCGGAACTGAGGACAGATGCACCCGGTGATCTGGTGGCTGGCGGCGACCGATACCCCCACCCCGACCCCCTCGCCGAGCGACGTCGACCCGATCCTCGTCACACCGGGACCGGCCGGATTCATCGTCGGCGGCGTTCTCGCCGTCGCCGTCTTCTTCCTCGTATGGGACATGCTGCGCCGCATCCGCCGCGGAAACTACCGCGCGCAGATCAACGAAGAACTCGACGCCGCAGAGGATGCTGCGGCATCCGGCGACGACGACGGGTCGCCCCGCGCCTGACGACGGCCGCCCCCTCAGGCGTTGAAGGCCGGACGGAGGCAGATGAGCAGGCTCGCCGTCCAGTGGCACAGGAACGCGAGCACGGTGCACACGTGGAAGATCTCGTGGAAGCCGAACGCCCCGGGCCACGGGTTCGGCCGCTTCAGCGCGTAGACGACGGCGCCGGCCGTGTAGAGCAGCCCGCCGACGACGACCAGCACCATCATCGCGACGTTCGCCGCGACCAGATCGCCGATGTACATGACCGCCGCCCAGCCGAGCACGATGTAGAGCGCGACGTAGAGCCAGCGCGGCGCGTTGATCCAGAGCACGCGGAAGAGGATGCCGAGGAGCGCCCCACCCCACACCAGGGACAGCAGGAGCGTCGACTTCTGGGGAGGGAGGGCGAGGAGACCGAGCGGCGTGTACGTTCCCGCGATCAGCAGCAGGATGTTCGCGTGGTCGATGCGCTTGAGCGTCGCCTTGACGCGCGGTCCCCAGTTGAAGCGGTGGTACACGGCGGAGTTGCCGAACAGCAGCAGCGAGGTGGTCATGAAGATCGCCGCCGCCCACTTCGCGACGGTGCCGTCTGCGAGGCAGATGAGCACGATGCCGGCGGCGAGGGCCACGGGGAACGTGCCGGCGTGGATCCAGCCGCGCCAGGTGGGCTTGAGATCCGTGTGCGCGGCAACCGCTCCTGCCTCGAGGAGCGGGAGCTGAGGGACGTCTCGCGAAGAACGGCTCATCGGAACGAGACTACGGGCGTGCCCATGCCAGCCGTCGTACATGGGGTGAATACGCAGCAGAGCGATAGCGTAGGACGGTGATGTCGAGCCGAACGCAGGAGGGCCGCGGTCCGCTGTACCGCCTCTACATCAATCGTCTGCTGCGTCAGATCCCGCCTGCCCAGGTGCCGCGTCACGTCGCGATGATGATCGACGGCAACCGGCGGTGGGCGAGACAGCTCGGTTACGACTCGGCCGCACACGGGCATCGTGCCGGCGCGGCCAAGATGCGCGAGTTCCTGCGCTGGTGCGACGACGTGGGCGTCTCGGTGGCCTCGCTCTACCTGCTCTCTGTCGACAACCTCCGTAAACGGGACAGCGGAGAGCTCACCGACCTCATCGAGATCATCGGCCAGCTCGCCGACGATCTGTCCCATGAACGGGACTGGCGCGTGCAGCCCGTCGGTCGACTCGACCTCCTTCCCGACGAGCTGCAGCGCGTGCTGAGAGATGTCGCCTACCGCACCGCCGCGCACACGGGCATGCACGTCAACCTCGCGATCGGGTACGGCGGACGCGGCGAGATCGTCGACGCGGTGCGCAGCATCATCACCCAGCACGACGAGCGTGGCGGAACCCTCGAGGAGCTCGCCGCCAGCCTCACGCCCGAGCAGATCGCCGAGCATCTCTACACCGGAGGGCAGCCCGATCCCGACCTGGTCATCCGTACCTCGGGGGAGCAGCGCCTCAGCGACTTCCTGCTCTGGCAGAGCGCCCACAGCGAGTTCTACTTCGTGGAGGCGCTCGGCCCCGACCTGCGCGAGGTCGACTTCCTGCGCGCCATCCGCGACTTCGCCTCACGTGATCGCCGTTTCGGCGGCTGATCAGGTACTTTTCGCGCGTATCACAACGGACGCGGGCTGTTCACGAAGCCGTAACGCGAGACACGCCGCGCCGAATGCGGGTGATAGAGCCGTTGGTCGTAGGTTGTGCTCATCGGGCAAGGCGCCCGGTCGAGTCGGCCACCTGGATCGCGACTCGTGGCCCAACGGTCGACTCGCGAGTCACCGGGACACGTCCCGGGTCGGGAGCGGTTGTGACCACACGAGCACCACGCCAGCAGCAGCGAGTCACCGAGCACCAGAGCGCAGATCAGTTCACTGACCTGCGCTCTTATGTTTTGGACACCTCCGTCCTGCTGAGCGATCCACGCGCGTTCTTCCGGTTCGCGGAGCACTCCGTCGTGATCCCCGTCGTGGTGATCACCGAACTCGAAGGGAAGCGGCACGATCCCGAACTCGGCTACTTCGCCCGGCAGGCTCTTCGCCACCTCGACGAGTTGCGCGTCGAGCACGGCAGACTCGACTTCCCGGTCCCGGTCGGCGAGGGCGGCACGCTCCGCGTGGAGCTGAACAACACCGATCCGACGGTGCTCCCCTCGGGCCTGCGCCTGGGAGACAACGATTCGCGCATCCTCGCTGTCGCGCTGAACCTCATGTCCGAGGGTCACGACGTGACCGTGGTCTCCAAAGACCTCCCGATGCGCGTGAAGGCGTCCTCACTCGGCATCATCGCCGAGGAGTACCTGGCCGAGCAGGCCGTGGACTCGGGCTGGACGGGGATCGCCTCGGTGAATCTCACGGGCGATGAGATGAGCGACCTCTACGAGACGGAGATCGCGGTGAGCGAGGATGCCGCAGGCCTCCCCGTCAACACCGGTCTCATCATCCACTCCGAGCGGGGCTCGGCACTCGGCCGGGTTTCGGGCGACGGCTCGTTCCGCCTCGTGCGTGGCGATCGCGATGTCTTCGGCCTCCACGGTCGCTCCGCCGAGCAGCGCATCGCGATCGACCTGCTCACCGATCCCGGCGTCGGCATCGTGTCCCTCGGTGGGCGCGCCGGCACCGGCAAGTCGGCGCTCGCCCTCTGCGCGGGTCTCGAGGCAGTGCTCGAACGGCAGCAGCAGCGCAAGATCATCGTGTTCCGGCCGCTGTTCGCGGTCGGTGGCCAGGAGCTCGGCTACCTTCCCGGTGACCAGGCCGAGAAGATGAACCCCTGGGGTCAGGCGGTGTTCGACACGCTGGGCTCGGTGGTCTCTTCCAACGTGCTAGAGGAGGTCACCGAGCGCGGCATCCTCGAGGTCCTCCCGCTCACCCACATCCGCGGTCGCTCGCTGCACGACGCGTTCGTGATCGTCGACGAGGCGCAGTCGCTCGAGCGCAACGTGCTTCTGACCGTGCTCAGCCGCATGGGGCAGAACTCCCGCGTCGTGCTCACCCACGACGTCGCCCAGCGTGACAATCTGCGCGTCGGACGGCACGACGGCGTGGCCTCGGTGATCGAGACGCTCAAGGGGCACGAGCTGTTCGGTCACGTCACGCTCCAGCGCAGCGAGCGGTCGGCGATCGCGGCCCTCGTGACCGATCTGCTCGAGGCCGGCGAACTGTCCTGAGGCATCTCGAGCGCCCCCCTGAAAGATGAGAACACTCTCATCTGGAAAGGGGGGCGTTCGGCGCCTGGACGCGTCAGGATGGATGCAGCGGCGACGAGGTTCGCCTGCCGCATCGGATCGGCTCCCCCCACCCCCCCATGTCGATCCGGTGGATAACTGAGTGATCGCGACGGACCCCCGGTTGTCGCGACCGAGGATCGGACGGTTCGGGTTCCGAGTCTCCTCGTCAGCCCCCGGTGCCCCCACACCGGGGGCTTCTCGCATGAGGGGTCAGTCCCACCGATAGCCGGCTCCGCGCACCGTCGTGATGCGATCGGCGCCGAGCTTGCTGCGGAGGTAACGAACGTAGACATCGACCACGTTCGAGCCGGGATCGAAGTCGAGACCCCAGACCTTGCTCAGCAGATACTCGCGGCTCAGCACCTGGCCGGGGTGCCGGAGGAACTGCTCGGCGAGCGCGAACTCCCGCGCTGACAGATCGAACTCCCGTCCGTCGACGGCGGCCCGTCGGGTCATGACGTCGAGGGCGACCTCCCCGCGCACGATCGTCACGGGCGTCGTGGGCGTGGTGTTCTCGCGCAACCGAGAGCGCACCCGAGCCAGCAGCTCCTCGAACGTGAAGGGCTTCGCGACGTAGTCGTTCGCGCCGGCATCCAGCCCATCCACCGTGTCGCGTGTCGACGTGCGGGCGGTCAGCATGATGATCGGCACGGAGGAGCCCTGCCCGCGCACCTGACGCAGGACCTCGAAGCCGTCGATGCCGGGGAGTCCGACGTCGAGGAGGACGAGATCGATGTCGGGGGAGAGCGCACGTTCCGCGCCGTCGAAGCCGTTGTCCACGATCTCCGTCTCGTAGCCGGCGGTCTCCAATCCCCGCTGCACGAAGGTCGCGATACGGGGTTCGTCTTCGACGATGAGGATGCGGGTCATTCGGAGGCCTTCCGCTGGTGCAGCACGTCTTCGGCGCGCACCGGAGTCGGCAGCGCGGGGGCACTGCGGTGCAGGGGGAGTTCGATCGTGAGCGTGGCGCCGCCGCCCGGCGTCTCCGTCACGACGCAGGAACCGCCGTGAGCCCGGGCGATCGCGTCGACGATCGCGAGGCCCAGGCCCGAACCGTTCACGCCGCGCCCCGCCTGCGCCCTGTCGAACCGTCGGAACACACGCCGCCGGTCCGCGGGTGCGATGCCGGGTCCGTGATCGCGCACCCACAGCCGAGCGACGTCGTCCACGACCGCGCTGCCGATCTCGATCGTGCTGCCCGCGGGTGCGTACTTCGCCGCATTGTCGGCCAGCTGCAGCCATGCCTGGCGCAGACGGGCGTCGTCGCCCACGACGACGCCCGAGCCTCGGTCGGTGACGACCCAGAGATGATCGGGGATGGCCGTGACGAGCCCGCCGACCCGAAGGGTCAGATCGAACACGTCGATGTCCTGGCGCTGGAACTGGTCGCTGTCCTCCGCGGACGCGAGGAGGTCGATGTCATCGACGAGCTGGGTCATGCGGTCGAGCTCGGACAGGCCGAGCTGACGGACGCCCTCGACATCGAGGGGGTCGCGCGGATTCATCATCTCGAGATGGCCGCGCATGATCGTCAGGGGTGTCTTCAGTTCGTGCCTGACGTCGTCGAGCAGTTGCCGCTGGGTGTCGACGGAGGCCTCGAGACGGTCGAACATCGAATTCACCGTGCGCGTGAAGTCGGCGATCTCGTCATCGCCGTCGGTCTCGACCCGGTCGCCGAAGTGGCCGAGTGTCACGGCTTCCGCGGTCTCCTGGAGTCGTCGCAACGGTGCGAGCAGTCGTCCGGTCAGGAACCAGCTCATGAGCGCGACGGCGGCGAGCACTGCGACTCCGGCGATCGCGTAGCTGATCACCGAGGCGCGGAACGGCAGCAGCTCGGCGTCGAGCCCGACGATCCGCACGTAGGCGCCGGTGCGCCCGTCGCCCGGCACCGAGACCGGCTGCACGATGTAGCGCACGGTGCCGGCATCGGCGGTCGTGACGGTGCCCAGCACGGTGTGGCCGTCGGCACCCGGTTGGGCGAGGGCGGCGGAGACGATCTCCTTCTCGTCGCCCTCACCGAACTCCGTGCCGGCGGCCGGAAACACAGCCGCCTGTCCGTCGACGATGCCGAAGACCGCCTCGTTGGGCACCGGCAGGAAGCCGGTCACGACCGACTCGAGGTACGCGGGCACCGACGTCGCCGTGGCCGGTGACGGCAGGCTCTTCACCTTCTCGGTGAGCTTCACGTCGATGCTCGCGAGCGTGCGCTCGTACTGCAGGAAGAAGCTGATGGCGCCGGTCAGCAGCAGTCCGAGCGTCGTGACGGCCACGAGAGCGCTGAGGATCCGCATGCGCGCGGACGTAACTCGCCGTGACTGCTCCACGCTCCGATTATGGCGCGACCCGCCTGCGGCCCCTCGGAAGAGGCCACAGGCGGGTCGGATGCCGCGGGGTCAGCCGGCGTGCGTCATCGAGAGCAGGTCGAGCTTCTCGTCGAGCTGCTCGAGGGTGATCTCGCCGCGCTCGACGTAGCCGAGGTCGATGACCGCCTCGCGCACCGTGATGCCCTTCTTGACCGAGTGCTTCGCGATCTTGGCGGCGGCCTCGTAGCCGATCACCTTGTTGAGGGGCGTGACGATCGACGGCGACATGCCGGCGAACGCGGCGGCACGCTCGAGGTTCGCCTCGAGGCCGTCCACCGTCTTGTCGGCGAGAACTCGGGTCGCGTTCGCGAGCAGACGGATCGACTCGAGCAGCGCCGTGCCCATGACCGGGATCGCGACGTTCAGCTCGAACGCGCCGGATGCCCCGGCCCACGCGACCGTCGCGTCGTTGCCGATGACCCGCGCGGCGACCATGAGTGTCGCCTCGGGGATGACGGGGTTGACCTTGCCGGGCATGATCGAGGAGCCGGGCTGAAGGTCGGGGATGTGCAGCTCGCCGAGGCCCGTGTTCGGGCCCGAGCCCATCCACCGCAGGTCGTTGTTGATCTTGGTGAGCGACACCGCGATGGTGCGCAGGGCGCCGGATGCCTCGACGAGGCCGTCTCGCGCGCCCTGGGCCTCAAAGTGGTCTTCGGCCTCGGTGATCGGCAGGCCGGTCTCGGCGGCGAGCAGGGCGATGACCTTCTGTGGGAAGCCGAGCGGGGTGTTGATGCCGGTGCCGACGGCCGTGCCGCCGAGGGGCACCTCGCTCACGCGGGGGAGCACCGCATCGATGCGCTCGATGCCGAGACGCACCTGGCGTGCGTAGCCGCCGAATTCCTGCCCGAGGGTGACGGGCGTGGCATCCATCAGGTGGGTGCGGCCCGACTTGACGGCGTCCTTCCAGAGCACGGCCTTCTTCTCCAGTGCCACCGCGAGGTGGTCGAGGGAGGGCTGCAGGTGCTCGATGAGCGCCTGCGTGACGGCGATGTGCACGGAGGTGGGGAACACGTCGTTCGACGACTGCGAGGCGTTGACGTGATCGTTCGGGTGCACGGGGGAGCCGAGTCGCGCCGTCGCGAGGGTGGCCAGCACCTCGTTCATGTTCATGTTCGACGAGGTGCCGGAGCCGGTCTGGTAGGTGTCGACGGGGAACTGGTCGTCGTGGGCGCCGGTGATGACGTCGTCGGCCGCCGCGGCGATCGCGTCGGCGATTCCCGCGTCGAGGGTGCCGAGCTCCTTGTTCGCGAGCGCGGCCGCCTTCTTGATGCGGGCGAGGGCGGCGATCTGCGCGGACTCGAGGCCGGTTCCCGAGATCGGGAAGTTCTCGACGGCGCGCTGCGTCTGTGCGCCGTAGAGCGCCGCGATGGGTACGCGCACCTCCCCCATGGTGTCGTGCTCGATGCGGTACTCGGTCTCGGTCACAGCGTTGTCCCTTCCCAGTGCGGTGTGTGCGGTCAGTTCGTCTCGCCGCCGACGACCACGACGGGCACGGCGGTTCCTTCGGCGAGACGGTAGTTGGCGCCGACGATCGCGAGAGTGCCGGCGGCGACGGCGGTGGAGATGAGCTCGGAGGACTGCAGCAGTGCGTGCACGGTGTTGCGCAGGTGCTCTCGGCCGACGTGCTCGGGGTCGGCGTGCGCGGCCGGAACGTGCTCGGCGCGCATCACTGTGCGCACGGCCGGCACGATGGGCGCGATCTGGTGCCAGATGTGCGTCGGCAGCTCCGGGGCGTCCTCGCCGGTGGAGTCGATCGCGGCCTGCACGGCGCCGCAGGCGTCGTGGGCGAGCACGACGATGAGGGGAACGTTGAGCGCGGCGACCGCGTACTCGAGGCTGCCGACGACGGAGTCGGAGATCACCTGGCCGGCATTGCGCACGACGAACAGGTCGCCGAGCCCTTCGTCGAAGATGATCTCCGCCGCGAGGCGCGAGTCGGCGCAGCCGAAGAGGGCGGCCCGCGGGCGCTGCGCGGCGGCGAGCTCGTGGCGGCGCTCGACATCTTGACGCGGATGCTGCGGCGCGCCCGTCACGAAGCGGGCGTTGCCCTCGAGCATCTGGTTCCAGATGGTGAGCGGAGCGGTGTCGGTCATTGCGCGGCTTCCCGGAGTGTGCGGATCTGTGCGGTGAGGTTCTGTGCGAGCTCGGCGGTCTGCGCCGCGGTCGCAGTGCCGTAGAGGAGGATCGTGTCCTTGCCCGCCGATGTCGCGAGCGCGTACGACACGTTCCCGGCCTTGCTCGGATCGGAGATGTCGTATCGCGTCCAGTCGATGCCGTCGATCGCGAGCGTTCCGTCGGAGGCGGCGCCCGACAGGGTGCGCACCACCCATCCCGAGTCGGCGTCGAACCCCTGGGCGGCACGCAGGTAGCCGGCGGAGTCCGGCACGTAGACGATCGTCCACGCGCTGACGCTGTCGCCCTCGACCTGAGCCTGGTTCACCGTCCAGCCGGTGGGGGTGGCGGGTGCGATGACCGCACGGTTCATGCTGGCCGAGAGGCTCTGCGCGAGGGCGGCCACGTCGGGCGCGGGCGTCGCGGCGAGCTGTCCGCGGGGCACGGCGAGCACGACGACCACGACGATCGCCATCGTGGCGAGCAGGGCGGCGAGGAGGTTCCGGAACGTCTTGCTCGACCGGTAGGCCCGCGACGACTCGGCCTTGCGGTCGGCGGTCTCCTGCGGGGTCTCGGCGCGGCCGAGCTCGGCGACGATGCGCTCGGTCATCAGCTCTCGTCGCCTTCGGCGGTGGACCGTGCCGCGTCGAGGCGCCGCTTGGCCCCGCGCAGCCACTCTTCGCAGCGGGCGGCGAGCGCCTCGCCGCGTTCCCACAATGCGAGGGAGTGCTCGAGAGTGGGGGCGCCCTGTTCGAGCTCCGCGACCACCCGCACCAGTTCGTCGCGCGCCTGCTCGAACGAGAGTTCGGCGACGTCAGACGGGCGCGCGTCCGAGTCGGTCATGCCCACCATCCTAATCTCCGGCGGTCGCCGCCGACGGCCCCTCGGCGAGCTCGCCCTCGCTGCGCGCGGCGAGCGAGCCGCGTCCGACGGTGACGACCAGGGCGCTCCCCGTGGGGGCGTCGGCGGCGTCGCGCAGCACGCGCCCGTCGGGGTGGTAGGCGATCGCGTAGCCGCGCGCGAGTGTCGCGCCGGGGGAGAGCGCGCGCAGCGCGGCGCGCAGTTCCGCGCTCTGGCGGGCCGCGGCATCCCATCGTCTGTCGACGGTGTCGCGACCGCGCGCGGTCAGCAGCACGAGCTCGTGCACCCGCGGGTCGAGCAGGGCGTCGGGCGTGCGCAGCACGGGACGGGAGCGCAGCTGCTCGAGCTGGGCGATGTCGTGCTGCACGCGCTGGGTCAGCCGCAGCGTCGCGCGGGCGCGCAGCTGCTGCACGATGGCGCGCTGCTCGCCGACGTCGGGCACGACGCGCTTGGCTGCATCCGTCGGCGTCGAGGCGCGCAGGTCCGCGACATCGTCGAGGATCGGATGATCGTTCTCGTGCCCGATCGCACTGACGACGGGGGTGGATGCCGCGGCCACCGCGCGCACGAGGCGTTCGTCGCTGAATCCCAGAAGGTGCAGCGGGTCGCCGCCGCCGCGGGCGATGACGATGACGTCGACGTCCGGGTCGGCGTCGAGCAGCTCCAGGGCGGCGACGATCTCGCCGACGCTGCGCTCGCCCTGCACCGCTGCGTGCTCGACGCGGAACCGCACGCCCGGCCAGCGCAGCTCGGCGTTGCGGAGCACGTCCTTCTCGGCGTCGGAGCGCTCGCCGGTGATGAGGCCGATGCGCTGGGGCAGGAACGGCAGCGGCCGCTTGCGGGACGCGTCGAACAATCCCTCGGCGTAGAGGGCGGCGCGCAGGCGCTCGATCCGCTCGAACTGGTCACCGAGACCGAGCGGATGCATCGCCGAGACGATGACGCTGAAGTCACCCGACTTGACGAAGTAGTCCGCCTTCACCGACGCGACGACGTGGTCGCCGACCTTCAGATCGTCGGCGAGACGGCTGCGGACGCTTCCCCAGATGCGGAACGCGATGCTGGCGTCGGAGTCGGGATCGGTCAGACGTCCGTACACGTTGCCGGCCCGCAGGTTCCAGGAGGTGATCTCGCCCTCGACCCAGACCGACCCCCAGGCCGACACGAAGTCGCGGATGGTCTGGTTGAAGCGCCCGACGGAGGTCGGGGCATCCTTCGTGGCATCCCTCGGGTGCACGGACGCCGGCGGAGGGGTCTCGCCGGGGGCGAGCTCGGGCTCGAACCTGGCCATGCGATCCTCCCGCGCCCTCCCAGGCGTCGATCATTAGACTCGACGGGTGACCTCCGCCGCCGTCTCCCTGCCTGTGCCCCGTGTTCCGGGCCGTCGCGGGCGCCTTCAGGATAACCCGGTCGACGGCGTCAAGAAGGTGCTGCTCGCCGCCCCGCGCGGCTACTGCGCGGGTGTCGACCGCGCCGTCGTGGCCGTCGAGAAGGCGCTCGAGCGGTTCGGCGCCCCGGTCTACGTGCGCAAGCAGATCGTGCACAACATCCATGTGGTGCGCGAGCTCGAGAGCAAGGGGGCGATCTTCGTCGACGAGGTCGACGCGGTGCCCGAGGGGGCGCACGTCGTCTTCAGCGCGCACGGTGTGTCGCCCGCCGTGGTGAACGCGGCATCCGATCGCGGTCTCGTCGCGATCGACGCGACCTGCCCGCTGGTCACCAAGGTGCACCGCGAGGCGGTGCGGTTCGCGCGCGACGACTTCGAGATCCTGCTGATCGGCCACACCGGTCACGAGGAGGTCGAGGGGACCGCCGGAGAGGCGCCCGACCACGTGACGATCGTGAACTCGCCCGCCGACGCCGCCACCGTCGAGGTGCGCGACCCGTCGAAGGTCGTGTGGCTGTCGCAGACGACGCTGTCGGTCGACGAGACGATGGAGACCGTGCGGCGTCTGCGCGAGCGCTTCCCCGAGCTGCAGGATCCGCCGTCGGACGACATCTGCTACGCCACCCAGAACCGCCAGGTCGCCATCAAGAAGGTCGCGCAGGGCGCGGACCTCGTGATCGTCGTCGGATCGGCCAATTCGTCGAACAGCGTGCGGCTGGTCGAGGTCGCCCTCGAGCACGGCGCGAAGGCGGCGTACCGCGTCGACTACGCGTCGGAGGTGCAGCAGGAGTGGCTCGACGGCGTCGCGACCGTCGGGGTGACCAGCGGGGCTTCCGTTCCCGAGGTGCTCGTGCAGGAGGTGCTCGACGAGTTGTCGGGCGCCGGCTACTCCGACGTCGAAGAGGTGCGTACGGCCGAGGAGGACCTGCTGTTCTCGCTGCCGAAGGAACTGCGTCAGGATGCCACGGGTCGCCGCGACGCCCGGGCGCTGGGAGGGCGATCCGGCCGTGAGTGACCCGCAGGAGTCCCCCGAGGAGCGCCCGCGCCCGCAGTTCGGCGAGTACGCCACGCCCGAGGAACAGCGCGCCCGCATCCGTCAGCCCTCCGTCACCGACCACCTGTCGGACGGCATCGCGCCGCCGCCGCCGGCCGCGCCTCCCGTCCTTCCGCCCCCGGCGCCGGTCAGCGGCGCGGCGGTGCGGCGGCCTCGACTCATCGACCGCGTCGCGACCTTCGTGCTGCTCGGCTACGGGCTGGTCACCGTGCTGAGCGCCATTCCGCAGTTCGTCGACTTCACCGGTTTCGTCAGTACGCTCTCGCAGGTCATGGGTCTGCGATCGGACCTTCCGGTGCCCGCGTCGGGTCGCGCGTGGGGCATCGCCGCCGCCGTCGTGCTCGGGGTCGGTTGGCTCGCCACGTTCGTGCTCTCCTGGGCCGTGACACGTTCGGGGCGTCTCGCCTTCTGGATCCCGCTCGTCGCGGGAGCCGTGATCAACATCCTCGCGTCGTTCCTGGTCGTCGTGCCGCTGCTGTCGGACCCGGCCTTCCTCACCGCCATCCAGAGCGTCGGCGTCATCGCGCCGAGTTCGACCGCCACCTGAGGGAGACCGCCATGCCTCGCGTCATCGCCGTCTGCGTCGTGCACGACCTGCGTCCCGATGCGGGCACGGTGGGCGTGACGGCGATCGACAAGCGGCCCGTCGAGGGCCCCATGAAGGTGGGTCCTTACGGCGTCTACGCCGACGTGCAGGCGGACCGCAAGCATCATGGCGGCCTCGACCAGGCCGTCTACGTCTATGCCGAAGAAGACGCGCGGTTCTGGGAGGGCGAGCTCGGCCGAATGCTCGCGCCCGGCTTCTTCGGGGAGAACCTGCGGGTCGAGGGGCTGGATGTCAACGCCGCGCGTGTCGGCGAGGTCTGGCGCATCGGCGCGACCCTCGAAGTACAGGTGACGTCGCCGCGCAAGCCCTGCCAGACATTCGCGCGGTGGGTCGGCGGTGACGACGAGCGCGGGTGGGTCAAGCGATTCACCCGCGAGGGGCGTCTCGGCCCCTACCTGCGCGTGCTCACGCCGGGCGAGGTCGCGGCCGGAGATGAGATCACGGTGCTGTCGGTGCCGGATGATGCCCCCACCGTGATCGACGGGGTTCCGGGCGTCGCGCGAGCCGCGGCATCCGCTCTCTGACGGCCGGTCGCTCCGCGGTCACCCGGCTCGGCGCCGGAGCGTGACCCACCGCGGCGACGGGCACGGATGCGTGCACCGTCGACGGGGGGAGCCGGAGACGCGACGACGCCCCGCCCACCGAAGTGAGCGGGGCGTCGTGGGAACGTGTCAGGCGCCGAGCGACTTGCCCGCCGAACCGAGCTGCTGCGTGGCCTCGACGACGCGCACGGCCATCGCCGACTCGGCGACCTTGCCCCAGGCGCGCGGGTCGTAGGCCTTCTTGTTGCCCACCTCGCCGTCGAGCTTGAGCACGCCGTCGTAGTTGGAGAACATGTAGCCGGCGATCGAGCGGGTGAACGCGTACTGCGTGTCGGTGTCGATGTTCATCTTCACGACGCCGTTCGCGACCGCGAGCGCGATCTCCTCGGGGGTCGAGCCCGAGCCGCCGTGGAAGACGAGGTCGAGCGGCTTGGGGCCGGTGCCGAACTTCTCGGCGATGCCGGCCTGGATCTCGCCGAGGAGCTCCGGGCGCAGCTTGACGTTGCCGGGCTTGTAGACGCCGTGCACGTTGCCGAAGGTCAGGGCCGAGATGTAGCGGCCCTTCTCGCCGAGCCCGAGGGCCTCGACGGCCTTGGTGACGTCACCCACGGTCGTGTAGAGCGCGTCGTTGGTGCCCTCGTGCTTGACGCCGTCCTCTTCGCCCCCGACGACGCCGACCTCGATCTCGAGGATGGCGTGGATGTTCTTGAGGCGGGGGAGGAGTTCGGCGGCGATGTCGATGTTCTCGTCGAGGGGCACCGCGGAGCCGTCCCACATGTGGGACTGGAAGATCGGGTTGCGACCGGCGCGCACCTCTTCCTCGGACGCCTCGAGAAGGGGCAGCACGAAGCCGGGGAGCGCGTCCTTCGGGCAGTGGTCGGTGTGCAGGGCGACGGTGATGTCGTAGTTCTTGGCGACCTCGGTGACGTACTTGGCGAAGGCCAGTGCGCCGGTGGCGCGGGCCTTGACGGTCTGGCCGGCGAAGTAGTCGGCGCCACCGGTGGTCACCTGGAGGATGCCGTCGGAGCCCGCCTCGGCGAGGCCCTGGAGGACGGCGTTGATCGTCTGCGAGCTCGACACGTTGATCGCGGGGTACGCGAAGCCGCCGGCCTTCGCGCGGTCGAGCATGTCGGCGTACTGATCAGGGGTGGCGACGGGCATGGGGGCTCCTTGAGTGAGGCGTCGTTTCCATGCGCAACTCTAGCGAAGGGGCCCGGATGCCGCGGCTCCGCCGCCGTGCGAAAGAAGCGGCGATCTTTCGGGGCTCAAGCGCCGAAAACGGCGGGGTTCGACACACTTCGATCGATAGGCTGGCGTCCATGGTGAGTCTGACCGCGGACATGAGCCCGCTGCATCCCGATCGAAACCTGGCTCTCGAGCTCGTCCGTGCCACCGAGGCCGCCGCCATCCGGTCGGTGCCGTTCATCGGCCGCGGGGCGAAGGAAGCGGCCGACGGTGCCGCCGTCGACGCGATGCGCGCGTTCCTCGGCACCGTCAACTTCGACGGCGTCATCGTCATCGGCGAGGGCGAGAAGGACAACGCCCCCATGCTCTTCAACGGCGAGCACGTCGGCACCGGTCGCGGCCCGCAGTGCGATGTCGCCGTCGATCCCATCGACGGCACGTCGCTGACGGCCGCGGGACGCAACAACGCGCTGTCGGTCATCGCCGTGTCCGACCGCGGCGCGATGCTCGACGCGTCGAGCGTGTTCTACATGGACAAGCTCGTGACGGGTCCTGCCGGCGTCGGCGTCGTCGACATCCGCCTGCCCATCGGCGAGAACATCCGCCGCCTCGCGAAGGCGACCGGCAAGCCGGTGGAGGAGATCGTCGTCTCGGTGCTGCACCGCGATCGTCACGAGCGTCTCATCGAGGAGATCCGCGAGGCCGGTGCGGGCACCCGCCTCATGTCGGACGGCGACGTCGCCGGCGGCATCAACGCGGCGCGGCACAACGCACGCACCGACATCTGCGTGGGTGTGGGCGGCAGCCCCGAGGGCATCGTCACGGCCTGCGCGATCAAGGCGCTCGGCGGCCACATTCAGGGGCGCCTCTGGCCCCGCAACGACGACGAGAAGCAGCGCGGTCTCGACGCCGGGCTCAAGTTCGACGATTTCGTCTACGAGGCCGACGATCTGGTCAAGGGAAACAACACGATCTTCGTGGCGACCGGAGTCACCGACGGCCAGCTCGTCGGCGGTGTGCGTCGCGAGGGCGACCACATCTACACCGAGAGCGTCGTGCTGCGCGGCGCATCGGGAACCCTCCGTCGCATCTCCTCGGAGCACCTCACCTCGAAGTGGCTCTGACGGTCTTCGACGACGTTTGCCACGGCGACACGACCCGGTGCCGCGGCGGCGGTCTGGCAGAATGAGACCGTCGCCCGCGCCCGCGGGCGGGCTTGCGTGAAGGGACAGAGGATGTCGGCACCCACCGGTTCCACTCCCGATTCCGCGACTCCGCAGACAGGTGCGATGAAGGTCGTCGCCGCCGCGGTCGACCCGGCGCGACGCCCGGACGTGCTGCTGCGCAAGCGGCGCCCCGAGGGCGAGCAGATGAGTGCGTGGTGGCCCATCGGCGCGTTCGTCGTGATCTCGGCGATCGTGATCGCGCTCATGAACTTCGTACCCGGCGGAGCTTGAGCCACTCGTCGCCAGCTGCTCGGACGGTCGCTTCGGCGGGCGCCGTCAGTCGTCGATCGCCGCGAGCAGTTCGGGTGCGGTGAGCCGACGCGGCGACTTCTCGATCGGTGCCGGTGCGATGACGGCGTCGCGCTTGGTCTCGTCGATCCCGGGGAACCTGCGCGCTGTCACGAGCACCCGCGACTCGAGCGAACCGGCGAAACCGTTGTAGGCGTCGACAGTGCGCTCGAGGGCTCGGCGGAGCGAGTCGGCGTGCCCGGCGAGACCGCCGAGCCGCTCGTAGAGCTGCGATCCCAGGTCGAACAGGGTGCGTGCCTCGGCGGAGACCTCCTGCTGCGTCCAGGTGAAGGCGACCGTCTTCAGCACCGCCCACAGGTTCACGGGCGACGCGAGCGCGACCCGTCTGGTGAACGCGTAGTCGAGCAGGGCGGGGTCTTCATCGAGGGCCGAGGCCAGCAGAGACTCGCTCGGCAGAAAGCAGATGACGAACTCGGGGCTCGCGTCGAGGCCCGCCCAATATGCCTTCTTCGCCAGGGCGTCGACGTGGGCGCGCACCGCGCGGGCGTGCCGCGTCATGAGCGTGCGGCGGCGTTCGCCGTCGTCGCCGGTCGCGGTGAGCGCGATCGCGGATGCCTCGAGGTAGGCGTCGAGCGGAACCTTGGCGTCGAGGGCGAGGGCCTTGCCGCCGGGGAGGCGCACCACCATGTCGGGACGGCCCGCACCGGCATCCGAGGACAGCGGACTCTGCAGGTCGAAGTCGACGTGGCGGGTGAGGCCCGCTGCCTCGACGACGCGACGCAGCTGCGTCTCGCCCCAGACGCCGCGTGTGGCGCCCGAGCGCAGCGCGCTCGCGAGCGACTCGGTCGTCGCGCGCAGCGCCTCATCCGATTCCTGTGCGCGGCGCAGCTGCTCGGCCAGGGAGCCGTATTGCGTCTGACGCTCCCGCTCGAGCTCGTCGACCCGGCGCCGCATCACGTGCAGCGTCTCGCTGACCGGCGCGAGCGCGCGCAGCACCGACTGGTCACGGCGCTCGCGATCGTCGCGCGTCTCGAGTTCGGCGCGCGCGTGTGCGAGCTCCTCCCGCGCTGCCGCGGTGGCGGCCTCCGCCGCTGCCACCCGCGCCCGCTGGTCGCTCTGGGCGCGGGCATACCGGGCGGATGCCACGGCCCACGCGACGACCGCGCCGATCACGGAGGCGACGATCGCGATCACGACGGTGGCGGCATCCATGGTCACAGTGTGGGGGAGGGTGCCGACATCGTCAGGCGGCGACGGCGGCGGGCTCGGCGAGGGTGCCGATGCGCACGCCCGCGAGCGCGGCGAGCTCGTCGATGTCGCCGGCGCCGAGGCGTCGGGCGGCGTCGATCATGATGTGCGCGCAGGCCGCGGCATCCGCTGTCGCGTCGTGGTGGGGGAATGGGCCGAACCCGGCCGCGTCGGCGACCGCCGGGAGACGGTACGACGGCAGGTCGTAGACGCGGCGCGCGACCTGCACGCTGCAGGCGTAGCGCGCCGGAGGGCACGCGTCACCGGTGGCCTCGCAGGCCCGCCGGATGACCGCCATGTCGAAGCCCGCGTTGTGTGCGACCAGCATGTCGTCGCCCGTGAAGCGCGCGAGAGCGGGCAGCTGCTCGGTCCAGGTCGGCGCGCTCTCGACATCGTCGGGGTGGATGCCGTGGATGCCCACGTTGATCTCGAAGAACCGGTCGTGGCCGGCGGGCGGGCGGATCAGCCAGCCCGCGGTCTCGACGATGCGTCCGTTGCGCACGCGTGCGAGCCCGACGGCGCACGCCGACGCACTGGAGGAGTTCGCCGTCTCGAAGTCGATCGCGGTGAAGTCCAGGGCCACGCTCCTACCGTGCGCCCGCGCGCCGGGACGTCCGGTGCGCCACGCCGACGACGGGCGGATGTCGCGCTGCGGCCGTCGTGCCCCCGGCGTAGGGTCGCAGACATGGCAGGCAGAGACCAGATGTCGACCTCGTTCGGTGCGGTGGCGGGGACCTATGAGGCCGGGCGACCCGACTATCCGTGGCAGGCGGTCGGGTGGATGCTCGAGCCCGCGCTCGACGGCGACCGCCCGCTGCGCGTCGCCGACGTCGGCGCCGGCACCGGGAAGCTCACCCGCGTCGTCGCGGCCGGTCGCGCCGAGGTCGTCGCGATCGACCCCGATCCGGCGATGCTCGCCCAGCTGCGTGACACCGTCCCCGGGGTTCCCACGTTCGTCGGCTCCGCCGAGCAGCTGCCGCTGCCCGCGGCATCCGTCGACGCCGTCGTCCTGGGGCAGGCCTGGCACTGGGTCGACGTCGGGCCCGCCTCGGCCGAGATCGGTCGGGTGCTGCGCTCCGGAGGTGTGCTCGGACTGGTGTGGAACCTGCGCGACGATCGCGACCCGTGGGTACGTCGCATGACCGAGGTGATGCACGGCTCGAACGCCGAGAACATGATGGATGCCGGCGGCCCCACGGTCGAGGCGCCGTTCGACGATCTCGAATCCGAGGTGTGGGACTGGGCTCGGCCGATGACCGCCGAGCAGCTGTGGGCGATGATGCGCTCGCGCAGCTACATCATCACTGCCAGCCCGGCCGATCGCGGGGCCATCGAGGAGCGCTTCGCCGCGGTGCTCGCCGAGCGTCCCGAGCTCGCCGCGGGCGGCACCATCGACCTTCCGTACCGCACTCACGCGTTCCGCGCGCGACGGCCGTGAGCGCACGATGAACGGCCGCCCACTCACCGTCTGCAACTTCGTGACCGTCGACGGGCGCTACGAAGACGACACGCACGACATCGCCTCGTTCTTCGCGCACCAGCACCCCGACTACGCGGGCGCCGACACGTTCGACCACTACACGACCGCGCTCATGCGGGCCAGCGACACCCTGCTGCTCGCGGGACGGCGCTCGGCGCTGCAGAACCTCGCGTACTGGCGGTCGGTCGAATCGGATGCCGCCGCCACCGCGATCCGGCGGGAGTTCGCTGCGCTCATCCGTACGATCGAGGTGGTCATCGTCTCCGACACCGTGTCCGAGGCGGACCTCGCCGATCATCCGCAGGCGCGGGTGGTGCGTCGGGCCGAGGCCCGTGCGGAGGTCGCCGCACTGAAGCGGCGGGACGGGCGCGGCATCCTCGTGCTGCTGTCGCGGCTGCTGTGGAACGACCTGATGCACGCCGGTCTCGTCGACGAGCTGCACCTCGTCACCTTCCCGCTCATCGCGGGCACCGGCGTGCCGCTCTTCGATGCCAAGCCGGCCGTCGCGCTGAAGCTGCTCGAGACCCGCACGTGGACCGGAAGCGGCAACGTGCTCATGCGCTGGCGGGTCGATGCCGCCGAGTCGCGGCATCCGCGCCCGTAGACTGAACCCCCGTGGCTCTCACCATCGGAATCGTCGGACTCCCGAACGTCGGCAAGTCGACCCTCTTCAACGCCCTGACCAAGAACCAGGTTCTCGCCGCGAACTACCCGTTCGCGACGATCGAGCCGAACGTGGGCGTGGTGAACCTGCCCGACGTGCGCCTACAGCAGCTCGCGGATGTGTTCCACAGCGAGCGGCTCGTGCCCGCCTCGGTGTCGTTCGTCGACATCGCGGGCATCGTGCGCGGAGCGAGCGAGGGGGAGGGGCTCGGCAACCAGTTCCTCGCGAATATCCGCGAGGCCGACGCCATCGCGCAGGTCGTGCGCGGCTTCGCCGACGCCGACGTCGTGCACGTCGACGGCAAGGTCGACCCGCAGGCCGACCTCGAGACGATCGGCGCCGAGTTGATGCTCGCCGACCTGCAGACCCTCGAGAAGGCGATCCCGCGCATCGAGAAGGAGGTCAAGAGCAAGAAGACCGATCCCGGTGTGCTCGATGCCGCGACCGCCGCGAAGGACGCCCTCGAGCGCGGCGTGCTGCTGTCGGCATCCGCTCTCGACCTCGCGCCCATCAAGGAACTCGGACTGCTCACCGCCAAGCCCTTCATCTTCGTCTTCAACGTCGACGAGTCGGTGCTGACGGATGCCGCCCGTCTCGCCGAGCTCGCGGCACTCGTCGCCCCCGCGAAGGCGGTGTTCCTCGACGCGAAGATCGAGTCCGAGCTCATCGACCTCGACCCCGAGGATGCCGCGGAGCTGCTGGCCTCCACCGGTCAGAGCGAGTCGGGTCTCGACCAGCTCGCGCGCGTCGGCTTCGACACGCTCGGGCTGCAGACCTACCTGACCGCGGGCCCGAAGGAGGCCCGCGCGTGGACGATCGGCAAGGGCTGGAAGGCCCCGCAGGCCGCCGGAGTGATCCACACCGACTTCGAGAAGGGCTTCATCAAGGCCGAGGTGATCTCGTTCCAGGACCTGCTCGACGCTGGGTCGGTCGTCGAGGCGCGCTCGCGCGGCAAGGCCCGCCTCGAGGGCAAGGAATACGTCATGCAGGACGGCGACGTCGTGGAGTTCCGCTTCAACAACTGAGGCGGGGCTGGCGGGAGTGGCGTCTCGCCGGTGCGGTTCTGTCCGCACGATGGCGCACCGACTCGCGACGGCGCGCCGAGACGCCCTCGCGCACCCGACCCCGCAGCGACGCAGCGATTGGCGAGTCTGGCCTCCGCCCGGGAGACTGGACTCACCGCCGCACATCGCCGATCGGCGACGTCGCGCTCCGCGGCGCAACTGACGTGAGAGGACCCTCGACATGGCCGCCACCCAGACCTTCGACCCCGACGCGCGCGCCATCCCGTTCGCCGAGGAAGGCGTCGGGCCTGCCGTCGTGCTCATCGCGGCCCGTGGCCTCACGATCGACTACCTCAGCCCCCTCAGCCACTCGCTCGCCACCGAGGACTTCCGTGTCGTGCGCATCGGCGCCCGTCACGACGCGGATGCGGCGGCCCCGACTGACCGCGCGCAGGATGTCGTCGACCTGCTCGACCACCTCGCGATCGACCACGCCTGGATCGGCGGGCATCGCGACGGTGGCACCGTCGCCCGCTTCGTTGCCCTCGACCACCATGACCGCGTGAACGGCGTGCTGCTGCTCGGCGTCGAGGACGGCGACCTGCCCGCCCCGGCCGACGGTGTGCCGGTGCTCGTCATCCAGGGCACCGCGGACACCGTCACTCCCGTGGCCAACGGCGAGGCGCTGCGCGCGCAGGCCCCGGGCCTCGTGAGCGTCGTGCCGGTCGAAGGCGGCGGCGACATGTTCCCCACCACACACGTCGGCGCCACCTCGTGGGCGATCGAGGACTACCTCGACTGGGACTGACGGTGACCGACGCCCCGGCCGGCCGGATCGAACCGCGCACGGCGGAGGAGCTGATGCGATCGCGCTTCGCCGCGTTTCGTGATCGGGATGCCGCGTGGCTGGTGCGTACGTGGCATCCGTCGACCGTGCCCGACGTGCTCGACCTCGACGACTCGCCCCGCTGGCGCGGGCTGCAGATCGTCGACACCGTCGCGGGCGGCCCGGACGACGCACACGGTGTCGTCGAGTTCCGCGCCACCTACGTTGACGCGGATGGCACCCTCGGCGTGCTGCACGAGCGGTCACGCTTCGTTCGCGACGGCGAACGCTGGTTCTACATCGACGGAGATCTCTTCGCTGGGTGAGGGATCGGCACGTCTTGTCAGATGTCCGAGTAGTCGTTCCCGTTGGAGTCGATGTACTGCACTCGGCCGTTCTTGGTCTCCACGCCCAAGAAGGCCTTTCCTACCTGTCCGGGATGGGTGAGCGACGTCGTGCCATCGACGGGGACGGCGTCGAAGGCGAAACTCTCGAATGTGTCCGTGCCGTTGCCGTACGTGTAGTCGCTGATTCCGCCCGCCGCGACGACGTGCGTGACCGTGTCACCGACGCTTACTCCGTCGGGTGTCGTGAGGACGAGGCCGTTGGAGGCGGCGGCAGAGAATTGCATCGAACACGTCCCGTGGTCGTTGAGCGCCAGCGCGACGCCGGACCATGTGACGACCGTGCCCGAAAACGGGCTCGGCTGAGGGGTGCGCTTCTGAGCGCCGAGGTACTGCGTTGCGATGGCTTCGACTGACGCGCAGTCCGTGAACGAGGCGGTTGCGAGTGAGGCGCCGCTGGTAGAGCTGACAGTGAGTTCCGTGCGGCTGAGCTCGATCTTCCCGGCCACCGGACGGGCGGACGGCGACGCCATTGGACTCGCGGTTGGGCTCGAGGCGAAGGTAGTCGGGTTCGAAGCGATCGGTTCGCTGGATACGCCACTGCATCCGCTCAGGGCGGCGACCGACGCGAGCGCGACGATAAGGAGAGCGAACGGCCGAGAATCGGATCTGAACGACGTCATAGCATCACCATAGGGCGCCGATAGCCGAAGTTCTCACCCCTCCCACCCGAACGCGTTGAACCAGTCCGCGCGCCTCGACGCCTCGCGATCCGACCGTGCCCCGCGGAAGGCATCGTGACGCCACAACGCGCCGGAATCCGTGAGGCGCACGAACCCGAGACAGACGGGGCAGAGGGCTCGTCCTGCGGGAAAGCCATCGTCGAGCCGGGGAGCAGGCTGCGCCGTGGCGCCCGAGCCGCGGCATCCGGGCTCGTCCTGCTCGCGATCCGACCACATCAGCGACGTGCCCGCCCGGTTGTGCAGCCCCGCGTGTCCGATGGCGCGCGTGCACACCGCGCCGTCGCGTCGGCTGAGGCACCAGCGGGTCGGGGGAGTGTCGGTCACCTGGCCACTGTAGGCGGGCAGCGGAAGGGCGGGGCCGCCGCGCGACCCCGCCCACGACCGGATGCCGCGGTCAGTACTTCATGACGATGCGGCCGTCGATCTTGCCCTGCTCCATGCGCTCGAACACCTCGTTGATGTCGTCGAGCGACTCGACGGCGATCGTCGGGTGGATCTCGCCGCGCGCGTAGAAGTCGAGGGCCTCGATCATGTCCTGCCGCGTGCCGACGATCGACCCACGGATCGTGATCGCCCGCAGCACGATGTCGAAGATGTTCGCGGGGAAGTCCCCCGGGGGAAGCCCGTTGAACACGATGGTCGCGCCGCGACGGGCCATTCCGAGTGCCTGACCGAACGCCTTCGGGTGCACAGCGGTCACCAGCACGCCGTGGGCGCCGCCGGTGAGCTCCTGCACGGCAGGTCCCGGGTCGGTCGTCGCCGCGTTGACGGTGACTTCGGCACCGTGGGTGCGGGCGAGCGCGAGCTTCTCCTCGTCGATGTCGACCGCAGCGACGCGCATGCCCATCGCCCGGGCGTACTGAACCGCGATGTGGCCGAGACCACCGATTCCGGAGATCACCACCCACTCGCCGGGCTTCACCTCCGTCATCTTCAGACCCTTGTAGACCGTGACACCCGCACACAGGATCGGCGCGACCTCGTACGGGTCGGAACCCTCGGGAATTCGCGCGGCGAACCGCTCGTCGACGAGCATGTACTCGCCGAAGCTGCCGTCGACGGAATAGCCGCCGTTCTGCTGCTCAGGGCAGAGGGTCTCCCAGCCGGTGCGGCAGTACTCGCACACGCCGCACGCGCTCCACAGCCACGCGTTGCCCACGCGGTCGCCGACCGAGAGGGATGTCACGCCCTCGCCCAGTGCGACGACCTCGCCGTAGCCTTCGTGACCCGGGATCAGATTCGCCTTCGGCGCGACCGGCCAGTCGCCGCGCGCCGCGTGGAGGTCGGTGTGGCACACGCCGCTCGTGATCACTTTCACGAGTGCCTGGCCGGGACCCGGAGACGGGATCGCCACGTCTTCGACGACCAGCGGTTCGCCGGAGGTCGTGACCACCGCGGCGCGCATGGTGCCGGTGGGCACGGTGCCGCGATCGAGGTTCGGACGGGCGTCGGTGAGAATCGACATCGTCATCACTCCTTCGTGTCGGGGAACGGCCCCGGACCCCTTCCGAGGTTCCGTGATCCCCGTCGCGCTGTCGACGCTACGCCGGGGCCCGTTGCATGCCGTTGCCGCATGTTGCGGCCGAGGTTCGTGCGCGAGGGGCGGTGGTGACGGGCGTAGATTGGGCGGATCGGCCGTCCGGCCGGGAACCGGAGGGCGAGTGAGTTCGCAGCGCGACAGCCACAGCGAGCTTCCGCTCGATCCCGACACCGACGACATCGAGGTCGTCCCGAGGCCGCTTCACCTGCGCCCCGCCGCGGTCGGTCTGGTGGCGCTCGGCGGCGCGATCGGCACGGGGGTCCGCCTCGTCGTGTCCGCCGCCATCCCGGTGGAGTGGGGCATCCCCTTCGGCATTCTCGTCATCAACGTGACCGGTGCCTTCGTGCTGGGACTGCTGCTCGAGGTGCTCGTGCGTCGCGGCGACGACACGGGGGTGCGGCGCGGCATCCGTCTCTTCGTCGGCACGGGCGTGCTGGGCGGCTACACGACCTACAGCACCTTCGCCGTCGGTGCCGAGGGGCTGCTGCACACCGATCTGACCGCGAGCCTCGTCTATGGCGCAGTGACGGTCGTGGTGGGTGGCGCCGCGTCGATCCTCGGCATCGCCGCGGGGGCGGCGATCATGCGGAGGGCCCGCGCATGACCGTCATTTGGCTGTGGGTCGCGACGATGGCTGCCGGAGGCGTCGGAGCGGCGCTGCGTTTCGTCGTCGACGGCGCGGTCAAGGCACGGTGGCGGCATCCCTATCCGCTCGGCACGTCTGTCATCAACGTCACGGGCTCGTTCGTGCTCGGGTTCGTCGTGGCGGCCGCCGCAGGGCGCGTCCTGCCGGTCGAGGTGAGCATGATCGGCGGCACCGGGCTTCTCGGGGGCTACACGACGTTCAGCACGGCGAGCTTCGAGACAGTGCGCCTCGCGCAGCAGCGTCGATGGGGATGGAGCCTCGCGGCAGCGTTCGGCCAATTGGTCGCCTGCGTCGCGGGCGCGGCGCTCGGCGCGGTGCTCGGCGCGCTCGTGTGAGCGGAGCCCGAGGCCCGCAACAGTCGTACGATGGAGCGATGTCCACGACGCAGACGTCTTCTGACGACACCGGGACGGATGCCGCGACCCCCGGGCCGCAGTTCCTCAGTCTTCTCGGCGACGCCGACGCAGCCCCTTCGTGCTGCGGTGGCTCCTGCAGCATCGGCTGAGACCGCCGAACGACGATGCCGACCCGGTGACCCGGGTCGGCATCTGTGCGATCACTCGCAGGTCAGTGCCCGACGCCCGGCATCTCGATCGTGTCGGCCGGCTTGCGCACCATAAGCGCGCCCACGATCGTGAGAATCGACACCACCGCCGCGAAGACAAACGCCGTGTGCGTGCCCGACGCCCACGCCTCGTTCGGCGATGCTCCGTTGGCCGACGCGTTCGCGGTGGACGTCGCCATCAGGGTGACCAGCACCGCGACACCCGCGGCGCCGGCGACCTGCTGCACGGTCGAGAGGATCGCACTGCCATAGGCGTAGAGGTGCGGCGGGAGAGACCCGAGCGACGCGGTGAACAGCGGCGGGAACGACAGTGCGAGGCCGACGAACATCACCGTGATGATGGGCAGCAGCACCCAGATGGAGGTGTTCGCGTCGACGAAGGTCAGGCCCCACAGCACGGCGATCACGATCAGCGCGCCCGGGATCAGCAGAACGCGGGTGCCCCACTTGTCGTAGATCGCGCCGATCAGCGGACCGGTGAGTCCCATCAGCAAGGAGCCCGGCAGCAGCAGGAGTCCCGTGGTGAGCGCATCGGCGCCGACGGCGCGCTGCAGGTAGAGCGGCAGCACCGTGATCGCGCCGAAGAACGCGAAGGAGAGGATCGTGAACTGCAGGAGCGAGATCGTGAAGTTGCGGTAGCTGAAGACGCGCAGGTCGAGCAGAGCCCGATCGTCGCGCTGCAGACGCAGCTGGCGCAGCACGAGCAGCGTGAGCGCCACGACGCCGACGATCAGCGAGATCCACAGGGTGGCCGACGGGCTCGATGCCGCCCCGCCCTCGCCGCCGATCTGGCTGAGGCCGTAGACGAGGCCGCCGAAGCCGAACGCCGACAGCACGACAGACAGGGCGTCGATGCGGGCGTGCGACTGCTCGCCGACGTTGCGGATCCACAGCGCGCCGACGACGAGTGCGACGATCGCGATCGGCAGCACGACGCCGAAGATCCAGCGCCAGCCGAGCGTGTCGAGGATGACTCCAGCCAGAGTCGGGCCGAGGGCGGGCGCAAGCGCCATGACGATGCTGACGCGACCCATCATGCGACCGCGCTCGTGCGCCGGCACGACGGTCATGAGCGTCGTCATGAGCAGCGGCATCATGATCGCCGTGCCGGACGCCTGAATGACGCGTGCGACCAGCAGCACCTCGAAACCGGGAGCGAGGAAGGCGACCAGGGTGCCGAGCGAGAAGAGACTCATCGCCGTCACGAAGATCACACGTGTCGTCAGACGGCGCAGCAGGAAGCCGGTGATCGGGATGACCACGGCCATCGTGAGCATGAAGGCGGTCGTCAGCCACTGTGCGGCGGACGCCGTGATCGAGAGGTCGTCGATGAGGTGGTCGATCGCCACGCCCATCGTGGTCTCGTTGAGGATCGCCACGAACGCGGCACCCAGGAGCAGCCAGATGACGCGCTGCGCCTGAGGCGTAATGGATGCCGGTGCGGAGGGGATGGTGTCGGTGGATGCCATGGGCGTTCCTCGTCTCGGGGCTGTGGGCGGGGACGTCATCGTCGAGAGTGCGACGGGCGTGTGATGAGCGTAACGGTGGTCACAGACATCCCATTCCCGACTGGTGGCACGATGAGTGCATGGCAGATTCACGACAGCTCGCCTCGGTGCGGGTGCGGGCGGTCGTGTCGATCGTCGCGGGCCTGGCGGGAGGGATCGTCGTGGGCCTGTTGCAGGGGTGGGCGGCCGGCATCCTCTCGGCCTGGGCGGTGCTCGCCATCGTGCAGACGACCTGGGTGCTGGTCGCGACGTGGTCGATGGATGCCGCGGACACCCGAGCGCACGCGACGGCCGAGGACCCGGGTCGACGCACGGCCCGGCTGATCGCCGTCGTCGGCAGCCTCGTCAGCCTGGGCGCCGTCGGCGTGGTCGTGGTCGAGGCACGCAATGCCAGCGGGTGGGAGGCGTTGGCCCTTGCCGGCATCAGCGTCGTCAGCGTCGCGGCATCCTGGCTGCTCATCCAGGTGGACTACATGCTGCGGGTCGCGCACGTCTACTACACCGAGCCGATCGGCGGCATCCAGTTCAATCAGGAGGAGCCGCCGATGTACACCGACTTCGCGTACTTCGCCTTCGGGCTCGGCATGACCTACCAGGTCGCCGACACCAACGTGACGACCAACGAGGTGCGGCGCATCGTGATCGCGCAGACCATGCTCGCCTACCTCTTCGGCGCCGTGATCCTCGCGACGGTCATCAACCTCGTCTCGAGCCTCGGGTGACCCGCTGATGGCGATGGGTATGGGCCACGGAGGCGGTGGCGGCGGCATGGGCATGGGGATGGCCACCGGCATGGGCCCGCGGCCGGCGGGCTTCCGCGGGGTCGACCAGGACGCGCAGCGCAGGGCCAACGCGTCGGCGCCGAAGATCGCCCACCTCGGGCGCCGGGTCGCCGAGCTGTTCCGGCCGTATCGCGCGCGCCTGGCACTCACGATCGTCGCCGTGCTGCTCGGTGCGGCCGTCGCGGTCATCCCGCCGCTGATCGTGCAGCGCATCTTCGACGACGCCCTGTTCCCGACCTCCGGAGGCGGACCCCGCATCCCGTTGCTCGTCGAGCTCGTCTCGATCACTGTCGCGCTCTTCCTGCTCTCGGCGGCGCTGAACTTCTGGCAGACGTGGCTCACCGCCACCGTCGGAAACGCCGTCACCGGCGACCTGCGCGTGCGCATGTTCGACCACCTGCAGGCCATGGAGTTGGCCTTCTTCACCCGCACCAAGACGGGCGTCATCCAGTCGCGTCTGCAGAACGACGTCGGCGCCGTGTCGTCGGTGCTCACCAACACCGTGACGAGCGTGCTCGGCAATACGGTGACGGTGGTCGCCTCCATCGTCGCGATGGTGCTGATCGACCCGCGCCTGACGGTGATCGCGGTCGTCCTGATGCCGGTGCTGGCCGTCGTGCAGCGGCGGGTCGGCCAGGTGCGCGCGCGCATCGCCGGCCAGACGCAGGAGTCGCTCTCGGAGCTGACCGCCATCACGCAGGAGAGCCTGAGTGTGAGCGGCATCCTGCTCTCGAAGTCGTTCAACCGTCAGGGCGACGAGCTGGGGCGCTTCCGCGAGGAGAACGCCAACCAGGTGCGCCTGCAGGTGCGACAGGCGATGAGCGGACAGGGCTTCTTCTCGCTCGTCGGCGTCATCATGGCGAGCGTGCCGGCCGTCATCTACCTGGTCGCGGGCCTTCTGATCGGCGGCGGGGCCGACACGATCACGGCGGGCACCATCGTCGCGTTCGCCACCGTGCAGGCCCGGCTGCTGCAGCCGCTCATGGGCCTCATGCGCGTGACCCTCGACCTGCAGACCTCGGGCGCGGTGTTCGCGCGCATCTTCGAGTACCTCGACCTCACGCCCGCGATCCGCGACCGGCCGGGGGCGATCGGCGTCGCGGAGGCGCCGGGCCCGCGCGGCGAGGTGCGCTTCGAGGGGGTGTCGTTCCGCTACCCCGACTCGTCGAGCGAAGCGCGCCCGACGCTCGACGACGTCTCGTTCACCGTCGAGCCCGGCCAGCACGTCGCATTCGTCGGGCCGTCGGGGGCCGGCAAGACCACGATCCTCTACCTCACGCCGCGGCTCTACGAGGCCACGGGTGGCACGGTGCGGTTCGCGGGCGCCGACGTGCGCGACCTGCGGCACGCCGCGATCATCGACGACATCGGCATCGTGTCGCAGGAGACGTACCTCTTCCACGCGACCATCCGTGACAACCTTCGCTACGCGAAGCCGGAGGCGACCGACGCCGAGCTCGAGGCGGCCTGCCGCGCGGCCAACATCCATCACGTCATCGAGGGCTTCGAGCACGGCTACGACACCGTCGTGGGCGAACGCGGGTACCGGCTGTCGGGCGGTGAGAAGCAGCGCATCGCGATCGCGCGCGTGCTGCTGAAGGATCCGCCGGTGCTGCTGCTCGACGAGGCCACCTCGGCACTCGACACGGTGTCCGAGCGCATCGTGCAGGAGGCCCTCGACACCGCGGCGCGCGGGCGCACGACCATCACCGTCGCGCACCGGCTGTCGACGGTCATCGCCTCCGACGTCATCCACGTGGTCGAGCGCGGTCGCATCGTGGAGTCGGGCACGCACGAGTCGCTGCTCGCGGCCGGTGGGCTCTACGCGGCGCTCGCCGCCCAGCAGCTCGCGGCGGTCACCGACCTCGACGCGGACAGGCCCGTCTGAGCGTCACCAGGTCGCGGCGACGGATGCCTCGCGGCCGTCCTCGCGCTCGCTGCTGCGCGCGGTGAGCGCACGGGTGAACTCTCCGAGGGCGCGGCGGTAGGCGGCATCCGGATGCGTCTCGGCGATGCGCGCGAGACGCGGCACATCCATCGTGAGCATCAGTCGCACGCGGGCGTCGGCGGCGGCGTGCTGACCCGCGTCGTCGAGCACGGCCAGCCCCGCGGCCATCGCGTCGAGGCAGTCCCGCAGCACCCCGAGCGTGCTCTCGTGCTGGGTGATGGAGGTTCCGTCGGCCCGCTCGCGCCACTCCACGATCACGTCGGGAACCGTGTCGAATGCGCGGGCGAGCGTGTACATGCGCTGCGCGACCTGCTGGTCCTCGTAGAGGCGTCCCTCAGGAAAGCGCAGCCCGGTGCGTTGCCAGAAGTCGGCGCGGGACACTTTCGACCAGGCCACGATGTTGCCGGATGCCTCGGGGTGCTCCGCGAGCGTCACGCCGCGGCGGGCGGGCGCGGTCGCGGCGCTCACCCAGGGCTGCACGGGTCCGCTCGCATACCCGCCGCCGGGTTGCGGGCGCAGGCGCACGTAGGCGCCGATCGCGAGATCGCTGCCGGATTCCTCGAGCGTGCCGAGCATCGTCTCGAGGGCTGCGGGGGTGTAGCGGTCGTCGGAGTCGAGGAAGGCGACGTACGGCGTCGTGACGGCGTCGAGACCGGTGTTGCGCGCGGCGGCGAGGCCGCGCTGACGGTGGTGCGTGATCACCTCGAAGCGATGGTCGGATGCCGCGGCCGCCGCGTAGATCGCCCCGGTCGCATCGCTCGAGCCGTCGTCGACGAGCACCGCACGCCAGTCGTCTCGGGTCTGCGCACGCAGCGAGGCCAGCGCCTCATCGGCGTAGGCGGCGACGTCGAAACCGGGAACGATGACGGTCACCGCCGGGGAACTCACCCGGCCGATCCTACGGCGGCCACGGCGGAGGTGAGCGCGTTCGCGAGATATTGGGGGTCGATGTGACCGTGATGGTCGAACGTGAACCGCACGGAGGTCTGCGCGACGACCGGGTCGACCCCGAGGGCGAGCAGCACGTGCGAGGGCTCGTCGCTGCCCGCGGCGCATGCCGAGCCGCTCGAGGTGACGACGCCGCGGCGTTCGAGCTCGAGCAGCACTGCCTCGCCGCTCGTGCCGGCGAAGGTGAAGCTCGCGGTGCCGGGCAGTCGATGCACGGGGTCGCCGGTGAGGCGCGCCTGCGGCAGCCGCACGAGGGCGGCGGCGACGAACTCGTCGCGCAGCGCGGCGACGCGCGCGGCAGAGGCCTCGCGCTCGGCCTCGGCGAGCTCGAGGGCGGTTGCGATCGCCACGGCGCCCGCGACGTTCTCGGTGCCGCTGCGCCGCCCGCGCTCCTGCCCGCCGCCGTGCAGCAGCGGCTCGACGGGAACGCGCCCGCGGATCGCCGCCACCCCGGTTCCCTTCGGCGCACCGAGCTTGTGCCCGGCGATGACGAGCGCGTCGGCGCCCGTGCCGGCGAGAGGCAGCCACCCCGCGGCCTGCACGGCGTCGAGGTGCAGGGGTACGCCCGCCGTGCGGGTCGCTGCGGCGAGGGCCCCGGCATCCTGCACGGTGCCGATCTCGTTGTTCGCGTACCCGATGCTGACGACCGCGGTGTCGTCGCGCAGCAGGGCGGTGAGCTCCGCTGGGTCGACGCGTCCTGTCTCGTCGACCGGCACCAGGTCGACGTCGAACCCGTGCACCCGGCGCAGGTAGCGCGCCGACTCGAGGATCGACTCGTGCTCGATGGGAGTCGTGATCACGTGGCGCGCGCCGCGCGCGGATGCCGCGGCGATCGCGATGCCCTTGAGGGCGAGGTTGTTGCCCTCGGTGCCGCCCGAGGTGAACGTGATGTCGCCCGCGCGCATGCCGAGCACCGCGGCGACCCGGCGCCGCGCGTCGTCGAGCGCGCGGGCCGCCGCATCGCCGAGCTCGTGGTGGCTCGACGGGTTGCCGAACACGCTCGTGAGGAACGGTGCCATGGCCTCGAGCACCTCGCGGCGCACGGGCGTGGTCGCGGCGTTGTCGAGGTAGAGCCCGCTCATCGCCCGAGGTCGATGCGCAGGTCGAGCCCGAGGTCGAGCGCGCGCGCCGAGTGGGTGAGCGCGCCGACCGAGATGACGTCGACACCGGTCTCAGCGATCTGCCGCACGGTGTCGAGGCTCACCCCGCCGGACGCCTCGATCCGCGCCCGTCCGGCGACGGTGGCGACACCCTCGCGCAGCTGGTCGACGGTGAAGTTGTCGAGCATGATCGTGCCGATCCCCGCCGCGACGACGGCCTCGATCTGGTCGACGCGGTCGACCTCGACCTCGACGTGCGCGGTGTGGGGGAGCCTCGCGATCGCCTCGCGGAGCGCGTCGGTGAGATCGGCCCCGGTCGCGGTCAGCACGCCCAGATGGTTGTCCTTGGCCATGACCGCGTCGGACAGCGAGAACCGGTGGTTGTGCCCGCCGCCGGCGGCCACCGCGTGGCGCTCGAACGCACGCAGCAGCGGGGTCGTCTTGCGGGTGTCGACGATGCGCGCACCGGTGCCCGCGATCGCGTCGACGTAGCGTGCGGTGAGGGTGGCAATGCCCGACATGCGCTGCGCGAAGTTGAGCCCGATGCGCTCGGCGGTGAGCACGCCCCGCGCCGGCCCGGTCACCGTCGCGAGCCGGCGTCCGGCGATGAACCGGCCGCCGTCGGCGACGTGCAGACCCACCTCGATGGCCGGGTCGGTCAGCCGGAAGGCGGCCGCGAACACCTCGCCTCCGGCGAAGACGCCGTCCTCGCGCGCGACGAGGTCGGCTGTCGCGACCGCGTCGGCGGGGATCAGCGTCTCGCTGGTGAGGTCGCCCCACGGGGCGTCCTCGTCGAGCGCAAGCGTGACGATGCGGTCGATGGTGCGGGCGGTCAGCATGCGACGACCTCGGTGACGGATGCCGCGGCGTCCGCCGCTGCGGCCGGGTCCGCGTCGGCGCGGAAGTGCGCCCCGACCGAGACAGTGCGCGCACGCGCAGCCGCGACGAGCGCGACGGCGACCTGCAGCAGGTTCTCGTCCTCGCATCCGGCGACCGACGATGCGGCGGCGTGCGGCAGCGACCACGCGGCGAGCACGGATGCCGCTCGCGCGAGCCCGCGGTCGTCGCGCACGAGACCGGCGTGCTGCCACAGCAGCTCCTGCAGCGCGGCGCGCGTGAACGGTGGGGCGTCGGCGGCGGGCGCGGCGGTCTCGAGCGGTGCGGGCGCCGCCGGGAGTGCCGGCGCGGGCCACGCGGCATCCGCGTCTGTGGTCAGAGCCGCCGCGGCGCGCGCGCCGAAGACGGCGCCCTCGAGCAGCGAGTTCGAGGCCAGTCGGTTCGCGCCGTGCACCCCGGTGCGGGCCGTCTCGCCGACGGCGTAGAGGCCGGGCAGGGTGGTGCGGCCGTCGAGGTCGGTCACGACGCCGCCCATGAGGTAGTGCGCCGCGGGCGTCACCGGGATGGGTTCCCGCGCCCAGTCGAGGCCGCGCTCGCGCACGGCGGCATCGATCGTGGGGAACCGTCCGGCGAGGAAGGCGGCCGTGCCGGGTGCGTGCAGCCGGGTCGCGTCGAGCGCGACCGGCGCGCCTCCCTGCGCCGCCATGCGGGCGGCGATCGCCCGGGCGACGACGTCGCGCGGGGCCAGCTCGCCGTCGGGGTGCGCATCGAACGCGAAGCGCCGGCCGTCCTGGTCGATGAGGGTCGCGCCCTCGCCGCGCACGGCCTCCGACACGAGGAACGCGTCACCGGTGGCGAGCACGGTCGGGTGGAACTGCACGAACTCGAGATCGGCGACAGCGGCCCCCGCGCGCAGAGCGGCGGCGATGCCGTCGGCCGTGGCGACCACGGGGTTGGTGGTGTGCGCGAAGAGCTGGCCGGCGCCGCCGGTCGCGAGCACCACGGCATCGGCGTGAATCGTGCGGCGGGCATCGCCCTGCTGCAGCTCGACGCCGCTCACACGCCCGTGCGCGACGACGAGGTCCACGAGGAACGCGTGCTCGACGATCTCCACACCCGACGCCCGCACGGCCGCGACCAGCGCCCGCTCGATCTCGGCACCCGTCGCGTCTCCCCCCGCGTGCAGCACGCGGGGGTAGGAGTGCGCGGCTTCGAGTCCCTTGCGCAGCGACCCGGCGGCATCCCGGTCGAAGGCGACGCCGAGCCCGATCAGCTCGCGGATGCGCGCCGGCCCCTCGGTCGCCAGCACACGCACGGCCGCGGGGTCGCCGAGGCCCGCGCCGGCGGTGAGGGTGTCGGCGATGTGGTCCTCGACGCTGTCGTCGTCGAACATGACGCCCGCGATGCCGCCCTGGGCGTATCGGGTGTTCGCGTGGGCCAGCTCGTCCTTCGTGACGAGGGTGACCCGCACCCCCACGCGGGCGGCGTCGCGCGCGACGGTGAGACCCGCGATGCCGCTGCCGACGACGACGGCGTGGATGCTGCGGCTCACCGCGCGCTCCCCGGCGTCTCGACGCGTCCTGCCGGCGGCTTCGCCGCGAGCATGCGCTCGAGCGCGATGCGGGCGGGGTCGGCGACGTCGCCCGGCACCGTGATGCGGTTGACGACCTCTCCCGCGACCAGGGACTCGAGTGTCCAGGCGAGGTAGCCGGGGTGGATGCGGTACATCGTCGAGCACGGGCACACGACCGGGTCGAGGCAGAAGATCTCGTGCTGCGGGTGCTGGGCGGCGAGGCGCTGCACGAGGTTGACCTCGGTGCCGATCGCGAACGTCGTGGGCTCGGTCGCCGCCTCGATCGCCTTGCGGATGTAGTCGGTCGATCCGGCCTCGTCGGCCGCATCGACGACGTCCATCGGGCACTCGGGATGCACGATCACGCGCACGCCGGGGTGCTCGGCACGCGCCTTGTCGATCTGGGCGACCGAGAAGCGACGGTGCACCGAGCAGAACCCGTGCCAGAGGATGACGCGGGCATCCGCGAGCTCGTCGGCGTTCGAGCCGCCGAGGGGACGGTTCGGATTCCACATCGGCATCTGCGCGAGGGGCACACCCATGGCCTTGGCCGTGTTGCGGCCGAGGTGCTGGTCGGGGAAGAACAGCACGCGGCGTCCGCGCTCGAACGCCCACTCGAGCACCGTGCGCGCGTTCGACGACGTGCAGACGATGCCGCCGTGGCGGCCGACGAATCCCTTGATCGCGGCGGACGAGTTCATATAGGTGACCGGGATGACCGGCACGAGCCCGTCGGCGTCCGCGGCATCCATGTCGCCGTAGATCTCAGCCAACTGCTCCCAGCACTCCTCGACCTGATCGATGTCGGCCATGTCGGCCATCGAGCAGCCGGCGGCGAGGTTCGGGAGGATGACGGCCTGGTCCGCTCCGGAGAGGAGGTCGGCGGTCTCGGCCATGAAGTGCACGCCGCAGAACACGATCGCCTCGGCGTCGGGGTGGGCTTTCGCGGCGGTCGCGAGCTGGAACGAGTCGCCGACGTAGTCGGCGTGCCGCACGACCTCCTCGCGCTGGTAGAAGTGGCCGAGTACGACGACGCGGTCGCCGAGCATCTGCTTCGCCGCACGGATGCGGTCATCCAGATCGGCCGGGTCGGCGTCGCGGTACTCCTGCGGCAGCGAGCCCTGGCGGGGTGACCCGGTGGGGATGACGTCACCCATCGAGGCACCGGGCCCGTAGCCCTCGCTCACGTCGAACGTCCACGGGCCGGCCGCGAGGTCGGTCGTGCAGGTCGCGTCGGCGGATCCGCCGGAGACGAGCGACTGGATGACGTGGTCGACCGACGGATCGATCTCGTCGCGCGGGCGCAGGGCGATGTTGACGGCGCTCATCGCGCCTCCTTCGGGGTGTGCGGTGTGGCTGACTGTTCGCGAGAAGCGGGCGGGGCGGTGCCGAGCGGCCCGCGATCGGAGAGCTCGACGTCGTGGTTGTACCGGTACAGGCGCGCCGGTCGATGGCTGCCCGTGCGGAAGTCGTCGGTGGGGATGAGGGTTCCGGAGCCCTCCACCTGGCGGCGGAAGTTGGCAGGGTCCAGGCGGCGCTCGAGGATCGCCTCGTACACCTCGCGCAGCTCAGCGAGCGTGAACGATCCGGGCAGGAAGCCGTGGGCGATGCGGCTGTAGCCCACCTTGTTGCGCAGGCGCCACAGGGCGTAGTCGACGATCGCGTTGTGGTCGAAGGCGAGGGTCGGCAGGTGGGCGGCGTCGAACCACTCGACGTTCTCGGGGGCGTCGCCGGCGGCGAGGTGCGCGGCCAGCTGAGCGTCGACGTCGTCGGAGCGCAGCAGCGCCCAGTAGACGATCGAGATGACCCGCGAGGGGGAGCGGTCGATGGCGCCGAAGGCGTAGAGCTGCTCGAGGTAGCTCGCGGCGAGGCCGGTCGTCTCGCCGAGGGTGCGGGATGCCGCATCCTCCAGCTCCTCGTCGGCGTCGAGCCATCCGCCGGGGAGGGCCCAGAAGTCGCCGTACGGGTCACGGGTGCGGCGCACGAGCGGCAGGGAGAGCACGGGCAGGTCGCACCCGTCGGGCCGCCGCAGGGTGAAGATCACGGTCGACACGGCGACGCGCGTCGGGTCCGACGGGGACGGTGCCGACGCGGCGCTCTCGGAACGGATGGTTAGTGTCATGATGACCAGAAGCGATCTTAGAGTCTCGATGACTCGAAGGCAAACCGGGACGATTCCCAGCGGATCCGTCGTACCGTGAGACATCCAGGCGGGGGAGGAGGAGGCATCCATGTCGCTCGTCGTCGATGTGATCGCGGTGCTCCTGCTCATCGGCGCGCTCGCCGGTGGCATCGCCCGGGGTCTTCTCGCGAGCGCCGGTGCACTGCTCGGCGTCGTGGCGGCGGGCGCCGCCGCGTGGTGGCTGCTGCCGCTGCTGTCGGGCGTTGTGCCGTGGTCCCAGTGGCGCGGACTCATCGTGCTCGCGGCGGGCATCGCGCTCCTGTTCGCGGGCGGCACGCTCGGCGGCGCCATCGGCATGCGCCTGCGGCGCGGCGTCGACCGCCTGCGCCTCGGCATCGTCGATCGCGTCCTGGGAGGCGCGCTGAGCGTCGTCGTCGCCGCCCTCGCGATCTCGCTCGTGGGGCAGAGCGTGGTGGTGACGGGCACGCCCGTGCTCGCCCCTGCCGTCGCGTCGTCGACGGTGCTGCGCACGATCGACGATCTCACCCCGAGCCCGCTGTCGCAGGCCCTCGCGCAGCTGCGCCAGGGGGTGCTCAGCGACGGGCTGCCGCAGTTCGGGGCGCTGCTCGACGGAGCCGCCACCGCACCCGCCGCCGCCCCGATCGACCTCGCCGACCCGGCACTCAACGCCGCCGCGCAGTCGGTCGCCCGTATCTCGGGCACGGCCTATGCGTGCAGCGAGACCTCCACGGGATCCGGCTTCGTGATCGCTCCGGACCGTGTCGTCACCAACGCGCATGTCGTCGCCGGAGTCACGAACCCCATCGTGGAGCTCCCGGGTCGCGCCGCCGTCGAGGGTCGCATCGTGTACGACGATCCGCACAACGACATCGCGGTCATCGCGACCGACGGGCTGGATGCCGCAGCCATCCCGCTCGGCGCGACACTCACCGCCGGCGCCGCCGCCGTCGTGCAGGGTTATCCCTATGGCGGCCCGTTCACGTCGGGGAACGCCTCGGTCACGAGCGTGGGAGAGGCGCGGGTGCCCGACATCTACGGGAGCGGATCGGACGTGCGCGACATCTACGCCCTGGACGCCGTGGTGCGGCCCGGCAACTCCGGCGGGCCGCTCCTCGACGCGTCGGGACGGGCTGTGGGCATCGTCTTCGCCCGCAGCGACAGCGACCCCAACGTCGGCTACGCGATGACCACCGCCGAGCTGACCTCGGTGGTCGCCCAGGCGGAGAGCATGCAGCAGACCGTGTCGTCGGGCGCCTGCATCCGCTGAGCGCACCGGTGCCGCTAAGCTGGCCGCACAAGTCAACAAGGCCCCGTGACCGTAGCGGGAGAGCTCCGTCGCAGCCGGCGACGGGCACCGAAGGAGCAAGCCTCCCCGCCAATCTCTCAGGTAGCCGTACCGCCCCGGTCGGGCCGCTCTGGAAAGCGACGCATACGCGTCCGCCGACGGTGAAAGCCGCGGCATCCGACTCTGTGACGGATGCCGCGAGCAAGCTCTCAGGCCGATGACAGAGGGGGAGTTCGAGACCGTCGATTGACGGTCGCCCGCCCCTGCACGGGAGAACTCATGACCGACCCCACCTCCACATCCCGCACGACGGCGCTGCACGCCCGTCACGACGCCCTCGGTGCCTCGTTCACCGACTTCGGCGGCTGGCTCATGCCGGTGCGCTACTCGTCCGATCTCGCCGAGCACCGCGCGGTGCGCGAGGCGGCGGGCCTGTTCGACATCTCGCACATGGCCGAGTTCGACGTCGTCGGCGCGGATGCCGGCGCCTACCTCGACGCCGCGCTCGCCGGCCGCCTGTCTGCCCTCGCGATCGGCAAGGCGAAGTACTCGCTGCTGCTCGCCCCGTCGGGCGGCGTCATCGACGACCTGATCGTCTATCGACTCGCCGACGAGCGGTTCCTCGTGATCGCGAACGCGGGCAACCGCGGGCCCGTCGCCGCGGCGCTCGCCGAGCGGGTGGGGGAGTTCGCGGCATCCGTCGCCGACGTCAGTGACGACTATGCCCTGCTGGCGGTGCAGGGCCCGCGCGCCGTCGAGGTGCTCGCCGCCCTCGACGAGTTGACGGATGTCGCGCCCCCGGTCGCCGACCTGAAGTACTACGCGTGGTCGCGGGCGCGCGCCTTCGACGCCGACGTGCTGGTGCTGCGCACCGGGTACACGGGTGAAGACGGCTTCGAGCTCCTCGCCCCCGTCGGCATCGCGGCGCGGCTCTGGGACGCCCTCCTTGTCGCGGGCGAGCCGGTCGGGCTCGTGCCCGCCGGGCTCGCCGCCCGCGACACGCTGCGCCTCGAGGCCGGCATGCCGCTCTACGGCCACGAGCTGACGCTCGACACCCTGCCCGCGCAGGCCGGTCTCGGCCGCGTGCCCGTGCTCGACAAGCCCGACTTCGTCGGAAAGGCCGCGCTCGAGGCCGCCGACCTCACCGATCGCCCGGTGCTCGTCGGGCTGGTCGCCGAGGGCAGGCGCGCCGGCCGCGCCGGCTACGAGGTGCGCACGCCCGACGGCGACGCGGTCGGAGAGATCACCTCCGGCGCGCTCAGCCCCACGCTCGGACACCCGATCGCACTCGCCTACGTCTCGCCCGCGCACGCCGCCCCCGGCACGGCTCTCGCGATCGACGTGCGCGGCACTCTCATCCCCGCCACCGTGACCACCCCGCCCTTCTATCGGAGGAACGCATGACCGACCGCGACGCACTCAAGTACACCGCCGAGCACGAATGGGTGCTCATCGAAGGGGATGTCGCCACCTTCGGCATCACGGACTACGCCGCCGAGAAGCTCGGCGACGTGGTGTTCGTCGAGCTCCCCGCCATCGATGGCACGGTGACCGCCGGCCAGGTGTGCGGCGAGATCGAGTCGACGAAGTCGGTCGGCGAGCTCTACGCGCCCGTGTCCGGCCGCGTCATCGAGGTGAACGGCGACGTCGACAGCGACCCGGCGCTCGTGAACGCCGACGCCTTCGCGGCGTGGCTCGTGCGGGTCGAGCTCGATGGTGAGGCGATCGAGGGGCTCCTCGATCGCGCCGCCTACGACGAGCTGACCGGCGGCGCTGCGTGAGCGACGCCTTCCGCTCCCGCCACATCGGCACGGCCGGCGACAGCGCACGCCTCGCGCAGGCGCTCGGCTACGCCGACGCCGATGCCGTCGTGCGAGCCGCGGTGCCCGTCGCCATCCTCACCCCTCGCGAGACGCTGGCGGCCCTGCCGTCCGCGGCGACCGAGCAGGAGACGCTCGCGGAGTTGCGCGGGCTCGCTGCGCGCAATCGGGTGCTGCGACCCATGATCGGGCTCGGCTATTACGACACGAACACGCCGTCGGTCATCGCGCGCAACGTGTTCGAGAACCCGTCCTGGTACACGGCCTACACGCCATACCAGCCCGAGATCTCCCAGGGTCGCCTCGAGGCGCTCATCAACTTCCAGACGATGGTCGCCGACCTCACCGGGCTCGACACGGCCAACGCGTCGATGCTCGACGAGTCCACGGCCGTCGTCGAGGGCATGCTGCTCGCGCGCCGGGCCTCGAAGTCCCGCTCGACGGTGTTCCTCGTCGACGCCGACGCACTGCCGCAGACCAAGTCGCTGCTGGCGCACCGTGCCGCCGCGGTCGGCATCGACCTGCACGAGACGAGCTTCGACCAGTCGCCGCCGCCCGCCGACATCGACGTGTTCGGCGCGTTCATCCAATACCCCGGGGCATCCGGCCGCGTGTGGGACCCCACCGAGGCCATCGCCGCCGTGCAGGCCGCGGGCGGAAAGGTCGTCGTCGCGGCGGACCTCCTCGCCCTCACCCTGCTGCGCTCGCCGGGATCTCTCGGCGCCGACGTCGCGGTCGGCACGACCCAGCGCTTCGGCGTGCCGCTCGGCTTCGGCGGACCCCACGCCGGCTACATGGCGGTGCGGGCGGGTCTCGAGCGCCAGCTTCCGGGTCGCCTGGTGGGTGTGTCGCAGGATGCCGCGGGCCACCCCGCCTACCGGCTGTCGCTGCAGACGCGGGAACAGCACATCCGGCGGGAGAAGGCGACGTCGAACATCTGCACCGCGCAGGTGCTGCTGGCGGTCATGGCCTCGATGTACGCCGTGTATCACGGCCCCGACGGCCTGCGGGAGATCGCCCGGGCGGTCGCCGCCCGCGCCTCCTCACTCGCGGACGCGCTCACGTCGACCGGCGCCGAGCTCGTGCACGACGCGTTCTTCGACACGGTGCGCGTGCGCGTGCCGGGCCGCGCGGCGGCGATCGTGGCGGACGCGCACGGCCGCGGCATCCAGCTGCTTCTCGTCGACGACGACACCGTGGGCGTCTCGGTCGATGAGACCACCACCGCAGCCGACCTCGACGCGGTCGTGCAGGCGTTCGGGGGAGCGGCGGGCGCGGCGCGCGCCGGCGCGCTGGGAGTTTCCGCGCACCTGCCGGCATCGCTGTCGCGCATCGACGAGTTCCTCACGCACGAGGTGTTCCACGCGCACCGTTCCGAGACGCAGATGATGCGGTACCTCAAGAGCCTCGCCGATCGCGACTACGCGCTCGACCGCGGCATGATCCCGCTCGGCTCGTGCACGATGAAGCTCAACGCGGCCACCGAGATGGCGGCGGTCTCGTGGCCCGAGTTCGCGAAGATCCACCCGTTCGCGCCCGCCGAGGACGTCGAGGGCTACCTCGAGCTGGTCACGCAGCTCGAGGGCTGGCTCGCCGAGCTCACCGGCTACGACGCCGTCTCGCTGCAGCCGAACGCCGGCTCGCAGGGCGAGCTCGCCGGGCTCCTCGCGATCCGCGGCTACCACCTGTCTCGCGGCGACCTCTCGCGCACCGTGTGTCTCATCCCGTCGTCCGCACACGGCACGAATGCGGCATCCGCGGTGCTCGCCGGCATGAGCGTGGTCGTGGTCGCGTGCGACGACGCGGGCAACGTCGACCTCGACGACCTGCGCGCGAAGATCGCGCTGCACGCCGATGCGCTCTCCGCGCTGATGATCACCTACCCGTCGACCCACGGTGTGTATGAGCACGACGTGCTCGCGATCACCCAGGCGGTTCACGACGCGGGCGGTCAGGTCTACATCGACGGTGCCAACCTCAACGCGCTGCTCGGATTCGCGCGGTTCGGCGACCTCGGCGGCGACGTGTCCCACCTGAACCTGCACAAGACGTTCGCGATCCCGCACGGCGGGGGCGGCCCCGGAGTCGGGCCCGTCGCCGCCAAGGCGCACCTCGCACCGTTCCTGCCGTCGCACGACCAGGCGCAGCGCCACGAGCACGCCGGCGGGTTCACCTTCGACGGCGGAGCGATCTCCGCGGCGCCCTACGGTTCCGCCTCGATCCTGCCCATCTCGTGGGCATACGTGCGGATGCTGGGGCCCGAGGGCCTGCGCGACGCCACCTCGCACGCCGTGCTCGCCGCCAACTACGTCGCTCAGCGCCTGCGGGCGCACTATCCGGTGCTGTACACGGGCGCGAACGGGCTCGTGGCGCACGAGTGCATCCTCGACCTGCGGCCGTTGCGAGACGAGACCGGCGTGACCGTCGACGACGTCGCGAAGCGGCTGATCGACTACGGCTTCCACGCGCCGACCATGTCGTTCCCCGTCGCGGGCACGCTCATGGTCGAGCCGACCGAGTCGGAGGATGTCGCCGAGCTCGACCGCTTCATCGAGGCGATGATCTCCATCAAGGCGGAGGCGATCGCCGTGGGCGCGGGCGAATGGCCCGCCGACGACAATCCGCTCGTGAACGCGCCCCACACGGCGCAGGCGGTCATCGCGGGGGAGTGGGAGCATCCCTACTCGCGGGAGTTGGCGGTCTACCCCGTGGCATCCCTCGTGCGCGGCAAGTACTGGCCGCCGGTGCGCCGCATCGACAACGCCTTCGGCGACCGCAACCTGGTGTGCGCCTGCCCGCCCGTGGAGGCGTTCGCCTGACCGCTGCGTCGGCGCGGCCGCGGCCGCGCCGACGCAGCGGTCAGGCGAACGCCTCCACGGGCGGGCAGGCGCACACCAGGTTGCGGTCGCCGAAGGCGTTGTCGATGCGGCGCACCGGCGGCCAGTACTTGCCGCGCACGAGGGATGCCACGGGGTAGACCGCCAACTCCCGCGAGTAGGGATGCTCCCACTCCCCCGCGATGACCGCCTGCGCCGTGTGGGGCGCGTTCACGAGCGGATTGTCGTCGGCGGGCCATTCGCCCGCGCCCACGGCGATCGCCTCCGCCTTGATGGAGATCATCGCCTCGATGAAGCGGTCGAGCTCGGCGACATCCTCCGACTCGGTCGGCTCGACCATGAGCGTGCCCGCGACGGGGAACGACATGGTCGGCGCGTGGAAGCCGTAGTCGATCAGCCGCTTCGCGACGTCGTCGACGGTCACGCCGGTCTCGTCTCGCAACGGCCGCAGGTCGAGGATGCACTCGTGCGCCACGAGCCCGTTCGCGCCCGTGTACAGCACCGGATAGTGCGCCCGCAGGCGCTGAGCGACGTAGTTGGCGGCGAGCACGGCGTGCGAGGTGGCGTCGCGCAGGCCCTCGGGCCCCAGCATCCGCACGTATGCCCACGAGATGGGCAGGATCGAGGCGGAACCGTAGGGCGCCGCGGAGATCGCTCCGCCGTCGAAGGTGAACCCGCCGGCGTGCTCGTGGCGCTGCGCCTGGTCGTGCGACGGCAGGAACGGTGCGAGGTGCGCCTTGGCGGCGACGGGCCCGACTCCGGGGCCGCCCCCGCCGTGCGGGATCGCGAACGTCTTGTGCAGGTTCAGGTGGGACACGTCGCCGCCGAGGTCGCCGAACCGCGCGAATCCGAGCAGCGCGTTGAGGTTGGCACCGTCGATGTAGACCTGACCGCCCGCGTCGTGAACCGCCTGGGTGATCGCGAGCACGTCGTGCTCATACACACCGTGGGTCGACGGGTAGGTGATCATCAGCGCGGAGAGCGCATCGGCGTGCAGCGCGATCTTCGCGCGCAGGTCGTCGAGGTCGACGTTGCCCGCGTCGTCGCACGCGACCACGACCACGCTCATGCCGGCGAGCACCGCGGATGCCGCATTCGTGCCGTGTGCGGACGACGGGATGAGACACACGGTGCGCGAGAGGTCGCCGCGAGACAGGTGGTAGCCGCGGATCGCGAGGAGCCCGGCGAGCTCGCCCTGCGAGCCGGCGTTCGGCTGCAGCGAGACGGCGTCGTAGCCGGTGAGCTCGGCGAGCCAGCCCTCGAGCTGCGTGACCAGCTCGAGGTAGCCCTCGACGTCCTCGGCGGGCGCGAACGGGTGGATCTTCGCGAACTCGGGCCACGAGACCGCCGCCATCTCGGTGGCCGCGTTGAGCTTCATCGTGCACGAGCCGAGCGGGATCATGCCGCGGTCGAGCGCGTAGTCGCGATCGGCGAGGCTCTTGAGGTACCGCATCATCTGCGTCTCGGAACGGTGCGCGTGGAACACCTCGTGCGTGAGGAACTCGTCGATGCGCGACAGCGATGCCGGCAGGTGCGCGGAAACTCCCAGCGCGCCGGCGCGCGCCGCGCCCGCCGCTCCCCCGAACGCCTGCACGACCGCGTCGAGGTCGGCTGCGGTGGTGGTCTCATCGACCGAGACGCCCACGGTGTCGTCGTCGACGAGAAGCAGCTGGATGCCGCGGCCGTGCGCGTCCGCCACGATCGCCGCCGCGCGGCCCGGCACGCGCACGCGCACCGTGTCGAAGAACGCGTCGTGCACGAGCTCGGCGCCGGTCGACGTGAGCGCGTCCGCGAGTGAGGAGGCGCGGGCGGCGACCGCCCGGGCGATCTCCCGCAGGCCGTCGGGGCCGTGATACACGGCGTACATCGAGGCCATGACCGCCAGCAGCACCTGCGCGGTGCAGATGTTCGACGTCGCCTTCTCCCGCCGGATGTGCTGTTCCCGCGTCTGCAGCGACAGCCGGTAGGCGGGGTGGCCCGCGGCATCCTGCGACACACCCACCAGGCGACCCGGAAGCTGGCGCTCGAGACCCGCCCGCACCGCCATGTAGCCGGCGTGGGGTCCGCCGAAGCCGAGCGGCACGCCGAAGCGCTGGGTCGTGCCGACCGCGACGTCGGCGCCGAGAGATCCCGGCGAGCGCAGCAGGGTGAGGGCGAGGAGGTCCGCCGCGACGACGACCTTTCCGCCCGCGGCCTGCACGGCGGCGATGGCCTCGGTGGGGTCCCACACGCGGCCGGATGCCCCGGGGTATTGGATGAACGCGCCGAACACGTCGATGTCGGCGGGCGGCGGCGACTGGTCGAAGCTCGTCTCGTGCAGGTCGATGCCGACCGCGGCGGCACGGTGCGCCAGCAGCGACTTGGTCTGCGGCAGTGCGTCGGCGTCGACGAGGAACACCGTCGAGCGGGACTTCGAGGCCCGGCGCGCGAGCAGCATGCCCTCGACGACGGCCGTGGACTCGTCGAGCATCGACGCGTTGGCCGTGTCGAGCCCGGTGAGGTCGGCGACCATCGTCTGGAAGTTGATGAGCGCCTCGAGGCGACCCTGGGAGATCTCGGGCTGGTATGGCGTGTAGGCCGTGTACCAGGACGGGTTCTCGAACACGTTGCGCGCGATGACCGACGGCGTGTTCGTGTCGTAATAGCCGAGCCCGATCATGGGTCGCAGCACCCGATTGCGCGCAGCGAGCCCGCGCAACTCCGCGAGCGTCTCCTGCTCGGTCGCCGCGGACGGCAGGGCCGCCAGCGTCTCGCGAGGGGTGAGGATGGCGACGGGCACCGCGGCTCGCACGACGGCATCGGCGTCGGCGTAGCCGAGCGCCTGCGCGAGGCGTGCGCTGTCGCCGGCCGTGCCGATGTGGCGGGAGCGGAAGGCGTCGCTCACGCAGCGCCGCCGGTCAGCTCGTCGTAGGCGGCGCGATCGAGGAGCCCCTCGATCGCCTCACCATCGAGCTCGACCCGCACGAGCCACGCCGCGAAGGCGTCGGCGTTCACGAGCGCCGGGTCGCTGTCGACGTCGCCGTTCACCTCGATGACGCGGCCGGACACGGGCGCGTAGAGCTCGCCGACCGACTTCGTCGACTCGATCTCGCCGCACACCTGGCCGGCGGTCACCGTGCCATCGATGGCGGGGAGCTCGACGAACACCACGTCGCCGAGCTTCTCGGCGGCGTAGTCCGTGATGCCGAAGGTGGCGACATCCCCTTCGATGAGCACCCATTCGTGCTCGGCGGTGTACTTGAGTGCGTCGCGGTCGGTCATGCGTTCCTCCGATAGAAGGGCGGGGTGGTCACGGTGGCGGGGATGAGAGTGCCGCGCACGTCGATCGCGAGAGCCGTGCCGGGGGCGGCGTGCGCGGGCGAGACGTAGGCGAGTGCGATCGGGTGTCCGAGCGTGGGGCTGAGCGCGCCGGAGGTGATCTCTCCGACCGCGTCGCCGTCGGGCGTGCGCACCTCGTAGCCGGCGCGGCCGGCGCGCCTGCCCTCGGCGACCAGCCCGACGAGCACCGGGCGATCGGTGAGGTCGGCGGCCTCGAGCGCGGCCTTTCCGACGAAGTCGGGCTTGTCGAGCACGGGCACGCGGCCGAGACCGGCCTGCGCGGGCAGGGTGTCGAGCGTCAGCTCGTGGCCGTAGAGCGGCATGCCGGCCTCGAGGCGCAGCGTGTCGCGGGCGGCGAGCCCGGCGGGCACGAGCCCGACCGGCTCGCCCGCGACAAGGAGGGCGTCCCAGAGCCGCGCCGCGATGCCGACGGGGGCGAGGAGCTCGAAGCCGTCTTCACCCGTGTACCCGGTGCGCAGCACCAGCACGTCGGCGTCGAAGGCGCGCGCCCGCGACCACGCGTAGTACTTCAGGTCGGCGACCGGGGGCGCGACATCCGTCAACTCGTCGAGGGCGGCGAGCACCTCGACGGCGCGCGGGCCCTGCACCGCCAGCAGGGCATAGTCGTCACTGACGTCGGCGACGGATGCCGCGAACTCCCCCACCCGCTCGGCGAGCGCCGCGGCGACGGGCCCGCGGTTGCCCGCGTTCGCGATCACGAGGAACCGCTCGTCGGCGAGTCGATAGACGATCAGGTCGTCGATGACGCCGCCCGACGGGGCGAGCAGCAGCGAGTACTTCGCCTTGCCGATCGCGAGGGCAGACAGGCGGCCGGCGAGCGCGGCGTCGAGGTAGGCGCCGGCATCCGCGCCGACGACGTCGAACTCGGCCATGTGCGAGATGTCGAACAGGCCCGCCGCCTCGCGCACCGCGCGGTGCTCGGCGAGATCGGACGAGTAGCGCACCGGCATGAGCCAGCCGCCGAAGTCGGTGAACGAGGCACCGAGGGCGTCGTGACGGGCGTGCAGCGCCGTCGTGCGGGATGTGGAGGTGGGGTCGGTCATGAGTTCTCCCGTGCAGGGGCGGGCGACCGTCAATCGACGGTCTCGAACTCCCCCTCTGTCATCGGCCTGAGAGCTTGCTCGCGGCATCCGTCACAGAGTCGGATGCCGCGGCTTTCACCGTCGGCGGACGCGTATGCGTCGCTTTCCAGAGCGGCCCGACCGGGGCGGTACGGCTACCTGAGAGATTGGCGGGGAGGCTTGCTCCTTCGGTGCCCGTCGCCGGCTGCGACGGAGCTCTCCCGCTACGGTCACGGGGCCTTGTTGACTTGTGCGGCCAGCTTAGCGGCACCGGTGCGCTCAGCGGATGCAGGCGCCCGACGACACGGTCTGCTGCATGCTCTCCGCCTGGGCGACCACCGAGGTCAGCTCGGCGGTGGTCATCGCGTAGCCGACGTTGGGGTCGCTGTCGCTGCGGGCGAAGACGATGCCCACAGCCCGTCCCGACGCGTCGAGGAGCGGCCCGCCGGAGTTGCCGGGCCGCACCACGGCGTCCAGGGCGTAGATGTCGCGCACGTCCGATCCGCTCCCGTAGATGTCGGGCACCCGCGCCTCTCCCACGCTCGTGACCGAGGCGTTCCCCGACGTGAACGGGCCGCCATAGGGATAACCCTGCACGACGGCGGCGGCGCCGGCGGTGAGTGTCGCGCCGAGCGGGATGGCTGCGGCATCCAGCCCGTCGGTCGCGATGACCGCGATGTCGTTGTGCGGATCGTCGTACACGATGCGACCCTCGACGGCGGCGCGACCCGGGAGCTCCACGATGGGGTTCGTGACTCCGGCGACGACATGCGCGTTGGTGACGACACGGTCCGGAGCGATCACGAAGCCGGATCCCGTGGAGGTCTCGCTGCACGCATAGGCCGTGCCCGAGATACGGGCGACCGACTGCGCGGCGGCGTTGAGTGCCGGGTCGGCGAGGTCGATCGGGGCGGCGGCGGGTGCGGTGGCGGCTCCGTCGAGCAGCGCCCCGAACTGCGGCAGCCCGTCGCTGAGCACCCCCTGGCGCAGCTGCGCGAGGGCCTGCGACAGCGGGCTCGGGGTGAGATCGTCGATCGTGCGCAGCACCGTCGACGACGCGACGGCAGGGGCGAGCACGGGCGTGCCCGTCACCACCACGCTCTGCCCCACGAGCGAGATCGCGAGGGCGGCGACGACGACGCTCAGCGCGCCTCCCAGGACGCGATCGACGATGCCGAGGCGCAGGCGGTCGACGCCGCGCCGCAGGCGCATGCCGATGGCGCCGCCGAGCGTGCCGCCCGCGAACAGGAGCGCGATGCCCGCCGCGAGCACGATGAGTCCGCGCCACTGGGACCACGGCACAACGCCCGACAGCAGCGGCAGCAGCCACCACGCGGCGGCGCCCGCCGCCACGACGCCGAGCAGTGCACCGGCGCTCGCGAGAAGACCCCGGGCGATGCCACCGGCGAGCGCGCCGATGAGCAGGAGCACCGCGATCACATCGACGACGAGCGACATGGATGCCTCCTCCTCCCCCGCCTGGATGTCTCACGGTACGACGGATCCGCTGGGAATCGTCCCGGTTTGCCTTCGAGTCATCGAGACTCTAAGATCGCTTCTGGTCATCATGACACTAACCATCCGTTCCGAGAGCGCCGCGTCGGCACCGTCCCCGTCGGACCCGACGCGCGTCGCCGTGTCGACCGTGATCTTCACCCTGCGGCGGCCCGACGGGTGCGACCTGCCCGTGCTCTCCCTGCCGCTCGTGCGCCGCACCCGTGACCCGTACGGCGACTTCTGGGCCCTCCCCGGCGGATGGCTCGACGCCGACGAGGAGCTGGAGGATGCGGCATCCCGCACCCTCGGCGAGACGACCGGCCTCGCCGCGAGCTACCTCGAGCAGCTCTACGCCTTCGGCGCCATCGACCGCTCCCCCTCGCGGGTCATCTCGATCGTCTACTGGGCGCTGCTGCGCTCCGACGACGTCGACGCTCAGCTGGCCGCGCACCTCGCCGCCGGCGACGCCCCCGAGAACGTCGAGTGGTTCGACGCCGCCCACCTGCCGACCCTCGCCTTCGACCACAACGCGATCGTCGACTACGCCCTGTGGCGCCTGCGCAACAAGGTGGGCTACAGCCGCATCGCCCACGGCTTCCTGCCCGGATCGTTCACGCTCGCTGAGCTGCGCGAGGTGTACGAGGCGATCCTCGAGCGCCGCCTGGACCCTGCCAACTTCCGCCGCCAGGTGGAGGGCTCCGGAACCCTCATCCCCACCGACGACTTCCGCACGGGCAGCCATCGACCGGCGCGCCTGTACCGGTACAACCACGACGTCGAGCTCTCCGATCGCGGGCCGCTCGGCACCGCCCCGCCCGCTTCTCGCGAACAGTCAGCCACACCGCACACCCCGAAGGAGGCGCGATGAGCGCCGTCAACATCGCCCTGCGCCCGCGCGACGAGATCGATCCGTCGGTCGACCACGTCATCCAGTCGCTCGTCTCCGGCGGATCCGCCGACGCGACCTGCACGACCGACCTCGCGGCCGGCCCGTGGACGTTCGACGTGAGCGAGGGCTACGGGCCCGGTGCCTCGATGGGTGACGTCATCCCCACCGGGTCACCCCGCCAGGGCTCGCTGCCGCAGGAGTACCGCGACGCCGACCCGGCCGATCTGGATGACCGCATCCGTGCGGCGAAGCAGATGCTCGGCGACCGCGTCGTCGTACTCGGCCACTTCTACCAGCGCGAGGAGGTCGTGCGGCACGCCGACTACGTCGGCGACTCGTTCCAGCTCGCGACCGCCGCGAAAGCCCACCCCGACGCCGAGGCGATCGTGTTCTGCGGCGTGCACTTCATGGCCGAGACCGCCGACCTCCTCTCCGGAGCGGACCAGGCCGTCATCCTCCCGAACCTCGCCGCCGGCTGCTCGATGGCCGACATGGCCGACATCGATCAGGTCGAGGAGTGCTGGGAGCAGTTGGCTGAGATCTACGGCGACATGGATGCCGCGGACGCCGACGGGCTCGTGCCGGTCATCCCGGTCACCTATATGAACTCGTCCGCCGCGATCAAGGGATTCGTCGGCCGCCACGGCGGCATCGTCTGCACGTCGTCGAACGCGCGCACGGTGCTCGAGTGGGCGTTCGAGCGCGGACGCCGCGTGCTGTTCTTCCCCGACCAGCACCTCGGCCGCAACACGGCCAAGGCCATGGGTGTGCCCCTCGCGCAGATGCCGATGTGGAATCCGAACCGTCCCCTCGGCGGCTCGAACGCCGACGAGCTCGCGGATGCCCGCGTCATCCTCTGGCACGGGTTCTGCTCGGTGCACCGTCGCTTCTCGGTCGCCCAGATCGACAAGGCGCGTGCCGAGCACCCCGGCGTGCGCGTGATCGTGCATCCCGAGTGCCCGATGGACGTCGTCGATGCGGCCGACGAGGCCGGATCGACCGACTACATCCGCAAGGCGATCGAGGCGGCGACCGAGCCCACGACGTTCGCGATCGGCACCGAGGTCAACCTCGTGCAGCGCCTCGCCGCCCAGCACCCGCAGCACGAGATCTTCTGCCTCGACCCGGTCGTGTGCCCGTGCTCGACGATGTACCGCATCCACCCCGGCTACCTCGCCTGGACACTCGAGTCCCTGGTCGCGGGAGAGGTCGTCAACCGCATCACGGTGCCGGGCGACGTCGCCGACCCCGCCCGCATCGCGCTCGAGCGCATGCTCGCGGCGAAGCCGCCGGCAGGACGCGTCGAGACGCCGGGGAGCGCGCGGTGAGCCGCAGCATCCACGCCGTCGTCGTCGGCAGCGGCATCGCGGGTCTCACCGTCGCGCGCGACGCCGCCCGCGTGGGGGTGCGGGTCACCCTCGTCACGAAGGACGAGCTGGCCCACGCGAACACCCGATACGCCCAGGGCGGCATCGCGGGCGTCATGTTCGACGACGACAGCGTCGAGGACCACATCGCCGACACCCTCACCGCCGGCGCGGGCCTCGGCGACCCCGCGGCCGTGCGTGTGCTGGCGACCGAGGGGCCGGCGCGCATCCGCGAGCTGATCGGGCTCGGCGTCGCCTTCGACCGGGATGCCGCCGGGTCGCTGCGCAAGGGACTCGAAGCCGCGCACTCCTACCCCCGCGTGCTGCACGCGGGGGGAGACGCGACGGGTGCCGAGATCGAGCGGGCGCTGGTCGCGGCCGTGCGGGCGTCGGGTGTGGAGATCGTCGAGCACGCGTTCCTCGTGGACCTCGTCGTCGCGCACGGGCGTGTGAGCGGCGTCGAGCTGCAGCAGGGCGATGCCCGCCGCACGATTCACGCCGATGCCGTGGTGCTCGCGACCGGCGGCGCCGGCCAGCTCTTCGCGCACACCACCAACCCCGTGGTCGCCACGGCCGACGGCATCGCCGCCGCTCTGCGCGCGGGGGCCGCTGTCGCCGATCTCGAGTTCGTGCAGTTCCACCCGACCGTGCTCGCCACCGGTGACGCGTTCCTCGTGTCGGAGGCCGTGCGCGGCGAGGGCGCGACCCTCATCGACCAGGACGGCCGGCGCTTCGCGTTCGATGCGCACCCCGACGGCGAGCTGGCCCCGCGCGACGTCGTCGCCCGGGCGATCGCCGCCCGCATGGCGGCGCAGGGAGGCGCGCCGGTCGCGCTCGACGCGACCCGGCTGCACGCACCCGGCACGGCCGCCTTCCTCGCCGGACGGTTCCCCACGATCGATGCCGCCGTGCGCGAGCGCGGCCTCGACTGGGCGCGGGAACCCATCCCGGTGACGCCCGCGGCGCACTACCTCATGGGCGGCGTCGTGACCGACCTCGACGGCCGCACCACCCTGCCCGGCCTCTACGCCGTCGGCGAGACGGCCCGCACCGGGGTGCACGGCGCGAACCGACTGGCCTCGAACTCGCTGCTCGAGGGCGCCGTCTTCGGCGCGCGCGCCGCGGCGGCTCTGACCACAGACGCGGATGCCGCGTGGCCCGCGCCGGCACTCCCGGCGGCGCCCGCACCGCTCGAGACCGCCGCGCCCGCCGCCGACGCCCCACCGTTCACGCGCGCCGCGCTGCAGGAGCTGCTGTGGCAGCACGCCGGTCTCGTGCGCGACGACCGCGGGCTCGCGCGAGCGGCATCCGTGCTCGCCGCGTGGTCGCTGCCGCACGCCGCCGCATCGTCGGTCGCCGGATGCGAGGACGAGAACCTGCTGCAGGTCGCCGTCGCGCTCGTCGCGGCTGCGCGTGCGCGCACTGTCTCGGTCGGGGCGCACTTCCGCGCCGACGCGGACCCGGCCGCAGCGGCGGACGCCGCGGCATCCGTCACCGAGGTCGTCGCATGCTGACCGCCCGCACCATCGACCGCATCGTCACGCTTGCGCTCGACGAGGACGCCCCGTGGGGCGACCTCACCAGCGAGACGCTGATCCCCGCCGACGCGGTCGCGACAGCCGACCTCGTCGCGCGCGAGGACGGCGTCTTCGCCGGAGGCGAGGTGTTCGCGGCCGCCTTCCGGCTGACCGACCCGGCCATCGAGGTGGGTCTGCACGTCGCCGACGGCGGCCGGTTCATCGCCGGACGCCGGCTCGCGACGGTGACCGGGCCGGCGCGGGGCGTGCTCACCGCCGAGCGCATCGGGCTCAACTTCGCGCAGCGCATGTCGGGCATTGCCACCCTCACCGCACGCTACGTCGACGCGATCGCGGGCACCGGTGCGCGCATCGTCGACACCCGCAAGACGACCCCGCTGCTGCGTGCGTTCGAGCGCCACGCGGTGGCCGCCGGCGGCGGGCACAACCACCGGTTCTCGCTGTCCGACGCGGTCATGGCCAAGGACAACCATCTGGGCGTGCTGACCGCGACCGGGGCCGATCTCACCGACGCGCTCCGCGAGGCGATCGCGAGGCTCCCCCACACCGCGCACGTCGAGGTCGAGGTCGACCGCGTCGACCAGATCGAGGCCGTCGTCGCGGCGGGGATCGGCACGATCATGCTCGACAACTTCACCGTCGACCAGCTGCGCGAGGGTGTCGCCACCGTCGCCGGACGGGCGCGGATCGAGGCGTCCGGCGGGGTGAGCCTCGACACCGTGCGGCAGATCGCTGAGACCGGTGTCGACGTCATCTCGGTCGGCGCGCTCACCCACTCGGCGCGCGCGCTCGACCTCGGGCTCGACCTGCGCATCGACCTCGGGCGATGAGCGGGCTCTACCTCGACAACGCCGCGACCACGCCCGTGCGCCGCGAGGTGCTCGAGGCCATGGCACCGTTCCTCACGAGCGTGTTCGGCAACCCGTCGAGCCACCACGAGCTCGGCGATGCGGCGGCCCGCGCGCTCGACGACGCGCGGCGCCGGGTCGCCGCGGTGCTCGGCATGCGCGCGGGCGACATCACGTTCACCTCGGGCGGCACCGAGGGCAACAACCTCGCCCTCAAGGGCATCGCGATCGCCGCGGCATCCGCGCGCGGCGCGCGCCACGTGATCACGACTCCCATCGAGCACGAGTCGATCCTCGAGTCGGCGCGCTACCTGCGCCGGGTGCACGGGTTCGACGTCGACCTGGTGCCGGTCGACGAGACAGGACGCGTCGACCCAGCGGAGCTCACCGCCCTGCTGCGCGACGACACCGCGGTCGTCAGCATCGGGTACGCGAACAACGAGATCGGCACCGTGCAGGATGCCGGGGCCCTCGCCGCAGCGACCCGCACGGCGGGCGTACCCCTGCACCTCGACGCCGTGCAGGCCGCGGGGTGGCTGCCTCTCGCCGGCACGGGCGCCGACGCGCTCGTCATCGCCGGGCACAAGCTCGGTGCGCCGAAGGGAACCGGGGTGGCGGCGATCCGCGGGCGCGTTCCCGTCGAGCCGCTGCTGCACGGCGGCGGGCAGGAGCGCGGGCGGCGCAGCGGCACCGAGAACGTCGCGGGCGCCGTGGCGATCGCAACCGCCCTCGAGCTCGCCGAGGCCGAGCGCGAGGCCTCTGCCGCGCGCGTCGCCGCGCTGCGCGACGAGTTCGTCGCCGCCGCCCTCGTGCGGCTGCCGCAGGCGCGCCTCACCGGCGACCCCGTGCATCGACTGCCCGGCACCGCGAGCTTCACCTTCGCCGGCACGAGCGGCGAGGCAGTGCTGCTCGAGCTCGAACGCCGCGGCGTCGTCACCTCGAGCGGCTCGGCATGCGCCGCGGGCAGCGACGAGCCCTCGCACGTGCTGCTCGCCCTCGGGGTCGACCCGGTCGTCGCGCAGACCTCCGTGCGGTTCACGTTCGACCATCACGGTCACATCGACCCCCAATATCTCGCGAACGCGCTCACCTCCGCCGTGGCCGCCGTAGGATCGGCCGGGTGAGTTCCCCGGCGGTGACCGTCATCGTTCCCGGTTTCGACGTCGCCGCCTACGCCGATGAGGCGCTGGCCTCGCTGCGTGCGCAGACCCGAGACGACTGGCGTGCGGTGCTCGTCGACGACGGCTCGAGCGATGCGACCGGGGCGATCTACGCGGCGGCCGCGGCATCCGACCATCGCTTCGAGGTGATCACGCACCACCGTCAGCGCGGCCTCGCCGCCGCGCGCAACACCGGTCTCGACGCCGTCACGACGCCGTACGTCGCCTTCCTCGACTCCGACGACCGCTACACCCCCGCAGCCCTCGAGACGATGCTCGGCACGCTCGAGGAATCCGGCAGCGATCTCGCGATCGGCGCCTACGTGCGCCTGCGCCCGCAACCCGGCGGCGGGTATGCGAGCGGACCCGTGCAGCCCTGGGTGAGCGCCGCGACCGCGCCCGCCCGCCGCGGCGTGACGCTCGCGGAGCACCCCGAGGCATCCGGCAACATCGTGGCCTGGTCGAAAGTGTCCCGCGCCGACTTCTGGCAACGCACCGGGCTGCGCTTTCCTGAGGGACGCCTCTACGAGGACCAGCAGGTCGCGCAGCGCATGTACACGCTCGCCCGCGCATTCGACACGGTTCCCGACGTGATCGTGGAGTGGCGCGAGCGGGCCGACGGAACCTCCATCACCCAGCACGAGAGCACGCTCGGGGTGCTGCGGGACTGCCTCGACGCGATGGCCGCGGGGCTGGCCGTGCTCGACGACGCGGGTCAGCACGCCGCCGCCGACGCCCGCGTGCGACTGATGCTCACGATGGATGTGCCGCGTCTCGCGCGCATCGCCGAGACGCATCCGGATGCCGCCTACCGCCGCGCCCTCGGAGAGTTCACCCGTGCGCTCACCGCGCGCAGCAGCGAGCGCGAGGACGGCCGCGAGGCATCCGTCGCCGCGACCTGGTGACGCTCAGACGGGCCTGTCCGCGTCGAGGTCGGTGACCGCCGCGAGCTGCTGGGCGGCGAGCGCCGCGTAGAGCCCACCGGCCGCGAGCAGCGACTCGTGCGTGCCCGACTCCACGATGCGACCGCGCTCGACCACGTGGATGACGTCGGAGGCGATGACCGTCGACAGCCGGTGCGCGACGGTGATGGTCGTGCGCCCGCGCGCCGCGGTGTCGAGGGCCTCCTGCACGATGCGCTCGGACACCGTGTCGAGTGCCGAGGTGGCCTCGTCGAGCAGCAGCACCGGCGGATCCTTCAGCAGCACGCGCGCGATCGCGATGCGCTGCTTCTCACCGCCCGACAGCCGGTACCCGCGTTCGCCCACGACGGTGTCGTAGCCGTGCTCGAAGCCCTCGATGACGTGATGGATGTTGGCCGCGCGGCAGGCCGCCTCGAGCTCGGCGTCGGTCGCCTCCGGCTTCGCGTAGCGAAGGTTGTCACGGATGGTCGCGTGGAAGAGGTACGTCTCCTGCGACACGATGCCGATGTCGTCGATGATCGCGGCGTGCCGCAGGTCGCGCACGTCGGCGCCCGCGAACCGCACCGTGCCACCCGTGGCCTCGTAGAGCCGCGGCGTGAGGTAGAGGATCGTGGTCTTGCCGGCCCCCGACGGCCCGACGAATGCGACGTGCTGGCCGGGCTCGACGGTGAACGAGACGTCGTCGAGCGTCGGGCGCGCTTCGCTCGACGAGTCGGGGTAGCGGAACGACACCCCCTCGAAGCGCACCTCGCCGCGCGGGCCCGGCGCCTCCGCGACGCCGATCGCCCCCGGCCGGTCGCGGATCGCGGGCGTGAGGTCGAGGTACTCGAAGATGCGCGCGAACACCGCGCCCGAGGTCTGCAGGTCGAGGGTCACGCGCATGAGGCCCATGAGCGGCTGCAGCAGCCGGGCCTGCACGGTGGCGAACGCGACGATGGTGCCCGCCGTGATCGTGTCGGCCCCGCCGCCGATCAGAAGGCCCGCGACCAGGTAGATGACGGCCGGCACGCTCGCCATGATGACGCCGACGAGCGAGAAGAAGCCCTGTCCGCTCATCGCCTGTCGCACCTGCAGGCGCACCTGGTTGGCGTTCTCCTCGCGGAAGCGCCCCAGCTCGTCGCCCTGACGGTTGAACGACTTCGAGAGCAGGATGCCGCTCACACTCAGGCTCTCCTGCGTGATGGCGGTCAGCTCCGAGAGCGACTCCTGCGTCTGGCCGGCGATGCGCGCGCGCACCTGGCCGACCCGCCGCTGCACGACGGCCAGCACCGGCATCAGGACGACCGCGATCACCGTCAGGCGCGGGTCGATCAGCACCATCGCGACGATGGAGGCGACCACCGTCACCGTATTGCCGAGCACGCTCGTCACGGTGTTGGTGAGCACCGACGACACGGCGCCGACGTCGTTCTGCAGACGCGACTGGATGACGCCCGTCTTGGTGCGGGTGAAGAAGGCCAACTCCATGGCCTGCAGGTGGTCGAACATGCGCACGCGCAGGTCGCCGGTGACGGCGTTTCCGACGGTGGCGGTGAGCCACGTCTGCCAGAAGTTCAGCGCCGCCGAGAGCAGGAAGAGCGCGACAGTGATCGAGACGAGCTCGACGAGCAACGGGATGCGGGGTCCGCCTCCGGAGGTCGGGAACAGGGCGTCGTCGAAGATGCGCTGCACGATCAGCGGCGGGATGACCGCGACGGCCGCACCGAGCAGCACGGCGACGATCGTGAGTGCCAGGCGCGCGCGATACGGCCGGAACAGCTCGGCGACCCGGCGCCCGAGGTGGGCGATCTTCGGCGCCGACGCGTTGGCCCTGCGCTGCGCGTCCTGGTCGACCCCGCGGAAGCCCGCCGGCCGCGGGCCCATGCCGGTGGCCATCCCCATGCCCATGCCGCCGCCACCGCCTCCGTGGCCCATACCCATCGCCATCAGCGGGTCACCCGAGGCTCGAGACGAGGTTGATGACCGTCGCGAGGATCACGGCGCCGAAGAGGTAGGCGAGCATGGTCTGCGCGATCACGATGCGCCGCACCTCGTTGGTCGTCACGTTGGTGTCGGCGACCTGGTAGGTCATGCCGAGCCCGAAGGCGAAGTACGCGAAGTCGGTGTACATCGGCGGCTCCTCCTGATTGAACTGGATGCCGCCGATCGGCTCGGTGTAGTAGACGTGCGCGACCCGCAGCATGTAGTCCACCTGGATGAGCAGCCAGGATGCCGCGACGCTGACGACGCTGATGCCGGCAAGGGCCAACGCCTCCCACCCGCTGGCATTGCGTGCCTCGACCACGACCACGCCGACGGCGCCCAGGCTGACGAGGCTGCCGACGACGGCGATCAGCCGGGCCGTGCGTCGACCCGGGTCCTCGGCCGTCGCGTGCGCTCGGGTGTCCGCGGCATCCATCGACCACGTCGCGACCAGCACCCAGGTCGTCTGCACGATGGCGAGCACCGCCCAGGCCGAGAGGATGCCGGCCGCCCACCCCTGCAACAGGCCCACGACGATCCCTCCCGCCAGGCCCGCGACGATCGACACGACCGCCCGCACCCGCACCGAGGCGAGCTGTCGTGAATCTGCCATGCACTCATCGTGCCACCAGTCGGGAATGGGATGTCTGTGACCACCGTTACGCTCATCACACGCCCGTCGCACTCTCGACGATGACGTCCCCGCCCACAGCCCCGAGACGAGGAACGCCCATGGCATCCACCGACACCATCCCCTCCGCACCGGCATCCATTACGCCTCAGGCGCAGCGCGTCATCTGGCTGCTCCTGGGTGCCGCGTTCGTGGCGATCCTCAACGAGACCACGATGGGCGTGGCGATCGACCACCTCATCGACGACCTCTCGATCACGGCGTCCGCCGCACAGTGGCTGACGACCGCCTTCATGCTCACGATGGCCGTGGTCATCCCGATCACCGGCTTCCTGCTGCGCCGTCTGACGACACGTGTGATCTTCGTGACGGCGATGAGTCTCTTCTCGCTCGGCACCCTGGTCGCCTTCCTCGCTCCCGGTTTCGAGGTGCTGCTGGTCGCACGCGTCATTCAGGCGTCCGGCACGGCGATCATGATGCCGCTGCTCATGACGACGCTCATGACCGTCGTGCCGGCGCACGAGCGCGGTCGCATGATGGGTCGCGTCAGCATCGTCATGGCGCTTGCGCCCGCCCTCGGCCCGACTCTGGCTGGAGTCATCCTCGACACGCTCGGCTGGCGCTGGATCTTCGGCGTCGTGCTGCCGATCGCGATCGTCGCACTCGTCGTCGGCGCGCTGTGGATCCGCAACGTCGGCGAGCAGTCGCACGCCCGCATCGACGCCCTGTCTGTCGTGCTGTCGGCGTTCGGCTTCGGCGGCCTCGTCTACGGCCTCAGCCAGATCGGCGGCGAGGGCGGGGCGGCATCGAGCCCGTCGGCCACCCTGTGGATCTCGCTGATCGTCGGCGTCGTGGCGCTCACGCTGCTCGTGCTGCGCCAGCTGCGTCTGCAGCGCGACGATCGGGCTCTGCTCGACCTGCGCGTCTTCAGCTACCGCAACTTCACGATCTCGCTCCTGCAGTTCACGATCCTCTCCTTCGCGTTCTTCGGCGCGATCACGGTGCTGCCGCTCTACCTGCAGCGCGCCGTCGGCGCCGATGCGCTCACCACGGGACTCCTGCTGCTGCCGGGCTCCTTGCTGATGGGACTCACCGGTCCGCTGATCGGCGCGATCTACGACAAGTGGGGCACCCGCGTTCTGCTGATCCCGGGCGCGCTGATCGTGATCGCCGTGCTGTGGGGCCTGACCTTCGTCGACGCGAACACCTCCATCTGGGTGCTGCTGCCCATCATCACGGTGATGTTCGTCGGCCTCGCACTGTCGTTCCCGCCGCTGTTCACCGCGTCGCTCGGGTCTCTCCCGCCGCACCTCTACGCCTATGGCAGTGCGATCCTCTCGACCGTGCAGCAGGTCGCCGGCGCCGCGGGTGTCGCGGTGCTGGTCACCCTGATGGCGACGTCCACCGCGAACGCGTCGGCCAACGGAGCATCGCCGAACGAGGCGTGGGCGTCGGGCACGCACACGGCGTTTGTCTTCGCGGCGGTGGTGTCGATTCTCACGATCGTGGGCGCGCTTATGGTGCGCAAGCCGGCCGACACGATCGAGATGCCGGGCGTCGGGCACTGACCTGCGAGTGATCGCACAGATGCCGACCCGGGTCACCGGGTCGGCATCGTCGTTCGGCGGTCTCAGCCGATGCTGCAGGAGCCACCGCAGCACGAAGGGGCTGCGTCGGCGTCGCCGAGAAGACTGAGGAACTGCGGCCCGGGGGTCGCGGCATCCGTCCCGGTGTCGTCAGAAGACGTCTGCGTCGTGGACATCGCTCCATCGTACGACTGTTGCGGGCCTCGGGCTCCGCTCACACGAGCGCGCCGAGCACCGCGCCGAGCGCCGCGCCCGCGACGCAGGCGACCAATTGGCCGAACGCTGCCGCGAGGCTCCATCCCCATCGACGCTGCTGCGCGAGGCGCACTGTCTCGAAGCTCGCCGTGCTGAACGTCGTGTAGCCCCCGAGAAGCCCGGTGCCGCCGATCATGCTCACCTCGACCGGCAGGACGCGCCCTGCGGCGGCCGCCACGACGAACCCGAGCACGAACGAGCCCGTGACGTTGATGACAGACGTGCCGAGCGGATAGGGATGCCGCCACCGTGCCTTGACCGCGCCGTCGACGACGAAACGCAGCGCCGCTCCGACGCCTCCGGCAGCCATCGTCGCGACCCACAGCCAAATGACGGTCATGCGCGGGCCCTCCGCATGATCGCCGCCCCCGCGGCGATGCCGAGGATCGACGCGGCGCCACCCACCACGACCGTCACTGCGCCATAGACGAGGCTCGCGGTCAGATCGGTGTGCAGCAGCCCCTCGGCACCGACGGCGAAGGTGCTGTAGGTCGTGTAGCCGCCCAGCACGCCCGTGCCGACGAAGAGACGGATGCCGCGCCGCACCCCCGTGTCGTCGCCGCGACGCACGAGCACCTCGAGCAGCAGTCCCAGCACGAAGGCACCGGTCACGTTGATGACGAGAATGCCGAAGGGGATGCCCCACTCCACCGGGATGGCGGCGGACACGACGAGGCGGACCCCCGTGCCGATCGCGCCGCCGAGCGCCACCAGACCGACCGCGGCGGGGCGCAGGTGAAGCGGCCTCGGGACGACCTCGATGTCGTCGGTGTCGGGATCGAGCGGAAGCTCGCTGTGGCTGTCGCGCTGCGAACTCACTCGCCCTCCGGTTCCCGGCCGGACGGCCGATCCGCCCAATCTACGCCCGTCACCACCGCCCCTCGCGCACGAACCTCGGCCGCAACATGCGGCAACGGCATGCAACGGGCCCCGGCGTAGCGTCGACAGCGCGACGGGGATCACGGAACCTCGGAAGGGGTCCGGGGCCGTTCCCCGACACGAAGGAGTGATGACGATGTCGATTCTCACCGACGCCCGTCCGAACCTCGATCGCGGCACCGTGCCCACCGGCACCATGCGCGCCGCGGTGGTCACGACCTCCGGCGAACCGCTGGTCGTCGAAGACGTGGCGATCCCGTCTCCGGGTCCCGGCCAGGCACTCGTGAAAGTGATCACGAGCGGCGTGTGCCACACCGACCTCCACGCGGCGCGCGGCGACTGGCCGGTCGCGCCGAAGGCGAATCTGATCCCGGGTCACGAAGGCTACGGCGAGGTCGTCGCACTGGGCGAGGGCGTGACATCCCTCTCGGTCGGCGACCGCGTGGGCAACGCGTGGCTGTGGAGCGCGTGCGGCGTGTGCGAGTACTGCCGCACCGGCTGGGAGACCCTCTGCCCTGAGCAGCAGAACGGCGGCTATTCCGTCGACGGCAGCTTCGGCGAGTACATGCTCGTCGACGAGCGGTTCGCCGCGCGAATTCCCGAGGGTTCCGACCCGTACGAGGTCGCGCCGATCCTGTGTGCGGGTGTCACGGTCTACAAGGGTCTGAAGATGACGGAGGTGAAGCCCGGCGAGTGGGTGGTGATCTCCGGAATCGGTGGTCTCGGCCACATCGCGGTTCAGTACGCCCGGGCGATGGGCATGCGCGTCGCTGCGGTCGACATCGACGAGGAGAAGCTCGCGCTCGCCCGCACCCACGGTGCCGAAGTCACCGTCAACGCGGCGACGACCGACCCGGGACCTGCCGTGCAGGAGCTCACCGGCGGCGCCCACGGCGTGCTGGTGACCGCTGTGCACCCGAAGGCGTTCGGTCAGGCACTCGGAATGGCCCGTCGCGGCGCGACCATCGTGTTCAACGGGCTTCCCCCGGGGGACTTCCCCGCGAACATCTTCGACATCGTGCTGCGGGCGATCACGATCCGTGGGTCGATCGTCGGCACGCGGCAGGACATGATCGAGGCCCTCGACTTCTACGCGCGCGGCGAGATCCACCCGACGATCGCCGTCGAGTCGCTCGACGACATCAACGAGGTGTTCGAGCGCATGGAGCAGGGCAAGATCGACGGCCGCATCGTCATGAAGTACTGACCGCGGCATCCGGTCGTGGGCGGGGTCGCGCGGCGGCCCCGCCCTTCCGCTGCCCGCCTACAGTGGCCAGGTGACCGACACTCCCCCGACCCGCTGGTGCCTCAGCCGACGCGACGGCGCGGTGTGCACGCGCGCCATCGGACACGCGGGGCTGCACAACCGGGCGGGCACGTCGCTGATGTGGTCGGATCGCGAGCAGGACGAGCCCGGATGCCGCGGCTCGGGCGCCACGGCGCAGCCTGCTCCCCGGCTCGACGATGGCTTTCCCGCAGGACGAGCCCTCTGCCCCGTCTGTCTCGGGTTCGTGCGCCTCACGGATTCCGGCGCGTTGTGGCGTCACGATGCCTTCCGCGGGGCACGGTCGGATCGCGAGGCGTCGAGGCGCGCGGACTGGTTCAACGCGTTCGGGTGGGAGGGGTGAGAACTTCGGCTATCGGCGCCCTATGGTGATGCTATGACGTCGTTCAGATCCGATTCTCGGCCGTTCGCTCTCCTTATCGTCGCGCTCGCGTCGGTCGCCGCCCTGAGCGGATGCAGTGGCGTATCCAGCGAACCGATCGCTTCGAACCCGACTACCTTCGCCTCGAGCCCAACCGCGAGTCCAATGGCGTCGCCGTCCGCCCGTCCGGTGGCCGGGAAGATCGAGCTCAGCCGCACGGAACTCACTGTCAGCTCTACCAGCGGCGCCTCACTCGCAACCGCCTCGTTCACGGACTGCGCGTCAGTCGAAGCCATCGCAACGCAGTACCTCGGCGCTCAGAAGCGCACCCCTCAGCCGAGCCCGTTTTCGGGCACGGTCGTCACATGGTCCGGCGTCGCGCTGGCGCTCAACGACCACGGGACGTGTTCGATGCAATTCTCTGCCGCCGCCTCCAACGGCCTCGTCCTCACGACACCCGACGGAGTAAGCGTCGGTGACACGGTCACGCACGTCGTCGCGGCGGGCGGAATCAGCGACTACACGTACGGCAACGGCACGGACACATTCGAGAGTTTCGCCTTCGACGCCGTCCCCGTCGATGGCACGACGTCGCTCACCCATCCCGGACAGGTAGGAAAGGCCTTCTTGGGCGTGGAGACCAAGAACGGCCGAGTGCAGTACATCGACTCCAACGGGAACGACTACTCGGACATCTGACAAGACGTGCCGATCCCTCACCCAGCGAAGAGATCTCCGTCGATGTAGAACCAGCGTTCGCCGTCGCGAACGAAGCGTGACCGCTCGTGCAGCACGCCGAGGGTGCCATCCGCGTCAACGTAGGTGGCGCGGAACTCGACGACACCGTGTGCGTCGTCCGGGCCGCCCGCGACGGTGTCGACGATCTGCAGCCCGCGCCAGCGGGGCGAGTCGTCGAGGTCGAGCACGTCGGGCACGGTCGACGGATGCCACGTACGCACCAGCCACGCGGCATCCCGATCACGAAACGCGGCGAAGCGCGATCGCATCAGCTCCTCCGCCGTGCGCGGTTCGATCCGGCCGGCCGGGGCGTCGGTCACCGTCAGTCCCAGTCGAGGTAGTCCTCGATCGCCCACGAGGTGGCGCCGACGTGTGTGGTGGGGAACATGTCGCCGCCGCCTTCGACCGGCACGACGCTCACGAGGCCCGGGGCCTGCGCGCGCAGCGCCTCGCCGTTGGCCACGGGAGTGACGGTGTCCGCGGTGCCCTGGATGACGAGCACCGGCACACCGTCGGCCGGGGCGGGCAGGTCGCCGTCCTCGACGCCGAGCAGCAGCACGCCGTTCACGCGGTCATGGTGGTCGAGGGCAACGAAGCGGGCGACGGTGCCACCGTCGCGATGCCCGCCGATCCAGGCGTGGTCGATCGCGAGGTGGTCGAGCAGGTCGACGACATCCTGCGCGCGGTCAGTCGGGGCCGCCGCATCCGCGTCGTGACGGGCGCCGATGCGCACGACACGGAAGTCCTCGGTGGCGAGCGAGTGGCTGAGGGGGCTGAGGTAGTCGATCGTGAGGCCACGGGCCGCGATGAGCACGACGGCAGGCCCGACGCCTTCCTCGGCGAACGGGATGGCGCGCGCGTCGGGGTCGAAGGTCTGGGTGGCGGCCATGTCGAGGGTCCTCTCACGTCAGTTGCGCCGCGGAGCGCGACGTCGCCGATCGGCGATGTGCGGCGGTGAGTCCAGTCTCCCGGGCGGAGGCCAGACTCGCCAATCGCTGCGTCGCTGCGGGGTCGGGTGCGCGAGGGCGTCTCGGCGCGCCGTCGCGAGTCGGTGCGCCATCGTGCGGACAGAACCGCACCGGCGAGACGCCACTCCCGCCAGCCCCGCCTCAGTTGTTGAAGCGGAACTCCACGACGTCGCCGTCCTGCATGACGTATTCCTTGCCCTCGAGGCGGGCCTTGCCGCGCGAGCGCGCCTCGACGACCGACCCAGCGTCGAGCAGGTCCTGGAACGAGATCACCTCGGCCTTGATGAAGCCCTTCTCGAAGTCGGTGTGGATCACTCCGGCGGCCTGCGGGGCCTTCCAGCCCTTGCCGATCGTCCACGCGCGGGCCTCCTTCGGGCCCGCGGTCAGGTAGGTCTGCAGCCCGAGCGTGTCGAAGCCGACGCGCGCGAGCTGGTCGAGACCCGACTCGCTCTGACCGGTGGAGGCCAGCAGCTCCGCGGCATCCTCGGGGTCGAGGTCGATGAGCTCGGACTCGATCTTCGCGTCGAGGAACACCGCCTTCGCGGGGGCGACGAGTGCCGCGAGCTCGGCGAGACGGGCGGCATCCGTCAGCACCGACTCGTCGACGTTGAAGACGAAGATGAAGGGCTTGGCGGTGAGCAGTCCGAGTTCCTTGATGGGCGCGAGGTCGAGAGCGGATGCCGACAGCAGCACGCCGCGCTCGAGGGCGTCCTTCGCGGCGGTCGCGGCATCGAGCACACCGGGATCGGTCTTCTTGCTCTTGACCTCCTTCTCGATGCGCGGGATCGCCTTCTCGAGGGTCTGCAGGTCGGCGAGCATCAACTCGGCGCCGATCGTCTCGAGGTCGGCCTGCGGGTCGACCTTGCCGTCGACGTGCACGACGTCGGCGTCGGCGAAGCCGCGCACGACCTGCGCGATGGCGTCGGCCTCGCGGATATTCGCGAGGAACTGGTTGCCGAGCCCCTCCCCCTCGCTCGCTCCGCGCACGATGCCCGCGATGTCGACGAACGACACCGAGGCGGGCACGAGCCGCTCGCTGTGGAACACATCCGCGAGCTGCTGTAGGCGCACGTCGGGCAGGTTCACCACGCCCACGTTCGGCTCGATCGTCGCGAACGGGTAGTTCGCGGCGAGAACCTGGTTCTTGGTCAGGGCGTTGAAGAGGGTCGACTTGCCGACGTTCGGGAGTCCGACGATTCCGATGGTGAGAGCCACGGGGGTTCAGTCTACGGGCGCGGATGCCGCGACTCGGCGGCATCGACCCGCCAGCGCATGAGCACGTTGCCGCTTCCGGTCCACGTGCGGGTCTCGAGCAGCTTCAGCGCGACGGCCGGCTTGGCATCGAAGAGCGGCACGCCGGTGCCCGCGATGAGCGGGAAGGTGACGAGGTGCAGCTCGTCGACGAGACCGGCGTGCATCAGGTCGTTCCACAGCAGCCGCGACAGCAGCACGAGGATGCCGCGCCCGTCCCGCCGCTTCAGTGCGGCGACCTCCGCACGGGCCTCGGCCCGACGCACCACCCGCGCCTGCGGATGATCGGCGAGGTCCGCCTCGGACACGGTGTCGGAGACGATGACCACCTCGATCGTACGGATGAGCGCAGCGAACTCCCGCCGGATCGCGGTGGCGGCGGCATCCGATTCGACCGACCGCCAGTACGCGAGGTTCTGCAGCGCCGAGCGCCGTCCCGCGAGCAGCAGGGTGTCGCTGGCCCGCATGAGCGCGGTCGTGTAGTGGTCGAACGTGTCGGCGCCCGCGTAGTCGGGGTGCTGGTGCGCGAAGAACGAGGCGATGTCGTGCGTGTCGTCTTCGTAGCGCCCGTCGACGGTCACGAAGTTGCAGACGGTGAGTGGGCGGCCGTTCATCGTGCGCTCACGGCCGTCGCGCGCGGAACGCGTGAGTGCGGTACGGAAGGTCGATGGTGCCGCCCGCGGCGAGCTCGGGACGCTCGGCGAGCACCGCGGCGAAGCGCTCCTCGATGGCCCCGCGATCGGCCGGGCTGGCAGTGATGATGTAGCTGCGCGAGCGCATCATCGCCCACAGCTGCTCGGCGGTCATCGGCCGAGCCCAGTCCCACACCTCGGATTCGAGATCGTCGAACGGCGCCTCGACCGTGGGGCCGCCGGCATCCATCATGTTCTCGGCGTTCGAGCCGTGCATCACCTCGGTCATGCGACGTACCCACGGGTCGCGATCGTCGCGCAGGTTCCACACCAGTCCGAGCACACCTCCGGAGCGCAGCACCCGACCGATCTCGGCCGAGGCGGGCCCGACGTCGACCCAGTGCCAGGCCTGCCCCAGGACGACGGCGTCGACGGATGCCGCGGGCAGCGGCAGCTGCTCGGCGGAGCCGACGAACGTGGGAACCCCGGGGACGGTGTCACGCAGCTGGGCGAGCATCGCCGGATCGGGGTCGATCGCGACGACCTCGGCGCGACCGGCCGCGACGACGCGGGTGAGCTTCCCGGTGCCGGCGCCGACGTCGGCGACGCGCAGCGGGCGGTCGCCGTCGAGCGCGGGCTCGAGCATCCACCCGACCGCCTGCCACGGATAGTCGGGTCGCCCGGCCTCATAGGTCCCCGCCACCGCACCGAACGAGGTCGACATCTGGTCTCTGCCTGCCATGTCTGCGACCCTACGCCGGGGGCACGACGGCCGCAGCGCGACATCCGCCCGTCGTCGGCGTGGCGCACCGGACGTCCCGGCGCGCGGGCGCACGGTAGGAGCGTGGCCCTGGACTTCACCGCGATCGACTTCGAGACGGCGAACTCCTCCAGTGCGTCGGCGTGCGCCGTCGGGCTCGCACGCGTGCGCAACGGACGCATCGTCGAGACCGCGGGCTGGCTGATCCGCCCGCCCGCCGGCCACGACCGGTTCTTCGAGATCAACGTGGGCATCCACGGCATCCACCCCGACGATGTCGAGAGCGCGCCGACCTGGACCGAGCAGCTGCCCGCTCTCGCGCGCTTCACGGGCGACGACATGCTGGTCGCACACAACGCGGGCTTCGACATGGCGGTCATCCGGCGGGCCTGCGAGGCCACCGGTGACGCGTGCCCTCCGGCGCGCTACGCCTGCAGCGTGCAGGTCGCGCGCCGCGTCTACGACCTGCCGTCGTACCGTCTCCCGGCGGTCGCCGACGCGGCCGGGTTCGGCCCATTCCCCCACCACGACGCGACAGCGGATGCCGCGGCCTGCGCGCACATCATGATCGACGCCGCCCGACGCCTCGGCGCCGGCGACATCGACGAGCTCGCCGCGCTCGCGGGCGTGCGCATCGGCACCCTCGCCGAGCCCGCCGCCGTCGCCGCCTGACGATGTCGGCACCCTCCCCCACACTGTGACCATGGATGCCGCCACCGTCGTGATCGCGATCGTCGCCTCCGTGATCGGCGCGGTCGTCGCGTGGGCCGTGGCATCCGCCCGGTATGCCCGCGCCCAGAGCGACCAGCGGGCGCGGGTGGCAGCGGCGGAGGCCGCCACCGCGGCAGCGCGGGAGGAGCTCGCACACGCGCGCGCCGAACTCGAGACGCGCGACGATCGCGAGCGCCGTGACCAGTCGGTGCTGCGCGCGCTCGCGCCGGTCAGCGAGACGCTGCACGTGATGCGGCGCCGGGTCGACGAGCTCGAGCGGGAGCGTCAGACGCAATACGGCTCCCTGGCCGAGCAGCTGCGCCGCGCACAGGAATCGGATGAGGCGCTGCGCGCGACGACCGAGTCGCTCGCGAGCGCGCTGCGCTCGGGCGCCACACGCGGCGTCTGGGGCGAGACGCAGCTGCGTCGCGTCGTCGAGGCAGCGGGCCTCACCCGCCACGTCGACTTCGACCTGCAGAGTCCGCTGTCCTCGGATGCCGGTGCGGGCCGTCCCGACATGGTGGTGCGCCTCCCCGGCGGCAAGGCCCTCGCCCTCGACGCCAAGGTTCCGCTCGACGCCTACCTCGAGGCATCCGCGATCGCGCTCACCGCGACCGGCGACGACGGCGAACGCCGCCGCACGCTCATGACGCGGCACGCCCGCGCGGTGCGCGCCCACGTCGACGCCCTGGCGAAGAAGGCATATTGGGCGGGCCTCGACGCGAGCCCCGAGTTCGTCATCTGCTTTCTGCCGAGCGAGTCTCTGCTGGCCTCGGCCCTCGATGAAGACCCCGCCCTGCTCGACTACGCGTTCACCAGACGGGTCGCGCTCGCGTCGCCCGTGAACCTGTGGGCGGTGCTGAAGACGGTCGCCTTCACCTGGACGCAGCAGGAGGTCTCCGCCGAGGCACGCACCCTGTTCGACCTGGGATCGCAGCTCTACGAGCGGCTCGGCGGTCTCGCCGGGCACGCCGACTCGCTCCGCCGAGCCCTCGAGCGCACTGTCGACGCCTACAACGGTTTCGCCGGTTCGCTCGAGTCGCGGGTGCTCGTGACAGCGCGCAGGTTCCCCGGGATCGACGAGACCAAGCGCGACGCCGTCATCGCACCGGCACCGATCGAGAAGTCGCCGCGTCGGCTCACCGCACCCGAACTGCTCGCGGCGATCGACGACTGACGGCGCCCGCCGAAGCGACCGTCCGAGCAGCTGGCGACGAGTGGCTCAAGCTCCGCCGGGTACGAAGTTCATGAGCGCGATCACGATCGCCGAGATCACGACGAACGCGCCGATGGGCCACCACGCACTCATCTGCTCGCCCTCGGGGCGCCGCTTGCGCAGCAGCACGTCCGGGCGTCGCGCCGGGTCGACCGCGGCGGCGACGACCTTCATCGCACCTGTCTGCGGAGTCGCGGAATCGGGAGTGGAACCGGTGGGTGCCGACATCCTCTGTCCCTTCACGCAAGCCCGCCCGCGGGCGCGGGCGACGGTCTCATTCTGCCAGACCGCCGCCGCGGCACCGGGTCGTGTCGCCGTGGCAAACGTCGTCGAAGACCGTCAGAGCCACTTCGAGGTGAGGTGCTCCGAGGAGATGCGACGGAGGGTTCCCGATGCGCCGCGCAGCACGACGCTCTCGGTGTAGATGTGGTCGCCCTCGCGACGCACACCGCCGACGAGCTGGCCGTCGGTGACTCCGGTCGCCACGAAGATCGTGTTGTTTCCCTTGACCAGATCGTCGGCCTCGTAGACGAAATCGTCGAACTTGAGCCCGGCGTCGAGACCGCGCTGCTTCTCGTCGTCGTTGCGGGGCCAGAGGCGCCCCTGAATGTGGCCGCCGAGCGCCTTGATCGCGCAGGCCGTGACGATGCCCTCGGGGCTGCCGCCCACACCCACGCAGATGTCGGTGCGTGCGTTGTGCCGCGCCGCGTTGATGCCGCCGGCGACGTCGCCGTCCGACATGAGGCGGGTGCCCGCACCGGCCTCGCGGATCTCCTCGATGAGACGCTCGTGACGATCGCGGTGCAGCACCGAGACGACGATCTCCTCCACCGGCTTGCCGGTCGCCTTCGCGAGGCGGCGGATGTTCTCGCCGATGGGCAGGCGGATGTCGACGACGCCGACGCCGGCAGGACCCGTCACGAGCTTGTCCATGTAGAACACGCTCGACGCGTCGAGCATCGCGCCGCGGTCGGACACGGCGATGACCGACAGCGCGTTGTTGCGTCCCGCGGCCGTCAGCGACGTGCCGTCGATGGGATCGACGGCGACATCGCACTGCGGGCCGCGACCGGTGCCGACGTGCTCGCCGTTGAAGAGCATGGGGGCGTTGTCCTTCTCGCCCTCGCCGATGACGATGACGCCGTCGAAGTTGACGGTGCCGAGGAACGCGCGCATCGCGTCGACGGCGGCACCGTCGGCCGCTTCCTTCGCCCCGCGGCCGATGAACGGCACCGACCGGATGGCGGCGGCCTCGGTGGCACGGACGAGCTCGAGAGCCAGGTTTCGATCGGGATGCAGCGGGCTCATGTCCGCGGTCAGACTCACCATGGACGCCAGCCTATCGATCGAAGTGTGTCGAACCCCGCCGTTTTCGGCGCTTGAGCCCCGAAAGATCGCCGCTTCTTTCGCACGGCGGCGGAGCCGCGGCATCCGGGCCCCTTCGCTAGAGTTGCGCATGGAAACGACGCCTCACTCAAGGAGCCCCCATGCCCGTCGCCACCCCTGATCAGTACGCCGACATGCTCGACCGCGCGAAGGCCGGCGGCTTCGCGTACCCCGCGATCAACGTGTCGAGCTCGCAGACGATCAACGCCGTCCTCCAGGGCCTCGCCGAGGCGGGCTCCGACGGCATCCTCCAGGTGACCACCGGTGGCGCCGACTACTTCGCCGGCCAGACCGTCAAGGCCCGCGCCACCGGCGCACTGGCCTTCGCCAAGTACGTCACCGAGGTCGCCAAGAACTACGACATCACCGTCGCCCTGCACACCGACCACTGCCCGAAGGACGCGCTCCCCGGCTTCGTGCTGCCCCTTCTCGAGGCGTCCGAGGAAGAGGTGCGCGCCGGTCGCAACCCGATCTTCCAGTCCCACATGTGGGACGGCTCCGCGGTGCCCCTCGACGAGAACATCGACATCGCCGCCGAACTCCTCCCCCGCCTCAAGAACATCCACGCCATCCTCGAGATCGAGGTCGGCGTCGTCGGGGGCGAAGAGGACGGCGTCAAGCACGAGGGCACCAACGACGCGCTCTACACGACCGTGGGTGACGTCACCAAGGCCGTCGAGGCCCTCGGGCTCGGCGAGAAGGGCCGCTACATCTCGGCCCTGACCTTCGGCAACGTGCACGGCGTCTACAAGCCCGGCAACGTCAAGCTGCGCCCGGAGCTCCTCGGCGAGATCCAGGCCGGCATCGCCGAGAAGTTCGGCACCGGCCCCAAGCCGCTCGACCTCGTCTTCCACGGCGGCTCGGGCTCGACCCCCGAGGAGATCGCGCTCGCGGTCGCGAACGGCGTCGTGAAGATGAACATCGACACCGACACGCAGTACGCGTTCACCCGCTCGATCGCCGGCTACATGTTCTCCAACTACGACGGCGTGCTCAAGCTCGACGGCGAGGTGGGCAACAAGAAGGCCTACGACCCGCGCGCCTGGGGCAAGGTCGCCGAGTCGGCGATGGCCGTGCGCGTCGTCGAGGCCACGCAGCAGCTCGGTTCGGCGGGCAAGTCGCTCGGCGCCTGACACGTTCCCACGACGCCCCGCTCACTTCGGTGGGCGGGGCGTCGTCGCGTCTCCGGCTCCCCCCGTCGACGGTGCACGCATCCGTGCCCGTCGCCGCGGTGGGTCACGCTCCGGCGCCGAGCCGGGTGACCGCGGAGCGACCGGCCGTCAGAGAGCGGATGCCGCGGCTCGCGCGACGCCCGGAACCCCGTCGATCACGGTGGGGGCATCATCCGGCACCGACAGCACCGTGATCTCATCTCCGGCCGCGACCTCGCCCGGCGTGAGCACGCGCAGGTAGGGGCCGAGACGCCCCTCGCGGGTGAATCGCTTGACCCACCCGCGCTCGTCGTCACCGCCGACCCACCGCGCGAATGTCTGGCAGGGCTTGCGCGGCGACGTCACCTGTACTTCGAGGGTCGCGCCGATGCGCCAGACCTCGCCGACACGCGCGGCGTTGACATCCAGCCCCTCGACCCGCAGGTTCTCCCCGAAGAAGCCGGGCGCGAGCATTCGGCCGAGCTCGCCCTCCCAGAACCGCGCGTCTTCTTCGGCATAGACGTAGACGGCCTGGTCGAGGCCGCCATGATGCTTGCGGTCCGCCTGCACGTCGGCGTAGACGCCGTAAGGACCCACCTTCATGGGGCCCTCGACGGGCCGCTTGTCGATCGCCGTCACGCCCACCGTGCCCGCATCGGGACGCAGGTCGTGCACGACGCAGACGGCGATGACGCGAGGCATGGCGGTCTCCCTCAGGTGGCGGTCGAACTCGGCGCGATGACGCCGACGCTCTGGATGGCGGTGAGGAAGGCCGGGTCCGACAGCAGCGGCACGACGACCAGGAACGACGCGAGGATGTTGATCACGGCTCCCGCGACGAGCGGGATCCAGAAGGCGAGACGCCCCGAACGTGTCACGGCCCAGGAGAGCACGAACGTGGCGAGCCAACCGACCCCGAGCACGACGGCGGCGGCGATGCCCCACGCGCGACCCGACGCGGGCACCGGAAGGTCCGATCGCAGACCCATGACCTGCGAGAGCGTACTGACGAAACCGGTGAAGTCGACGAACTGCGGAATGGCGCTCAGCACGGTGACCAGCCCGTAGCCGAGCAGCACGAAGGTCGCGACGCGGTCGATGAGTCGAGGCCGCCGCACCGCCGCGCCGCTGACCGGCGCCGGGGGCGGAAGGACGGGAGGCGCGGCCGGCGGCGGCGGCGCGATGCCGTCCGACAGGTGGTCGGTGACGGAGGGCTGACGGATGCGGGCGCGCTGTTCCTCGGGCGTGGCGTACTCGCCGAACTGCGGGCGCGGGCGCTCCTCGGGGGACTCCTGCGGGTCACTCACGGCCGGATCGCCCTCCCAGCGCCCGGGCGTCGCGGCGACCCGTGGCATCCTGACGCAGTTCCTTCGGCAGCGAGAACAGCAGGTCCTCCTCGGCCGTACGCACCTCTTCGACGTCGGAGTAGCCGGCGCCCGACAACTCGTCGAGCACCTCCTGCACGAGCACCTCGGGAACGGAAGCCCCGCTGGTCACCCCGACGGTCGCGACGCCGTCGAGCCACTCCTGCTGCACCTCCGACGCGTAGTCGACGCGGTACGCCGCCTTCGCGCCGTGCTCGAGGGCGACCTCGACCAGCCGCACGCTGTTCGACGAATTGGCCGATCCGACGACGATCACGAGGTCCGCGCCCTGCGCGACCTTCTTGATGGCGACCTGGCGGTTCTGGGTGGCGTAGCAGATGTCGTCCGACGGCGGATCCTGCAGCTCGGGGAAGCGCTCGCGCAGACGCCGCACGGTCTCCATCGTCTCGTCGACCGACAGCGTCGTCTGCGACAGCCACACGACCTTCGACGGGTCGCGCACCTCGACGGTGGCGGCGTCGGCGGGCGAGTTCACGATCGTCACGTGGTCGGGCGCCTCTCCGGCGGTCCCCTCGACCTCCTCGTGACCGGTGTGGCCGATCAGCAGGATCTCGAAGTCGTCGCGCGCGAACCGCACCGCCTCGCGGTGCACCTTGGTGACCAGCGGGCAGGTCGCGTCGATCGCGACGAGACCGCGATCGGATGCCGCGTTCACCACGGCGGGCGACACACCGTGCGCGCTGAAGACGACGTGCGCCCCCTCGGGCACCGCGTCGACCTCGTCGACGAAGATCGCCCCCTTGCTCTCGAGCTCGCGCACCACATGGATGTTGTGCACGATCTGCTTGCGCACGTAGACCGGGGCGCCGAACCGCTCGAGCGCCTTCTCGACGGCCACGACGGCGCGGTCGACACCCGCGCAGTAGCCGCGCGGGGCGGCGAGCAGCACCTTCTTGACGCCGTCGACCGGGTTATCCTGAAGGCGCCCGCGACGGCCCGGAACACGGGGCACAGGCAGGGAGACGGCGGCGGAGGTCACCCGTCGAGTCTAATGATCGACGCCTGGGAGGGCGCGGGAGGATCGCATGGCCAGGTTCGAGCCCGAGCTCGCCCCCGGCGAGACCCCTCCGCCGGCGTCCGTGCACCCGAGGGATGCCACGAAGGATGCCCCGACCTCCGTCGGGCGCTTCAACCAGACCATCCGCGACTTCGTGTCGGCCTGGGGGTCGGTCTGGGTCGAGGGCGAGATCACCTCCTGGAACCTGCGGGCCGGCAACGTGTACGGACGTCTGACCGATCCCGACTCCGACGCCAGCATCGCGTTCCGCATCTGGGGAAGCGTCCGCAGCCGTCTCGCCGACGATCTGAAGGTCGGCGACCACGTCGTCGCGTCGGTGAAGGCGGACTACTTCGTCAAGTCGGGTGACTTCAGCGTCATCGTCTCGGCGATGCATCCGCTCGGTCTCGGTGACCAGTTCGAGCGGATCGAGCGCCTGCGCGCCGCCCTCTACGCCGAGGGATTGTTCGACGCGTCCCGCAAGCGGCCGCTGCCGTTCCTGCCCCAGCGCATCGGCCTCATCACCGGCGAGCGCTCCGACGCCGAGAAGGACGTGCTCCGCAACGCCGAGCTGCGCTGGCCGGGCGTGCGGTTCCGCGTCGAGCACGCAGCGGTGCAGGGCGAGCGCAGCGTCGGCGAGATCGTCGCCGCCCTGGAGCTGCTCGACGCCGACCCGGACGTCGACGTCATCGTCATCGCCCGCGGCGGCGGCGACCCGCTGCACCTTCTGGGATTCAGCGACGAACGCCTCGTGCGCGCGGTGGCCGCGGCATCCACCCCCGTCGTCAGTGCGATCGGGCACGAGAACGATCATCCGATCCTCGACGATGTCGCGGACCTGCGCGCCTCGACGCCGACGGATGCAGCCAAGCGCGTCGTGCCCGACGTCGGCGAGCAGCGCGCCATCGTGCAGCAGCTGCGCGCCCGCGCGACGCTGCGGCTGACCCAGCGCGTGCAGCACGACATCGCCCAGCTCGAGCAGCTGCGCTCCCGTCCCGTGCTGCGCACGCCCGACGCCCTGCTCGACCCGCGGGTGCACGAGCTCGTGCTGCTGACCGCGCGCGGTCGCGACACCGTCGACAGACGATGGGATGCCGCGGCCCGCCAGAGCGCGGAACTGCGCGCCGCGCTGCGCGCGCTCTCCCCCGGCGCGACACTCGCGCGCGGCTACGCGATCGCCTACCACCCCGACGGGCGCGTGCTGCGCGACGCCGCCGACGCCCCCACGGGGAGCGCCCTGGTCGTCACCGTCGGACGCGGCTCGCTCGCCGCGCGCAGCGAGGGCGAGCTCGCCGAGGGGCCGTCGGCGGCGACCGCCGGAGATTAGGATGGTGGGCATGACCGACTCGGACGCGCGCCCGTCTGACGTCGCCGAACTCTCGTTCGAGCAGGCGCGCGACGAACTGGTGCGGGTGGTCGCGGAGCTCGAACAGGGCGCCCCCACTCTCGAGCACTCCCTCGCATTGTGGGAACGCGGCGAGGCGCTCGCCGCCCGCTGCGAAGAGTGGCTGCGCGGGGCCAAGCGGCGCCTCGACGCGGCACGGTCCACCGCCGAAGGCGACGAGAGCTGATGACCGAGCGCATCGTCGCCGAGCTCGGCCGCGCCGAGACCCCGCAGGAGACCGCCGACCGCAAGGCCGAGTCGTCGCGGGCCTACCGGTCGAGCAAGACGTTCCGGAACCTCCTCGCCGCCCTGCTCGCCACGATGGCGATCGTCGTGGTCGTCGTGCTCGCCGTGCCCCGCGGACAGCTCGCCGCGACGCCCGCGCCCGACGTGGCCGCCCTCGCGCAGAGCCTCTCGGCCAGCATGAACCGTGCGGTCATCGCACCCGCCACCCCCACCGGCTGGACGGTGAACCAGGCTCAGGTCGAGGGCGACAGCGTCAGCGCGTGGACGATCGTCTACGTGCCGGACTCCGCCGGCTACCTGCGTGCCGCCCAGGGGTTCGACGCCGACTCGGGATGGGTGGTGCGCACCCTGTCGGGCGCCGCCTCCGACGGAACGCTCGCGATCGACGGCATCGACTGGACGCGATACGACATCTCCGATCCGAGCAAGGCCGGGAACGTGTCGTACGCGCTCGCGACATCGGCGGGCAAGGACACGATCCTCCTCTACGGCACTGCGACCGCGGCGCAGACCGCCGAGCTCGCACAGAACCTCACCGCACAGATCCGCACACTCCGGGAAGCCGCGCAATGACCGACACCGCTCCGCTCACCATCTGGAACCAGATGCTCGAGGGCAACGCCCGCTTCGTGACGGGCGCGCCGCAGCATCCGCGTCAAGATGTCGAGCGCCGCCACGAGCTCGCCGCCGCGCAGCGCCCGCGGGCCGCCCTCTTCGGCTGCGCCGACTCGCGCCTCGCGGCGGAGATCATCTTCGACGAAGGGCTCGGCGACCTGTTCGTCGTGCGCAATGCCGGCCAGGTGATCTCCGACTCCGTCGTCGGCAGCCTCGAGTACGCGGTCGCCGCGCTCAACGTTCCCCTCATCGTCGTGCTCGCCCACGACGCCTGCGGCGCCGTGCAGGCCGCGATCGACTCCACCGGCGAGGACGCCCCGGAGCTGCCGACGCACATCTGGCACCAGATCGCGCCCATCGTGCCGGCCGTGCGCACAGTGATGCGCGCCGAGCACGTTCCGGCCGCGCACGCCGACCCCGAGCACGTCGGCCGAGAGCACCTGCGCAACACCGTGCACGCACTGCTGCAGTCCTCCGAGCTCATCTCCACCGCCGTCGCCGCCGGCACTCTCGCGATCGTCGGCGCCAACTACCGTCTCGCCGAAGGAACCGCCGTGCCCGTCGTGGTCGTCGGCGGCGAGACGAACTGACCGCACACACCGCACTGGGAAGGGACAACGCTGTGACCGAGACCGAGTACCGCATCGAGCACGACACCATGGGGGAGGTGCGCGTACCCATCGCGGCGCTCTACGGCGCACAGACGCAGCGCGCCGTCGAGAACTTCCCGATCTCGGGAACCGGCCTCGAGTCCGCGCAGATCGCCGCCCTCGCCCGCATCAAGAAGGCGGCCGCGCTCGCGAACAAGGAGCTCGGCACCCTCGACGCGGGAATCGCCGACGCGATCGCCGCGGCGGCCGACGACGTCATCACCGGCGCCCACGACGACCAGTTCCCCGTCGACACCTACCAGACCGGCTCCGGCACCTCGTCGAACATGAACATGAACGAGGTGCTGGCCACCCTCGCGACGGCGCGACTCGGCTCCCCCGTGCACCCGAACGATCACGTCAACGCCTCGCAGTCGTCGAACGACGTGTTCCCCACCTCCGTGCACATCGCCGTCACGCAGGCGCTCATCGAGCACCTGCAGCCCTCCCTCGACCACCTCGCGGTGGCACTGGAGAAGAAGGCCGTGCTCTGGAAGGACGCCGTCAAGTCGGGCCGCACCCACCTGATGGATGCCACGCCCGTCACCCTCGGGCAGGAATTCGGCGGCTACGCACGCCAGGTGCGTCTCGGCATCGAGCGCATCGATGCGGTGCTCCCCCGCGTGAGCGAGGTGCCCCTCGGCGGCACGGCCGTCGGCACCGGCATCAACACCCCGCTCGGCTTCCCACAGAAGGTCATCGCCCTGCTCGCCGCCGAGACCGGCCTGCCGATCACCGAGGCCGAAGACCACTTTGAGGCCCAGGGCGCGCGAGACGGCCTCGTCGAGGCATCCGGCGCCCTGCGCACCATCGCGGTGTCGCTCACCAAGATCAACAACGACCTGCGGTGGATGGGCTCGGGCCCGAACACGGGCCTCGGCGAGCTGCACATCCCCGACCTTCAGCCCGGCTCCTCGATCATGCCCGGCAAGGTCAACCCCGTCATCCCCGAGGCGACACTCATGGTCGCCGCGCGGGTCATCGGCAACGACGCGACGGTCGCGTGGGCCGGGGCATCCGGCGCGTTCGAGCTGAACGTCGCGATCCCGGTCATGGGCACGGCGCTGCTCGAGTCGATCCGTCTGCTCGCGAACGCGACCCGAGTTCTCGCCGACAAGACGGTGGACGGCCTCGAGGCGAACCTCGAGCGTGCCGCCGCGTTCGCCGGCATGTCGCCGTCGATCGTCACGCCCCTCAACAAGGTGATCGGCTACGAGGCCGCCGCCAAGATCGCGAAGCACTCGGTCAAGAAGGGCATCACGGTGCGCGAGGCGGTCATCGACCTCGGCTACGTCGAGCGCGGCGAGATCACCCTCGAGCAGCTCGACGAGAAGCTCGACCTGCTCTCGATGACGCACGCCGGCTGACCCCGCGGCATCCGACCCGCCTGTGGCCTCTTCCGAGGGGCCGCAGGCGGGTCGCGCCATAATCGGAGCGTGGAGCAGTCACGGCGAGTTACGTCCGCGCGCATGCGGATCCTCAGCGCTCTCGTGGCCGTCACGACGCTCGGACTGCTGCTGACCGGCGCCATCAGCTTCTTCCTGCAGTACGAGCGCACGCTCGCGAGCATCGACGTGAAGCTCACCGAGAAGGTGAAGAGCCTGCCGTCACCGGCCACGGCGACGTCGGTGCCCGCGTACCTCGAGTCGGTCGTGACCGGCTTCCTGCCGGTGCCCAACGAGGCGGTCTTCGGCATCGTCGACGGACAGGCGGCTGTGTTTCCGGCCGCCGGCACGGAGTTCGGTGAGGGCGACGAGAAGGAGATCGTCTCCGCCGCCCTCGCCCAACCGGGTGCCGACGGCCACACCGTGCTGGGCACCGTCACGACCGCCGATGCCGGCACCGTGCGCTACATCGTGCAGCCGGTCTCGGTGCCGGGCGACGGGCGCACCGGCGCCTACGTGCGGATCGTCGGGCTCGACGCCGAGCTGCTGCCGTTCCGCGCCTCGGTGATCAGCTACGCGATCGCCGGAGTCGCAGTGCTCGCCGCCGTCGCGCTCATGAGCTGGTTCCTGACCGGACGACTGCTCGCACCGTTGCGACGACTCCAGGAGACCGCGGAAGCCGTGACACTCGGCCACTTCGGCGACCGGGTCGAGACCGACGGCGATGACGAGATCGCCGACTTCACGCGCACGGTGAATTCGATGTTCGACCGTCTCGAGGCCTCCGTCGACACCCAGCGGCAACTGCTCGACGACGTCAGGCACGAACTGAAGACACCCCTGACGATCATGCGCGGCCATCTCGAGATGATGAATCCGCGCGACCCCCTCGATGTCGAGGGCGTCCGTCAGCTCGGCCTGTCCGAGCTCGACCGCATGACCCAGCTCGTCGATGACATCGACCTCCTCGCGTCCGCGGAGGACAGCGACCAGTTCCAGCGCCAGGACATCGACGTGTTCGATCTGACCCTTCGGGTCGGCGGGCTCGTCACGGCCATCCCCGATCATCTCTGGGTCGTCACCGACCGAGGCTCGGGCGTCGTCGTGGGCGACGACGCCCGTCTGCGCCAGGCATGGCTGCAGCTGGCCGACAATGCGGCGAAGTACGCACCCGCGGGCAGCACGATCGAGATCGGCAGCGCGGTCGTGGACGACGTCGCTCGGCTGTGGGTGCGCGATCACGGACCCGGCATCGCACCCGCGGACCGGCGGCGTGTGTTCCGACGGTTCGACAGGGCGCAGGCGGGGCGCGGCGTGAACGGTTCGGGCCTGGGCCTCGCGATCGTCGACGCGATCGCCCGGGCTCACGGCGGTTCCTGCGTCGTGACGGAGACGCCGGGCGGCGGCGCCACGCTCACGATCGAACTCCCCCTGCACCGCAGTGCCCCCGCGCTGCCGACTCCGGTGCGCGCCGAAGACGTGCTGCACCAGCGGAAGGCCTCCGAATGACCCGCATCCTCATCGTCGAAGACGAACCCCGTATCGCGACCTTCGTGCAGCGGGGATTGGAGACCGCCGGCTACGAGACGGAGATCGTGGACAACGGCTTCGACGGCGCGGAACGTGCGCTCTCCCCCGACATCGATCTCGTCCTCCTCGACGTCGGACTCCCCGGCATCGACGGCTTCGAGGTCCTGCGTCAGGTGCGCGGGCAGGGCTCCTCCGTGCCGATCATCATGCTGACCGCCCGCACGTCGACACGCGACACGGTGGATGGGCTGGATGCCGGCGCGAACGACTACGTCGCGAAGCCCTTCACGTTCGAGGAGCTGCTGGCTCGGGTGCGCTCTCGGTTGCGCGAGAACACCACGCCCACGACGCCCGTGACGATCGTGCGCGGGGAGGTCGCCCTCGACGTCATGACCCGACGGGCCGCCGTCGACGGACGGGAGTTCGATCTGTCAGCGCGGGAGTTCGCGCTCGCCGAGCAGTTCCTCCGGCACCCCGGCCAGGTGCTGAGCCGCGAGTATCTGCTGAGCAAGGTCTGGGGTCTCGACTTCGATCCCGGCTCGAACGTGGTCGATGTCTACGTTCGTTACCTCCGCAGCAAGCTCGGCGCCGATCGCATCACGACGGTGCGCGGAGCCGGCTATCGGTGGGACTGACCCCTCATGCGAGAAGCCCCCGGTGTGGGGGCACCGGGGGCTGACGAGGAGACTCGGAACCCGAACCGTCCGATCCTCGGTCGCGACAACCGGGGGTCCGTCGCGATCACTCAGTTATCCACCGGATCGACATGGGGGGGTGGGGGGAGCCGATCCGATGCGGCAGGCGAACCTCGTCGCCGCTGCATCCATCCTGACGCGTCCAGGCGCCGAACGCCCCCCTTTCCAGATGAGAGTGTTCTCATCTTTCAGGGGGGCGCTCGAGATGCCTCAGGACAGTTCGCCGGCCTCGAGCAGATCGGTCACGAGGGCCGCGATCGCCGACCGCTCGCTGCGCTGGAGCGTGACGTGACCGAACAGCTCGTGCCCCTTGAGCGTCTCGATCACCGAGGCCACGCCGTCGTGCCGTCCGACGCGCAGATTGTCACGCTGGGCGACGTCGTGGGTGAGCACGACGCGGGAGTTCTGCCCCATGCGGCTGAGCACGGTCAGAAGCACGTTGCGCTCGAGCGACTGCGCCTCGTCGACGATCACGAACGCGTCGTGCAGCGAGCGACCGCGGATGTGGGTGAGCGGGAGGACCTCGAGGATGCCGCGCTCGGTGACCTCCTCTAGCACGTTGGAAGAGACCACCGAGCCCAGCGTGTCGAACACCGCCTGACCCCAGGGGTTCATCTTCTCGGCCTGGTCACCGGGAAGGTAGCCGAGCTCCTGGCCACCGACCGCGAACAGCGGCCGGAACACGATGATCTTGCGCTGCTGCTGCCGTTCGAGCACTGCCTCGAGACCCGCGCAGAGGGCGAGCGCCGACTTGCCGGTGCCGGCGCGCCCACCGAGGGACACGATGCCGACGCCGGGATCGGTGAGCAGGTCGATCGCGATGCGCTGCTCGGCGGAGCGACCGTGGAGGCCGAAGACATCGCGATCGCCACGCACGAGGCGGAACGAGCCGTCGCCCGAAACCCGGCCGAGTGCCGAGCCCCGCTCGGAGTGGATGATGAGACCGGTGTTGACGGGGAGGCCTGCGGCATCCTCGCTCACCGCGATCTCCGTCTCGTAGAGGTCGCTCATCTCATCGCCCGTGAGATTCACCGAGGCGATCCCCGTCCAGCCCGAGTCCACGGCCTGCTCGGCCAGGTACTCCTCGGCGATGATGCCGAGTGAGGACGCCTTCACGCGCATCGGGAGGTCTTTGGAGACCACGGTCACGTCGTGACCCTCGGACATGAGGTTCAGCGCGACAGCGAGGATGCGCGAATCGTTGTCTCCCAGGCGCAGGCCCGAGGGGAGCACCGTCGGATCGGTGTTGTTCAGCTCCACGCGGAGCGTGCCGCCCTCGCCGACCGGGACCGGGAAGTCGAGTCTGCCGTGCTCGACGCGCAACTCGTCGAGGTGGCGAAGAGCCTGCCGGGCGAAGTAGCCGAGTTCGGGATCGTGCCGCTTCCCTTCGAGTTCGGTGATCACCACGACGGGGATCACGACGGAGTGCTCCGCGAACCGGAAGAACGCGCGTGGATCGCTCAGCAGGACGGAGGTGTCCAAAACATAAGAGCGCAGGTCAGTGAACTGATCTGCGCTCTGGTGCTCGGTGACTCGCTGCTGCTGGCGTGGTGCTCGTGTGGTCACAACCGCTCCCGACCCGGGACGTGTCCCGGTGACTCGCGAGTCGACCGTTGGGCCACGAGTCGCGATCCAGGTGGCCGACTCGACCGGGCGCCTTGCCCGATGAGCACAACCTACGACCAACGGCTCTATCACCCGCATTCGGCGCGGCGTGTCTCGCGTTACGGCTTCGTGAACAGCCCGCGTCCGTTGTGATACGCGCGAAAAGTACCTGATCAGCCGCCGAAACGGCGATCACGTGAGGCGAAGTCGCGGATGGCGCGCAGGAAGTCGACCTCGCGCAGGTCGGGGCCGAGCGCCTCCACGAAGTAGAACTCGCTGTGGGCGCTCTGCCAGAGCAGGAAGTCGCTGAGGCGCTGCTCCCCCGAGGTACGGATGACCAGGTCGGGATCGGGCTGCCCTCCGGTGTAGAGATGCTCGGCGATCTGCTCGGGCGTGAGGCTGGCGGCGAGCTCCTCGAGGGTTCCGCCACGCTCGTCGTGCTGGGTGATGATGCTGCGCACCGCGTCGACGATCTCGCCGCGTCCGCCGTACCCGATCGCGAGGTTGACGTGCATGCCCGTGTGCGCGGCGGTGCGGTAGGCGACATCTCTCAGCACGCGCTGCAGCTCGTCGGGAAGGAGGTCGAGTCGACCGACGGGCTGCACGCGCCAGTCCCGTTCATGGGACAGATCGTCGGCGAGCTGGCCGATGATCTCGATGAGGTCGGTGAGCTCTCCGCTGTCCCGTTTACGGAGGTTGTCGACAGAGAGCAGGTAGAGCGAGGCCACCGAGACGCCCACGTCGTCGCACCAGCGCAGGAACTCGCGCATCTTGGCCGCGCCGGCACGATGCCCGTGTGCGGCCGAGTCGTAACCGAGCTGTCTCGCCCACCGCCGGTTGCCGTCGATCATCATCGCGACGTGACGCGGCACCTGGGCAGGCGGGATCTGACGCAGCAGACGATTGATGTAGAGGCGGTACAGCGGACCGCGGCCCTCCTGCGTTCGGCTCGACATCACCGTCCTACGCTATCGCTCTGCTGCGTATTCACCCCATGTACGACGGCTGGCATGGGCACGCCCGTAGTCTCGTTCCGATGAGCCGTTCTTCGCGAGACGTCCCTCAGCTCCCGCTCCTCGAGGCAGGAGCGGTTGCCGCGCACACGGATCTCAAGCCCACCTGGCGCGGCTGGATCCACGCCGGCACGTTCCCCGTGGCCCTCGCCGCCGGCATCGTGCTCATCTGCCTCGCAGACGGCACCGTCGCGAAGTGGGCGGCGGCGATCTTCATGACCACCTCGCTGCTGCTGTTCGGCAACTCCGCCGTGTACCACCGCTTCAACTGGGGACCGCGCGTCAAGGCGACGCTCAAGCGCATCGACCACGCGAACATCCTGCTGCTGATCGCGGGAACGTACACGCCGCTCGGTCTCCTCGCCCTCCCTCCCCAGAAGTCGACGCTCCTGCTGTCCCTGGTGTGGGGTGGGGCGCTCCTCGGCATCCTCTTCCGCGTGCTCTGGATCAACGCGCCGCGCTGGCTCTACGTCGCGCTCTACATCGTGCTCGGCTGGGCGGCGGTCATGTACATCGGCGATCTGGTCGCGGCGAACGTCGCGATGATGGTGCTGGTCGTCGTCGGCGGGCTGCTCTACACGGCCGGCGCCGTCGTCTACGCGCTGAAGCGGCCGAACCCGTGGCCCGGGGCGTTCGGCTTCCACGAGATCTTCCACGTGTGCACCGTGCTCGCGTTCCTGTGCCACTGGACGGCGAGCCTGCTCATCTGCCTCCGTCCGGCCTTCAACGCCTGAGGGGGCGGCCGTCGTCAGGCGCGGGGCGACCCGTCGTCGTCGCCGGATGCCGCAGCATCCTCTGCGGCGTCGAGTTCTTCGTTGATCTGCGCGCGGTAGTTTCCGCGGCGGATGCGGCGCAGCATGTCCCATACGAGGAAGAAGACGGCGACGGCGAGAACGCCGCCGACGATGAATCCGGCCGGTCCCGGTGTGACGAGGATCGGGTCGACGTCGCTCGGCGAGGGGGTCGGGGTGGGGGTATCGGTCGCCGCCAGCCACCAGATCACCGGGTGCATCTGTCCTCAGTTCCGCGCGCGAGCGCATAGCCTTGAAGCACCAGCCTAATCAACGAAAGCCGTGACCCTCATGACGACGCAGGAGCTGCTCGATGAGCGCTACGGGCGCACTCGCTCGCGCCGTTCGCGGCGCTGGTGGACGCTCGGCGCGGGAGCGGCGATCGCTGCGGGTGTGGGAGTGATCGCGTGGTACGCGTTCGCCTCCGCGGCCGACGCCGTGGACACGACGACGACCGCATTCCACCTGGTCGACGACCACACGGTGACCGTGACCTTCCAGATCACCGGTCCCGCCGACAAGGCGATCGCCTGCGTGCTCGAGGCCGATGACGCCGACCACGGCGTGGTCGGCTGGAAGGTCGTGCAGTACCCCGCCTCGGGCACCCACGCGCAGGCGTTCACCGAGCAGATCCCCGTGACGGGCATCGCGACCACGGGTTTTGTCAACACCTGCTGGGTGCCGTAGCCTGTCGGGATCGAATGACGACGCCCTGGCGGGAGCCGGGGCGTCGTGCCGTATGACGAAGGAGACACCGTGTCCACGGAAAACCAGGTGACCTTCCTGACCCAGGAGGCGTACGACCGCCTCGTCGCCGAACTCGAGCACCTGTCCACGACGGGCCGCGAGGAGATCGCCAAGCGCATCGAGGCCGCCCGCGAAGAGGGCGACCTGAAGGAGAACGGCGGCTACCACGCCGCCAAGGACGAGCAGGGCAAGCAGGAGGCGCGCATCCGCACGCTGCAGGCGCTGTTGAAGAGCGCGAAGGTAGGCGACGCGCCCGAGAGCCACGGCGTCGTGGAGCCCGGCACGGTCATCACCGCGCTGGTCGCGGGCGGCGAAGAGGTCTTCCTCCTCGGCAACCGGGAGATCGCCGGAGGCACCGACCTCGACGTCTACAGCGAGGTCTCCCCGCTGGGTTCGTCGATCCTCGGCCTCAAGGAGGGCGAGAAGACCTCCTACACCGCGCCGAACGGCCGCGAGATCGCCGTCGAGATCATCAAGGTCGACACGTTCACGGGCTGAACGCACCGACGTGAGACTGGCCGGTCCCCCTCGGGGGCCGGCCAGTCGTCGTCTCAGTCGGCGACGATCGTGGGCTGGAAGCCGGCCTCTTCGAGCGTGCGCAGCACGAGCGCACGGTGCTCGTCACCGCGCGTCTCGACGCTGAGCTGCAGCACGACCTCGCTGATGAGCAGCCCCTGCCCGTGGCGGGTGTGGAGCACCTCGATGACGTTGGCGCCCGCGAGGGCGAGCAGTTCGGACACGCGGGCGAGCTGGCCGGGACGATCGGGCAGCGGGATGCGCAGGCTCGTGTAGCGATTGGATGCCGCGAGCCCATGCGCGACGACGCGCTGCAGCAGCAGCGGGTCGATGTTGCCGCCCGAGAGGATGGCGACGGTCGGTCCGTCTGCGGGCACCTTTCCGGTGAGGATGGCGGCGACGCCGACCGCGCCGGCGGGCTCGACGACCTGCTTCGCGCGCTCGAGGAGCACGAGGATGGCCCGGGCGATGTCGTCGTCGCTGACGGTGACGACCTCGTCGACGTAGCGCTGCACGAGCGCGAAGGGGATGTCACCGGGGCGCTTGACCGCGATGCCATCGGCGATCGTCGGCGTCGTGTCGACCTCGAGCGGTTCGCCCGCCGCGATCGACGAGGGGTAGGCGGCCGAGTTCTCGGCCTGCACGCCGATGATCCGCACCTCGCGACCTTCGGCGGCCGCACGCAGCTTGATGGCGGCGGCGACACCCGAGATGAGGCCTCCCCCGCCGATGCCGAGCACGACCGTCCGGACGTCGGGCACCGCGTCGAATACTTCGAGGCCGAGTGTGCCCTGCCCGAGGATCACATCGAGGTGGTCGAAGGGGTGGATGAACACGGCCCCGGTGCGCTCGGCGAACTCGGCGGCGAGGCGCAGCGGCGTCTCGACGGTCGGCCCGTCGAGCACGACGTCGGCGCCGTAGCCGCGGGTGGCGAGGAGCTTGGGCACGGGGACGCCCAGAGGCATGAAGATCGTCGCCGGGATGCCGAGGCGCTGGGCGGCGAGCGCCACGCCCTGCGCGTGGTTTCCGGCCGATGCCGCGACGACGCCGCGGGCCCGCTCCTCCTCGCTCAACCGGGAGAGCCGGTAGGCGGCGCCGCGGATCTTGAACGAGCCGGTGCGCTGCAGGTTCTCCAGCTTCAGGTGCACCGGGGCGCCGAGCACCTCGGAGAGGAAGTGCGAGCTGTCCACGGGGGTGGTGGCGATCAGCGGAGCCAGGGTGGCTGCGGCATCCTCGAACTCGGCAAGTGTCGGCTCGCTCACGCGGGAGTCCTCCTCGGGCACGGCCCGTCGACCTGACGCCGCGGCTGCGAGCGCCCATCGACTCAGTCTAGGGTCGGGTGCATTCCGCTTCGGGCGTGCGTCGGGGCGCCGTCCTAGTCAGAACTTTCCGCCCATCTCGTGCAGGCGCTCGACCCGATCGGGGATGGGCGGATGCGTCGCGAACAGGCGCGACATCCCTCCGCCGCGCAGCGGATTCGCGATCCACAGATGCGCCATGGAGGTGTTCGGCTTCTGCAGCACGGTGCTCGCGCCCTCGAGCTTCTCGAGCGCCGATGCGAGACCCTCGGGGTCACGGGTCGTGAGGGCGCTGGTCGCGTCGGCGAGGTATTCGCGCTGACGGGAGATCGCGGCCTGCACGCCCGCCGCGAGCAGCGGCGCGACGATCGCGGCGACGAGCCCGAACACGAGGAACAGCGCCTGGGCCTGCGCGTTGTTGCTGTTGTTGCGGCGCATGCTTCCGAAGAACGCCATGCGCATGAGCATGTCGGCGATGAGGCCGACGGCGACGACGAGACCGAAGACGAGCAGCGACACCCGGATGTCGTAGTTGCGGATGTGGCCGAGCTCGTGCGCGAGCACGCCTTCGAGCTCGCGGTCGGTCATCAGCTCGAAGAGCCCGGTGGTCACGGTGATCGCGGCCTTGTCGGGCGAGCGGCCCGTGGCGAAGGCGTTCGGCGCCGGGTCGTCGACGACGTAGAGCGTCGGCATCGGCGTGCCGGTCGTGATGCACAGGTTCTCGACGAGCCGGTAGTACCGCGGCGCCTGCTCGCGCGTGACCTCGAACGCACCCGAGAGCGCGAGTGCCTCACGGCTGGCGGCGAAGTACTGGATGCCGGCGTACCCGGCCGCGAAGACGAGCACGAAGGCCGTCACCCACCAGTTGCCCGACATCAGCCAGCCGGCGACCAGACCGATCAGCCCGATGAAGACGACGAAGCCGACGAGGATGAACCAGGTGTTGCGCTTGTTCGCGGCGATCGCCGAATACACGCGTGCCTCGCGCCGCGATCAGAACTGGATGCGGGGCGGCTCGGCGATCGACGCGCCGTCGACCACCTCGAAGAACTCGCGCGGCGTGAAGCCGAGGTTGCGGGCGAACAGGTTGTTCGGGAACACCTTGATTTTGGTGTTCAGTTCTCGCACGCCGCCGTTGTAGAACCGGCGGGACGCCTGGATCTTGTCCTCGGTGTCGACGAGCTGCTGCTGAAGCTGCAGGAAGTTCTGGCTCGCCTGCAGCTGCGGGTAGGCCTCGGCGACCGCGAAGATCGACTTCAGCGCCTGCTGCATGTGCCCCTCGGCCACGCCGGCCTCACCGGGCGAGGAGGCGCTGATCGTCTCGGCCCGCGCCTGCGTGACGTTCTCGAACACCGCCTTCTCATGGGCCGCGTAGCCCTTGACGGTCTCGATCAGGTTCGGGAGCAGGTCGGCGCGTCTCTTCAGCTGCACCGTGATGTCGCTCCACGCCTCATCGACGCGCACTCCGAGCTGCACCAGCCCGTTGTAGGTCGCCCACAGGTAGATCCCCACGATCACCAGCAGGGCGACGATGATCAGAACCGGGATGAGCCATTCCATCTCGATCGACTCCGTTCGCGTAGTGCCCTCATACTAGTGGCGCCCTCGGGCGTGATGATGCGCTCGCGGCAGACTCTGGGTCTACTCCCCGAGGACGCGTCGGAGGTAGCGGTTGCGGAAGACCCGATCGGGGTCGAGCCGGTCGCGCAGGGCCGTGAAGTCGTCGAACCGAGGGTAGGCGGGGCGCAGGTCATCGGCGGTGCGCGTATGCATCTTGCCCCAGTGGGGACGCCCGTCGAAGGTGCGCAGCAGCTCCTCGATCGGTTCGAAGTAGGTGGCCGGGTTCTCCCGCCAGTAGCGGTGCACGGCGATGTAGCCGGTGGCGCGGCCCGAAGCCGTCGAGAGCCATAGGTCGTCGGATGCCGCGATCCGCACCTCGATCGGGAACGACACCCGGTACCGGCGCTCGTCGATGAGCGCGCGCACGGCGTCGAATGCCTCGGCGAGGCGCTCGGCGGGCACGGCGTACTCCATCTCGCGGAACCGCACGCCCCGGTGCTGCGTGAACACGGCGGTGGAGGCATCCGTGTACTCGCGTCGCCCCGTGACCTTCGCTGCGAGGCGCGACAGCGGCGGGGTGATCGCCGGCACGGCGCGGCCGAGAGCGCACACGGCGGTGAAGACGCCGTTGGAGAGCAGCTCCTCGTCGAGGAACTTCGCGACGCGGGGCAGCGGATGGCGCACGGCGCTCTCCGGCAAGCGGGTGTTGGTCTTCAGGAGTCCCACGTCGGTGTGCGGGAACCAGTAGAACTCGACATGATCGGATGCCGCGGCCCGGTCGGCGAACGTCGCCACGACGTCGTCGATCGGCTCGGGGTGCTCGACGGCGTGCAGCACGAACGCGGGCACGAGTCGCAGGGTGACCTCGACGAGGATGCCGAGCGCGCCGAGTCCGAGTGCGACCGCCGGAAGCAGATCGGCGTTCTCGGTGTCGTCGACGGTGAGGAACTCACCCTCGCCGGTGACCAGCGTGACCCCCGCGACCTGGGTCGCGATGCCGCCGAACGCGGCGCCGGTGCCGTGGGTGCCGGTGGAGATCGCCCCGGAGATCGACTGCCGGTCGATGTCGCCGAGGTTCGCCATGGCGAGGCCGTAGGGCGCGAGCAGCTTCGGGATGCGGTGCAGGCGGGTGCCGGCGCGGAAGGTCGCGAGCCGCCGCTCGCGGTCGACCCGCACGAGCCCGGTGAGGTCGCTGAGGTCGAGCAGCACGCCGGGCGCGACGGCGATGCCGCTGAAGCTGTGCCCGGCACCGACGGCCTTCACCGGCAGGCCGCGTGTGCGGGCGGCGAGCACCGAGCGGCGTACGGCGTCGGGCGTCGCGGGGTACTCGACCCGCGCCGGGCGCACGCTCTCGGTGCGCCCCCAGTTCGTCCAGGTGCCGCCGGGTCGTGTCACAGGAACGCCTTTCCCTCACCGCGGTAGGTCGCGGCCTCCCCCACGACGGCTCCCGCCGCCACGATCGCGAATCGCTCGACGCGCTCCGACAGCTCACCGCTCTTCGCGTGCCGGAACCACACCCGGTCGCCCACCCGCAGCGTCCGCGCCGCCGGCCCCTGCACCGGGGTCTGCACCTCGCCGGTGCCCTCGCGACCGAGGGTGCGCAGTCCTTCCGGCCACACCGGCGCGGGCTGCCGCGACGCGACCGGCGGGCCCGAGGCGACCCAGCCGCCGCCGAGCAGCGTCGCGATGTCGTCGGTCGGCCGACGGACCACGTCGAGGGCGAAGGATGCCGCCGGCGCCGGGTCGAACGCGCGGTAGCGCGAGAACAGATGCCCCGCGAACAGGCCGCTGCCGGCGGTGAGCTCGGTGACCGCGGCATCCGATGACGTGTACTCCAGCGACCCGGTGCCGCCGCCGTTGACGAACTCGAGCGGCGCGATGCGCGTGACCGCCGCCACGATGGCCTGCCGCCGTTCGCGCAGCTCGTCTCCCGAGGAGCGCTGCATCCAGCGGATCACGGGGTCCGACGGGCCCTCGGCGTCGGGCTGGCCGGCGATCTGCGCCTCGTACATCATGAGTCCGGTCAGGCGGAAGCCGGGTCGCGCCGCGATGTGCCGGGCGAAGCGGGCGACGTCGTCGGCGTCGTGCAGCGGCGAGCGCCGCACCCCGATGTGCCCGAGTGCGCGGCTGCGCCACGAGGCATCCGCGTCGATCGCCACCCGCACCTCGGGTCGCGTCGCGGGAGATGCGACCGCGTCGACCAGGTCGAGCTGGGCCGGGCCGTCGACCATGAGCGTCACGCGCGCGGATGCCGCCTCCGAGGCGACGAGCGCGGCGAGCACCGCCCGATCGGCGGTCGGGTATCCGACGACGACATCGTCGTGGGTGTCGGCGAGCCACAGCGCCTCGGCGAGAGTGAACGCGAGGATGCCGCGATAGCCCGGTAGGGCGAGGAGCGCATCGAGCGCCTCGCGCACACGCAGGGACTTGCTGGCGACGCGGATCGGCATACCGCCGGCGCGCGCGATCATGTCGAGCGCGTTGTAGCGCAGCGCTTCGAGACCGAGCACGGCGACGGGGGCGGAGCGGTCGGCGGTGGCGGCCGTGAGCGAGGGCCAGTAGGCCGCGGGCTGACGCCACGGCTCGCCGACGGGCGCCGCGAGCAGATCGATCGTCATCGTGCCGTGCTCCTCGTCGCCGGTGGCCGCATGCGCTCAGCCTAGGCCGCGGCGACCCGCACCGTGACGTGCGTGCTGTGCGGGTGCGTCGTGCCTACGCTGTGCACGTGAGCACTGATGAAGGCGCGCCGCAGCGCATCGAGAGCCGGCATGGAGTGAGCGACGCCGACGACGCCGTCCCGGGCGACGGTCGGTTCGAGACGGCCACCGAGAAGTCCGATCGCAACTGGACCGACATCCTTCAGGAGTTGCGCGCCACGCAGACCGGCACGCAGATCCTCACCGGCTTCCTGCTCGCGGTCGCCTTCCAGCCGATGTTCCAGACACTCGACGCGTTCGCCCGCACGTTCTACCTGTGCCTGGTGACCCTCGCGGGCATCGCCACGCTGCTGGGCCTCACGCCGATCATCATGCACCGTCGCCTCTTCCGCCATCACGAGAAGGCGCGGCTCGTCGTGATCGGCAACGTCTTCCTGCTCGCCACCCTCGCGGTCGTCTCGCTGCTCGTCGCGGGGGTCGCCGCGTTCCTGTTCGGCGTGACGGCGGGGCTGCCCGCGGGCGCGGTCGCCCTCGGTGTGACCCTCGCTGCCGTGGCCGTCATCTGGTTCGCTGTGCCGCGGCTCGGGCGCACCCCGAGCTGAGTGGCGGGGCGCGGCATCCGTCGACTGCCGATCGGCAGTCAGCGACGACCCGGCGCCCCCGAAGCCGGAGCACGGTGGGGTGTGCCCCCGCTGGGACTCGAACCCAGACTGAAGCGATTTTAAGTCGCCTGCCTCTGCCATTGGGCTACGGGGGCCCGCCCCCACCCTAGGACAGCGACACGCGCCGTCAGAGGCGGGCGAGCGCGACGATGTCCTCCTCGAACTCGGTCGTCACCTCGCGCGAGACCGTGGCGCGGGTGCCGCCGAGCGCCCGCAGGTAGTCGTCCGTGCCGACCGCGTCGCCCGTGTCGCCGGACGCGAGGGCGCGCGCAAGAGCCTCCTGCGATGCGCGCCGCGCGGCGTACTCGATGTCGGCGGGGGTGAGTCCGTCGCTGGCGTCGACGAGAGCCGAGACATCCACGTCGCCCGCGACGTCGACAGGGATGTACCGACCCCAGATCGCGCGGCGCGCCTCCGCGTCCGGCAGGCCGATCGGCAGCACGTAGTCGAAGCGTCCGTGCCGCAGGAACGCGGCGTCGAGTGCGCGGATGAAGTTCGTCGCACAGATGAGCAGCCGGCCGTCCCGCTCACGGAACTCCGCGACGAGCTTCAGCAGCTCGTTCGTGACCCCCTGCGTGGGCGACGGCGGCGTGCCGCCCCGGTGAGCCGCGATCTCCTCGACCTCATCGATGAAGACGACCGCGTGCTCGAGCTGGTCGATCGCCTCGAACGTGGCACGCAGGGCGCCGGCCATCCCCCGCGCGCTGTCGCCGAGCCGCGAGGGGAAGACTTCGACGAACGGCCAGTCGAGACGGGATGCCACGGCCCGCGCGAAAGTCGTCTTGCCGGTGCCGGGCGGTCCGAACAGCATGACCGCCCGCGGCGGCACCACCCCGAAGCGCTCGGCGAGCTCCGGCTGCGCGAGCGGCGTCACGAGTCGCTCCTCGAGGATCGTCTTCTCCGTCGTCATGCCCGCGACCGCGTTCCAGAGGTGGCGCGGCAGAATGCGACCACCCAGCTCCTTCAGCACGTCGAGCTCGCGGCGCTGCACGGGGAGCTGGCGCTCCAGGTAGCGCACCGCTCGATGCACGACGAAGGAGTTCTGCGTGAACGGCTCGACCCGCTGCCCCTCCGGCACCAGCACCGACAGTGTGCCGAGCCCGAGCGGCGCCATCCGGCGCTCGAGCGCATCGAGCAGGGCGCCGCTGATCTCGCCCGCGGCATCCGTCTCGCGCACCCCGAAGAACACCACCCATCCCTGCGCGTGGGCGGCGCGGCCGACAGCGGCCCCGACGATGTCGTCACCGCGCACCGCGACCACCGCGTGGTCGGCCTGGCAGGAGGCCACGACCTCGGCCAGCGAGTAGATCGGCGTTGCACCTTCGCCCGTCACGTGGCCCCACAACCGCACGAGCTGGTCGAGATCGTCGCCGTGGAAGTCGCGGATGTGCACCTTGGTCACTCGGGCCTCCTCGGGCGCAGCCGCCGGACCCGAGGCACCTGTGCCCCGCGGCGGGAAGCCCAGCGTGGCATACGGCACGCGCACCCCGCCAGCGGTGCGGCCGGGAGTATCCGAAGAATGCGGAACGCCGCGGCATCCGAAGATGTCGCGGCGTTCCGTGAGACGTACGCCTACTTCGCGGCGGCGGCCTTCTCGGCGACCGGCGCCTTCTCGGCGGCCGGCTTCGCGGGCGCCTCAGCCGGCTGCGGCGGACGCGGGCGCGACGCGAACTCGTCGAAGAAGCGGCGCGGCGTCTGCACGGCCTCGAGGTTCACCACGTCGCGACCGAGCCAGAAGTTGTTCCACCAGCCCCACAGCACGCGCCACTTGCGCTCCCACGACGGCATCGCGAGACCGTGGTAGCCACGGTGGGCACCCCAGGCGAGGAAGCCCTTGAGGGCGATGTTGCCCGACTGGAACACACCGTTGTAGAGGCCGAGACCGGCCACGGCGCCCAGGTTCTTGTGGATGTAGTCCTTCGGCAGCTCGCCGCGCAGCACCGCGGTGAGGTTCTTCGCGAGCTGCTTGGCCTGACGCACCGCGTGCTGGGCGTTCGGCACGCAGAAGCCGCCGACACCGCCACCGGTGAGATCGGGCACCGCCGCGACGTCGCCCGCCGCCCAGGCGCCCTCGACGACGTTGCCGTCGGCGTCGATCACGCGCAGGTCGCCCTGCGTCGTGATGCGTCCGCGCTGCTCGCTGGGCAGGTCGCTGCCCTTGACGACCTGCGGGTTGGCCATGACGCCCGCGGTCCACACGATGATGTCGGTCGAGATGACCTCGCCGGTCGAGAGCTCTACGTTGCCGTCGACGGCCCCGGTAACCTGGGTGTCGAGGTGCACGTACGCACCGCGCTTCGCGAGGTCCTTCAGAACCCACTCGCTCGTCTTCAGCGACACCTCGGGCATGATGCGGCCCATCGCCTCGATGAGGTGGAAGTGCGTCTCGTCGAACGTCAGCTGCGGGTACTTCTTCAGCAGCGACGACGCGAAGTTGCGCAGTTCGGCGAAGGTCTCGATGCCGGCGAATCCGCCACCGACCACGACGACGGTGAGCAGACGCTCCCGCTCGGGTCCGGGCGGCAGCGCCGCGGCCTTGTCGAAGTTCGAGAGGAGCTTGTCACGCACCCACACGGCCTCCTCGATCGCCTTCATGCCGATCGCGTTGTCGGCGATGCCGGGGATCGGGAAGGTGCGCGAGACCGAGCCCGCGGTGACGACGATCTGGTCGTACTCGAGCTCCCACGCCTCGCCCTCGGACGGGGTGATGGTGGCGACCTTGTGGGCGTGATCGATCTTCGTCACTCGGGCGGTGACGACTTCGGTCGACGCCAGGTGGCGACGCAGGGCGACGACCGCGTGACGCGCCTCGATCGACCCGGCCGCGACCTCGGGGAGGAACGGCAGGTAGGTCATGTAGGGAAGCGGGTCGACGACGGTGACCTGAGCCTCACCCTTGCGGAGGTGCTTCTCGAGCTTCCACGCGGTGTAGAAGCCGGCGTAGCCGCCTCCGACGATCAAGATCCTGGGCACGGTGTTAGTCACGGTGAACGGAACTCCTTGGCGAATTGATGCTCGGCGTGCGGGAGTCACGCGCCGATCGGATGCGTCGGACAGCAGCGGTGACGCCGAGCGCCACCAGTATAGTCGCGACGGTCATCCCTAACAGCGGCAGCGACCCGTACAGCAGCGTGTCCCGCGAGGGCAGCAGCAGGGACCCGCGCGGGGTGGCGGCGTCGGCCGGCGGGAGCGCCGGCAGCGCGACCGGTGTGGCGGAGTCCTCCGGCGCCGGCGACGCGTTCGCGCGACGGTGCAGCGTGATCCAGTCGGAGAGCGATCCCATCGGGTTCGCGGTCACCGTGGGCACGTCGGCGGACACGGCCGCGGCGGCGTTGACGAGCCCGTACCCGTAGAGCGCGTTGGGCACCGTGCCGAGCGAGACGCCGGGCGGAGCGGTCGCCGTGGAGATGATGCGGTTGATGACGTTCGCCGCGTCGAGGTCGGGGTGAGCGGCGCGCACGAGCGCGACGATGCCCGCGACGATCGGGGCGGCGCCGCTCGTGCCGTTCCACCGCACCAGCGACCCGCCGGGCGAGACCCCGAGAAGCTGTTCACTGGGCGCGGCGACGCCGATGGTGATCCCCTGGGTGGAGGCCTCCTGGCTCGCCTGGCCCGACGGAGTGACCCCGGCGACCGTCAAGACACCGGGTATCGTCGCCGGCGCGCCGACGCGGGTCGTCCCGCTTCCCCGGTTGCCGGCGGCGACCACGACGACGACGTCGTGCGAGAACGCGTACTGGAAGGCCGTGTCCCACGACGGATCCCAGTCGAGCGTGTTGGTCGTGAACGACAGGTTGATCACCTTCGCGCCGTTGTCGACGGCCCACTTCATGGCCGAGGCCACCTGGGTCACGAACGGCACCTTCACCTCGCTGCCGAACGAGATGGATGCCGACAGCAGCTGTGCCTGCGGAGCGACGCCGATCATGCCGGTGCCGTCCGACAGCGGGCGGGCCGCTGCGAGGGAGGCCACCCAGCTGCCGTGACCGGTGTCGCTCGAGCCGACCGGCGTGCGGCCGCTCGCCGAGCCCTCGCCCGAGAAATCGGCGCCGCCGACGACCGCGGCGTTGAGCTGCGGCGCGGCACCGATACCGGTGTCGATGATCGCGATCTTCACGCCCGCGCCCTGTGTCGTCTGCCAGGCCTGCTCGATTCCGTAGTCGGTGAGCCAGTACTCCGCCGCCCGGGCCGCGTCCTCGGTCGCTGCGTTCGCCATGCCGGTCGACGCCGGCTGCGCGCCCGAGGCCGCGACGGCGGGGATGCCGGCAGCCGACGGGGCGACGACGAACCCACCGGCGAGGAGCACGGCGGCCACGACGACCCGGCGAGCACGCATCAGGCCGCCTCGCCCCGGGCGGCCCCGGGATCGGCGCAGACGCAGCGCGAAGGCGACCAGGTCGACCGGGCCAGCGCCGCGTCGCCGATCGGATTGACGCCGGGCCCTGCCGCGAGAGCGTGGCCGGCCAGGGCATGCAGACACTTGACGCGGGTCGGCATGCCGCCGGCGGAGATGCCGGCGATCTCGTCCACCTCGCCGTACGCGGCGCGATCGGCGAGGTAGCTGGTGTGCGCGGCGCGGTAGGCGTCCGCGACATCCGCGTCGTCGAGCAGCCCCGCAAGCTCGGGCATGACGTGCTCGGCCTCGAGGGTCGACATGGCCGCCGTCGCGGCCGGATGGGTCAGGTAGTAGAACGTCGGGAAGGGCGACCCGTCGTCGAGCCGGGGCGCCGTGGCGACGACCGTGGGGTTGCCGCAGACGCAGCGCGCTGCGATGCCGAGCACCCCTCGCGCGGGGCGTCCGAGCTGGGCGCGCAGCACGGCCAGCTCGGCGTCGGTCACGGCAGGGTAGGGCGGCGTCGTCACCCCGAAAGGCTACCGGGGCGCGGCTCGGTAGACGCCGGGCGTCACGGACTCGGTGTGGCGTCCGAGGTGGGGCTCGGCGTGGATCCGTCGGTCGGCGCCGTGGCCGTCACGGCGGCCCCCGCGGCGGCCAGCGATCGCACGAATCCCGACATCCAGTCGTTGCGGGTCTGCGTGAGCTGCGCGCTCACGGGAGCCGCGTCACGAGGCTGCTGGTCGGCGGGAAGATCGTTGTCGACCAGATAGAGCACCTGACCCGGTGTCACGTAGTAGAGCCGTTCACGCGCCTGCGTGGCGATGTACGCCGGGTCGCCGAGGCGGTCGCTCTCGGCCTGGAGCGCATCGATCTGCTGCTGGGTGAGCTGCACCGCGGCACGGGCGGCGGAGAGCTTCTGCTGCTGGGCGAGGTAGGTGCCGACCGTGGGCACGAGAACTCCGACGGCCAGCACCACCAGGCCCAGCATGATCACCATGAAGCCCGACAGGCGGATGCCGCCGAGCCAATCGCGTGCGGCAAGTCGCCGAGCCCGCGGGATCTCCTCCGGAGATGCGGAAGGGGGAGTCGGTCTCTTGGCCACGACTCCCCCTTCCGGTAGATCAGCTGCGCTCAGCCCTTGAAGCGGGGGAAGGCACCGCGACCGGCGAAGACCGCCGCGTCGCCGAGCTCTTCCTCGATGCGCAGAAGCTGATTGTATTTCGCGACGCGCTCGCTGCGGGCGGGCGCGCCGGTCTTGATCTGACCCGCGTTGACGGCGACAGCGAGGTCGGCGATCGTGGTGTCCTCGGTCTCACCCGAACGGTGCGACAGCATCGAGCGGTAGCCGTTCTGCGTGGCGAGCGAGATCGCGTCGAGCGTCTCGGACAGGGTGCCGATCTGGTTCACCTTCACGAGCAGCGCGTTGGCGACGCCCAGGTCGATGCCCTTCTGCAGGCGGATCGGGTTGGTGACGAACAGGTCGTCGCCGACGAGCTGCACCTTCGAGCCCAGCGCCTCGGTGAGGTCCTTCCAGGCGTCCCAGTCGTCCTCGGCGAGGGCATCCTCGATCGTGACGATCGGGTAGTTCGCGACGAGGTCGGCGAAGTAGTCGGTCAGCTGCGCGGCCGTCCACGGCTTGCCCTCGACCGTGTAGACGCCGTCGGCGAAGAACTCGGTCGCCGCGACATCCAGGCCCACGGCGATGTCGGCGCCCGGGGTGAAGCCGGCCTTCTCGATCGCCTTCAGCAGGAAGTCCAGGCCCTCACGGTTGCTGGGGAGATCAGGGGCGAAGCCGCCCTCGTCGCCGAGACCGGTCGCGAACCCCGCGGCCTTCAGCTCGCCCTTGAGGACGTGGTAGACCTCGGTGCCCCAGCGCAGCGACTCGCCGTAGGTCTCCGCGCCGATCGGGGCGAGGAAGTACTCCTGGAAGTCGATGCCGTTGTCGGCGTGCGAGCCGCCGTTGATGACGTTGAACAGCGGCACGGGAAGCACGTGGGCGTTCGGGCCGCCGAGGTAACGGAACAGCGGGAGGTCGGCCGAGTCGGCCGCCGCCTTCGCGACCGCGAGGCTGATGCCCAGGATCGCGTTCGCGCCGGTGCGCGACTTGTTCTCGGTGCCGTCGGTCTCGATGAGGATCTCGTCGATGAGGCGCTGCTCGCTCGCCTCGACACCCTCGATCGCGGGGCCGAGCTCATCGATGACGGCGTCGACGGCCTTGAGCACGCCCTTGCCGCCGTATCGGCTCTTGTCTCCGTCGCGCAGCTCGTACGCCTCGAACGCGCCGGTCGACGCACCGGAGGGGACGGCCGCCCGCTGGACGATGCCGTCGTCGAGGAGCACCTCCACTTCGACGGTCGGGTTTCCGCGCGAGTCAAGAATCTCGCGCGCGCCTACAGCCTCGATCAGTGCCACTGAGGACTCCCTGGTTCAATCAAGAGTTCCCATTCCGGGAACAGGTGCATGCGGAGCGTCATCGGTCCTCCACCACTCTAGTGACGACGGATGCCGCCGCCACCGGCGCGTCACGAACCCGAGCGGGATGCGGCATCCGTCACGATCGCCACGGCGATGCCGTCCCATCCCTTCGCGTCGAGGGTCTGGAGCGCTGTCGCCTCGAATCGTGGGTCGGCGGCGAGGAGCGCGAGCCCCCGGCGAACCCCCTCGGCCTGCTCGTCGGATTCGTCGGTGGTGACGAGACGACCGGAACGCACGACGTTGTCGACGATCACGAGGGCGCCCGGGCGGGAGAGCCGCGCAGCATGGTCGAGATAGAGCGCGTTGGACTGCTTGTCGGCGTCGATGAAGACGAGGTCGAACCCGGGCTCGAGACCGGGGAGCACGTCGGCCCCGCGGCCGATCTCGATGCGCACCCGCTCCCCCACGCCGGCACGGTCGAGGTTGCCGCGGGCGACGGCCGCGTGCGCGGGCTCCGCTTCGATCGTCACCACCTCGCCGCCGTCGCCGACCGCGCGTGCCAGCCAGATCGTGGAGTAGCCGCCGAGCGTGCCGATCTCCAGCACCCGCCGAGCGCCGATCGCTCGCGCGAGCAGGTGCAGCAGCTTGCCGTTCAGCGGCGCGACCTCGATCGCGGGGAGACCGGCGGCATCCTGCTCGTGCACCGCCGCCTCGAGGGCGGCGTCGTGACCCACAAGGGTCTCCGCGAGGTAGGTGTCGACCCGGCGCCACACCGCGGGGGTCGGGAGGGCGTCGTCGGTCATGGCGACAGCCTCCCGGGCGGCGCGGCGAGCGTCAAGGGCGGCGGGCGGGTCGCCCGCATCGCGGCGACGTCGGGAGGCGGGGTCAGGACGCCGCGCGGCGCTCCGCGACGAGCGAGGTGAGCACGGCTGCACCGGTAGAAGCGTCGGGCGCGGTGACGGTCAGGCGGCGGCCGTCGAGGCGCGTGACCTCGATGCCGTCGCCTCGTCGCGGCACGACGCCCAGGCGTCCCGGGAGTCCGCGCAGCCCCCAGCCGCCGAAGTCCCGCAGCGGCTCGACCTGCACCGTGCGCACACGGGCGATGTCGTCGAGCGGGATGCGGAAGCGCGGCAGGCCGAGGGCCGAGACCACGATGAATCCGCCGGCGTCGACCCGCACGTGGTAGGCCGCGAGCGTCGCCGAGGCGACCAGCAGGAGCACGAACGCGATCGTCGTGATCCACGCGACGGCGCCACCGCCGCCGGTGAACCACGCGTCGACGGTGATGAGTCCGACCAGCAGCAGCGCCGCGACGATCGGCACGACCGCTCCGCGAGGAAGCGCGGTCGTGGCCGTCCACGCCCTCGGGAGCGCACCGGAGGCGGTCTCACCCACGGGCGCGGCGGGCGACGTCGGCGCGATCGGTGCGGAGAACGGGAGCCCGCCCTGCGACGGCTGCGCGAACCAACCGATCAGACCGAGCGCGAGACCGGCGAGCAGCACCCACCACGACCCGCCCGCGTGCGCGCTGCCCCCATCGGCCGCACGGAGGTTCGCGAGTGTCGAGCTGATACCCGCGGCGGTCAGGAAGCCGGCGACCCCGAGGCCGATCGCCCCCAACAGGCGGAAAACGAGTCCCCGGTGGCCGCGGAGGAGCCCGGGCAGCGACACGGCGAACAGGGTTCCGGGAACGACGAGTCCGATGAGGCCGGTCACGAGAGCCAGCACCCACGGCGGTCCGTACGCGTTCGGCGCGCCCGAGGCATCCCAATGGGTCGCGACCGTCGCGGGCAGGTGCGGCAGCGCGACCAGCTGCAGCACGACATTCGCGAGCCACAGCACACCCGGCAGCACGGCGCCCACCAGGACGTACGACCTGACCACCCGTCGCTGCGATGCCTCGGCCATGTGACCCGCCCCCCCTTCGGCCGCCGATCGCGGCTCCCTCGATTCTGGCGTTCGGCGGCGCCCGCGACCCGCTCGTTGTCGATCATCGATAACGGATTGTCAGGAACGAGTGGCGATGGTCACACTCGATCCGTGGCCTACTCCCCCCGGCAGCTCGCGATCGGCATGAGCCTGTGGATCCCGAATCTCTGCAACGGCATCCGCGTGCGCGAGATCGCCCCCGACTTCACGCACTGCGTCGTGCAATTGCGGGTGACGCTGCTCACCCGCAACATCGTCGGCGTCGCGTTCGGCGGTGCCATGTCGGCCATGACCGATCCGTACTACTTCATGCTCGTCATGCATCAGCTCGGCCGCGACTACGTCGTGTGGGACACGCGCGGCGAGATCGAGTTCGTCAAGCCCGGCCGCGGCGTGCTCACGGCCCGGTTCGAGGTGCCGCGGGAGAGGGCCGAAGAGCTGCGCGAGCGCGCCCGCGGCGGCACGAAAGTGCTCGAGTGGTTCGAGACGGAGATCACGGATGCCACGGGCGACGTCGTCGCGAGGGTGCGTCGCGAGGTCTATGTGCGCGAGAAGCGCCGCGACCGGGTCGCGGCGGGCTGACCGCCGGGCGAGCCGATGCCGCCAGGGGCGACGACCGGTCGCGCGGCGTCCGCGCGTCGGGGCACCGGAGCGTTCACGCCCGCCGACTACGATTCGCGCGTGACCTCGCCCTCCCTCGCCCGCCGGCTCGGCCTCGGCGATGCCGTCGCGATCGGCCTCGGGTCGATGATCGGAGCCGGCGTGTTCTCGGTCTGGGCGCCGGCCGCGGCTGCCGCCGGCCCGTGGCTGCTCGCCGGCCTCGCGCTCGCGGCCGTCGTGGCGTACGGCAACGCCACCTCGTCCGCCCAGCTCGCGGCGACGTATCCGACCTCGGGCGGCACCTACGCCTACGGGCGCGCCGAGCTCGGTGAGTGGTGGGGATTCGCCGCCGGGTGGTGCTTCGTCATCGGCAAGCTCGCGAGCGCGGCCACGATGGCCCTCACGTTCGCCGCGTATGCAGCGCCTGCGGGATGGGAGCGCCCGGTCGCGGTCGTGGCTGTCGCCGTGCTCGTCGGCGTCAACCTGCTCGGCGTGACCCGCACCGCCGCGCTCACCAAGGCGATCGTCGTCGTCTCGCTCCTCGGACTCGCCGTCGTCACGGCCGCCGGCGCGAGCTCATCGTCGACCTGGGCGGGCCTCGGCAGCGCGGCCCCGGTCGACGCCTACGGGGTGCTGCAGTCGGCCGGCCTGCTGTTCTTCGCCTTCGCAGGGTACGCGCGCATCGCCACGATGGGCGAGGAGGTGCGGGATCCCACCCGCACGATCCCGCGGGCGATCACGATCGCCTTCGCGGCGGCCCTCATCGTCTACACGATCGTCGGCACGCTCACTGTCGTGGTGCTGGGAGCGTCCGCGACGGCGGCGTCGAGTGCGCCGCTCGCCGACGTCGTGCACGCCGCCGGATGGACGTGGGCGAACCCGGTGGTGCGAGTCTCGGCGGCGGCGGCGTCCCTCGGTGCGCTGCTCGCACTGGTCGCGGGCATCGGCCGCACGACGCTCGCCATGGCCCGCGAGCGGGACCTCCCCGCCGCACTCGCCGCGATCGGCGCGCGCCACCGTGTGCCCTACCGGGCCGAGCTCGCCGTCGGTGTGGTCGTGATCGGCGCGGTCGCCCTGGTGGACCTTCGCGGCGCGATCGGATTCTCCTCGTTCGGCGTGCTGCTGTACTACCTCGTCGCCAACCTCGCGGCGTTCCGTCAGCACGGCGACGCCCGCCGGTACCCCCGTGCACTCCAGATCATCGGGGCGATCGGATGCCTCGTGCTCGCCGTCTCCCTCCCGTGGGCCTCCGTCGTCGCCGGCGCCGTCGTGCTCGCGATCGGACTGGCGGCACGCGGCATCCGCCTGCGCATCGACCGGGCACGCCGCGCGGGATAGCCCGCTGCGTGCGTGCGGGTCGCCGCGGCCCCTCAGAGGGCGAGAGCGGATGCCGCAGGCACCGCGTGCCCGTCGGGCACGGGCCCGTCGCCTCCCAGGGCGAGCAGCACCGACGGCAGCAGCGCGTCGGCGGTGCGCCGGTAGCCGAGCGCGCTCGGGTGGAACCGGTCGAGGCTGAACATCTCGTCGGGCTGCGAGATGAAGAACGGCCCGACGACACGTCGGAGCGACACGACGTGCGCGCCGGCGGCGAGCGCCGCCTCGGCCTGCGCGTCGGCCAGCTGGCGCGACTGCCGTGAGCCGAGTGAGCGCAGCGGCTGCGGCACCGGACGCAGCGCGCCGAGGTCGGGGCACGTCCCGACGACGACGGCGACACCCCGCTCGCGCAGACGGTCGACGGCGGCGCGCAGATGGCCGGCGGCGACGGTCACGGGGACACGATGAGTGACGTCGTTGCCGCCGACGATGATGATCGCGACATCCGGAGCGTAGCGTGCGGGGAGGGCGTTGAGCTGCGCCGCAAGCGCCGACGACTCCGACCCGACCTTCGCCGCGGTCACCAGGCGCACGGGGCGCCCGAGCGTCTCGGCGATGCCCTTGGAGATTCGCGCGCCGGGGGTGTCCTTGCGCCTGGTGACTCCCAACCCTGCCGCGATCGAGTCGCCGAGCACGAGCAGCTCGACGGGGTCGCCGTCGAGCTTCGCCCGCCAGACACGGTCGGCGTCGAGGGCGTCCTCCCCCAACGGCTTGCCGATGCGTCGCCGGGCGATGGCGGCCTGACGCCGCAGCAGCTCCCGCATCGAGAACACCGCCGCGGCGGCTCCGACGAGCGTCGAGGCGCCGATGACGGCGGCGGTGCGCAGACCCCTCATGCCGCGATTGCACCTCGCCGAGGTGAACCCGGGATGAACGCGGCTCGGGCCGGCGGCTCAGGCCAGCGGCTTGAACTCCAGCGCGGCCGTGTCGGCCCCCGCGGACACCGTCGCGAACTCGCCGTACCCGTCGGCCGCCGAGCGGGCGAGCAGGGCGGTGAGGTTCTTCGTGCGACGCTCGAGGCGCACCCGGGCGCCGGTCGCGATGAGCGCGGCCTTGTGGGCGACGAGCTCGCCGACCGGCACGTCGGCGTCGTGCACCAGCACGAGGGTGCGGGATGCGGCATCCACCCCGTCGGCGACGAGGTCGACGATGCGCTCGAAGCCGATCGAGAAGCCGACTGCCGGCACGCTCTGGCCGAGGAACCTGCCGATCATGCCGTCGTAACGGCCGCCGCCGCCGAGCGAGTAGCCGACGCTCGGGTGGGCGAGCTCGAAGATCGTGCCGGTGTAGTAGCCCATGCCTCGCACCAGGAACGGGTCGAACGCGAGCGGCACCTCGCCGCCCCGGGCGGCCGCGACCGCATCGCCGAGCGCCACGAGTCCGGCGACCACCGCGTCATCGATCCCCTCGGGCAGGGCCGCGCGAATCTGCGCCTCACCGAACGGCAGGTCGGCTTCGGGCGTCGGCCGACGACCGAACGCCTCGAAGGCGTCGGCGGCCGCGGGCGTCGCTCCACGCTCGCGCAACTCAGCGGCGACGCCGTCGATGCCGATCTTGTCGAGCTTGTCGATCGTGATCAGGACGCCGGGTCGCTCCTCCGCGGCGAAGCCGAACACGTCGAGCATGCCGTCGAGGGCCCGCCGGTCGTTCACGCGGATGACGCCACCCTCGAGTCCGAGCGCGTCGAGCGCATCGAGGCTCGCGACCATCAGCTCGGCCTCGGCGCGCGCCGAGCCGTCGCCGATGATGTCGATGTCGCACTGCACGAACTGTCGGTAGCGTCCCTTCTGCGGGCGCTCGGCGCGCCACACCGGCGCGATCTGCAGCGACCGGAACACGGTCGGGAGCTCCGCGCGGTGCGTCGCGTAGAACCGGGCGAGCGGCACCGTCAGGTCATAGCGCAGCCCGAGGTCGCTGAGGGCCGCGGGGTCGTCGGCGGCGGCGATGATCGCCTCGGCGTCGAGGCCGCGCTTGAGCACGTTGAATGCGAGCTTCTCGTTGTCGCCGCCGATGCCGGCGTGCAGCCGGTCGTAGTCCTCGACCACCGGCGTCTCGATCTCGTCGAACCCGTGCGCGCGGTAGCGCTCGCGGATGACGGCGAGCACGCGCTCGCGCCGAGCCTTGTCCTGAGGGAGGAAATCGCGCATGCCGCGCGGCGGGTTGACCTGTGCCACGGGGGTCTATTGTTCCAGGTCGCCGCCGCGCGCCGCGGCCTCCGCCGCGCGCACCGCCGACTCCACGCCCCGCACCCGCTCCCGGAGCGCCCGCTCCGCATCGATGCCCGCCGCGCGGGCGGCGACGACGAGGGCGAGCAGCGCGTCGCCGAGCTGCGCCTCGTCGGTCGGGGCCGCGGCATCCGTCATCGCGGGCACCAGCCCCACCTGAGCGGCCTTGCCGAGCACCTTCTGGGCGCGGGCGAGCGCCGGCAGGCCCGCCGGGATGCCGTCGAGCACGCTGGTACGCTCGCGCTTCTCGGCCGCCTTCGCGGCGGTCCACAGCACGAGCACCTCCTCGGGGGTGCGCGCGCTCTCGCCTCCGAAGACGTGCGGGTGCCGGCGGATCATCTTGTCGGCGAGATCGGATGCCACATCCTGCACGTCGAACGGATCGTCGGGGTCCCGCGAGGCGATCTCGGCATGGAACAACACCTGCCAGAGCACGTCGCCGAGTTCCTCTCGCAGGTCGGCGCGGGTACCGGACTCCACGGCGTCGACGAGCTCGCTCGACTCCTCGACGAGATAGGGCACCAGGTCCCGGTGGTCTATCTGCTGCGTCCAGACGCACTCGTCCCGCACCGCGCGCATCGCCTCGATCGCCCGCGTCATCCCGTCGTCCGTCATGCCGCCGCCTCCCGCACCCGACGGTAGCGCCGGGCGCGCAGCGACACGAGCACCACCGCCGCGAGCAACGAGATCGCCGATCCGCCCAGCACGCCGAGGATCGCCTGGTCGCGCAGATCCGCCGCGCCCACGAACGCCAGCTCCGACATCAGCAGGGACACGGTGAACCCGATGCCACTGAGCGCCCCCGCCGCGGCGAGGTCGCCGAACGCGAGCGGACGGGAGCCTCGTGAGAACAGTGCCATCGCCAGCGACCCGAAGGCGATCACCCCGACAAACTTGCCCACCGGGAGCGCCAGCACGGTGCCCCAGAACGCCGGCGCGAACGCGGCCGGCGACACCTGCGGAATCGGCATCAGAGCGGAGGCGAACGCGAACAGCGGCAGCACGATCACGTTGACCCACGGCTCGAGCGCGTGCCGCGCACGCGCCCCGGCACCCGGCGCGATCGCGAGCCCCAGCAGCACGCCCGCGATCGTCGCGTGCACGCCCGACTCGTGGACGAGCACCCATACCGCGATGGCCACCCACACCATCAGCACGGCGACCGGTACGCGGGCGCGACCACGCAGCAGCAGCGAGAGCGCCCCGAAGGCGACCGTCAGCGCCAGTGCAGCCGCCAGCGCCACGAAGTCGATGTCCGCGGTGAACACGACCGCGATCAGCACGATGCCGACGATGTCGTCGAGGATCGCCAGTGCCAGCAGGAACACCCGCACCCCGGACGGCAGCCCACGGCCGACGACGGCGAGCACGCCGAGCGCGAACGCGATGTCGGTGGCCGTCGGGATCGGCCAGCCCGACGCCGACGGGGTGCCGTTCGCGATCACGAGGTAGAGCGCGATCGGCACGACCACGCCGCCGAGCGCGGCGATCGCCGGCACGAGCACGGCGCGGGGGCTGCGCAGCGATCCGACGGTCAGCTCGTGCCGCAGCTCCACCGCGACGACGAAGAAGAACAGTGCCAGCAGACCGTCGGTGATCCAATGCCCCACCGACAGATCGATGCCGGCGAGGACGAGATGCGCGTCGCGCGCGGCGATCACGCCGGGGCCTGCTGGCGTCGCCGCGACGACGAGGCCGGCGATCGCAGCGAGCAGCAACAACAGGGCGGGAAGACGGGCGGAACGCAGCACGTGCACGGGACACTCCAGGGTCAGGGGCGGCATCCGTCGATCTCGTGCATGCCGGCGGCGACATACTCGACGGGCCGACCAGACTTCCCGGCACTCCTCCGACCATTCTAGCCGCGACGCCGCGGCCGCCCCGCCGTGACAATCCAGTAACACGAGCGGGACTACCGTGGAGGCGTGCAGGATCCCACCCCCACCGAAGCCATCGATCTCGTCGGCCGCTACGAGGCCAGTCATGGGATGCCCGAGCAGATGCGCGGCGACGTGCGACTGCTCGGCGGAATCCTCGGGCGCGTGCTGCGCGAGAGCGGTTCCCCGGGCCTGTTCGACGACGTCGAACGGCTGCGCGTCGCGACCATCCAGGCCTACACCGACGAGACGGATGCCGCATTCGAGCGGGCCGCGCAGATCGCCGACGGGTTCACGGTCGCCCGCGCCGACGAGGTCGCCCGCGCGTTCACCTGCTACTTCCATCTCGTGAACCTCGCCGAGGAGCACCAGCGCGTGCGCGTGCTGCGTCAGCGCGCCGCCCGCGACGAGGAGTCGGCCGACTCGGTGACCGTCGCGCTCGAACGCCTCGCCGGCGAGGTCGGCGACGACACCGCGCTGCAGCGTCTGCACCAGATGCGCTTCCACCCGGTGTTCACCGCCCACCCCACCGAGGCGCGGCGCCGGGCGATCTCGACCAGCATCCGCCGCCTGTCGGGTCTGCTCGACGACTACGACGCCGCCGAGGACGGCGGCCCCGCACAGCGCCGCGCCGAGCGTCGCATGCTCGAAGAGGTCGACACGCTGTGGCGCACGGCGCCGCTGCGCCAGGAGAAGCCGTCGCCGGTCGATGAGGTGCGCTCGGTGATGGCCGTCTTCGACGAGACGCTGTTCACCGCTGTGCCGCACGTCTACCGCCGCATAGACGACGCCCTGCAGGGCGAGGCGGCCGGTGCCCGCGAGCCCGTCGTGCGCCCGTTCGTGCGCATCGGCACCTGGGTCGGCGGCGACCGCGACGGCAACCCGTTCGTGACCGCGAGGGTCACCAAGCGCGCCGCAGGCATCGCCAGCGAGCACGTGCTGCGCGGACTCGAGCGGGCCTCCGCCCGCATCGGCCGCGGACTGACTCTGGATGCCGCCACGACCCCGCCGACCCCGGCCCTCACCGCTCTCACCGAGCGGCTGCTCAGCGCCGACGACGAGGGGGCCGCCGACGTCGTGAAGCGCTCGCCCGGCGAGCCGCACCGTCAGGCCGTCCTGCTGATCGCCCGCAAGATCACGGCGACGCGCGAGCGCGACGCCGACCTCGCCTACGCCGACCCCGAGCACCTGCTCGCGGACCTCCTCACCGTGCAGTCCTCGCTCGTCGCGGCCGGCGCCCCGCGCCAGGCCTACGGTCACCTGCAGCAGCTCGTCTGGCAGGTGCAGACCTTCGGGTTCCACCTCGCCGAGCTCGAGGTGCGCCAGCACTCGGCCGTGCACGCGAAGGTGCTCGCCGAGCTCGACGCGGGCGGTGAGCGCAGCGAGCTGACCGAGGAGGTGCTCGAGGTCTACCGCACGATCTCCTACGTGCAGAAGCGCTTCGGTCCGCGCGCCGCGGGCCGCTACATCGTCTCGTTCACCCGATCGGCCGACGACCTCGCCGCCGTGCACCGGCTCGCGCGTTACGCTGTCGGCCCCGACGGCACCCCGCCCGTTCTCGATGTGATCCCTCTCTTCGAGACGTTCGCCGACCTGCAGGCCGCCCCCGCGATCCTCGCGGAGATCGTCGAGCACCCCGCCTTCGCGGCCCGCCTGGCCGACACCGGACGCCGCCTCGAGGTCATGCTCGGCTACTCCGACTCGTCGAAGGACGTCGGCCCCGTCGCCGCGAACCTCGCGCTCTACGAGGCGCAGGCGCAGATCGCCGACTGGGCGCAGCGCAGCGAGATCGAGCTGACCCTCTTCCACGGCCGCGGCGGTGCGCTCGGCCGCGGCGGCGGACCGGCGAACTCGGCGATCCTCGCCCAGCCCCCGCACTCGGTCGACGGCCGCTTCAAGCTCACCGAGCAGGGCGAGGTGATCTTCGCGCGCTACGGCGACCCGGCGATCGCGATGCGTCACATCGACCAGGTGGCCGCCGCCATCCTCACCGCCTCCGCCCCCTCGAACGAGCAGCGCAACCGTGCTGCCGCCGAGCGCTTCGCCGACGTGGCACAGCGCATGGAGGACGCCTCGCGGGCGCGGTTCTTCGAGCTCGTCAAGGCGCCCGGCTTCGCACCGTGGTTCGCGACCGTCACCCCGATGGAGGAGGTGGGGCTGCTCGCTCTCGGGTCGCGCCCCGCGCGCCGCGGGCTGTCGGTCGAGTCGCTCGAAGACCTGCGCGCCATCCCGTGGGTGTTCGCGTGGACGCAGGCCCGCATCAACCTGGCCGGCTGGTTCGGGCTCGGCACCGCCCTCGAGACGGTCGGCGACCTCGCGCTGCTGCAGGAGGCGTACCGCGAGTGGCCGCTGCTGCGCGCGATGATCGACAACGTCGCGATGAGTCTCGCGAAGGCCGACGACCGCATCGCGCGCCGCTACCTGGAGCTCGGCGACCGCGACGATCTCGCGCAGCTGGTGATCGACGAGATGGCCCTCACCCGCTCGTGGGTGGTGCGCATCGCCGGCGGCGACGGACTGCTCTCGAACAAGCCGGTGCTGCAGCGGGCGGTGAAGCTGCGGAGCCCGTACGTCGACGCGCTGTCACTGCTGCAGCTGCGCGCCCTGCGGGCCCTGCGCGACGCGCCCGAAGAGGTGCCGGCCGACCCCGAGCTCCAGCGCCTGCTGTTGCTGTCGGTCTCGGGCGTCGCGGCGGGCCTCCAGAACACCGGCTGAGTCCCGGCTCGCGAGAACAGGAGCGCCCGCGAGAACAGGTCGATGCGCGCCGTGGCGTCCTGCGCACACGCGATGACCTGCCCCGGTGCGCGCTGCTCCGGCATGCCCGGCCTGGCATGCCCGGCTGCGGCGCGCCCGGCCCGAGCGCATCGGCGCCGGGGTGCGGCATCCGCTCAATCGACCGGGGTGTCGTCCGCGTGCCGCGCCAGCGAGCGCCCGTAGCGCTCGGTGAGCTGCACCATGAGGTCGGGGGTGTCGCGGTCCAGACCGAACACGTAGCCGGGGAAGTCGAGCTCCTGCTGGCGCGCCCAGATCTCGTCGTGCTTGTCGGGTGAGACGACGATCGCCGGGTCACCCACCGCGACCCACGAGATCGGCACGACGCTGCGCTCGGGGAGCACCGTGCGCAGGTGCACGACCGCGTTGATGCGCACCTCGCTCCGGTCGCCGATGCGCGCACCGTTGAACACCCGCACGCCCGTCGCGAGGAACACCTCGTCGCCCACCGTCGCACCCGAGATGCTCGCCATCGGTCCGACGAGCGTGTGGTCTCCGATGTGCACGGGATGAGTGGCGCTCGCGCGCACGAGGGCGTTCTCCATCACGATGACACTGCGGCCGAGGGTGATCGGACCGCCCTCGGCGGTGATGACCGCGCCGTGCAGGATCTGACAGTCGGGCCCGATCGTCACGTCGCCGCTGATCACCGCGGTCGGCGCGACGACGGCGGTCGGATCGATACGGGGCTCGCGGCCGAGATGTGCGTAGCGCATGGTGTGCTCCTCGATCGTCAGCGTACTCAGCGAGACGGATGCCGCCACCCCGCCGCCGCTCCCGGCACGGGTGTGCGACACTGCCGCCATGCTCACCCTCGGATCCGTCGTCATCCGCGTCACCGACCTCGAGGCGCAGGTCGCGTTCTGGTCTGCGGCGCTCGACTACACCGTGTGAGAAGCGGTCGATACGGACTTCGTGCTGCTGCGCTCGGCCGACGGCCGGGGCCCGAACGTCGGGCTCGACCAACTGCCGAGCGAGCGCGCACTGCCGCCGCGCATCCATCTCGACCTCTACGCCGACGACCAGGCCGCCGAGGTCGCGCGGCTCGAGGAGCTGGGCACCCGTGTCGTGCCGTGGGCGGGGCGGCCCGACGACGCCGACTACATCGTGATGGAGGATCCGGAGGGCACCCGGTTCTGCGTGATCGACGCGGCGCCGCGCGGCTGACCGCGTCGGGCAGCAGGGCTGCCGACGCCGCTGGGCCGCGCCGGTCTCAGGCGGAGGCGTCGGCCGCCGCGGGCGCCGGCTCGGAGACCGGGAAGAGCGCGTCGAGCAGCTGGCCGACCCACGCGATCAGGTCGGTGTCCGACACCGGGTCTCCGTCGCCCGGCAACGGCACGACGAGGGCCTCCCCGGAGGCGACGAGCTTCGCCTTCGGGTAGAGCCGCTGCATCCGAACGCGCAGCGAATCGGGGAGGTGCGCCGGCGCGACGCGCAGGTTCGGACCCATCGCGACGACGTCGGCGAGGCCGGCCTGCGCCGCGCGGCGGCGCAGCCGCGCGACCCGCAGCAGCCCCTCGACGTCGGCGGGCGGCTCGCCGTAGCGGTCGCGCAGCTCGTCGATGACGAGGTCGATGGCATCGGGCTTCGCGGATGCCGCGGCCGCCGCCGACAGCTTCTGATAGGCCTCGAGACGCAGCCGCTCGCTGTCGATGTAGCTCTCGAGGATGCGCGCCTGCACGGGCAACTCGAGACGCAGCTCGGTCGGGCCTTCGGTCTCCTCACCGCGGAACGCCGAGACGGCCTCGCCGATCATGCGCAGATACAGGTCGAAGCCGACGCCGGCGATGTGGCCGGCCTGCTCGGCGCCGAGGAGGTTGCCGGCGCCGCGGATCTCGAGGTCCTTCAACGCGACCTGCATGCCCGAGCCCAGGTCGTTGTTCACCGAGATCGTCTCGAGCCGGTCGGCTGCCGTCTCGCTGAGCGGCTTGAGCTCGTCGTACAGGAAGTAGGCGTACGCGCGCTCACGACCACGGCCGACGCGGCCGCGCAGCTGGTGCAGCTGCGAGAGGCCGTACTTGTCGGCGCGGTCGATGATGATCGTGTTGGCGTTGGAGATGTCGAGGCCGGTCTCGATGATGGTCGTCGAGACGAGCACGTCGGCGCGGCGCTCCCAGAAGTCGTCGACGACCTGCTCGAGCTGGTGCTCGCCCATCTGGCCGTGCGCGACGACGATGCGCGCCTCGGGGACGAGCTCGCCGAGCTGCGCGGCGACCCGCTGGATCGACTGCACCCGGTTGTGCACGTAGAACACCTGGCCCTCGCGCAGCAGCTCGCGGCGGATCGCTGCGGCGATCTGCTTGTCGTTGCGGGGGCCGACGAACGAGAGGATCGGGTGGCGGTCCTCGGGCGGGGTCGCGAGGGTCGACATCTCGCGGATGCCGGTCACCGCCATCTCGAGCGTGCGCGGGATGGGGGTGGCGCTCATCGCGAGGATGTCGACGTTGGTCTTGAGCTTCTTGAGCGCGTCCTTGTGCTCGACGCCGAACCGCTGCTCCTCGTCGATGATCATGAGCCCGAGGTCTTTGAAGACGACCTTCTCGGTGAGGATGCGGTGCGTGCCGATCACCATGTCGACGGTGCCGTCGGTGAGGCCGTTGAGGGTGTCGCGGGCCTCCTTGTCGCTCTGGAAGCGCGACAGGGGCCGCACCTTCACGGGGAAGCCCGCGAACCGCTCGGTGAAGGTCTCGAGGTGCTGCTTCACGAGCAGGGTGGTCGGCACGAGCATCGCGACCTGCTTGCCGTCCTGAATCGCCTTGAACGCCGCCCTCACGGCCACCTCGGTCTTCCCGAAGCCGACGTCGCCCGAGAGCAGCCGGTCCATCGGGATCGGCTTCTCCATGTCGGCCTTGATCTCGTCGATCGTCTGCAGCTGGTCGGGGGTCTCGGCGAACGGGAACGCCTCTTCGAGCTCACGCTGCCACGGGGTGTCGGGGCCGAACGCGTGCCCCTTGGCGGCCATCCGGGCGGAGTACAGCTTCACGAGCTCGACCGCGATGTCGCGCACCGCCTTGCGAGCCTTGCCCTTGGCCGCGGCCCAGTCGCTGCCGCCCATCTTGGAGAGCACCGGCGCCTCACCCCCGACGTAGCGGGAGAGCTGGTCGAGCTGGTCGGTGGGAACGAAGAGCTTGTCACCCGGGTAGCCGCGCTTGGTGGGCGCATATTCGAGCACGAGGTATTCGCGCATGCTCTTGACCGGGTTGCGCCCGCCGCTGGAGACCTCGCGCTGGGTCAGCTCGACGAACTTGCCGATGCCGTGCGTGGAGTGCACGACGACGTCGCCGGGCTTGAGCTGCAGCGGGTCGACGACGTTGCGCCGGCGCGAGGCGAGCTTCTTGACGACCCGGCCGTCGCCGCCGATCGTGCGCCCGTAGAACTCGGTCTCGGTGAGCACGGCGAGACGGGCACCGGATGCCTCGAACCCCCGCTCGAGCACGGCGGCGACGACGAGCGCGACCCCTGCTTCGGGTGCCTCGTGCACCGCGTCGACGCGGCGCGCCGCGACACCGCGGTCGGCGAGCACGTCGCGTGCGCGGTCGGCGAGCCCCGGACCGGACGCCGTGACGACGACCTTCCACCCGTCCTGCACGAGGGCCGCGACGTGCGCGATCGCGCCGTCGACGTTACCCGCGAACGACGGCACGGCGGATGCCGCCACCCGCACCACGTGCGACCCGGATGCCTCGACGAGGCCTTCGGCCGCGGCATCCGCCTCGCCGGAGTCGAACGCCGACAGGGTGTACCAGACGCCCCCGCGCTCACGGGCACGCTCGTGCAGGTGCGGGAGCGACACGAAGTCGCCCGCGCCGAGGTCGACAGGGGTCGACGCGCCGGCGACCGCGGCGTTCCACGCGGCGTCGAGGAACTCGCGGTTCGTCTCCGCGAGCGTGATCGCACGGGTGACGGCCCGCTCGGGGTCGACGAGCGCGACGGCGGTGCGCTCGGGCAGGTAATCGACGAGGGTGACGAGGTCGTCGACGAGCGCGGGAGTCAGCGACTCCATGCCCTCGGTCGGCACTCCCTCGGCCATGCGGGCGAGCATCGTCTGCAGGCCCGGCAGCTGCTCGGCGAGCAGCGCGGCGCGCGCCCGCACGTCGGCGGTGAGAAGCAGCTCCCGGCTCGCGACCAGTTCGACCGCGGTGATCTCGCCCGGCAGCGACCGCTGGTCGGCGACCGAGAACGCACGGATCTGATCGACCTCGTCGCCGAAGAACTCCACGCGCGACGGGTGGTCGGCGACCGGCGGGAAGACGTCGAGGATGCCGCCCCGCACCGCGAACTCGCCGCGTCGGGACACCATGTCGACCCGGTGGTAGGCGCGCTCGACGAGACCGAGGCTGACCGCGGCGAGGTCGTAGCCGCGCCCACCGGTGACGAGCCGGATCGGTTCGAGATCGGTGAGGCCGGCAGCGAGCGGCTGCACCGCGCCGCGCACCGATGCCGTGACGACGAGCGGATGGGTGCCGTCCCACGCGGCCACCCGGCGGAGCACGTCGAGGCGACGCCCCACGGTCTCCGCGCTGGGGCTCAGCCGCTCGTGGGGCAGCGTCTCCCATGCCGGGAAGTGATGCACCTCGGCGCCCGGCACGAGCGCATCGAGGGCCGTGCCGAGCGCCTCGGCGCGGCGACCGGTCGGCGCGACGACGAGCACCACCGCGGGCGCCCCCTGCTCGCGGCGCTTCTCGAGGAGGCCGGCGATGAGGGGAGCGTCGAGTCCGTCGACGACGGAGAAGTCGGTGTCTGTCGTCGCCGATCGGAGGGCGCCGGCGAACGTCTCGGACGGTACGAGGGCGCGAACGATCCCGGGAACTGTCACCCGAAGATCCTACGGCGAGCCCGGGACATCCGGTCGCGGTCTCAGTCGCGCGGGGCGTGCCAGCGCTGCTGGGCGGCGAGCAGACCCTCGTCGACGAGCTGCTCGACGGCGTCGGCCGCATCGCCGACGAGGATCGGCAGCGTCGTGCGCTCGGCCGACGAGAACGGGTCGAGCACCCAGTCGGCCGGATCCTGGCGGCCGACGGGCCGCCCGATGCCGACGCGCACCCGGGGGAACTCGGGCGTGCCGAGCGCTTTGGCGATGTCGCGCACGCCGTTGTGACCGCCGTGGCCGCCGCCGACCTTGAGCTTGAGGGTGTCGAAGGGGATGTCGAGCTCGTCGTGCACGACGACGACTCGCTCCGCCGGCACGCCGTAGAACTTCGCCAGGGCGGCGACGGGTCCGCCCGACGTGTTCATGTACGAGTTGGACTTCGCGAGCACGAGCTTCGCTGCCCCGGGACGCAGCCACGTCTCGACGACGCGCGCGTTCGCCTTGTGCGCCGTGAAGGTCTCGCCGCGGCGGCGGGCGAGGTCGTCGACGACCATCTGCCCGACGTTGTGGCGGGTCGCCTCGTACCGCGGCCCGGGGTTGCCGAGTCCGATCACGAGCCAGGTGTCGACCATGCGCTCATCCTCTCGCAGCGGGGACGCACCCCCGCAGACGACGCGAGGGGATGCGGCGAACCGCATCCCCTCGCGTGTGACGGTGTCCGATTACTCGGCGGCCTCCTCGGCCTGCTCGGCAGCGGCCTCGGCGTCGGCCTCGGCGATCTCCTCCTCGGCGGCGAGGGTGTCGACCGGGATCGAGATCGCGACGATGAGGGTCTCGCCGTCGGCGACGAGCGACGCGCCGCGCGGGAGCGTCAGGTCGGCCGCGGTGATGTGCGTGCCGTCCTCGAGGCCCTCGATGTCGACCTCGACGTTCTCGGGGATGTGGGTGGCCTCGACCTCGAGCGAGATCGTGGTGGCGTCGAGGTTGGCCAGGGTGCCGGCGGCGGACTCGCCCACGAGCACCACGGGGACCTCGACCTGGACCTTCTCGCCCTTCTTCACGACGAGGAGGTCGATGTGCTCGATGATCTGCAGCACCGGGTCCTTCTGCACGTCCTTGACGAGCGCGAGCTGCTCGGTGCCGGCGATGTCGAGCTCGAGCACCGCGTTGGCGCGGCGGATGAGCAGACCCACCTGGTGACCCGGGAGGGCGATGTGCACCGGAGCGGTGCCGTGGCCGTAGAGCACGGCGGGGATCTTGCCTGCGGCGCGCAGACGGCGGGCGAAGCCCTTGCCGAACTGCTCGCGCAGCTCGGCGGCGACCTTGAAGTCGTCGGACATGATGTTCTCCTTTATGGGGGCACACGGGCCCGATGAGCGGGTGAGCGTTTTCGACTCGAACGCGAGCGCGTGAGGAAAGCCGTGAGCCTTGATCACTGCGTCGATCACGGATGCCTCGCCGCCGAAGCGGCACGGCGGCATCCCTCGCCGAAGTTCAGTCCACAAGCCTACCAGCGACGCCGGTAGCATGGGAATCGCCCGTCATCTCCGAAAGGACCGCCATGCAGCCGACCCTCGCCTCGGACATCCTTCTCTGGGTCATCGGCCTCATCGGCCTGGGCGGACTCATCACCGTGGTCGGCGCGTTCTGGGCCGTCGGCCGCTCGTCCTACCGCAAGTAGTCGCGCCGCCCGTCGACGCTGCTCGGGGCTTCGTCGCCACGGCGGTCACACCGCCATCACCGCGAGCATCACGGCCATCCCACCCGCCATCAGCGCATGGCACACGTGCCGCGCCCGATGGTGGGACGAGCGCACGAGACCCACGATCCACCACACCGCGAACGCGGCGACGACCGCGATGACGACGCCGTTGAGCACGACGATCCACTCCGGGGTCGCGGCCGGGGCCGCGGCATCCGCCGCCCCTCCGCTGTGATGATGACCGGATGCCCCGTCCCCACCGGAGCCCATGAGCGCCGGCATGGCGACCAGCATCCAGACCATCGCGCCGGTCACGACGGCGTGTCCGGCGAGGTCGACCCGCCCCGCGCGTGAGGTGGCCTGCGGAAGCGACACCAGCAGCGCGATCGCGACGACCGCGAACACGGCGATCTGCGCCCACGTGAGTTCGGCACCCGCAGCCCACCACACCATCGCGACCATGGCGATGCTCATCAGCAGGTGTGCGATCTCGACGACTTCGGTGGTGCCGAAAGGCGTGCCTGCCGGCGCCGCACGACGGGTGCGCACGAGGGAGACGAGCGAAACGACACCGGTCACCGAGAACAGGATCGTGAAGACCGCGCTCCACAGCGGCGAGAACATGGCACTCCAGCGGTCAGGGGGTGGGTGGGACGATCCCTGAGATTACTCTACGATGTGTAGAAATATCTGCTGACAACCCCGGGAGCACCGCCATGACCACCGCCGACGCGCCTCCGCTCGAGGCCGCCACCCCCGCACCGGCCCCGCGCCGCCGGCGCATCAACTGGTTCGCGGCGTTCTGGCGGTGGCACTTCTACGGCTCGGCGATCGTCATCCCCGTGCTGCTCGTCCTCGCGATCACCGGGCTCACCTATCTCTACCGCGCCCAGGTCGACGCCCTCACCCACCCGGGCGTGCTCACCGTGAGCGCACCCGCGGGCGCGGAGCGCGCCCCGCTGTCGGCGCAGGAGGCCGCCGTGCGCGCCGCCTACCCCGACCGGGACATCCTCTCGGTCACCGACAACTCGGGCGACAGGTCGACGATGTTCGTCACCGCCGTCGGCGACACCACCCGCAACGTCTACGTCGACCCGTTCCGTGCGAGCGTCACCGGCGACCTGTCGACCGACGACCTCGTCTCTGACTGGGCTCTGCGCATCCACGGCACGCTGCTCGCGGGCGACCTCGGCGACCGCGTCATCGAGCTCGGCGCCTGCTGGGCGATCGTGCTGTCGATCACCGGAGGCATCATCTTCTTCCTCGGACGCAAGCCGCGCGTCGGCGCCCGGCGCAAGCGCCTGTCGATGTCGGGTGTGCGCTCCACGCACGCCTGGGTCGGTCTCGGGGTCGGCGTCGGCATCCTGTTCCTCGTCGTCTCCGGCCTGCCGTGGACCGGGTTCTGGGGCGCACAGGCACAGCAGGTCGCCGCGCAGAACGGCACCGGGCTCTGGGGCGAGGACCCCGGGGCATCCTCGACCGTCGGAGACCTCATCGAGCGCACCGACGGATCGTCGGGACCGGCCGGGTGGGCGATCGCCGAGGGGCGCACGGGCACCTCGACGGGGGCGGGCTCGGTGATCTCGATCGACACCGCCGTGGCCGCCGCCCGCGCGCAGGGCGCGCCCGAGCCGTACTTCGTCGCCTACCCCGAAGGTGAGACGGGCGTCTACAGCGTCTTCGGCGATCAGTGGCACAACAACGGGAACCCGGCCGAATCGGATGTCTCGCTCGAGACGACCGTGCACGTCGACCAGTACTCCGGCGCGGTCGTCGGACAGTACGGCTACGCCGACTACAGCACGCTCGCGAAGATCGTGTCGCAAGGCATCGCCGGGCACGAGGGGCGCCGCTTCGGCCCGCTCAACACCGTCATCACGACCGCGTTCTGCCTGGGCGTGATCTTCCTGTGCGTGACAGGCCCCGTCCTGTGGTGGAAGCGTCGCGCCGGCGCGACGGGCATGGCGGCCCCGCGCGGGCGACTCCCCCTGTTCACGAACATCGTGCTGCTCGCCGCCGTCGTGGCACTCGGGCTCGTCCTGCCGCTGTTCGGGCTGTCGCTTCTCGTGATCCTCGCGCTCGACCTGCTCGTGATCCGGCGTGCGCCGGCGCTGCGTCAGTTCTTCGGCTCGGTCTGAGCGGTGCCGCCGAGCGCGTCGAGCGCGCGCTCGGCGGTCGCCTGCGGCGACAGGTCGGAGACGAGTGCGACCCCGGGTTCGTCGGCATCGAGCGGCTCGACGAGCGCGAGCTGGGAGGCCAGCAGCGACGGCGGCATGAAGTGGGTGCGCGCCCGCATCCGCTCCTCCAACACCGCCGCATCGGCGCTCAGCACGATGAATCGCACCGCCGGGTCGCCCGCCCGCAGCCGGTCGCGGTAGCGGCGCGCGAGGGCGGAGCAGGCGACCACCGCGCCCTCCCGAGCGGCCGCAGCGACGCGGTCGAGCCACGGCCAGCGGTCGGCATCGGTCAGCGGCACCCCGGCCGACATCTTCGCGATGTTCTCGGGCGGATGCAGCGCATCGCCGTCGACGAACGGCGCGCCCAGGCGAGCGGCGAGCGCCTCGCCGACGACGGTCTTGCCGACACCGCTCGGCCCGGCCACGACGATCCCCATCGCCCCAGTCTGGCGCCCCGCCGGGCGGCCCCGCGCCCTCTAGGCTGGAACCGCACGTTTCTGCGGCGTTCGCCGCGCATCCAAGGAGCATCAGTGACCGAGGCAGCAGCCAACATCGGAGTCGTCGGACTCGCCGTCATGGGGTCGAACCTCGCCCGCAACCTCGCCAGCCGCGAGGGCAACACCGTGGCGATCTTCAACCGCACCTACGCCAAGACCGAGGAGCTGCTCACCGAGCACCCCGAGGCCGGATTCGTGCCCGCGCGCGACTACGCCGAGTTCGCCGCGTCGCTGCAGAAGCCGCGCACCGCGATCATCATGGTCAAGGCCGGCGGCCCGACCGACGCGGTCATCGAGGACCTCATCTCGGTGTTCGAGCCGGGCGACATCATCGTCGACGGCGGCAACGCCCTCTTCACCGACACGATCCGCCGCGAGAAGCGCGTGCGCGAGACGGGCATCAACTTCGTCGGCATGGGCGTCTCCGGCGGCGAGGAGGGCGCGCTCAACGGCCCCTCGCTCATGCCCGGCGGCTCCGACGAGTCCTGGACCACGCTCGGGCCGATCCTGCGCTCGATCGCTGCGATCGCCGAGGGCGAGCCGTGCGTGACGCACGTCGGACACGACGGTGCCGGCCACTTCGTGAAGATGGTGCACAACGGCATCGAGTACGCCGACATGCAGCTGATCGCCGAGGCCTACGACCTCATCCGTCGCGGCACCGGCAAGTCGCCGGCCGAGATCGCCGACATCTTCGCGGCGTGGAACGAGGGCGAGCTGCAGTCCTACCTGATCGAGATCACGGCGGAGGTGCTGCGACAGACGGATGCCCCCACCGGCCGCCCGCTCGTCGACGTCATCCTCGACCAGGCCGGGGCGAAGGGCACCGGCGGCTGGACAGTGCAGACGGCGATCGACCTCGGGGTGCCCGTGTCGGGTATCGCGGAGGCCGTGTTCGCCCGCTCGCTGTCGAGCCACCCCGAGCAGCGCGCCGTGTCGCAGAACCTGCCGGGTCCGCGCGGCGAGATCGCGGTCGACGACGCCGACGCGTTCGTCGAGCAGGTGCGCCTCGCGCTCTACGCGTCGAAGATCGTGGCGTACTCGCAGGGGTTCGACGAGATCCGCGCCGGCGCCGCGCAGTACGACTGGTCGATCGACCTCGGCAAGGTCGCCTCGATCTGGCGCGGCGGGTGCATCATCCGCGCCCAGTTCCTCAACCGCATCACCGAGGCCTACGACGAGCAGGCGACGCTCCCCGTCCTGCTCACGGCCCCGTACTTCGTCGACGCCCTCGAGCGCGCGCAGAGCGCGTGGCGTGAGATCGTGCGCGTGGCCGCGACATCCGGGATCCCCAGCCCGGCGTTCTCGTCGTCACTGTCGTACTACGACGGCCTGCGCGCCGACCGGCTGCCGGCGGCCCTCATCCAGGGACAGCGCGACTTCTTCGGCGCCCACACCTACAAGCGCGTCGACCGCGACGGCACCTTCCACACGCAGTGGTCGGGCGACCGCACCGAGATCGAGGCCGTCGACACGCACTGACCCCGCACGACGAACGGCGCGCGGCCCCGGGGCATCCGGGACCGCGCGCCGTTCGCGTGTACGGGGTCAGCGCGTGATGTCGCGCACCTCGCCCTTCTCGAGGCGGAGACGCCGATGCGCGCGCTTCGCGACGGCCGAGTCGTGGGTCACCACGAGGAGGGTGAGCCCCTCCGCGTTCAGCGACTCCAGCAGCACGAGGATCTCGTCGCGCATGCTCTCGTCGAGGTTGCCGGTGGGTTCGTCCGCCAGCAGCACAGCGGGGCGCTTCGCCGTGGCGCGGGCGATGGCGACACGCTGCTGCTGACCTCCCGACAGCTCGCCCGGCTTGTGGTCGAGCCGGTCGGCGAGGCCCACGTGCGTGAGCGCCTCGACCGCCCGCGCGTGCCGTTCGGCCGCGGGAAGGCCCAGCGGGGCGAGTCCCATCTCGACGTTCTCCTGGGCGGTGAGCGTCGGGATGAGGTTGAAGCCCTGGAAGACGAACCCGATCTGCGTGGCGCGAAGGCGTCCCAGTTGTGCGTTCGACGCCGTCGCGATGTCGATGTCGCCGAGTTTCACGCTGCCGCTCGTGGGGCGGTCGAGCGCCCCGAGCAGCTGCAGCAGGGTCGACTTGCCGCCGCCCGTCGGGCCCTGGATGGTCGCGAACTCGCCCGCGCCGATCTCCAGATCCACCCCCTTGAGAGGGGTGACGGTGCGCTTCTTCTGCGCGTACGTCTTCACGACGGCGCTGAGTCGGTAGCCGGCCGCGGCGACGGGCGCCTCGACCGATTCCGGTGTGGTGTCGATGGTGGTGTCCATGTGTCCTGTCCTGACCTGTGTCGAAGGGATGCCGCGGCTCACGCGACCGAACGGAGGGCTTCGGCAGGGCTCAGCCGCGCCGCGCGCCAGCCGCCGAAGGCGCCTGCGACGACACCGCCGAGCACGGCCAGGCCGATGGCCGCCACGATCACCCAGACGGTGACGGGCGCGTGGAGGACGATGTTGCTGACCGCTTGGGTCGTCTGACCGAAGCCGCCCGGTGCGCCGCCACCGCCGCCGGGACCGCCCTGACCGCCGGTCGAGGTCGACGGGGCGGAGGAGATCGTCGGGGAGACGATGTTGATGATGATGATCCCGGCGAGGCCGATCACGAGTCCGACGACGCCGCCGATGAGGCCCTGCACGAGGGTCTCCCCCGCGACCTGCCCCACGACTCGGCCGTTCGACCAGCCGATCGCCTTGAGGGTGCCGAACTCCCGCGTGCGTCGCGAGACGCCCGAGATGGTGAAGAGCACGGCGAGCGCGAGGGCGACGACCAGCACGATGACCGAGAGCCAGGTGCCGAGGTTGGTGATGAGCGAGGTGGCGCTGGACAGCGAGCCCGACACGGTCGAGGCGAGGTCGCTCTGCGAGCTCACGGTCGCACCCGAGATCGCGGCGCTGAGGTCCGTCTTGATGCTCGAGATCGCATCGGCGGAGGTCGCCTGCACGTAGATCGTCGAAACCACGTCGCCGACGCCCGCGAGCTTCTGCGCGACATCCAAGGGGATGTAGACGTCGCTGGCCGTGTCGGCCGATGACGAGTCCGAGGTGCTCGAGGCGACGATCCCGACGATGGTCATGTCGGTGCCGCCGACCGAGATCGTGCTGCCGACGGCGAGGCTCTTGCTCGTGGCGTACGTCGAGTCGACGACTGCGACGTCGGTGCCCTTGTCGCTCGCGGTGAGCAGACGGCCGGAGCTGACGGTGACCGCCGAGAGGGGGCCGACAGTGGCGTTCGACGGGTCGATGCCGAGCACCGTGAACGAGTTCACGTCGAACGAGCTGGGGCCGCCCGCGCCCCCGCTCTCGCCGCCCGACGGCGGCTGACCCTGGGTGCCGGTCGACCCGCTCGACGAGCTCTGCGACGGGATCTGCCCCGAGAAGGTCATGTTGGTGAGGCTGAGCGCGCCGGATGCCGCGGCCACCCCGGTCGTCGAGGTGACCGTCGACAGCGCGGTGGCGTCGAGCGTGCCGCGGCGCATGTCGGTGACCAGGCGCGATTGGCTGAGGGTCGTCGTGCCGTCGGAGGTCGAGCCGTCGCCGCTGCCGAACTGGAAGCGGCCGTTGCTCGAATCGGTGGACGACCCGGGTTGACTCACTGCTCCGGTGACGGTCAGGTCGGTGCCGACGCCGTAGACGGACGCGAGCGCTTGGCTCTGCGCGTCCTTGACGCCTGCGGCGAGCGAGTTCACGATGACGACGAGCGCGATGGCGATCGCGAGTCCGGCCGCGACGATCGCCGTCTGCTTCTTGCGCCCACCGAGCTCGCGGCGCAGGTATCTCAGATACATGTGGAAGGTCTCCTCTCGGGGTCTGTGTCCCGCCTGGGACGGTAGGCACCGGGATGATGTGCGCGACATCTGTCGCCTATGTGCCGCCGATGAAGGGAGAGCCTTCCGAAACTCACAGCAGGGACATAGGATCTGCCATAGTCGACTCATAGACAGGCGCGCAGAATCGGAGGTATGACCACGCCCACCGTTGCACCCGCCCTCACCCGCGCCGACGGGACTCCCCCGCGTGTGCTCGTCGTCGACGACGAGCAGATGCTCACCGATCTGCTGTCTATGGCTCTGCGCATGGAGGGCTGGGACGTGAAGTCCGCGGCATCCGGCTTCCAGGCGCTGCAGGCGGCCCGCGACTTCGAGCCCGACGCCATGGTGCTCGACATCATGATGCCCGACCTCGACGGGATGTCGGTGCTGCACCGCCTGCGCCAGGCCGGCAGTGATGTGCCGGTGCTGTTCCTCACGGCGAAGGATTCGGTCAGCGACCGGGTCGCCGGACTCACCGCCGGCGGCGACGACTACGTCACGAAGCCGTTCAGCCTCGAGGAGGTCGTCGCGCGCCTTCGTGGTCTCATGCGTCGCGCCGGAACCGCCCAGGCGAGCGACGCCGAACCCATCCTGCGGGTCGGCGACCTGTCCCTCAACGAGGACAGCCACGAGGTCGAACGCGCGGGACGCGAGATCGAGCTGACCGCGACCGAGTTCGAGCTGCTGCGCTATCTCATGCGCAACCAGCGTCGCGTCGTGTCGAAGGCGCAGATCCTCGACCGCGTCTGGAACTACGACTTCGGCGGACGCTCCAGCGTCGTCGAGCTGTACATCTCGTACCTTCGCAAGAAGATCGACGCGGGCGAGACCCAGGCCCTTATCCACACGGTGCGCGGCGTGGGCTACATGATCAAAGCCTCGCAGTGATGGCCCGTTCCCCCCGGCAGTGGCTGCGACGCCGCTGGTCTCTGCAGACGCGCCTCATGGTCACAGTGATCGGCTTCGTCTCGGTTCTGCTGGTGGCGATCGGCTTCGCGACCGGTGCGATCCTGAACCACATCCTGCAGGACAACCTCACCGCGCGCCTCACGAACGAGATGCAGCTGCTGCGGGTCGATCAGACCTCGACCGCGGCCGAGATCCTCACCGGCGGACGCCAGGAGGCCGGCTTCCTCCTGGTGGTGCAGAACTTCTCTAACGGGCCGACGTCACCCCAGACCGTGACCGGCGCCTACGTCGGCAGCGACCTCACCGTGCACACGATGACCTCGGCCGACCAGTCCGCGCTCATCGCGGACCTGCGCACACCGGGCGATCCCGACAGCGGCGCGGTGACCGAGGCGACCGCGGGAACGCTGGGCAAGTACCGCCTGATGGCGGCGACGGCGCCCGGAGGCACCTACGTCATCATCGGCATCCCGACATCGACGCTCACCCAGACCGTCACCCCCATCCTCACGACGGTGGCCGGGGTGACGGTGGGCGGCCTCCTGCTGCTCGCCATCATCCTGACCTTCGTGATCCGGCGCAGCTTCGCTCCGCTGCGTGCCGTCGCCGACACCGCCACGCGCGTCGCCGCGCTCCCGCTCTCCGAGGGTGACGTGTCGATCTCTGAACGCGTGCCGAACGGGCAGACCGACGACACGACCGAGATCGGGCGCGTGGGACTCGCCCTGAACACGCTGCTCGATCACGTCGACGAGTCCCTGGCCGCGCGCCATCGCAACGAGGAGCGGATGCGGCAGTTCGTCGCCGACGCGAGCCACGAGCTGCGCACACCCCTCGCCTCCATCCGCGGCTATTCGGAGCTGTCGCTGCGCGCGATGCGTCAGGCACCGGCGATGGCGATCGAGAACACCGAGCAGGCGCTGGAGCGCATCCAGGCGCAGTCGCTGCGCATGTCGGCCCTCGTCGAGGACCTGCTGCTCCTGGCGCGCCTGGAAGAGGGCCAGGAACTCGTCTACAGCGGCGTCGACCTCACCCGGGTCACCGTCGAGGCGCTCGGCGACGTACAGCACACCGGACCCGATCACACCTGGGTGATGGATGTCGCGGCGGAGCCCATCGTCGTCGCCGGCGACGCCGCGCGGCTCAGCCAGGTGATCGTCAACCTGCTCGCCAACGCGCGCACCCACACCCCGGCGGGCACCACGGTGACCTTGACCCTCCAGCAGCAGGGTGGCGAGGCGGTGCTGTCCGTGCACGACGACGGTCCGGGCATCGCCCCGGAGATCGCCGACGAGCTGTTCGAGCGTTTCGCGCGCGCCGATTCCTCACGCGCCCGCCGCACCGGCGGCACCGGGCTCGGCCTCTCGATCGCCCGCGCCATCGTGCACGCGCATCACGGCTCCATCGTGGTGTCGTCGAAGCCGGGCGACACCACGTTCACCGTGCGTCTCCCCGCTCGTCCCGAGCAGATCGCCCGCGCCGACGCCGCGTGAGCCGGGCGGGTGGGCTCCTCCGCGCCCGCCCGCTCAGTAGCCGCTGAAGGCGTCGGTCGCGACCGACTTCGCGCTCGCGAGCGCCGGCGCGAGGTCGGCGATCAGCGCCGCCGGGCCGGAGATGTACGCGTGGCGCGCGGACAGATCGGGAACGGCGCTGCGGAGAGCCGCGGCATCCAATCGGGATCCGCCAGCCCAGCGCCAGCCCGCCGGAAGCGCGCCCGGGTCTTCTCGGGTGAACACCACGACCGGGACGCCGGTGCGCGCGAGCTCGTCGCGGAACACGACGTCATCGGCGCCTGCGGCGACGTAGACGAGCACCGTGTCGCGCGCGATGCCTGCGAGGTGGTCGTGGCGCAGCTGCGACACGAACGGCGTCACCCCGATCCCCGCCGCGACCAGGAGGACGGGGGCCGGCGTGCGTGGCAGCACGAAGTCGCCCCAGACGCCGGTGGCGGCGAGCACGTCTCCCGGCTCGACCTCGGCGAGAGCGCGCTTGTAGGAGCTCTGCGCTCCCCGACCGTCGCGGAACGCGATGCGCACCTCGGGAAGGTCCTCGGGAGCGGACACGATGCTGAACTCGCGGCGGGTGCCACGGGCGTCCGGTCGCCGATGCGGCACGTCGAGCTCGAGGTACTGCCCCGCCTCGAACCGGAAGCGCCGCTTCGCGCGGAAGGTGAGCGCGGCGAGGGTCGGGGCGAGCTGCTCGCGGGAGACCAGGGTGAGCCGCACCGCCTGACGCAGCGCGAACGCGAAGGCGACGAGGTTGGCGATGACGAGCGCCCGCTCCTGGCCGAGGGTGATCTCACCGAGCGGGATCGGCCAGCCGGCCAGCACACCCGCGACCGCGGCGACCGCGAACTGCTGCCACCGGCGTGGCGGAAGGGTCAGGGGCTCGGACAGCATGAACGCGCCGAGGAAGAGGAACGGGCTCTGCAGCAGCGCGAACTGCAGCGCCGTACCGAGGTCGAAGGCGAAGCCGGCGGCGGCATACTGCACGGCCTGGCGCACGACCGAGACCCCGACGGCGAGCACCAGGAACAGCAGCACGACCCGAACCTTCTCGGTGCGCCAGACGACGGCAAGGCCGAACAGCGCCACCGGCAGCGCGAGCGCGGGCGCTCCCACCCACCAGCCGGAGGCGCCGAGCGCCGGCACGGCGATGCCGAGCAGTGTCAGCACTGTCGCCCCGGCTGCGGCCGGGTTGAGCACGTGACGTCCCCGCCACACGAGCACGTACTTGGATGCCGCGGCCACCGCGCCCGCGATCGCGATGCCGCCGAGTCCCGCCGGGTCGAGTGTCGGCCAGAGCACGAACAGCAGGATGCCGGCCGTGATGAGCGACGACTCGATGCGACCACCGAGGCGCAGCAGGCGCTGGGCCGCGGCATCCGTCGCGACGCACACGACCACCAGCACCGCTGCCGTCGCGGCGAGCTCGCCTGGGGTCGGGCCGACGAGCCCGGCGAACGACAGCGCCAGCGAGATCACCGCGAGCGCGGCGAGGGAGAGCAGCACGAGTCGGTACATCGACACGCGCCCCAGCACCGCGAACACCCGGTTCCAGAGCGCGGAGAGCTGAGCGTTCATCGGAGCCCCTTTCAGAAGAACAGGTCGACGGGCGCGTCGGGTGACCACTCGACCTGACCGTCGGTCGTCATGCGCACCCAGTGCGCGTCGAGGGATGCCGCGGCCCGCGGCCCCTCGTCGAAGAACAGCACGGTGGCGGCAGCATCCGCCGTCATCGCATCGGAGGCGATCGCCCACGTCGCCGCGACCGTGCGCACCGGTTCGCCGGTGCGTGCATCGAGCACGTGGTGCAGGCCGTCACCCCACGCCCGACGGTTCACCGCAGAGGCGCACAGCGCCCCGGACGCGACTGTCGCCACCCCGATCGCGCGGGACGGGTCGTAGGGGTGCTCGAGGCCGATGCGCTCGGTCACGCCGTACACGGCGATGTCGCCGCTGGCGTCGACGACGTGCGTGTCATGGGTCTCGGCGAGCGCGGCCGACACCCGGTCGACGAGACGCCCCTTGCCGATGGCGCCCACATCGATCACGGCGGGCGCGTCGAGCGAGAGCGTGTCGTCGTGCCAGTGCAGGATGTCGCGCCACGCGGCCGGAGCGGGCATCGCCCCGCCCGCGACGAACGAATAGGCGGGGTCGTAGCCGAGGGCGTCGAGAGAACGGCCCACGAGCGGGTTCACCGCTCCCCCGGTCTCGTCCGAGAGCCGGGCGTACAGGTCGAGCATCGAGGCGCCGTCCGCAGGGAGCGGCGCCGAACCCCCCGCCGACAGGCGCGCGACGAGCGAGTCCGACCGGAAGCGGGACCACTGCTCGTCGAACTGCGCGACGAGCTCCCCGACCCTCGTGCGCACCCGCCCGGAGACCGGAGCCTCGGTCTCGACCGCCCACCGGGTGCCGATCGCGTCGAACTCCCAACGGGCGGAGAAGGTCACGCCGCCGCTTCGGTCTTGATCTCGGCGATCGCCTTGTTGAAGCCGCCGCTGGTCAGCGAGGAGCCCGCGACACGGCTCACCGAGATGCTGTCGATGCTCTTGCCGACGACCTCGGCGGAGATCCCGCCGATGAACTGCGACTGGTACTGCTGCGACTCGCGGGCCTGCGGGTTGCCGGTGACTTCGACGCTCTCGATCACACCGGACGCGAGCGTGACGGTGACGTCGATCGTCTCGACCGACTCGGGAGTCTGGTAGGAGCCCGTCGCGCTGAACGTGCCGTCCTTGTAGGAGCCCGAGGACGTCGATCCCGACGAGGTCGACGAGCCGCTGGTGCCGGACTGCGAGCCGGAGCCCGTGGTCGAGGTCGTCGAGGTCGTGGAGCAGCCGGCGAGCACGGCGATGCCGGCGATGCCGAGCAGGGCTGCGGAGGTGCGGACGGTGCGGGGTACGGCAGTGGTGCGGATCATGAAGGTCCTCCTGCGTCGGTTCCGGGGGCCGCCCGGAGCTCCGGGCTCATCCATCCTTGCGAATGAATCTGGACGATCGTGCAGAACGGGCAACCGGTTGTGGGTGACGCGGGCCCGCGGCATCCGCCCGGTCAGGCAGCCCCGTCGAACATGCTCGTGACGGAGCCGTCCTCGAACACCTCGTGGATCGCGCGGGCGAGCAGCGGCGAGATCGGCAGGATCGTGAGCCCCGGGAACCGCTTCTCGGGGGCGAGCGGGATCGAATCGGTGACCACGACCTCGTCGATCGACGAGTCCTGCAGCCGGGTGGTCGCGGGATCGCTGAAGACCGCGTGGGTCGCTGCGACGATGACGCGGCGCGCGCCGTTCGCCTTGAGCGCCTGGGCGGCCTTCACGATCGTGCCGCCGGTGTCGATCATGTCGTCGACGAGGAGACACACACGGCCGTCGACCCGGCCGACGATCTCGTTGACCGTGACCTGGTTCGCGACATTCGGGTCGCGGCGTTTGTGGATGATCGCGAGGGGTGCGTCGAGGCTGTCCGACCATGTGTCGGCGACCCGCACGCGACCGGTGTCGGGAGAGACGACGGTCAGCAGCTCGCGGTCCTCGGGGCTCAGCGTGGTGTGGAAGTGCTCGAGCAGCACGGGCTTGGCGAAGAGGTGGTCGACGGGGCCGTCGAAGAAGCCCTGGATCTGCGCGGCGTGCAGGTCCACGCTCATGACGCGGTCGGCGCCGGCGGTCTTCATGAGGTCGGCGACCAGGCGCGCCGAGATTGGCTCACGCCCGCGCCCCTTCTTGTCCTGACGGGAGTAGGGGTAGTACGGCGCCACCACCGTGATGCGCTTCGCCGAGGCGCGCTTGGCGGCGTCGAGCATGATGAGCAGCTCCATGAGCCACTCGTTGACCGGCGGGCCGAAGGACTGCAGTAGGAACACGTCGCACCCACGGATCGAGACCTCGAACCGCGTCAGCATCTCGCCCGACGCGAATGTGCGGTACTCGGTCGGCACGAGCTCGGTGCCGAGCTCAGCGGCGACGGCGGCGGCGAGCTCGGGGTGCGAGCTGCCGGTGGCGACGACGAGTCGCTTCTTGGTCTTGGCGACCAGCCCCGGCGCTATGCCGCGTTCCCGATCAAGATCGACCGTCTTGTCCTTGCGCGCCATCGTCTGCCTTCTGTGCCTGGCGGGCCCGCTCCGCGACCTGCGCGGCCTGGGTGCCCGAGCGATTCTTCTCGACCCACCCCTCGATGTTGCGCTGAGGGGCGACGCTGAGGGCCAGGGCGCCGGCCGGGACGTCCTTGCGGATGACGGCGCCGGCTCCGGTCTTCGCGCCATCACCGATCCTAACGGGCGCGACGAAGACGTTGTGCGAGCCCGAGTGCACCTCGTCGCCGATCTCCGTGCGGTGCTTGACCAGATCGTCGTAGTTCGCTGTGATCGCGCCCGCCCCGAGGTTCACGCCGCGCCCGATCGTCGTGTCGCCGATGTACGACAGGTGGGGCACCTTGCTGTCCTCGCCGATCGTGGAGTTCTTCACCTCCACGAACGTGCCCACCTTCGCTCCGCGGGACAGCTCCGCTCCCGGACGCAGATAGGCGAACGGACCCACGTTGGCCTTCTCGCCGATGACCGCGAGCGTCGCATCCGAACGACGAACGGTCGCCCCGGCGCCGACCTCGCAGTCCACGAGACTCGTGTCGGGACCGATGATCGCCCCCTCGCCGATCGTCGTCGCCCGCAGCACGAGCGTGTTCGGCAGCAGGGTCACATCGGGGGCGAGCGTCGCGGTGACATCGATCCACGTCGTCGCCGGATCGAGCACGTTCACACCGTCGAGCTGCCATCGGCGCACCGTGCGCGCGTTGAGCGTGCGCGCCGCATCCGACAGCTGCACGCGGTCGTTGATGCCGAGGGCCGTGGATGCATCGGGGGCACCGTACGCCGCTACCCGCTCCCCCGCAGCGCACGCGAGGGCGACGACGTCGGTGAGGTACCGCTCACCCTGCGCGTTGGCAGCCGTGAGGCCCGGCAGATGGGCGCGCAGCGTCGCGGCGCGGACGACATAGACACCGGCGTTGATCTCGGTGATCGCGAGCTCGGCGGCCGCCGCATCCTTCTGCTCGACGATGCGCTCGAGACCACCCCCGGCGCCGCGCACGATGCGCCCATAGCCGGTCGGGTCGTCGACCTGGGCCGAGAGCACCGACACCGCGGCATCCGCCAGCCGATGCGAGGTCACGAACCCCGCGAGCACCGGCGCTTCGAGCAGCGGCACGTCGCCGGAGAGCACGAGCACATCGCCGTCGAAGTCATCGAGCGCATCAACGGCGAGCTCGGCCGCGCGCCCCGTGCCCGGGATGTCGTCCTGATCGACGACCTGCACGCCCGGCAGCGCGTCGAGCGCCGCCGCGGCGACGAGGTCGCGCTCATGCCGCACCACCACCACGACCCGGTCGGGCTCCAGCTCGATCGCCGTCGAGAGCACATGCGCGAGCAGCGACCGCCCGCCCAGCTGATGGAGCACCTTCGGCAGCGACGACTTCATGCGGGTGCCCTGGCCGGCGGCGAGGATGACGACGGCGAGGCCGGTGGCGTTCTGCTCGTTCATGCTCCGCCGCCAGGACTCGAACCTGAACCTCACAGCTCCAAAGGCTGTCGTGCTGCCATTACACCACGGCGGACCGGCCCGCCCACGGCCTGCGCCGTCGGGAACCGCCCCCAAGTCTGCCACCTCGCCGCCCCGCGCCCGGGACCGGAGACGCGGCGCGCGATAATGGGCGGATGGCACCCGAGAGCGACGAGGTCGACCGCATCGTCGAGGCCTGGATGACCCAGCGCCCCGACCTCGACTTCTCGCCTCTCGAAGTGCTCTCCCGCGTCGACCGGCTCTCCCGCCACCTCGACCGCGCCCGGCGTGAGGCGTTCCGCCGCAGCGAGCTCGAACCGTGGGAGTGGGACGTGCTGTCGGCGCTGCGCCGCGCCGGCGAGCCCTACCAGCTGAGCCCGAAGACCCTCCTGCAGCAGACCCTCGTCTCGAGCGGCACCATGACAAACCGCATCGACCGGCTCGTGGGGCGCCGCCTCGTGCAGCGCGAGGCCGACCCGGCCGACGGGCGCAGCATCCTGGTGACCCTCACCGACGACGGTCGCGTGCGCGTCGACGCCGCGATCACGCGTCTCGTCGATGCTGAGGCGCACCTGCTCGAGCGGCTCTCGCGCACCGATCGCGAACGCCTCGCGTCTTTGCTGCGCAAGCTCAGCCTCGGATTCGACGCCTGACGCGCCGCGGCGCCCTCATCCGGCAGCGACGCCGACCGCGTCGGGCGCGTCGGCCCGCGTCGCCGCCCGCGGGCCACGCACGATGAGGTACACGGCGAGGCTGATCTCCCACGCGAAGATCGGCACGGCCGCGAGCGCTGCGGTGGGAGACACCTGGCTCTGCAGCCCGAACAGCACCGCGAGGTTCGACAGCACGACGAGCGGTGCGCCGACGAGACCGAGCACGGGGATCCAGACCGGCACCAGCCGCGTGCGGCGCAGGGCTGCCGCCAGCACGAGCGTGTTGGCGCCGATCACGAGCCCGGGCCCGACGAGGAACGCGGCGCGGTACAGGGCGAGCAGCGCTACGCCCGCGGCATCCGAGCCCGCGGCGTGCTGCCCGCGCACGGCAAGCGCGCCGAGCACGGCGACGGCGCCGAGCAGGATGACCGACGCCTCGAGCGTGCGCAGGGCGAGGTAGGCCGAGGCCGAACGAGGCTCCGGTCGGCGCAGGACGGGCAGCAGCGCGACAGCGGTGCCCACCACCGCGATCGCGAGGATCACGTCGAGCACGGCACCGAGACGCTGGGCGAGCCCGGACGCATCGCTGTCCATCCAGCCCGCATCGGTCAGCATCGGGCCGTAGAGGGCGACCGCGCCGACCGACGTGACGTGGGTGACGAGAAACAGGATGCCGGCGAGGACGCCGGTGCGGCGGAGGGGATTCACGGTGACTCCGATCGGTGACACGGGTGGGAGGAGAGGAGGTGTACGGCGTACACTTGTCTTCTCGAAGACTAGGGTGGACGGCGTACACCCGTCAAGCGGAGGAGGACACGGATGTCTGGTCCCGTGGCCGCGCGCGGCGATGACGCGGTCGAGAGCCCGCGGCGCGCGGCTCTGACGCTCGATCGCATCCTCGCGACCGCGATCGCGCTCGCCGACGAGACCGGCTACGACGCCCTGAGCATGCGACCTCTCGCCGAGCGCCTGGACGTCGTGCCGATGGCCCTCTACAAGCACGTGCGCAACCGGGACGAGCTGGTCGACCGGATGGTCGACGCCGTGCTCGCGAGCATCTCGCCGGACGTCGAGCCCGGCACGCACTGGAAGGCGGCGGCGCGGCGGCGAGTGCTCGCGGCACGCGGCGTCATGCTGCGCCATCCGTGGATGTGGCGTGCGATCGAGACGCGCACCTCCCCGAGCCCTGTCGTGCTCGACCAGCAGGAGGCGATGATCCGCACCCTCCGCGAGGGCGGACTCTCGGTCGCACTCGTGCACCACGCGATGCACGCCCTGGGCAGCCGCCTGTGGGGCTTCACCCAGGAGGTGTACGCGTCGGCGCCGCCGCCGACCGATCCGCAGGCGCTCGCGGCGGCGGCCGCGATGCTCGCCCAGCGCTGGCCGTACGTGCTGGAGTCGGCGGCGTCCGTCATGCACGACTCCGACTCGATCGTCGGACCCGGATGCGACGACGAGACGGAGTTCGAATTCGCGCTCGACCTCATCCTGGACGGCATCGAGCGTCTGCACGAGACGGGCTGGTCCCCCTCGCGCTGAAACCGGACGGCCGGGCCGACGGCGCCGCCTACGCTGGAGGGATGGCGCATCTGCTGGGCGGTGAGCACCTGCACGTCGAGTTCCCGGCGAAGGTGGTGCTCGACGACGTCACCGTCGGTGTCGCCGACGGCGACCGTATCGGCATCGTCGGCCGCAACGGCGACGGCAAGTCGACCCTCATGCGCGTGCTCATGCAGCGGTACGCACCGGATGCCGGCAAGGTGACGGTGCGCGGCGGCATCCGCGTCGGCATGCTCGCCCAGGACGACGCCCTGCCGGAGTCCGGCAGCGTGCAGCACACGATCGTCGGCGACCGGCCCGAGCACGAGTGGCTCGGGGACGCCCGGGTGCGCGACGTGCTCAAGGGGCTCGTCGGCGATCTCGCCCTCGACGCCGACGTCGACACGCTTTCCGGCGGCCAACGTCGCCGGGTCGCGCTCGCGCGTCTGCTCGTCGGCGACTGGGATGTCGTCGCCCTCGACGAGCCCACCAACCACCTGGACGTCGAAGGCATCACCTGGCTCGCGGAGCACCTGCGGGCGCGGTGGAGCGCGACATCCGGAGCCCTTCTGGTCGTCACGCACGACCGCTGGTTCCTCGACGCCGTCTGCACGCGCATGTGGGAGGTGCACGACGGCGAGGTGGAGCCGTTCGAGGGCGGGTACGGGGCATACATCCTGCAGCGCGTCGAACGCGACCGGCAGGCCGCCGTCGCCGAGGACAAGCGCCGCAACCTGCTGCGCAAGGAGCTCGCGTGGCTGCGCCGAGGGGCCCCGGCGCGCACGTCCAAGCCGAAGTTCCGCATCGATGCGGCGACCCAGCTGATCGAGGGCGAGCCCGACCCGCGCAACGGCATCGAGCTGACCAAGCTCGCCACCGCCCGACTCGGAAAGGACGTTGTCGACCTCGTCGACGCCTCCGTCTCGTTCGACGAGAAGCCCGTGCTCGATCGAGTGGAGTGGCGCATCGCCCCCGGCGAGCGCACCGGCATCCTCGGGGCGAACGGCGCGGGCAAGTCGACCCTGCTCGCACTCGTGGCCGGCACCCTCGCCCCCACGTCCGGGCGCGTCAAGCGGGGGCAGACCGTCAAGGTCGCGCACCTGACGCAGCGGCTCACCGAGCTCGAGCCGGTCGAACGCCTGCGGGTGCGCGAGGTGCTGGCCGAGCAGAAGACGACCTACGTCGCCGGCGGCAAGGAGCTCACGCCCGCCCAGCTGCTCGAACGGCTCGGCTTTCGCGCATCGGAGCTGTCGACGCCGGTCGGCGACCTCTCCGGCGGTCAGAAGCGGCGCCTGCAGCTGCTGCTGGTGCTCATGGGCGAACCGAACGTGCTCATCCTCGACGAGCCGACCAACGACATGGACACGGACATGCTCGCCGCCCTCGAGGACCTGCTCGACACGTGGCCGGGCACCCTGCTGGTCGTCTCCCACGATCGCTATTTCATGGAGCGCGTCACCGATCAGCAGTACGCCGTGCTCGACCACCGCTTCCGCCACCTGCCCGGCGGCGTCGATGAGTACCTGCGCCTGCGGGCCGCGATGACGGATGCCGCGTCACGCCCCGCGACCGCCGCGCCCCGGGCCGCGGCATCCACCCCCGCCGCATCGACCCCGGCCCTCTCGGGCGCCGAACGCCGGGCGGCCGAGAAGGAGCTCGCGGCCATCGACCGGCGACTCGCGAAGCTCGCGGAGCAGATCTCGGCGGTCGATGTGCGGCTCGCCGACGCGCACGACGACTACGCCGCGCTCGTGGCGCTGCAGACCGAGCGCGATCAGCTCACCACCGAGACCGTCGAACTCGAGGAGCGCTGGCTCGAGCTCGGCGAAGCGGTGGGCTGACAACGACCGGCATCGATCACCGCGCAGCCCACTCACCCCTCGTGCACCGCCTACTTGATGTTGTTCGCCGCGAGGAACGCCTTCGCGATGTCGGCCGGCGACTGCTTGTCGACCGTGCTCTGCACGTTGAGGGCGACGAGCTTCTCGGGCGTGAGCGCGGCGCTCACCTGGTTGATGACGTCGGCGACGTCGCTCTCGATGCTCTTGGCGACGACCGGCACCACGTTCGACGCGAGGAAGAGCGCCTTCGGGTCCTTCAGCACGACCAGGTTGTCGGTCTGGATGCTCGGGTCGGCCGTGTACACGTTGGCGACGTTGACGGTACCGGCGACGAGGTCCTGCACGGTGGTGTCACCGGTCGCCGAGAACGCGACGGTCACGCCGTAGGTGGACTTCAGGCCGGTCGGGCCGTACGGACGCTCGGCGAGCTCGGGCGGTCCGCCGAGGGTGAGCGGCTCGGTGACCTTCGAGAGGTCGGCGATGGTGGTGAGCCCGTACTTGTCGGCGAACGCCTTCGTGACCGTGTAGGAGTCCTGATCGGTCGCGGTCGACTGGTTCAGCACCGTGAGATTCGACGGCAGGGCGGTCTGCAGGGCGGCGTAGACGTCGTCGGCCGACCGGGCGGTGGTGTTCGCGTCGAAGTACTGCAGCAGGTTGCCGGAGTACTCGGGGAACAGGGTGATCGCGCCGCTCTTGAGCTGCGGGATGTAGGCGTCGCGCTGGCCGATGTTGAACTGGCGGGTGACGGTCTTGCCGGCGCCTTCGAGGGCCTGGGCGTAGATCTCGGCGATGATCTCGTTCGAGTAGTAGGCCTGCGATCCGATGACGATCGAGCCTCCCGCGCTCGTCGCGGTGGGGCCGGCGATCGAGCTGCTGGAGCCGCAGGCGCTCAGGGCGAGTGCGGCGACAGCGGCGATGGCGGCGGCGCCGATGACGCGTGCCGTGCGTGCTGTAGACATGGTGTCCTCTCTGGGTGCGTGAACCGAGGTTCTGGGCGATTCTTGGGGGTGGAGGGGGATGGAGCAAGACGGTGTGACGTCACGTGACGGCGAGAGCGGATGCCGCGGCGCGCCGTTCCCGGCGTGAGGTGCCGTGCTGACGCACGCCACGCGGCACCGAGGCCCACTGAGCGAGCGCCAGGATCGCGTCGAGGACGAGCGCCAACACGGCGACGAGGATGGCCCCGCCGAGCACGACGTCGTACTGGCGGAGGTTCAGCGCGGTGATGATCGGCAGCCCGAGTCCGCCGAGGTTGACGTAGGCGGCGATCGTCACCGTCGCGACGACCTGCAGCACGGCCGAGCGCAGTCCTCCCAGCAGCAGCGGCAGCCCGAGCGGAACCTCGACCTTCCAGAGGATCTGCCATTCGGTCATGCCGACCGCGCGCGCCGCGTCGATCGTGCGGCGGTCGATCGCCTCGAAGCCGGTGTAGGCGCCGGCGAGCAGCGGCGGGATGCCGAGCAGCACGAAGGTGATCACCGCGGCCTCGGGCTTGTGCAGCACGCCGAGCAGCAGCACGAGGAAGATCAGAAGTCCGAAGGACGGGATGGCACGGGCGGCGCCCGAGACGGCTACGGCGACCTCGCGACCGCGGCCGGTGTGCCCGATGAGCCAGCCGAGCGGCACCGCGATGAGCGCCGCGATGAGCACCGAGAGGAACGTGTAGTACAGCTGCTGCGCGAACAGGATGGGCAGCGCGTCCGTTCCGGTCAGTCGATCGGGCGAGAAGATCCAGGCGAGGGCCCCGGTGAACAGATCCATCAGGCGACCTCTGCCCCGGCGAGCACCCGGCGGGTACGTGCGCGGACGGTGCGGGAGCGTCGAGCCCAGGGCATGAGCAGGCGCCCCCCGAGTACCAGCAGCGCGTCGATCAGCAGCGCGATGACCATCACCGCGACGACACCCGCGAGCACCTCTTCGGTGATGCGGCGCTGCAGGCCGTTGGTGAACAGGTAGCCGAGGTTCTCGACGCCGACGAGGATGCCGACGGTGGCGAGCGCGATCGTGGAGACGGATGTCACCCGCAGCCCGGCGAGGATCACCGGGCCGGCGAGCGGCAGGTCGACAGTGAAGAAGCGACGCGCACCGCCGTAGCCGAGCGCGACCGCCGCCTGCCGCACGGACGGGTCGACCGACTGCAAGCCGTCGACCACCGAGCGCACGAGGATCGCGACGGCGTAGATCGTGAGCGCCACGATGAGGTTCGTCTCGCTCAGCGCGGAGTATCCGAACACAGACGGCAGGATGATCAGCAGCGCGAGCGAGGGGATCGTGTAGAGCAGCCCGGTCACGGTGATCAGCCAGCCGCGCAGCAGGCGGTAGCGCCACGCCGCCCAGCCGAGCGGGATGGCGATCACGAGTCCGAGCACGATGGCGATCAGGCTCTGGCGCAGGTGCGAGACCGCGAGCCCCGCGATGAGGCCGAGGTTGTCGCCGACCCAGATCACGACGACGCGCCCTCGGTCGCGAGGATGCCCTGGGTGCGGCCGTCGGCGTCGACGACGGCCGTTCCGCCGCCCGCGGTCGGTCGCAGCGACAGCGCACGCTTACCCCGGTCAGCTCCGATGAACGATCGCACGAAGTCGTCGGCGGGCGCCTCGATGATCTCGTCGGGCGTGCCGACCTGGGCGATCGCGGCACCCTTCGCGAGGATGACGACCTGGTCGCCGAGCAGGAACGCCTCGTCGATGTCGTGGGTGACGAACACGATCGTCTTGCCGATGTCGCGCTGCAGACGCAGGAGTTCCTGTTGCAGCTCGGCACGAACGATGGGGTCGACGGCACCGAAGGGCTCGTCCATCAGGAGGATGTTCGGATCCGCCGCGAGCCCTCGCGCGACGCCCACGCGCTGCTGCTGACCGCCCGAGAGCTGGTTCGGATACCGCGCGGCGAGCGCACGATCGAGCCCGACCGTGTCCATCAGTTCGAGCGCCCGCGCCCGCGCGGCACGGCGGGTGGCACCGGTGAGCCGCGGAACCGTGGCGATGTTGTCGACGACGCTGAGGTGCGGCAGCAGCCCCGCGTTCTGCATAACGTAGCCGATGCTGCGGCGCAGGGCCACGGCCGACCGATCGGCGATGTTCTCTCCATCGATCTCGATGCGCCCGGCGGTCGGCTCGACCATGCGGTTGATCATGCGCAGCAGGGTGGTCTTGCCGCAGCCCGAGGAGCCCACGAACACGGTGGTGGACCGTGCGGGAAGCTGCAGGGAGAAGTCGGCGACGGCGCGGGTGCCGTCGGGGAAGGTCTTGGATACGGCCGAGAATTCGATCATCGGTCGTCCTCTCAGTCGGTGATCTCGATCTCTTTCCAGAACGCGACGTACCCGGAGAAGTCGGCGCCGACCTTCTCGATCGCGGTGGGGTAGGGCTCGGGGTAGCTCCATGCCCGGTCGGTGAGCGCATGCCCGTCGACGGTCACGGTGAAGTACTGGCACGCGCCCTTCCAGGGGCACGTGTACGGCGTCGGGCTGGTGGTGAGTACACCCTCACGCACCGCCGCCGGCGGGAAGTACCAGTTGCCTTCGATACGGATCAGATCGGCCTCATCGGCCTCGGCGATCACGGTGTCGCCCAGTCGCGCCTGCATTGCGTCCTCCGTTCGGGGCGGCCGCCGGCCGCTCGCATCGCGGGCGGCGATCACCGCTCACGCATACGCTATTCGCAGCGGCGGACATTTCGGACGGGATTGTGACGCCGGATGTCGTGCGCTATGCCCGCATCAGTACCAGAAGCTCAGCCTGGGCGCCTGCGGCGCGGCGAACAGAGCGGATGCCGCGGCCACCCCGTCACCCGTGACCCGTCCCGCCGCAGCGAGGGTCGCGAGACGCACCCCTCCCAGGTAGGCGGCCGACAGTTCGGCGATGCCGAGGCGGAGGGACGGGGCATCCGTCGTCGCGTCGGCGGGGCGCACCGAACCGACGCCGCGCCCGTCCACATCGAGCAGCACACGGCCGGCGGCGAACCCGAGCGGGTCGGCGATCTCGATCACCACGCGCCCGGCGCCGCTGTAGCGACGGGCCTCGAGGGCGGCGACGACATCGAGGATGCGCACGTAGTGGTGATCGCGCACCGTGCGCTGTGCGGCACGCTGGTCGGCGATCATCCAGAGCAGCGGCTCGTCGACCGAGAGCTCGGTCGCCTCGATCCAGCCGATCAGATCCATCTCGAGGAAGAAGCGCCAGAGACCCGCGTAGGACTCGTCGTCGAGCGCGAGGAGGTACACGACCTCGAGGGTCGATCGGGCGAAGTCGTCGTGCGACTCCGTCACGCTGTAGAGCGCCACGCCGGTCACCTCCCCCGCCACCGTCGTGTAGACGACGGTGCGCAGCTCTTCGCCCTTCTCCGAGTCAGGACGCGTGCGCAGGAAGCGGTCCCAGTGGCCGGCCGGCATCGTGATCTCGCCCGGCCGGGCGAGGCGCACGCGGTCGTACAGCGGCTCGATCAGGACGCGTGCGTCGACTCTCGGCACGAAGTCCACGCGTCCCGGCGAGACCGGACCGATCCATCCGGCGCGCTTCGCCTCGATCCGCCAGTGCGCAGCCTCGGCGGCGGGGGCGAAGCCGTACCGGCCGTAGAGCGTCGACTCGCTCACGGTGAGGGTCGCAACCGGCACGCCGGCGGATGCCGCGGCCCGCAACTCGCCCTCCATCATCGCCCGCGCGAGACCCCGCCGTCGATGGGTGGGGGCGACGGTGACGGAGCTGATGGCGGCCGTGTCGATGAGCGCCGGCCCGGGGACGGTGAGCTCGGCGAGCCACGATGCGAACGTCGCGACAGGGGTGCCGGGCACCGGGGCGGAGTCGTCGTAGACGCCCAACCGGCGACGCGCCCGCAGCCCGTCGAACGCGGCCTGGCGCTGCACCTCGGAGCGCTCGGTGCCGAGGAATCCGCGGGAGACGGCCTCGATCCAGCCGTCCGAGGCGGCACGGTCCTCGTCCGTGACGAGGTCGGCGCGCAGCCCCAGGTCGCTGAGCCGGCGCGCCTGACGCTCATCGAGCGGGGCCGCCAGGAAGGCGGCGACGGCGGTGTCGTTCATGATCTCCTCCAGCGGCGCGGTGCGCCCGATCAGTCGTCGTGGATGACGCGTGCCCCCGGCACCGGGCCGTGCACGTGGTGCGCGACGTGCCCGGCGGCCGAGAGCCCGATCTGCAGGTCGATGGCGGCCTCGGGGCCCGCCGCGAGGAACGCGACCGTGGGACCCGAACCCGAGACGATCCCTTCGAGGGCGCCGGCGGCGCGACCCGTCTCGAGCAGGTCGGCGAGGTCGGGTCGCAGCGCGAGCGCGGCCTGCTGCAGATCATTGCGAAGGCTCGCGGCGAGCATGTGCGCATCGCCCGCGCGCAGCGCATGCAGAACGGCGTCATCGACCATCGGCCGACGCGCGGGCACGATGTCGAGCGAGGCGTCGTCGCGGTGCGCGTCGAGGGCGGCGAACACGGCCGGAGTCGACAGGCCGTCCTCGCTCGTGACGATCACCCAGTCGAAACGCCCGCGCGCCAGGGCAGGACTCAGGTCGTCGCCGCGCCCCAGCCCGATCGCCGTGCCGCCGGTGAGCGCGAACGGCACGTCGGCACCGAGTTCGGCCGCCAGCTCCCGCAGCCGGATCGGCGAGATACCGGTTCCCCACAGCGCGTCGCACGCGACGAGGGCGGCTGCGGCATCCGCGGATCCTCCGCCCATCCCACCTGCGACGGGCACACCCTTGACGATGCGCAGGTGCACGCCCGCGTCGATGCCCGCCTCGTCCGCGACCAGCTGCGCGGCGCGCACGGCGAGGTTGCGGGCGTCGAGTGGGACGCCCGCGACATCCACCGATCCGGTGACCTCGATCGTCAGGTCGTCCGACGCCGAGGCCCACACGTCCTCGTACGCGGAGACGGCCTGGTACGCCGAGGCGACGTCGTGGTACCCGTCGGCGCCGAGCGCGCCGACCTCGAAGAAGAGGTTGATCTTGCCCGGGGCGCGCACGTGCACCGTCGGGGCGGGGAGGATCACAGCTTCGATGATTCCGCCCACAGGTTGACGTCGATGACATCCGACAGCGCGTCGATGCGCTCGAGCTCGTCGGTGTCGAAGGCCGGTCCGGTGAGGGCGGCCAGGTTCTCGTCGAGCTGCTCGATGCTGGAGGCCCCCATGAGCGCCGAGCACACGGTGGGCTCGCGCAGCACCCACTGGATCGCCATCTGCGCGAGCGTCTGACCGCGCTCCTTCGCGATCGTGTTCAGTGATCGCAGCGACGCGATCGCCTGGTGCGACAGCGCCCGGTCGGGCAGGCTGTCGCGCGGCTGCGAGCGCTTGGCCTTGCCGTCGCCGAGGTACTTGCCGGTCAGGAGCCCCTGGGCGAGCGGCGTGAAGGCGATAGCCGACATGCCCTCTTCGGCGAGGACGCCCGTCAGACCGTCCTCGATCCACCGGTTGAGGATCGAGTAGGCGGGCTGATGGATGATCAGCGGCGTGCCGAGGCTGCGGGCCACCGCCGCGGCGACCGCGGTGCGCTCCGCGGAGTACGACGAGATGCCCACGTAGAGCGCCTTGCCCTGGCGCACGAGCGTGTCGAGCGCGCCGATGGTCTCCTCGACGGGAGTGTCGGGATCGACCCGGTGGGAGTAGAAGATGTCGACGTAGTCGAGCCCGAGCCTCGTCAGCGACTGATCGGCGCTCGCGAGAATGTACTTGCGGCTGCCGAGGTCGCCGTGCGGCCCGGGCCACATGTCCCACCCCGCCTTGGACGACACGACCAGCTCGTCCCGGTAGGGCTTGAAGTCCTCGCGCAGCATGCGTCCGAAGTTGGTCTCCGCGGCGCCGTAGGGAGGACCGTAGTTGTTGGCCAGGTCGAAGTGGATGATGCCGCGGTCGAAGGCGTGCCGGAGGATGCCGCGCTGCGTGTCGAAGGCGACGTTGTCGCCGAAGTTCCACCACAGGCCGAGCGAGATCGGCGGGAGGTAGAGACCGGATGTCCCGACCTGACGGTACTCGGTGAGGTCGTACCGATCCGGGGCCGCCGTGTAGGGCCGGTGGATGTCGGGGACGGAGGGTCGGATACGCGGCTCTGTGCTCACCCGCCCAGGCTAGCCGCCGCGCGGGCGATGCGCAGGTAGTCCTCGACGGTGAGGTCCTCACCGCGGGCGGTGGGGGCGACATCCGCGCTCTCGAGCAGCGCACTGGCCGCCGCGGACGACCCGCCGAGCACCCCGGAGAGCGCCTGCCGCAGCATCTTGCGGCGCTGTTGGAAGGCCGCGTCGACGATGCGGAACGTCGTCTGCCGCTCGGCCTCGGTGCCTCGCGCCGCGTGCGCGCGGGCGAATCCCACGAGCACGCTGTCGACATTGGGCACGGGCCAGAACACCATGCGCGACACCGTGCCGACCAGGCGCCAGTCGCCGTACCACGACGCCTTGACGCTGGGGGCGCCGTAGACCTTGGAACCCGGCCCCGCGGCGAGCCGCTCGCCGACTTCGGCCTGCACCATCACGACGCCGCGGTCGAGACGCGGGAAGGTCTCCATGAAGTGGAGCAGCACGGGCACGGACACGTTGTACGGCAGATTCGCGACGAGCACCGTCGGCTCCCCCGGCAGCGAGGTGATCGTGAGCGCGTCGGCGTCGACCACGGTGAGGGCACCGTCCTCGACACCGTGGTCGGCGGCGGTCTGCGGAAGTCGCGCGGCGAGGCGGTGGTCGATCTCGACCGCGGTCACCCGGGCGCCGGTCTCCAAGATCGCGAGCGTCAGCGACCCGAGCCCCGGGCCGACCTCGACGACGCGGTCGTCGGCCGTGACGGATGCCGCGGCCACGATCTTGCGCACGGTGCCGGGGTCGTGCACGAAGTTCTGGCCGAGCTTCTTCGTCGGGGTGACGTCGAGCTCGGCGGCGAGGGCGCGGATCTCGGCCGCGCCGAGCAGATGCACGGTCACCCCCTCACCCTAACGAGGCGCGGAGTCAACCCCGACCCGCCCCTCCGGGCGCCACTAGGGTGGTGCGGTGAGCACTGGAACGATCCCCGCCGACGCCTTCTCTCTGCGCAGCCCCTTCGGGCGACGGGCGGTGGGGCTGTCGGTCGCGGCGGCCGTCGGAGGTTTCCTGTTCGGCTTCGACTCGTCGGTCATCAACGGCGCGGTCGACTCGATCGGCGGGCACTTCTCCCTCGGCTCGGCACTGACGGGCTTCGTCGTCGCGGTGGCGCTCCTCGGGTGCGCCGTCGGCGCGATGATCGCCGGCTCGCTCTCCGATCGCTGGGGGCGCCTGCGCGTCATGCTGCTCGGCGCCGGCCTGTTCTTCGTCTCCTCGATCGGCGCGGGCCTCACCTTCAGCGTTCCCGACCTGATCCTGTGGCGCGTGGTGAGCGGCCTCGGCATCGGCATCGCCTCTGTCGTCGCGCCGGCCTATATCGCCGAGATCGCACCGCGTCAGATCCGCGGATCGCTGGCGTCGCTGCAGCAGCTCGCGATCACGCTCGGCATCTTCGGGGCACTGCTGTCCGACGCGCTGCTCGCGACGTGGGCCGATGGCGCCGCGAACACGCTCTGGCTCGGCCTGGAGGCCTGGCGCTGGATGTTCATCGTCGGGGTGATCCCCTCGGCGGTCTACGGGATCCTGGCTCTCACCCTCCCCGAGTCCCCGCGCTTCCTTCTCGCCGCCGGCCGCACCGACGAGGCGCGCGCGATCTTCGCCCGCCTCGTGCCGCCGGCCGACCTGGAGCAGACCCTGCGCGAGCTGACGAACGCGATCAGCGCGGACCGCACCACCAAGAAGGCGTCGCTGCGCGGACACGTGCTCGGACTTCAGCCGATCGTCTGGGTGGGCATCATCCTGTCGGTGTTCCAGCAGTTCGTCGGCATCAACGTGATCTTCTACTACTCGACGACGCTGTGGCGCGCGGTCGGGTTCACCGAGGGTGACTCGCTGGTCATCAGCGTCATCACCTCGGTCACGAACGTCGTCGTCACCCTGGTCGCGATCTTCCTCGTCGACCGGGTGGGCCGAAAGCCCATCCTGCTGGTCGGCTCGGTGCTGATGACCCTGTCGCTGGGCATCATGGCGCTCGCGTTCACCTTCTCGGTCACGGTGAACGGCGAGGTGTCCCTCCCGGGCGCCTGGGGCCCGATCGCGCTCGTCGCCGCGAATCTGTTCGTCATCGGGTTCGGCGCGTCGTGGGGCCCGCTCGTGTGGGTGCTGCTGGGCGAGATCTTCCCGAGCCGCATCCGCGGTCGCGCGCTCGGCGTCGCGGCCGCGGCGCAGTGGATCGCGAACTTCGTCATCACGGTCTCGTTCCCCTCGATGTCGGCGTGGTCGCTGCCGCTCACCTACGGCATGTACGCCGTGTTCGCGGCCCTCTCCTTCGTCTACGTGCTGCTGAAGGTGCCGGAGACCAAGGGCATGGAGCTCGAGAAGACCGAGACGCTGTTCGTGGCGGCACCCAAGAGGTGACGGATGCCGCGGCCCGGTGCCGTCCGGTTCGCGGTCACGCCCGCACGAAGCGCGGCTGGCGCGGTGGGCGCCGAGGGTCCGGGGGCGCGGCGAGCGTGCCGTCGGGCGCGATGTGGTCGAGCATCGCCGCGACCACCGCGACGATGTGCGGATCGTCGACCCGATAGAGCTGCCGGCGTCCCTGCCGGCGTGCGCTGACGACACCGGCGGCGCGCAGCTTCGCGAGCTGCTGGCTCGTCGCGGGGATCGTCGCCCCGGTGCGCTCAGCGAGGGTCGTGACATCCGATTCGTCGTCCGAGAGCAGCCACACCAGGTGCAGGCGGCCCGGAACCGACAGGAGGTCGAACGTGTCGGCGGCCGCGGCGAGCTGCGCTACCGCGGCCGGCCGATCAACGGTGCGAACCCGGGCGTCGGGATGGTGTTCCAGTCGTTCGCGCTCATGCCGTGGCTGACCGTGCAGGGCAACGTCGAGCTGGGACTGGCCGCCCGCTCGGTGTCGGCCGCGGAGCGCCGTCAGCGCGCCCTCGACGCGATCGACCTGATCGGTCTGGACGGCTTCGAGTCGGCGTACCCGCGCGAGCTCTCCGGCGGCATGCGCCAGCGCGTGGGGAGCGCGCGCGCCCTGGTGCTGCGCCCGGACGCGCTGCTCATGGATGAGCCCTTCTCGGCTCTCGACGTGCTCACCGCCGAGAACCTGCGCAACGAGGTGATGTCGCTGTGGGCGCAGCCCGACTTCCCGACGAAGTCGGTCTGCATCGTGACCCACAACATCGAGGAGGCGGTGCTCATGGCCGACCGCGTCTTCGTCCTCGGCTCGACCCCGGGCACGTGCGCGCCGAGGTCGAGGTGCCGCTCCCCCGCCCGCGCGACCGGCGGCATCCGCTCTTCGCCCAGACCGTCGATCGGCTCTACGCCCTGCTGACCGGCACCGGCCCCGGTGCTCCCGGCACGGCGGCCGCGCCTGTCGCCGCCACTCCGCTCAGCGCGCCGCTGCCCGACGTGTCCGTGGGCGGGCTCGCCGGCCTCGTCGAGATCGTGCACTCGCACAACGGCCAGACCGACCTGCCCGACCTCGCCGACGAGCTGTCCTTCGAGGTCGACGACCTCCTTCCCCTCGTCGACGCGGCCGCCCTGCTCGGGTTCATCGAGGTCGACGGGGCGCAGCTCTTCCTCACCGAGGACGGTCGCGCCTGGGGACGCGCGGACATCCAGGAGTCGAAGAAGCTGTTCGCACGCCTCAGCGCGGCCCACGCCCCGCTCGTGCGCACGATCCTCACAGCGCTCGAGAACAGCGACGACGGCGCCCTGCGCGACGACTTCTTCCTCGACCTGCTGCGACGCGGCTTCTCGGGGGCGGACGCGCGGGTGCAGCTGGACATCGCGATCCAGTGGGGTCGCTACGCGGAGCTCTTCGACTACGACGCCGACTCGGGCGAGCTCGTGCTCGGCGAGGTCGCCGCCGCGTTCGGGGTGTGACCCCGACCGAGCGGCGCACCGCTGTTGCGGAGCCGGTTCAGAACTCGCCGTAGACGGCGAGCGTGTTCGCCGCGAGCTGTGCGCACAGCTCGTCGAGGTCGGTCTCGAGCGTCTCGGCCATGAACCGCACGGTCAGCGGCACGAGGTACGGGGCGTTCGGGCGACCGCGGTAGGGCGCGGGCGTGAGGAACGGGGCATCCGTCTCGACCAGGATGCGATCGCGCGGCGCCACGCGGAGGGCGTCGCGCAGGTTCTCGGCGTTCTTGAACGTGACGTTGCCCGCGAAGCTCAGCCAGTAGCCGCGGTCGGTCGCGACCCGCGCCATGTCGGCGTCGCCGGAGAAGCAGTGGAACACGGTCTTCTCCGGGGCGCCCACACGGTCGAGGGTGTCGAAGACGGCCTGGTGTGCGTCGCGGTCGTGGATCTGCATGGCGATGCGGTGTCGCTTCGCGATCGCGATGTGCGCCTCGAAGCTCTCGACCTGGGCCGCGATGCCGTCCTCGCCGGTGCGGAAGAAGTCGAGTCCGGTCTCGCCGACCGCGCGCACTCGGGGCTGGGCGGCGAGGGCGTCGATGACCTCGATCGCCTCAGCAAGGCGTCCGGCGGCGGCGTACTCGGGCGCCTCGTTCGGGTGCAGGGCGACGGCGGCGAGCACCCGGCGGTCCTGCTCAGCAGCCCACGCACACCACTGCGACGACTCGATGTCGCCGCCCACCTGCACGACGCCGGCGATGCCGACGGCCTCGGCCCGGTCGAGCTGCTCGACGAGCGTCAGCGGGGAGTCGCCGTCGGCGATCTCGAGGTGCGTGTGGTTGTCGTAGACGGCGACGGCGAGGGGTTCCGGCGCGTCGGGATAGCGCAGGTCCTTGCGCCCGTCGGCCGTGCGCTCGCGCACGTACTGGCTGGGATCGCTCGGAACCTGCGCGCTCACGCGGTCTCGACCCGCGGGAAGAGAGGAGCCAGCCCGTTGACCGATGTGCCGGGACGAAGGATGCCCCAGCTCCCCGCCGCGCGCAGCGGCTGGTCGACCAGGCGCCCCAGGCTCTCCGCGGCGCCGAGTGCGATCCAGAGCTTCTCTGTCGCGATCGGGGTGACCGGGCTCAGCAGCACGGCGAGGGCCCGCAGCCCCTCGGCTGCCGTGTAGAGCACGGTGCCGAGCCGCTCGCGGTCGCCGTCCTCCTTGGCGAGCACCCAGGGCTCGTTCTCGGTGATGTAGCCGTTGAGGGCGTCGACGATGGTCCAGATCGCGGCGATCGCCTCATCGATGCGGAACCGCTCGATGGCCGCATCGGCGTTCGCCGCGGCATCCGCCACGATCTTCTGGATCTCGAGATCGCCCTCCGCATACGCGGCCGGCGGCGGCACGATGCCCTCGACGTAGCGCTCGATCATCGCGATCGTGCGGGAGGCGAGGTTGCCGAAACCGTTGGCGAGCTCGGCCTGGTAGCGGGCGGAGAGGTCCTCCCACGAGAACGAGCCGTCCTGGCCGAACGCGATCGCCGACAGGAAGTAGAAGCGGTACGCGTCGGAGCCGAACGTGTCGGTGATCTCGGTCGGCGCGATGCCGGTGAGCTTCGACTTCGACATCTTCTCGCCGCCGACGAGCAGCCAGCCGTGCGCGAACACGCCGCGCGGAACCTCGAGACCCGCCGCGAGCAGCATCGCCGGCCAGATGACCGCGTGGAAGCGCAGGATGTCCTTGCCGACCACGTGGAACGCCGGCCACCGGCGCTCGAACTGGGTCTCGTCGGCGCCGTAGCCGACGGCGGTCGCGTAGTTCAGCAGCGCGTCGACCCACACGTAGATGACGTGGGTGTCGTCCCACGGCACCTTGATGCCCCAGTCGAACGCGGAGCGCGAGATCGACAGGTCCTTCAGGCCCGAGCGCACGAAGGAGATGACCTCGTTGCGCGCCGACTCGGGACGGATGAAGTCGGGGTTGTCCTTGTAGAGCTTCAGCAGGGGCTCGGTGAACTCGCTGAGCTTGAAGAAGTAGTTCTTCTCCTGCAGCAGCTCGAGCGGCTTGGAGTGGATCGCGCAGACCTTCAGACCCTCGAACGGACCGGTGCCGTCGACGATCTCACTCTCGGGCTTGAACTCCTCGCAGCCCACGCAGTACAGCGCCTCGTACTCGCCGGCGTAGATGTAGCCGCGGTCGTAGATGGCCTGCACGAAACGCTTGACGCCCTCCTCATGCCGCTCCTGGGTGGTGCGGATGAAGTCGTCGTTCGAGACGTCCAGCGTCGTCAGCAGCGGGAACCACGCCTCGCCGACCAGCTTGTCGACCCACTCCTGCGGGGTGACGCCGTTGGCGGCCGCGGCGCGCAGCATCTTCTGCCCGTGCTCGTCGGTTCCCGTCAGCATCCAGGTGTCATCGCCCGCCTGGCGGTGCCAGCGGGCAAGGGTGTCCACCGCGACGGTCGTGTACCCGTGGCCGATGTGCGGCACATCGCTCGGGTAGTAGATCGGCGTCGTGATGTAGAAGGAGGAACCGGACGTCACCCATAGATTCTAGAAGGGCCGGATGCCCCTCCTCGCCGTTGTGACGGCCTCTTCAGCCGCGGCGCGCGAGGGCCGCTTGGTACAGGTCGCGGGAGGCGAGTCCCGTCTCGGCGGCGACGGCGGTCGCGGCATCCTTCAATCGGGTTCCCGCCCGGTCGAGCTCGACCACCCGCGCGACGGCGCCGTCGAGGGAGACGGAGACCGGCACCGCACCCGCGACCACCACGACGCACTCCCCGCGCACGCCCGCCTCCGCCCAGGCGGAGAGCTCGGCGAGGCCGCCGCGTACGACCTCCTCGTGCAGCTTCGTGAGCTCGCGGCACACGGCCGCGCGGCGGTCTCCGCCGAACGCCGCGCCCATGTCGGCGAGCGTCGCAGCCAGGCGGGTCGGCGCCTCGAAGAACACCATCGTGCGGCGCTCGCCGGCGAGCGCGCCGAACGCCGACGCCCGCTCCCCGCTCTTTCGCGGCACGAAGCCTTCGAAGGTGAACCGATCGGTCGGGAGGCCGGCGAGCGCGAGGGCGGTGACGACGGCGGACGGACCGGGGATGACGGTGAGCTCGACGCCCTGTGCGACGGCCTCGGCGACCACGGCGTAGCCCGGGTCACTCACTGTCGGCATACCCGCGTCGCTGAGCAGCACGACCTCTCGGGTCGCGGCGAGCGCCGCGACCTCGGCGGCCTTCTGCTTCTCGTTGTGGTCGTGCACCGCGATCAGCCGCGGGCGGTTCTCGATGCCGAGGCCGGCGAGCAGGCGCTGGGCGGTGCGGGTGTCCTCGGCGCAGATGACCTCGGCGGCCTCGAGCACTTCTCGCAGCCGCGTCGACGCGTCGCCGAGGTTGCCGATCGGAGTCGCCGCGAGCTTCAACACCGCCCCAGCATAGGCTGGTGCCCGTGAGCCGCACCGCGCCGCCCCTCCTCGAGAACGCACCCCTCTCCCGCTACGACCGGTGGGCGATGCGCGTGCGCGCCGATGCCGCCCTGCAGCGTCGGATCTCGTGGCTGGCGCCGCTGCTGGTGACCCTCCTCGCGGCCGTGCTGCGCTTCTGGAACCTGCAGAACCCGCACGCGATCGTCTTCGACGAGACCTACTACGTCAAGGACGCATGGAGCCAGTGGAACCTGGGCTACCCCGCCAACTGGCCCGCCAATGCGAACGGCGCGTTCGAGCAGGGCGTGACCGACGACTACGAGACGTCCGGCAGCTTCGTCGTGCATCCTCCGCTCGGCAAGTGGATCATCGGACTCGGCATGTGGATCTTCGGCCCGGCGTCGTCGTTCGGCTGGCGATTCTCGGTCGCGCTGCTCGGCACGGCCACCGTGCTGCTGGTCTACCTCGTCACGAAGGCGCTCACCCGGTCGGTGGCCGCGGCCACGATCGCGTCGCTGCTGATGGCGATCGACGGGCTCGCGATCGTGATGAGCCGGGTGGCGCTCCTCGACGGCATCCTCACCTTTTTCGTGATCCTCGCGTTCTGGTTCGTCCTCCTCGACCGCGCGTGGTGCGATCGCCGGTTGGGCGCCCGGGACCCCGACCGGCCGAGCGCGTGGGGCCGGCTGCTCTGGAACCGCCCGTGGCTGCTCGCGGCCGGTGCCGCAGCGGGCGCGGCGACGGCCGTGAAGTGGTCGGGGCTGTACGTCATCGCCGCGCTCGGTGTCTACGTGGTCATCTCCGACGCGGTCGCCCGGTGGCGTCTCGGCATCCGGATGTGGCACCTCGACGCCGTGCGGCAGGGGCTCTGGTCTGCGGTGCTGATGCTGCCTGTCGCCCTCGTCGTCTACGTCGTCTCGTGGACGGGGTGGCTCGTGACGGCCGGCGGCTACGACCGGCAGTACTCGGGCGCGCCGCCTGCGGGGCTCGCCGCCCTCCTGCCGCAGCCGCTGCAGAACCTGTGGGTGTACCACGGCGCGATGTACGGCTTCAACGTGAACCTGCACACCCCGCACAGCTATCAGAGCCCGGCCTGGGAGTGGCCGCTGCTCATCCGCCCCACCTCGATGTACTGGGAGCAGGGGGCGAACGGCGTGCAGGCGATCTCGAGCATCCCGAACCCGCTCATCTGGTGGGCGGGAATCGCCGCCGCGATCTATCTGCTGGTGCGGTTCGTCCGGAGACCGGATGCGGCGGCGGGCTTCGTGCTCGTCGGGATCATCGCGACGTATGTGCCGTGGCTGCTCTACCCCGACCGCACGATCTTCCAGTTCTACACGATCGTGATGCTGCCCTTCCTCGTCATCGCGGTCGCTCTGGCCGCGCGCGACATCGCGGGCGGTCCGGATGCCTCTCCCGCCCGGCGACGCTCGGGGCAGGGCGTGGTCCTCGTCTTCCTCGGGGTCGCCGTCGTGCTGTCGGCCTTCTGGTACCCGGTGTGGACGGCCATGCCGGTGCCCTACGACTTCTGGCGCCTGCACAACTGGATGCAGAGCTGGATCTGACCCGGCACGGATGAACCCGCGGGGCTCGACGCGGGTGGATCGGATGTCGCGGCGCGACCGTCAGGCGACGGCGCCGTCGGCCGCGTCGTCTTCGCGGAGCGAGAGCACCTCGTCGGCACCGTTCTCCACGGCGACGGGGATGGCGACTGGGCGCCCGCCCGTGAACGCGTCGTGCTCGCGCGCCAGAACGGCCTCGATCTCGGTGCGGGACCTCGCCGGGTGGCGGTCGAGGAGCCGATCGACGCTGCCCGCGTAGGAGGTGAGCTCGTAACCGTCCACGACGAACGGCAGCTCGGAATCGGGGGTCACGCTGTCATCCTCCCAGCCCGCCGGTCGCGGGTCGAATGTCCGTCGGGTAGGAAACTGGATTGGCTACACGCCTCGTGAACGACCCTCGGGCCGCGTTCTCAGCGTCGCGCGCCCGCGTGGGCTCCCGGCTGCACCTGATCGACCGCCGCCTGCAGGCGGGCGAGCGTGTCGAGCACCACGAGGGTGTCGTCGGGGCTGAGGTCGATGACCGCGTCGAGCATGCGGTCGTGCATGTCACCGAGGGTGCGACGCACCTCGTCGTCGCTCTCCGCGGTCGGCACGACGTAGATGCTGCGGCGATCACTCTCATGGCGTTCCCGCCGCACATGGTTCGAGCGCTCGAGTCGGTCGATGATCGCGGTGACCGCGGCGGTCGAAGTGCCGAGGTAGCGGGACAGCTCACCGGGCGAGACCGAACGGCCCTCCTGCTGGGCCTTGAGCAGGTAGCGCAGCACGAGCAGGTCGTTCTCGCCCATCGACATCGCCTCGCGCGTGCGACGACGCATGGCGACCTCGGCGGCGCGGTAGAGACGGAACGCCTGCAGCAGGTGGACGGCCCGCGCGCGACGCGCGTCCTCCGTGTCGGCGTACCAGTACCCGCTGTCGTCGAACTCGGTGGTGGGCATGCTCCGATGATAGAGGCGAGGGATGCGTCTCACCCGGCGACGCGCATCTCGCGTGGCGCGTCGTCGTGGGGCGCGAGCTGGTTCATGGTGCGCAGGTGCTTGCGCTCGAGGTATGACGCCGCCTCGGCCTCCGGCATCACCGTCAGAGTGCCGGTCGAGTCCTCGCTCTCGCCCATCGCCTGGATCCAGAGCCGGTTGAGCGAGGGCATCCTGCTGCCGGCGGCGATGAACTGCAGCGGGATGGCCGGCGACACCCAGAGGTTGCGCCGCGATCCGAGGCCGGGTTCATCCACCGGCATGCTCACCATGAACGATTCCCCGCGTCGCAGACGGGTGGCGACGGCGAGTCGCAGGTGCTCGAGGGTGCGGTCGTCGACCTGGATGCCGCCCCCGTTGCCGTAGAACATGGTGCCCATGAGTCATCCTTTCGTTCGCTGGCTGAGTATCTCACTAGATTAGCTAAATCAGCAAACCATCGCGGGTAGACTGCTCCGCGAGGAGGCGGCGACGTGAGCGCGTACACGACGGACCCCGAGCGACTGCTGCGCTCGCTCGCGGGTATGCAGCGCGCACTCGGCGACGCGGAGCGCGACGTGCGGCGGCGCCTCGGGCTCGGCGGACGCGACCTCGATCTCGTGCGGCTGCTGCTCGACGCGGAGGAGGCGCGGCACGCTGTCACCCCGAGCGAGGTGGCCCGCACCCTCGACGCATCGAGCGCGGCAGCGACGGCCATCATCGACCGGCTCGAGAACACCGGGCTGCTCCGCCGCGCGGCGCATCCGAGCGACCGGCGCAGCATCGTGCTGGAACCCACCATCCCCGCCGACTCCCCCGTGCGAAAGGTGCTGCGCGCCGCGCACGAGCACCAGCTCGAGGCCGCGGCCAGCCTCTCGGACGTCGAGCGCGACGCCCTCGCCCGCGCACTCGACGGCTTCGTCGCTGCACTGAACGAAGGCGTGGTCGACGACGACGACCCCGCCGGCGGCGGGCGTCCCCGCCGGTAGGATGTGACGGCCATGCCCCCCGCGCAGCCCGTCATCGTCTACCCGGCCGAGCTGCCCGTCAGTGCCGCGCGGGACGAGATCGCCACAGCGATCCGCGACCACCAGGTCGTCATCGTCGCGGGCGCGACCGGTTCCGGCAAGACCACCCAGCTGCCGAAGATCTGCCTCGAGCTCGGCCGCGAGAGCATCGCCCACACGCAGCCCCGCCGGCTCGCGGCGCGGACGATCGCCGAACGCATCGCGCAGGAGCTGCGGGTCGAGGTCGGCGGTCTCGTCGGATACAAGGTGCGCTTCACCGACCAGGTGACCGATGAGACCCGCATCGCGCTCGTCACCGACGGCATCCTGCTCAACGAGATCCACCGCGACCGGCTGCTGCGCCGCTACGACACGATCATCATCGACGAGGCGCACGAGCGCTCGCTCAACATCGACTTCCTGCTCGGCTACCTGCGACGCATCCTCCCGCAGCGTCCCGACCTGAAGGTCATCGTGACGTCGGCGACGATCGACCCCGAGAGCTTCGCGCGTCATTTTTCGGATGCCGCGGGCTCCCCCGCGCCCGTCATCGAGGTGTCCGGCCGCACCTACCCGGTCGAGGTGCGGTACCGCCCTCTCGTCGCCGAGCTCCCCGACGATGCGGACGATGCCGACGACGAGGATGCGGCCTCTCCCCCCGGCGACGCCGACGAGGTGTCCGCGATCGTGGCGGCATTGCGCGAGCTCGATGCCGAGCCCCGCGGCGACGTGCTCGTGTTCCTCCCCGGCGAGGCGGAGATCCGCGATGCGGCCGATGCCGTGCGCGCCGCCTTCGCGAGCGACCGCTCGCCGACCGAGGTGCTGCCGTTGTACGGGCGTCTGTCGGCCGCGGAGCAGCACCGGGTGTTCGAGCCGTCGACCGTCGCAGGACTCCGACGCCGCGTCATCCTCTCGACCAACGTCGCCGAGACGAGCCTCACCGTTCCGGGCATCCGCTACGTCGTCGACACCGGCACCGCCCGCATCTCGCGCTACAGCGCCCGCTCGAAGGTGCAGCGCCTGCCGATCGAGGCGATCTCGCAGGCGTCGGCGCAGCAGCGCTCGGGCCGCGCGGGCCGCACGGCGCCGGGCGTCGCCATCCGGCTCTACGCGGAGGCCGACTTCGACCGCCGGCCCGAGTTCACCGAACCCGAGGTGCTGCGCACCTCGCTCGCGTCGGTCGTGCTGCAGATGCTGGCGCTCGGCTTCGGCGACATCGCCGAGTTCCCGTTCCTCACCCCGCCGGACTCCCGCGGGGTCACGGCGGCGGTCGACCTGCTCGTCGAGCTCGGTGCCGTGACCCGGTCCCGCGACGGCATCCGTCTCACGAAGGTCGGCACCCGGCTCTCCCGCCTCCCGATCGACCCGCGCTTCGCCCGCATGCTCATCGAGGCGGAGCGCACCGGCGTCGTCGCCGACGTGCTGCCGATCGTCGCGGGCCTGTCGATCCAGGATGTCCGCGAACGCCCCGAGGAGCGCCGCGAGGAGGCCGACCGGCAGCACGCCCGCTTCACCGACCCGACGAGCGACTTCCTCACGCTCCTGAACCTCTGGCGCCACCTGCGGGCCCAGCAGTCCGCGCTCGGCTCGAGCGCGTTCCGCCGCGCGTGCCGCGCCGAGTTCTTGAACTACGTGCGGGTGCGCGAGTGGTTCGACGTGCACCGGCAGCTGAGCGCCCAGATCGGCGGGACGCACAGGACGACGGATGCCGCGGCCGACCCGGTGGCTGTGCACACGGCCATCCTCGCGGGGCTCCTGTCCCACATCGGCATCCGTGACGACCGGCTCGCCGGCTCCGCACCGCCGAAGGGACGCCGCCCGGCGGCCGAGTACCGCGGGGCGCGGGGGGCGCGCTTCGCGATCTTCCCCGGCTCGGGCGTGAGGGCCAAGGCTCCCGACGCGGTCATGGCGGCCGAGCTGGTCGAGACGAGCAGGCTGTACGCCCGCACGGCCGCGGCGATCGATCCCGCCTGGGCGGAGGCCCTCGCGGGCGACCTCGCGAAACGTCAGCTCAGCGACCCGCACTGGTCGAAAGATGCCGGCGCCGCCGTCGCAGCCGAGAAGGTGACGCTGTTCGGGGTCGAGATCATCCCGCGCCGCCGGGTGCAGCTGGCCCGGTTCGATCGGGACCTCGCCCGGGAGCTCTTCGTGCGGCACGCGCTCGTCGAGGAGGACTGGGACCCGACACGCCTGGGCAAGACGCTCACCGCCTTCGCTCGACGCAACCTCGACCTGCGACGCCGACTCGAGAAGGTCGAAGAGCGCGAGCGTCGACGCGACATCCTCGCCGGCGACGAGGCGGTGTTCGCGTTCTACGACGCCCGCATCCCGCGCGACGTGTTCGACCTGCGCTCGTTCGAGACGTGGTGGAAGGATGCCGCGTCCCGCACCCCGCACCTGCTCGACCTGCGCGAGGACGACCTGCTCGACGGGTCCGGCACGGCCGCCGCCGGCGACTTCCCCGCGCGGTGGACGCAGGGCGACCAGGTGCTGCAGCTCGCCTACCGCTTCGAGCCGGGCGCTCCCGACGACGGCGTGACGGCGATCGTGCCGCTCGCCCTGCTCGCCTCGCTCCAGCCCGCGGGCTTCGACTGGCAGGTGCCCGGGATGCGCGACGAGCTGATCGCGGCCCTCATCCGTGCCCTCCCCAAGGTCATCCGCCGCCACGTCGTACCGGCCGCCGACTTCGCCGCGCGGTTCGCCGAGGAGATCGCCGCCGACGCCCCCGAACATCACGACGGACTCCCGGCGCGCTCCCTCGCCGAGGCGCTCGCCGACCGCATCCGACGCGTCGCCAGCCAGCCGGTGTCGGGCGCCGACTTCGAGCTCGACCGCGTGCCCGCCCACCTCGCCGTGTCGTTCCGCGTCGTCGACGATCGCGGCCGCGCGGTCGGCAGCGGACGCGACCTCGCCGACCTGCAGTCCCGCCTCGCCGACCGCGCGCGCTCCTCGGTCGCGCGATCCCTCGCGCGCGGGCCACAGGCCGCGGCATCCGCACCCGTTCCCGGGCCCCGCCAGACGGGGCCCGTCGCGGGCGGCTTCGTCGAACGCGCCGGTCTCACCGACTTCGACCTCGACGTCCTGCCCGAGCTCGTCGACAGCCGGGTCGCCGGTGGCACGGTGCGCGGCTACCCCGCGCTCGTCGATGAGGGCGAGAGCGTGGCGCTGCGCATCCAGGCGACCCCGGAGGCCGCCGCCCGCGCCACGCGTGACGGTGTGCGGCGCCTGCTGCTGCTCGCCGTACCTTCCCCCGCCGCCTACGTGCTCGAGCACCTCACCGCCACCGAGAAGCTCGCCCTTGCCGCATCGCCCTACCCGAGCGCCCGGGCGCTCGTCGAGGATGCCCGCGGCGCCGTCGCCGACGCCGTGATCGCGCGGCACCCCGGCGGCATCCGCACCCGCGAGGCCTTCACCGCCGCGCGCGACGCGTTCTCGTCCGAGGTGACCGATGCGCTGTTCGCCGCCGTCTCGCTCACCGCGCGCATCCTCGTGCTCGCGCGCGACGTGGAGCGGGCGCTCAAGGCGCAGACGTCGATCACCCTCATCGCCCCGCTCGCCGATGTGCGCGGCCAGCTGGCCGGCCTCGTGCACCCCGGGTTCGTCTCGGCGACCGGCCTCGACCGTCTCGCCCACCTCCCCCGCTACCTCCAGGGGTCTCTCGACCGCCTCGCCGCCCTCGGCGACAACCCCGGCCGCGACCGGCAGCGCCAGACCGAGTTCGAGCGCGCGGCAACCGCCTACGCCGACGCGGGCGGCACGCTACCGCTGCCGCCCGGAGCGCCGGCCCCGCTCGTGCGGGCGCGGTGGCTGCTCGAGGAGCTGCGGGTGAGCCTGTTCGCCCAGCGCCTCGGCACGGCCGAGTCGGTCTCTCTCCCGCGCATCGTCAAAGCCCTCGCCGGCGACTCCTGACACGCGCGGACACACGAAGGTGCGGCACAAAGATCGAGCCGCGACAATGAGCGCATGACGCTCCCCGAACGCTCGCTCGCGACGGCCCAGGTGCAGGCGGGCTACGACCCGCGCACCGAGGTGCACACCGCCGTGCCGCCGATCTACCAGTCCGCCGCGTTCGCGTTCTCCTCGCTCGCCGAAGCGCGTGACCTGTTCGCACTGCGCAAGAACGGCGACATCTACTCGCGCGCTGCGAACCCCACCGTTCTCGTGCTCGAGGAGCGCATCGCCGCTCTCGAGGGCGGCATCGCTGCCGCAGGCGTCGCCTCGGGACAGGCCGCGGTCGCTCTCTCCCTCCTCGCCCTCGTGCACCAGGGACAGCACATCGTCGCCGCCAGCCAGCTCTACGGCGGCACCGTCGACCTGCTGCACGACACGTTCCCCGACTGGGGCATCGAGGTGACGTTCGTCGACCAGGACGACATCGACGCCTGGCGCGCGGCCATCCGTCCGACGACGCGCGTGCTGTTCGCGGAGTCGGTCGCGAACCCCCTCGCCCAGGTGCTGCGGGTGAGCGAGGTCGCCGAGGTCGCCCACGCGGCGGGGCTTCCGCTCGTGATCGACAACACCGTGGCGACCCCGGCCCTGCAGCGCCCGAAGGAATTCGGCGCCGACATCGTCGTGCACTCGGCGACGAAGTTCCTCGGCGGTCACGGCTCGACCCTCGGCGGCGTGATCGTCGACCTCGGCACGTTCGACTTCACGGCGCACCCCGAGCGCTGGCCGCAGCTGACCGCGCCCTACGCGCGCACCGGCGGCGGCAGCCTCGTCGAACGGTTTGGCGAGCGGGGGTCGCCCTTCATCGCACTGATCAAGACGAAGTACGTGCACGACCTCGGTCCGACGCTGTCGGCGACGAGCGCCTTCCAGCTGCTGCAGGGCGTCGAGACCCTCGACCTGAGGCTCGGCCGGCACAGCGAGAGCGCCGAGAAGGTCGCGTCCACCCTCGCCGACCACCCACGCATCGCGAAGGTGCACCATCCATCGCTCCCCGACAGCCCGTGGCACGCGGCGGCCCTCGCGTACCTTCCGCGGGGTGCGGCATCCGTGTTCTCCGTCGACCTCGTCTCGACCGGGGACGCCGACGGCGACTTCGCCCTCGTCGAGCAGTTCGTCGAGCGGCTGCGGCTGCTGCGGCTCGTCGCGAACATCGGCGACGCGCGCAGCATGGTCGCCCACCCGGCGTCCATGACCCACAGCCACCTGACGCCCGACCAGCGAGCCGTGGCGGGCATCTCCGAGACCACCGTGCGACTGTCGATCGGCCTCGAGGATCCCGACGAGATCATCGCCGACCTGGTGCAGGCGCTCGGCTGAGACCCGACCGCCGCGGCGACGCGGGCCCGGCCGGGCGGCCGCGCAGCCTCCGGCGCGATCCCGCCGCCGGCTTCGACGTCAGCTCGCGCGCAGCAGGTCGCGGTAGAACTCGATCCCGCGCAGCCAGACCTGCACGCGGATGCGCTCGTCGGGAGCGTGCAGGCAGTCGCGCTCCGCGCGCGTCAGGTGGAACGGCGTGAACCGGTAGACGTGCTCGCTGATCGCGGTGAAGAACCGCGAGTCGCTCGCCCCCAACTGCACGTACGGGGTCGCCAGCACGTCGTCACCGAGAGCCGACCGGACGGCGGCCGAGAGACGCTGCCACGGCTCACCGCGCCACGGCGAGACCGGCGACGGGTTCGACGCGCGGAACACCTCGACCTCGACCCGGTCGTCGCGCACGGCGCGACGCACGTGCCGGGTGACTCCCTCGACCGTGTCGCCCGGGAGAAGGCGGATGTTGACGACCGCCCTGGCGCGCGTGGCGAGCACGTTCTCGCCCGTCGCCCCGCTCAGCTCGGTGACGACGGCCGTGGTGCGAACCAGCGCGTTCGTCTCGGGACCGAGGAGTGCCAGCGCCCGGGAGAGCACGGGCCCCGTCCACCCGAGCGAGCGGAACACGGCGGCGAGCGCCGGCGGCGCCGCCTGCGCGGCCGTGGCGAACATCGCGCGCACGGGCGGGGTGATGCGAGTGCGGAACGGGGTTCGGCGCAGACGATCGATCGCGCGCGCGAGCCGAGCGGTCGCGGGCATCCGCGGCGGTGTGGAGGCGTGCCCGCCGGCCTCGGCGACGGTGAGCGTGAGGGTCATGACGCCGCGCTCGGCGACGCCGATCACCGCGGTCGGCCGCGTCACGCCCGGCAGCACGCCCTCGACGACGGCGCCGCCCTCGTCGAGCACGAGGCCGGGCCGCACGCCGCGTTCGTCGAGCACGGCGACGATCGCGCCGGCGCCGTCGCCCGCGGTCTCCTCGTTGTGGCCGAAGGCGAGGTAGACGTCGCGCGCGGGCGAGAACCCGTCCGCGAGCAGGGCCTCGACGGCCTCGAGGATCGCCACCAGCGCGCCCTTGTCGTCGATCGCGCCGCGGGCGCGGATCGTCTCGTCCTCGCCCTCGCCGAACACCGTCGGATCGAAGGGCGGGGTCGTCCACTCGGCGGGGTCTGCGGGCACGACGTCCTGGTGCGCCATGAGCACGAGCGGGGCGCCGGAGCTGCGTCCGGGCCAGCGGATCAGCAGCGCATGGCCCGCAACGAGCTCGACCTCGAGCCGCTCGTGCACGAGCGGGTAGAGCTTCGCGAGCGCCGAGCGGAAGGTCGCGAAGACGCCCCAGTCGACCGCCTCCTCGTCGACCGACGACACCGTCGGGATGCGCAGCAGCTCGATGAACCTGTCGATCGCGGTGGTCACCCCCCGAGCCTACGACCGCGCACCGGCAGATGCCGCAGGGCTACGCTCGACGCATGAGCGGGCTTCGATGGGGCATCCTCGCGACCGGTGGGATCGCGACATCCTTCACCTCCGACCTTCGGCACGCAGGCCTGGACGTCGCGGCTGTGGGCTCGCGCTCGGCCGAGTCGTCGGCGCGGTTCGCCGACAGGTTCGAGATCCCGCGGGCGCACGGGTCGTATGAGGCGCTGGTCGCAGACCCGGACGTCGACATCGTCTATGTCGCGACGCCGCATCCGCTGCACGCCGAGAACGCCCTCGCGGCGATCGCGCACGGCAAGCACGTGCTGGTGGAGAAGGCGTTCACCCAGGATGCCGCGCAGGCGGCGGCCGTGCGCGACGCGGCGCGCTCGGCGGGCGTGCTCGCGATGGAAGCCATGTGGACCCGCTACCTGCCGCACATGGCCTGGGTGCGCGAGCTCGTGCGCGGCGGCCGGCTGGGGGAGGTGCGCACGGTGACGGCCGACCACACGCAGTCGCTGCCGACCGATCCCTCGCACCGCATCAACGCGCTCGCGCTCGGCGGGGGCGCCCTGCTCGACCTCGGCATCTACCCGATCTCGTTCGCGTGGGATCTGCTGGGCGCACCGGAATCCCTCGTCGCCCGCGGACGCCTCGGCGAGACGGGCGCCGACACCGAGGTCGCCACGATCTCGACCCACGCCGGCGGCGCGATCGCGACGACGCTGTCGTCGTCGCGGGCCGCCGGCCCGAACGTCGCGCACGTCATCGGCACCGCTGCCCGCATCGACATCGACCACGTCTGGTACACGCCGACGACCGCGCGCCTCACCCTCCCCGACGGAACGGTCGCCGAGACGTGGGAGAACCGCGTCACGGGGCGCGGCATGCAGCACCAGGCACTGGCCGCCGAGCGCATCATCGCGGACGGCGGGCGCGACAGCGATCTGCTGCCGATCGACGAGACGGTGGCGATCATGGCGGCACTCGATGACATCCGCTCCCAGCTCGGCGTGAGCTACCCCGGGGAGAGCTGATGCCCGACTCCACGACGCCCCGCGTGGCGGTGTACCTCGACTTCGACAACATCGTCATCAGCTGGTACGACCGGGTGCACGGCCGCGGCTCGTACAGCCGCGACCGCACCCGCATCGCCGAGGGTACGGGCGACACCGAGGTCGCCGAACGTCTCGCCGCCGCCACCGTCGACATCGGCGCGATCATCGACTATGCGACGTCCTTCGGCACGCTGGTTCTCGTGCGCGCCTACGCCGACTGGTCCGCCCCGGTGAACGCCGAGTACCGCTCGCAGCTCGTCGCGCGCGCGGTCGATCTCGTGCAGCTGTTCCCCGCGGCCGCCTACGGCAAGAACGGCGCCGACATCCGGCTCGCGGTCGACGCCGTCGAGGACATGTTCCGCCTGCCCGACCTCACCCACGTCGTGATCGCGGCGGGCGACTCGGACTATGTGCCGCTCGCGCAGCGCTGCAAGCGCCTGGGACGCTTCGTGGTCGGCGTCGGGGTGGCGGGATCGACCGCGAAGTCTCTGGCCGCCGCGTGCGACCGCTTCGACTCGTACGACTCGCTTCCAGGGGTCGCGGCTCCCGAGCAGAAGAAGGATGCCGCTCCCTCACGCCCGCGCGCCCGGAAGCGCCAGGTCGACCCGGCCGCCGAGCTGCTCGAACGCGCGCTGCGCCTCGAGAACGACAAGGACCCGTCGCAGTGGCAGCACGCGTCGGCCGTGAAGGCGCTGCTGCTGCGCCTCGACCCGTCGTTCAGCGAGAAGGCGCTCGGACACCGCAGCTTCAGCGAGTTCGTGTCGGCGCATCCGGAGATCGCGGAGCTCGACGAGACCGACAATATCGTGCGTATCCGGTTGGTCGACGCGAAGCGCTGATCCGCCCCCGAGCGCCGGCCGCTCGGCCGATGGGTGCGTCGCCCCCGTTCACCCGCGGCGCGTCGCCCACAGCGCCCAGACCACGAGGACCGGCTGGAAGAGAAGTCGGATGAACCGCTTCGCGTCGGTGTCGAGCCCGAACGCGCTGCGCTGGTTGGCGAACTGGGCGAGGTTGCCGGGGAACACGGCCACGAAGAAGGCGGCGAGCACCGCGCCCACGAGTCCGCGTCGGCGCCGGGCCGCGAGCACGGCGGTGCCGAGGGCGATCTCGACCACGCCCGATGCGAGCACGATCTGATCCTCGTCGAGCGGCGACAGCTCGGCGATCGTCTCGGGCACCTGGGCTCGGAAGTCCGACCGCAGGAACGTGAGGTGGGAGACGCCGGCGACGACCATCGCGACGCCGAGGAGCCATCGGGCTGCAACGCGCATGACCCCATTCCACTGCGGCGAGCGGCCGATGTCGAGGGGTCGATGAGAGAACTCTCATCCAGGGGACGGCGACACGCGGCATCCGGTCTTCAAACCTGAATTGACTTTCAGGTAACTTCGGGCCGCGACATCCGTCGCACCTGCGCCTACAAGGAGGTATCAGCGCATGGCATCTGCCGCATCCCCCGCAGAACCGAAGACCAGCGGTCTACGCAAGGTCGTCACCGCATCGATGGCGGGCACCGTCGCCGAGTGGTACGAGTTCTTCCTTTACGCCACCGCCGCGACGATCGTGTTCAACGTCGTCATGTTCCCGCCGTCGAACGACCCGTACGCGGGCATCATCTCCGCCTTCGTGACCTACGCGATCGGCTTCATCGCCCGCCCTCTCGGCGGCATCGTCTTCGGACACTTCGGCGACAAGTACGGCCGCAAGAAGCTGCTGCAGCTCGCGATCATCCTCGTCGGCGTCACGACGTTCCTGATGGGATGCCTCCCCACCTTCGAGCAGGTCGGCTACCTCGCTCCCGCGCTGCTGGTGATCCTGCGATTCCTGCAGGGCTTCGCCGTCGGCGGCGAATGGGGCGGCGGCGTGCTGCTCGTCGCCGAGCACTCCCCCGACCGTCGCCGCGGCTTCTGGGCGTCGTTCCCCCAGGCGGCCGTGCCGATCGGCAATCTGCTCGCCACGATCGTGCTGCTGGTGCTCAGCCGCACGCTCACGCCCGAGGCGTTCCTCAGCTGGGGCTGGCGCGTCTCGTTCTGGCTGTCGGTCGTGATCGTCGCGATCGGGTACTACGTGCGCACCCGCGTCGACGACGCTCCCATCTTCGTGCAGGCGCGTGAGGCGGCAGCGGCCGATGACACGCGGTACGGCGTGTTCGAGGTGCTGCGTCGGTACCCCCGTGGCGTCCTGACCGCGATGGGCCTGCGCTTCGCGGAGAACATCATGTACTACCTCGTCGTGACCTTCTCGATCACCTACCTCAAGGTGGCGCTCGGCATGGACACGGCCGAGATCCTCACCCTGCTGGTCGTCGCCCACATCGTGCACACGATCGTCATCCCGATCGTGGGAGGACTGTCGGATCGCATCGGCCGCAAGCCCGTCTACGCGATCGGCGCCGTGTTCGCGATCGCGTGGGGATTCATCGCGTTCCCGATGTTCGACACGCGCGACCCGTTCGTTATCGTGCTCGCGATCTGCCTCGGTCTCGTCATCCACTCGTTCATGTACGCCCCGCAGCCCGCGATCATGGCGGAGCTCTTCCCCACGCGCATGCGCTACTCGGGGGTGTCGCTCGGCTACCAGGTCACCTCGATCGTCGCCGGGTCGCTCGCACCGATCATCGCGACCGCGCTGCTGACGTCGTTCGGCTCGCCCCTGCCGGTGGCGATCTACCTCGGTATCGCCGCGATCGTGACGCTCGTGACCGTGCTCACGATGCGCGAGACCCGCGGCACCTCGCTCCACGAGCTCGACCGCATCGACGCTGCACGGCGGGCGGCGGCACCCGCGGCGGGCGCGCGGGTCTGAGAACGGGGTGAGGGGGCGGATGCCGCGGCATCCGCCCCCTCACCCCGTCACGCGTCTGCCAGCCATCGCCCCGCGCGATCGATGAGCGCCGCGAACTCATGGGGAGCGTCGGTCGGGGTGATCGCACGCAGCACCACCTCGTCCAGCGCCTCGCGATAGGCCCTCACCCGCCCCGGCGCATCGGCCGAGTCGGGTGCGAGGACGGTGTCGTGGGCGCGGAACCCGAGCCGGGCGAAGTTCTCGGCGTATCCCGGCGCCTGGTCGTACCGGGATGCCTCGTCGTCGAGCCGGGCTCGGGCGGCCGGCTCGAGCGCCCACCGCACGTAGAGCGCGACGCGCGCGTCGGGCGCGATCTCGTGCAGCGCAGCGGTCTGATCCGCCGCGGCTCGTGGCGTGAGCCAGTTGAGCAGCACGCCGTCGGAGGCGGTCACGGCGAGCCGCCGCATCCGTGGTCCCAGCGCGCCGACGAGCACGGGCACCCCGGCTTCGCGCAACTCGCCGATCGCCGCGGCGACCTGCGCGAGCGCACCCTCGCGCAGGCGTCCCGAGCCGATCCCCACCGTGAGGCGGCCGGAGGCACCGGCGATCTGCGTCGCCCGCTCGGCAAGGCCGCGAGCGGGAACCCGGTCGATGGGCACGACGCCGGTCGCGAGCCCGATGCTGCTCGTGCGCTCGGCGGCGGCAGCCAGGCCCGCCAGCGCGTCGCCGCCGGGGGTGTCGTTCACCCAGAGGCGCGCGAAGCCGGCGGCTTCCGCGCGCACCGCGATGTCCGCGATGTGCGCAGCGCCAAGGGCACCTGCGACGCCCAGGGAGAGGTCTCCGTGTCGAGTCGTCATGGGGGAAGCTTGCCTCACGACGGTCACCGCGCGGGCCGTGCGCCCGATATCCTGTCGGAAGTCCCATCCCCCCGAAGGAGATCCATGTTCATCGTGGCGCTGCTGCTGTTCCTGCTCGGCATGTTCTGCTTCGGTATCGCGTTCGCGGTGCCGGGCCTGCAGGCCATCATCTTCTTCGGTGGCATCCTGCTGGTGTCGGCAGCGATCGCACTCCCGATCCACGCCCGCGCCAAGTAGGCCCAGCGCGGGTCTTCCGGCCGGCTCAGGCGCTCCGCCCGACGCGCCGCCGGCTCGCCCGGCTCAGGCGCTCCGCCCGACTCAGGCCTTTCCGCCGGGCGGGCCGACGATCAGCAGCCCCGTGAAGATGACGACGACCGCCACCACGAGCAGAGCCGCAAGAAGTCCGGGGCGACGAAGCATCGCACGCATGAGGCGGTCGTGCCACCGCTCGTCGCGCGGGTCGCTCCCCGCGTGCAGCCGCCAGTCCCCCGCGAGCGCGCCGGTGCGGTGCAGCCAGATCTCCGCCGGGATGGTCGCGTAGGGGATCACCGCGCTCCCGATCGCCACGACGGCACGCAGCGGATGCCAGCGCTGATTCTTCGCGACGAGAACGGCGGTCGCGCCATACGCCAGGAAGACGAAGCCGTGCACGCCGCCGGCGACCGTCACCGCGATCGCGACCCCCGTGGTCGCCCGCACGATCAGGGCGGTGATCAGAAGCGTCCAGGTGATCGCCTCGGCGATCGCGAGCACGCGGAACAGTGCGGACGGGGTGCGGAACACGGGTCCTCCAGCAGAGATCGGATGCCGCGGCTCCCGCGACATCCTTCAGTCTATCTGAAGGGCTTCAGGAACCCTGAAGGATCCCTGCGAACGGCTCCTCGTGCAGCCCCTGCAGCGCGTCCGTCAACGCCGGCAACGCCGCCGCGAAGTCGCGGTCGAGGCGGGCGAGGCGGGCATCGGCCTCATCGAGGGCCGCGTCGCCCTTCTCCGTGACGCGCAGATCGGACGCCGAGCCGGCATGAGCCGTGCCGTCGGCGACCATGCCGTCATCGGCGAGCGCGCGGACGGCAGTGTGGGCGGTCTGCACCGTGATCTGGGAGCGGCGGGCCAGCTCACTGAACGAGATGCCCGGCGTCGCCCGGATGTGCGCCAGCAGACCGTACTTCCGCGTGGTGAGACCCAGGTCCTTCAGCGCCGCGCCGAGCTGCCCGTCCCAGATCGACGACATCGTCAACAGGGAGATCACCGGGCTGAAGGGGGGGCGTTCAGACATGACAGCCATGCTAGACCGGCCCACGGCCCGTGGCACGGTGCCCCGCGGGCAGACGGAAGTCGCCACTCTCCCCATGCGCGATCCGTGCACCCATGGAACACTCGGCCTCGTCACCCCCGTCACCACACGCATGAGGAGTCCCGATGTCACCCCGTTATCTCGTCCTCCCCGCCACCGTCGCCGTGGCGTTCGCCCTCGCCGGCTGCGGACAGGTGTCCGCGCTCGTCCAGCAGGGAGCCGCCGTCGCCAGCCAGGCTGCGGGAGTCGCCAGCGCCGCCGCATCCGCCGCCGCCGATGCGGGCGTCAACGTCTCCACCAGCGGCTCTCTGCCCTCCGGGTGGCCGAGCGACATCCCCGCACCCGAGGGCACGATCACGACCTCGGTCTCCGTCAACGGCGGCTACTCGATCATCGTGCAGACGTCGAGCGAAGCCGCGATCACCAGCGCCGTAGACAAGCTGAAGTCCGCCGGCTACTCACTCGACGGCGACTTCTCCTCCGACGGCAATCACGTGCAGCACCTCGCCTCATCGCAGTGGAGCGTCGTGATCACGTGGGGGCCGGACCCCTCGACGAGCGGAGCGTTCGTGGCGAATTACGTGGTCGCGAAGGCGTCATCCTGAGTGCCTCCGCCGACGGCGAGGGCCCCACGAGTGTCACACTCGCGGGGCCCTCGCCGTTCGGACGGGATCAGAAGTCCCAGTCGTCGTCCTCGGTCGCGACAGCCTTGCCGATGACATACGACGAGCCCGAGCCGGAGAAGAAGTCGTGGTTCTCGTCGGCGTTGGGCGACAGTGCCGAGAGGATCGCCGGGCTGACGTTGGTCACCGTCGAGGGGAACATGGCCTCGTAGCCGAGGTTCATGAGCGCCTTGTTGGCGTTGTAGTGCAGGAACTTCTTGACGTCCTCGGTGAGACCGACGCCGTCGTAGAGGTCCTGCGTGTACTGCACCTCGTTGTCGTAAAGCTCGTACAGCAGCGAGAAGGTGTAGTCCTTCAGCTCCTGACGGGTTGCCTCGTCCACCTTCTCGAGTCCCCGCTGGAACTTGTAGCCGATGTAGTAGCCGTGCACGGCCTCGTCGCGGATGATGAGGCGGATCATGTCGGCGGTGTTGGTGAGCTTCGCGCGGCTCGACCAGTGCATCGGCAGGTAGAAGCCCGAATAGAAGAGGAACGACTCGAGCAGCGTCGAGGCCACCTTGCGCTTGAGGGGTTCGTCGCCGCGGTAGTAGTCCATGACGATCTGAGCCTTGCGCTGCAGGTTCTCGTTCTCGATCGACCAGCGGAACGCCTCGTCGATCTCCTTCGTGGAGCACAGCGTCGAGAAGATCGACGAGTAGCTCTTGGCGTGCACCGACTCCATGAACGCGATGTTCGTGTAGACGGCCTCCTCGTGCGGGGTCAGCGCGTCGGGGATGAGCGAGACCGCGCCCACCGTGCCCTGGATCGTGTCGAGCAGGGTGAGGCCGGTGAACACCCGCATCGTGAGCTGCTGCTCTTCCGGGGTCAGCGTCGCCCACGACTGCACGTCATTGGAGAGCGGCACCTTCTCGGGCAGCCAGAAGTTGCCCGTGAGGCGGTTCCACACCTCCACGTCCTTGTCGTCCTCGATGCGGTTCCAGTTGATGGCCTGGACCTTGTTCAGGAGCTGGAGCTTCTCGCTCATCGTCCGTTCTTCCTCGTCTTCTCGTCGCGGGGGCTCACAGCGTGCAGCTGACGCAGCCCTCGACCTCGGTGCCCTCGAGGGCCATCTGGCGCAGACGGATGTAGTAGATGGTCTTGATGCCCTTCTTCCACGCGTAGATCTGCGCCTTGTTGATGTCGCGCGTGGTGGCGGTGTCCTTGAAGAACAGCGTCAGCGAGAGCCCCTGGTCGACGTGCTGCGTGGCGGCGGCGTACGTGTCGATGACCTTCTCGTAGCCGATCTCGTAGGCGTCCTGGTAGTACTCGAGGTTCTCGTTCGACATGAAGGGTGCCGGGTAGTACACGCGCCCGAGCTTGCCCTCCTTGCGGATCTCGATCTTCGAGGCGATCGGGTGGATCGACGACGTCGAGTTGTTGATGTACGAGATCGATCCGGTCGGCGGCACGGCCTGCAGGTTCTGGTTGTAGATGCCGTGCTGCTGCACCGAGGCCTTCAGCTCGCGCCAGTCGTCCTGCGTCGGGATGTGGTGGCCGTCGAACAGCTCGACGACGCGAGCCGTCTGCGGCGCCCACTCCTGGTTGATGTACTTGTCGAAGAACTCGCCCGACGCATAGGTCGAATCGGCGAAGCCCTCGAACGTCTGCCCGCGCTCGATCGCGATGCGGTTGGACGCCCGCAGCGCGTGGAAGAGCACCGTGTAGAAGTAGATGTTCGTGAAGTCGAGACCCTCGGGCGAGCCGTAGTGGATGTGCTCGCGGGCGAGGAAGCCGTGCAGGTTCATCTGGCCGAGGCCGATCGCGTGCGACCGGTCATTGCCGTCCTCGATCGAGCGCACCGAACGGATGTGGCTCTGGTCGCTGACCGCGGTGAGGCCGCGGATCGAGGTCTCGACCGTGCGGGCGAGGTCGCCGCCGTCCATCGCGAGCGCGATGTTGAGCGAGCCGAGGTTGCACGAGATGTCCTTGCCGACCTGGGCGTAGGAGAGGTCCTCGTTGTAGGTCGTGGGGGTGTTGACCTGCAGGATCTCGCTGCACAGGTTCGACATGTTGATCCGGCCCTTGATGGGGTTGGCCCGGTTCACCGTGTCCTCGAACATGATGTAGGGGTAGCCCGACTCGAACTGGATCTCCGCGAGGGTCTGGAAGAACTCGCGGGCGTTGATCTTCGACTTCTTGATACGCGGGTCGTCGACCATCTCGCGGTACTTGTCGCTGACCGAGATGTCACCGAACGGCACACCGTAGACGCGCTCGACGTCGTACGGCGAGAAGAGGTACATGTCCTCGTCGTTCTTGGCGAGCTCGAACGTGATGTCAGGCACGACGACACCGAGCGACAGCGTCTTGATGCGGATCTTCTCGTCGGCGTTCTCGCGCTTGGTGTCGAGGAACTTCATGATGTCGGGGTGGTGCGCCGAGAGGTACACGGCACCCGCACCCTGACGCGCACCCAGCTGGTTTGCGTAGCTGAAGCTGTCTTCGAGGAGCTTCATGACGGGGATGATGCCGCTGGACTGGTTCTCGATCTGCTTGATCGGGGCGCCGGCCTCGCGGATGTTCGACAGCAGCAGCGCGACGCCGCCGCCGCGCTTGCTCAGCTGCAGCGCGGAGTTGATGCCGCGGGCGATCGACTCCATGTTGTCCTCGATGCGCAGCAGGAAGCACGAGACGAGCTCGCCGCGCTGGGCCTTGCCGGTGTTGAGGAAGGTCGGCGTGGCGGGCTGGAAGCGACCCGAGATGATCTCGTCCACGAGGTTGTTCGCCAGGTCCTGGTCGCCGTCGGCGAGTCCGAGGGCGGTCATGACGACACGGTCCTCAAAGCGCTCGAGGTAGCGCTTGCCGTCGAACGTCTTCAGCGTGTAGCTCGTGTAGTACTTGAACGCACCGAGGAAGGTGTCGAACCGGAACTTCTTGCCGTACGCGCGGTGGTGGATCTCCTCGACGAAGGCGAACGGGTACTTGCCCAGCACCTCGGGCTCGTAGTACTCCTTCTCGACGAGGTAGTCGAGGCGCTCCTTGAGGGAGTGGAAGAACACCGTGTTCTGGTTCACGTGCTGCAGGAAGTACTCCCGCGCAGCGCGCTTGTCGGCGTCGAACTGGATCTTCCCGTCGGCGTCGTACAGGTTGAGCATCGCGTTCAGGGAGTGGTAATCCATCCCCTCGAACTTCGGCTCGGTCTTGAAGTGGGTCTCGGTCAGTGCTGTGTCCACCATCGTTCCAGTCCTTCGCTGATGCGCTCGACGTCTTCTGGCGTGCCGAAAAGCTCCAGCCGATACAGGTGCGGCACGTGGCACTTGCGGCTGATGATCTCGCCGGCGAGGCAGAACGACTCGCCGAAGTTGGTGTTGCCCGCGGAGATGACTCCGCGGATGTAGGAGCGGTTGTGGGCGTCGTTCAGGAAGCGGATGACCTGCTTCGGAACGGCGCCGTGTTCCTCGCCCCGGCCCTGGCCTCCCCCGTAGGTGGGGGTGACCAGGACGAAAGGCTCATCGACGCGGGGCGTCGGCTCGCCTGCTCTCAGGGGGATGCGGACGGACCGCCTGCCGAGCTTCTCGATGAAACGCGCCGTGTTGCCGGACACGCTCGAGAAGTAGACGAGCAGGGGCGCGGTGTCATCCGCGGCGGCTACCGCGCTGCTGCCATGGAGCGTCGCGGTCGCCATGACTCACGCCAGGCGGGACGCGAGCTCGTCGATCTTGTCGGGACGGAAGCCCGACCAGTGGCCCTCGTCGGTGACGACGACGGGAGCCTGGAGGTAGCCGAGCGCCTTGACCTGCTCGAGCGCCTCCGGGTCCTGCGAGAGGTCGTGAACCTCGTAGGCGATGCCCTTCGAGTCCAGCGCGCGGTAGGTCGCGGTGCACTGCACGCACGACGGCTTCGTGTAAACGGTGATGGCCATGTGAACCCTGTTCTCCCCTCAAATCCCCAGTAATCCAGCACCCACCGGCGCCGGGACCTCAATACTACATATGGGTGCCGACATTGGGGTCAACCACAAGGGGTAGTAGTTACAACCGTGTGATTTTCCACCGCACTCCCCACTCCGATCACAGGTTGTCCACCGATTCATCCACAGGCCGACGAGGTGTCCAGACCCTGAAGAACCGCTGAATTCCGGGCATCAGCAGGCTGTGAACGCCGACTGTCCACAGCGACGACCGTAGACGGCACCTCCGACACTGGGGATGGATCCGACACGCCGTGTCGGCGTGTCGCGCATCGCGCCCGGCACACCCTCCACGGCGGAGCACACCGCCCCGGCGGCGGCCACCCGGGGCGCCGAGAACGTCTGCCGCGGGCGATAGCGTGGAGGGGTGGCGGGATATCGGGAACTGGTGCGCACTCCGGGCGTGATCCGCATCATCGCCGCGCAGCTGACGGCGCGGTTCCCGAACGGCATGACGAGCCTCGCGATCCTCCTGCACATCGAACACGTGACCGGCTCCTACGGCGCCGCGGGCCTCGTGCTGGCCGCGACATCCATCGGTCAGGCGGTGTCGGGTCCGGTGACGAGCCGCTGGATGGGCATGTGGGGCATGCGCAAGGTCCTGACCCTCACCATGACGATCTGCGCGATCTGTCTCACGGTCATCGCGCTCGGCGAGATGGTGCTGCCCGCCTATGTCGCCCTCGGTCTCATCACGGGTCTGTCGACGCCGCCGATCCAGTCGGCCGCCCGCACGATCTATCCGAAGCTCGTGACCTCACGTCAGCTCACCCCGCTCTACTCGCTCGACGCGTCGCTGCAGGAGATCATCTGGATCGTCGCCCCGGTGGCGATCACCCTCGTGGCGACGCAGCTCGGCACCGTGCCCGCGCTGCTGCTGATCGTCGTGATCCTCGTCGGCGGCGGATCGTGGTTCATCCTGTCGCCCGAAGTCGGGCGCGTGCGCATCCCGCGCAGCAAGCGCCGGTTCGGCAAGGTGCTCGCGCGTCCGACGGTGCTGCTCGCGACGGTGATCGGGTTCCTGCTGATCGGTGCGTGCGCGGCGGTCGAGGCGAGCGTCGTCGCCTCCTACGGCCACGGCGGGTTCGAGGCGGGCATCGTGCTCGCCGTGTTCTCGATCGGCAGCCTCGCGGGCGGTCTCTCCCTCGGCCACGCTCCGATGGCGCCGTGGGCGATGGCGCGGCGCCTCACGGTCGTGGCGACCGGTCTCGTGCTCACGGTCATCGCCTTCGCCCTGTTCAGCGGCGACCCGATCCTCTCCCCCGTCGGCACGAGCGCGACGCTGTTCATCGCGGGCATCGGCATCGCGCCCGCCCTCGCGGTGCTGTTCGCGATGACCTCTGCGAGCGTGAAGTTCAGCGACACGGCCGAGGCGTACGGCTGGATCGGCACGGGGCAGCTCATCGGCGGCGCCGCGGGCTCCGCCATCGCCGGCTTCCTGATCGACGGCACCGGCGCGGTGGGCGCCTACGCCGCGGCCGGTGCGTTCGCGCTCCTCGGCGCGATCGTGGCGGCGGTGTTCGTGCGGGCGTTCCCCGATCTGAGGCACCGCGATCCGAGCCCGCTGCCCGACACCGAGCCGAACGCGATCATCACCTGAGCGCATAGACGACACACAGCATCCACGTAGGCGCGACCAACCGGCGTCGGTTCCACTGGGGGCATCACCCCCGACGAGAGGATGCCCCGTGGCCGACCGCACCCCCGACGCCGACATCTCTGCCCGCACCGCCGATCCCGACCGCTGGCTCGACGCCGACGGCGCTCCCATCGACGAGGACCACCGCGGCCTCGTCTACGACATCCGCACCCTCGTCGACCGACGGCGCGCGCTCGGCATCTTCGGCGGCCTCGCGATGACGTCGCTGCTGACGGCGTGCGGCATCCAGTCGGCCTCGTCGTCGGGCGCCGCGTCGTCGACGACCGCCACCCCGCAGGCGACGGCATCGGCGACGACGGATGCCGCGGCATCCGGCTCCCTCGACGAGGTTCCCGACGAGACGGCGGGCCCGTATCCCGCCGATGGCTCGAACGGCATCGACGTACTGACGGCCTCCGGCATCGTGCGCAGCGACATCCGGGCGAGCTTCGGGTCGTCGACGACGGTCGCCGACGGCGTGCCGCTCACGATCCGTCTCACCGTGCGGGACGCCGACACGGGCGCTGCGCTCTCCGGCAAGGGCGTCTATCTCTGGCACTGCGACCGCGACGGCAACTACTCCCTGTACAGCCGGGGCATCACCGACGAGAACTATCTGCGCGGGGTGCAGGAGACGGATGCCGCCGGCACGGTCTCCTTCACCTCCATCTACCCGGCGTGCTACTCGGGTCGGTGGCCGCACATCCACTTCGAGGTCTACGACGACGTCGCGACCGCGGTCGCCTCAGGACCGATCGTGAAGACGTCTCAGATCGCGCTGCCCGAGGAGACCAACGCGGTCGTCTACGCGACGAGCGGCTACGAGCAGAGCGTGCGCAACGCGTCGCAGGTCTCTCTGAAGAGCGACAACGTGTTCGGCGACGACGGCGGCATCCACCAGATCGCGACCATGTCGGGCGACGTCGCCGCGGGCTACACCGCGGCCCTCACGATCGGCGTGTGACCGGCCGGGGCGGCCGCGGTCGGCAGGTGACGCGACCGGGCCGCCCCGGCACGTCGAGGCCGTACGCTCGGATCATGCCCGCACCCGTCACCCTGCCCCGCATTGCGTGGGGCGATCCCGGAGCCGAGCGCCACGCGCTGCTCATCCACGGACTCGGATCCAACGGCCCGCTCATGTGGCTGTTCGGCACGGCCCTCGCCGAGGCCGGCTGGTACGCCGTCGCCGTCGATCTCCGGGGCCACGGCCTCGCACCCCGTTCGACCGACTACACCCTGGCGGCCTACGGCACGGATGTCGCGCACGTGCGCCGCGAGGGCGGCTGGGACCTCGTGATCGGCCATTCGCTCGGCGGCGCCTCGGCGACCCTCGCCCAGGCGACCCACCCCCGCTGGGCGCGTCACCTCGTGCTGGTCGACCCGGCCATCCACCTCACGCCCGAGCAGCGCGCCGCCGTGCAGGCCGGCAACGCGGCCTCGTTCGCCGCGCCGACCGCCGAGGGCGTGCGGGCGGCGAACCCGACGTGGCATCCGAACGATGTCGAAGCCAAGGTGACATCGCTGCGACAGGCGTCGACGTGGGGTACCGACCAGACCGCGGTGCAGAACCCCGACTGGGACGTGCGCGAGGCGTTCCTCGCCCTCACCGTGCCCACCCTCGTGCTGGCCGCCGACCCCGCCGTGAACAGCCTGTTCACCGGCCCGGCGATCGACGAGCTCGTGGCGGCCAACCCGCACGTGAGCGTGCGGGTCATCGAGGGCGCCGGGCACTCGTTGCATCGCGACAAGCCGGCAGAGACGCTCGCGGCGCTGTTCGACGGGCTCGCATCATGACCTTCGATGCGGCCGCCTGGCTTCCGGACGACCTGATCGAGCGCATCCGCGGGCGCGCCGCGCAGGTCGATCACGACAACGTGTTCCCTCAGGAGGACCTCGACGAGCTGGCGGCGGCCGGCTACCTGTCGATCCTCGTGCCGAGCGAGCTCGGCGGCGGCGGGCTGGGGCTCGCCGAGGCATCCCTGCTGCAGCAGCGGCTCGCGACGGCCGCGCCCGCCACGGCCCTCGCGATCAACATGCACCTCGTCTGGACGGGTGTGGCGAAGGTGCTCGCCGACCGCGGCATCGACGACCTGCGGTTCGTGCAGGAGGGCGCCGTGCGCGGCGAGGTCTTCGCGTTCGGCATCAGCGAGGCCGGCAACGATCTCGTGCTGTTCGGCAGCGACACCGTCGCCGAGCCGCTGGCTGACGGTGGCTACGCGTTCACCGGAACCAAGATCTTCACCTCGCTCGCCCCCGTGTGGACGCACCTCGGGCTGCACGGTCTCGACACCACGTCCGCGGACGCACCACAACTCGTCTACGCGTTCGTCCCGCGCTCGGACGCTGTCGTCACCCGTGACGACTGGGACACCGTCGGGATGCGCGGCACCCAGTCGCGCACGACCGAGTTGCACAGCGCCGTCGCCCCCGCCGACCGTGTGGTGCGCCGGGTCGCCCCGGGACCCAACCCCGACCCGATCGTGTTCGGCATCTTCAGCGTCTTCGAGATCCTGCTGGGCTCGGTCTACACCGGGCTGGCCCGACGGGCGCTCGACCTCGCGGTGGCGACCGCGAAGACCCGCACGTCGAAGAAGAGCGGCACGACCTATGCGCAGGATCCCGACATCCGCTGGCGCATCGCCGACATGGGGCTGCGCTACGACGCCCTGCCGACCGAGCTCGCCTCGATCGCCCGAGACGTCGATGAGAACGCCCCGCACGGGGCGCGCTGGTTCACGCTGCTGTCGGGCGTGAAGCATCGCGCGGTCGTCATGGCGAAATCGGTCGTCGACGACGCGATCCTGGTCGCGGGCGGCTCGTCGTACTTCACCCGTTCCGAGCTCGGGCGGCTCTACCGCGACGTGCTCGCCGGTCAGTTCCACCCGTCCGACCCCGAGTCGGCCCACGCGACGGCCGCCAGCGCCTGGCTCGGCCCGCTCGAGAGCTGAGACGGATGCCGCGCACCCCCCTGGCGGCGCTGAGCCCCGCCGATCAGGTGCGGCGGCGGGCGCTGCGGCGCATGAAAGCGGTGGCCCTCGCGGCGCTGCTCGCGATGGCGGTGCTGTTCGCGATCTCGTTCCCGCTGCAGGCCACCGTGCCCGCACTCGCCTACGTGCGCGCGGCGGCCGAGGGCGGAATGGTTGGAGCCCTCGCGGACTGGTTCGCGGTGACCGCCCTGTTCCGCCGGCCCCTCGGGCTGCCGATCCCCCACACGGCGATCATCCCGACCCGCAAGGACGAGATCGGCCGCACGCTGGGCGAGTTCGTCGAGACGAACTTCCTGTCGGGCGAGATCGTGCGCACGAAGCTCACCAGCACCCGGATCGCCGAGCGCGCGGGCGCGTGGCTGCGCGAGAGCGCGCACGCGGAGCGTGTGGTGGCCGAGGCATCCACGATGGTCGCCGGAATCGTTCGCGCGCTCAGCGACGACGATGTGCGCGAGATCATCGAGGACCTCGCTCGCACGCATCTCATCGCCCCCGAGTGGGCGGCGCCCACGGGCGGCTGGCTCGAGCGGCTGACGCAGACGGGTGCGCACCACGCCGCGGTCGACCTCGCGGCCGACAGCATCGGCGAGTGGCTCACCGAGCACCGCGAGAGCTTCGAGGGCCTGCTGTCGCGTCGACTGCCGGGGTGGGTGCCACGCATCGCCCATCGCCTCGTCGACGACGCGGCGTATTCCGAGGCGGTGAAGTTCGTGGCCGCTGTGCGCGCCGACCCCGAGCATCCCGCCCGGCATGCAATCGACGGATACCTGGGCCGGCTCGCCGACCGTCTGCAGCACGATCCCGACACGATCGCACGATTCGAAGGCGCGAAGGCGGCGGTCTTTGATTCGCCGCGCGTGCGCGAGCTCGCGGGTGAGGCATGGGCGACCGCCAAGCGCGGGCTGCTCGCGGCCCTCGCCGATCCCGACAGCGGTCTGCGGCGGCGCGCGGCCCTCGCGATCGCAGACCTGGGCGCGCGACTCGCGACGGATGACGCGCTCCAGCGCCGCGTCGACGGCTTCATCACCGACGCGGCCGTGTTCCTCGTCGAGCGCTACCGTCATGACATCGCGTCCATCATCACCGACACGGTCGAACGCTGGGACCCGGCCGAGACCACCGAGAAGATCGAGCTGATGGTCGGACGCGACCTCCAGTACATCCGCCTCAACGGCACGATCGTGGGTGCTCTGGCGGGTCTGGGCATCTTCACCGTGGCCCAGGCGCTCGTCGGCCACTAGCCTGACGTCATGGGCGAGGCATCCGCCGTCGGTGACATCGTCTTCAGCTACGGCACGCTGCAGCAGCGGGGGGTGCAGCTGGAGGTCTTCGGACGCGCGCCCGACGGCGAGCCCGATCTCCTCCCCGGCTACACGGTCGACTATCTCGAGGTGCTCGACACTCGCGGACGCGGATCCGCGCGCGTGTCGGTGCAGCCGGTCGTACGCCCGACCGGCTCTCTCGGCGACAAGGTGACGGGTCTGGCCTACGCGCTGACGCCCGCGGAGGTCGATGCCGCCGACGAGTACGAATCGCCGCTGTACCGCCGGGTCCCGGCACGCCTGTCGAGCGGCCGCACGGCCTGGGTCTACGTGTCGGCATGACGACCCTCCTGCTCGTGCGGCACGCGAGTGCCGCGGACGGCCCCGACGATCACGATCGACCGCTGACGGCCCGCGGGGCGCTCGAGGCGGAGGCGATGGCGGCCGCCACCCTCGAGGCCGGCTGGCAGCCCGATCTGATCCTTGCGAGCACCGCCCGCCGCACCCGGGCGACCGCGGCCATGTTCGGCGCCGCGCTGGGCGCGCCGGTGCGCACCGCGCCGGCGCTCTACGGTGCGGGGCCGCGCACGCTACTCGACGCCGCCGTCGGGCTCGGCGTGGCATCCGTCATGATCGTCGCCCACAACCCGGGTATCGCGATGCTCGCGCGCAGCCTCTCGTCGAACGAGATCGGCGGGATGGTGCCCTGCGCCGTGGCGGCGTTCTCGTGGGACGACGACGATTGGGATGTCGCATCGGCGACCGACCCCGATCGCATCTGGTTCCGACATCCGGAGTGATGCCGCCGCCGGAGAGGGAACGCAGTCCCAACGCTCGGGGAACTCAGTCCCACAGCCCGCGGCGGGAATGGCATGATGGCCTCACCACACGCCGGCGACGCCGCCACCGCACCGCACGTCTTCGAAGGAGAAGCCCGTGTTCCACAGCCCGTTCGACCCGATCGACATCCCCGATCTCAGCGTCTACGACTACCTGTTCGCCTCGCTCACCGACGACGAGCTCGAGCGTGTGGCCCTCATCGACCCGGCGTCGGGCACCGAGACGACCTACGGCGCGTTGCGCGATCAGGTCGATGCGGTGGCCGGTGCGCTCGCGGCGCGCGGGGTCGGCGTGGGTTCGGTCGTGGGACTGCTGAGCCCGAACATCCCGGCATTCGCGACCGTCTTCCACGGAGCGCTCCGCGCCGGCGCCACCGTCACCACGATCAATGCGCTGTACACGGCCGACGAGGTCGCCAAGCAGCTGCGCGACGCCGGCGCCACGTGGCTGTTCACCGTCAGCCCGCTCCTTCCCTCGGGTGGCGCCGCCGCCGCCGCGGTGGGCATCGACGACGAGCATCTCGTCGTGCTCGACGGTGCGCCGGGGCATCCGTCGTTGCGCGATCTGCTGACGGCCGGCGAGCCCGCGCCGGAGGTGACGTTCGACCCCGCGACGCACGTCGCAGCACTCCCCTATTCGTCGGGAACCACCGGCGTGCCCAAGGGCGTCATGCTCACGCACCGCAACCTGGTCGCGAACGTCGCCCAGTCGCGGGTGATCATCGAGCTCGGCCACGACGACCGCGTGCTCGCGGTGCTGCCGTTCTTCCACATCTACGGCATGACGGTGCTGTTGAACATGGCCCTCAAGCAGCGCGCGAGCCTCGTCACGATGCCGCGGTTCGATCTGGTCGAGTTCCTCTCGAACATCCAGACCTACGGGTGCACGTTCATCTTCATCGCGCCGCCCATCGCGGTAGCGCTCGCCAAGCATCCGATCGTCGACCAGTACGACATCTCGAGCGTGCACTCGATCTTCTCGGGCGCCGCACCCCTCGACGCCGAGACGGGTGCCGCGGCCGCGCGCCGACTGCACGCGAGGATGCTGCAGGGATACGGCATGAGCGAGCTCAGCCCCGTGTCGCACGCCACGCCCGTCGACCGCACCGACGTGCCGATCAGCTCCGTCGGCGTGCCGCTTCCGAATATCGACTGCAAGCTCGTCGACACCGAGACGGGCGAGGAGATCGCCGAGTTCGGCGCCGACGGGTTCACCGCACGGGGCGAACTGTGGGTCAAGGGTCCGAACGTGATGCTCGGGTACCTCGGCCGTCCCGATGCCACCGCCGAGACCTTGGATGCCGACGGGTTCCTGCACACCGGCGATGTCGCCGTCGTTCATCGCGACGGCTACTACGCGATCGTCGACCGTGCGAAGGAGCTCATCAAGTACCACGGCTACCAGATCGCTCCGGCGGAGCTCGAGGCACTTCTGCTGAGCCATCCGAAGATCATGGATGCCGCGGTCATCGGTGTGCTCGACGACGAGCATGAGGAGATCCCGAAGGCGTTCGTTGTCGCGGCGCCCGATTCGGGGCTCACCGAGGACGACGTGAAGGCGTTCGTCGCCGAGCACGTCGCCCCGCACAAGAAGGTGCGGCGGGTGGAGTTCATCGACCAGATCCCGAAGTCGACGTCGGGGAAGATCTTGCGCAAGGATCTGCGCGCGCGGGAGTCCGTCGGGGCCTGAGGCGATTCGGAGCGCGGGTCAGATCTCGAACGGGATGCCGCGCTCCGGCACCCGCAGGAGGGTGCCCAGCCCTGCCGCCGCGAACGCCCGCACGAGGTCGTCGGTGCTCTCGCTGAAGTGCGCCCACCCCTCGGTGTGCACGGGCACGACGACCGGCGCGCCGATGGCTCGGGCGGCGGCGACCGCGTCGGTCGCGGTGAGGGTGAGGGCGCCGTCGACCGACGGCGTTCGCGCGGCTCCGGCGAAGAGCACGGCGATGTCGACCGGCGGCACGCGGGCGGCGATCTCCTCGACGAGCTCCGGCGCGGAGTTGTCGCCGCTGACGTAGACCGTCGGGAGACCGTCGCCGGTGAGCACGAAACCGGTCACGGGGCCGATCACGGGCTCGCTGCCGATCGGGCCGTGGCGGGCCGGCACGGCGGTGACGGTGACCTCGGACGTCTCGCCGACGAGAGTGACCGACTCCCACGGCTCCAGCGCGCGGGCGGGCTGACCGAGTCGCTCAGCGGCCAGCGGGGTCGTGAGCGCGATCGGTGCGGTGGCGAGCACGGCGCGACCCGCGGCATCCAGATTGTCGGCGTGCTGGTCGTGGGAGAGCAGCACGGCGTCGAGCGGCGGGAGCGCGGTGGCCTCGAGCGCCGGCCCGCGCAGCTTGGTGAGCGTGCGGGTCGCGGACCCCACCTCGCCCGGCGGATCGAAGGTGGGGTCGACGAGCAGCGAAAGACCACCGAGCTGCAGCAGAACGGTCGGTCCGCCGATGTGGATGACTCGCAGACTGCCGGCGCTCACGCGCCCTCCGCCGACGTGGGACCGACCGGCTCCGCGTGGCGCACCGGGTCGAGAGCGGGAAGCGAGACCGTGGCGACCGTGCCGACGTCGTCGTGGCCACGGGTGAGCGCGACGGTGGCCCCGAGTTCGGCGGCCAGCTCCTGCACGATCGCGAGCCCGAGGCCCGTGCCCGACACCCCCGCCGCTGTCGCCGACGAGCTGCGGTAGAAGCGGTCGAACACACGAGGCAGGTCGACCTCATCGATGCCCGGGCCCTGGTCGCGGATCTGCACCGTCACCTGGCCCGACGACCGCTGCGCAGACACCTCGACCAGACCACCGGGTGGCGAGAACTTCACCGCGTTGGTGAGGAGGTTCAGGAAGAGGCGTGCGAGGTCGCCGGGACGGCCGTGCACGACGATTCCGGGGGTCAGGTCGGCGGAGATCGTCGCCTTCTGGCCGCGCAGGTTGATCGTGAGGTCTGAGATGCACTCCCGCAGCAGCTGCTCGAGATCGACGGCGACGCTGTCGCTCTCGCGTTCGGCCGCCCGACGCTCCTTCGACAGAGCGAGGATGTTCTCGACGACGTCGAGCAGTCGCTCGGCGTTGCGGTGGACGATGAGCACGAAGTCGCGTTGCACCGGGTCGGTGATGAGGTCGGCGAGCTCCTCGGTGAAGCCGATGATCGAGGTGACCGGGGTGCGCAGCTCATGGCTGACGCTCGCCACGAAGTCGTCCTTCTCACGGTTGAGGGCCCGCAGCGTGTCGACGACCTGACGTTCCCGCTGCAGTCGCCGCTCGATCGCTGCCTCGGCATCGCGGAGCGGCCGGAGATCGACGACGGAGATGAGGTAGACGCGGCCGTAGCCCGAGCGCGAGAGCGATTCGATCGACACGGTCGCCGGGATGCTGTCCGATTCGACGAGCTCCCAGTCGAGCACCCGCGCCTCGTCCGCCCCGAGGGACGCGAGCTGCCGGTGCAGCGGAGAACGCGGCACGACGATCCAGTCGTGCTTCTGCAGCTGCGCGAACGAACTGCGGAGGATCGTCGAGGCGACCGCGTTGATCTCGATGACCGCGTAGCGTCCGCCCTCGACCTCCTGGAGGATCGCGAACCCGTTGTTGGCGCGCTCGAACGCATCGCGCAGAAGCCGCAGCAGACCCTCGGTCTGGTCCTGCAGCAGGCGTCGCTCGTTTCGGGTGGCACCGATGCCGAGCGTCGTGGCGGCGAGCGCGAAGGAGTAGATCTGCAGCAGCGTTCCGGTGCTCATCCCGCCGGCCGGATGAGCGAACGGCCCACCGCCGATCGCCGTGAGCGCGACCACGGCGACGATCGTGCCGACGAACTGGGTGAAGGCCACGAACATGGATTCGCTGAACGCGGCCCACGCCAGGATCGGCACGGGCAGGAAGGCGAGCGGGTTCGCGTTCAGCGGCGAGAAGGCGGCCACGACCGCCGCCAGCAGCGCCAGGCTGAGGAGCACCACGGTCTGGGCCGACGCGGTGCGCTTGCGCAGGCGGTTGAGCAGCGCCAACGGGGTGATCAGCACGACCGCGGAGATGTGGGAGGCGCTGGTCGAGAGCAGCGTGGGCACGAATGCGCCACCCGACAGTGCGGCGCCGAGGCCGAGGCATCCGCCGACGACGAGGGCGCCCACGGCGGCAGCGGCGAGGAATCGCCCGACGTCCAGCAGGGTGGACAGGCGCGGCTCGTCGTCGCCGGGGGCGACGGCGGTGGCGACGATCCACACCTCGAACGCCGCGCCGATCGCGCCCAGCACGACGAAAGCGGGTCCGCGACCGGCGCTGGCGGATGCCGCGGCGGTCACCGCCGCGATGCCCAGCAGCACCCAGAAGCGGCTGCGGCGGTCGGCGGTGACGACAGCGGCGACCGCGACACCGGCGGCCGGCCACCACCACGCCGTGGCCGCCGGACCGCTCTGCATGCCGGCGAAGACGGCCCCGAGAACGCCCGAGAGCAGCACGAGGCCGATCACCGTGATCAGGCGCGCCGCGAAAGGGAGCCTGCGCATGATCAGCGCAAGGCTCGGGCGGGTCATGGGCTGAGGTTACCCCAGGGGTCGCACCGTTCGAGCGTATGATCGCCGGAGGAAGCGGATGTCGCGCTCGGCCACGGCCGCGACCCGGACGAACGGATGCGGAATGTCCCGAGTGCTGCTCGTCGACGACGACCAGGACATCCTCACCCTCACCTCGATTCGCCTCACCAGGGCGGGGTACGAGGTCACGACCTGCGCCGACGGCGAGGCGGGTCTCGCGGCGATCCGTCGCGACCGACCGCACGTCGCACTGCTCGACTGGATGATGCCGGGCTTGGATGGGTTGCAGGTCGCCGAGGCGGTGCGCGCCGATCCCGAGATCGCCGGCACGCGCCTCGCACTGATGACCGCCCGACCGGACGCCGAACGCACCGGCTTCGCCGACGAGCACGGCCTCGATCGCGTGATGATCAAGCCGGTCTCGCGACAGGACCTTCTGGCCGCGGTTGCGGCACTGTGCGCCGAGTGCTGACGGCGCCCCCGCTCAGGCGGATGCCTCCTCGGTGGGGCGAGCCAGCGCGATCTGCATGTCGAGGGTGAGCGGCGATCGGGTGACGAGCTCGTGCACGAAGGCGAACTTCCGCTTGACGGCCGCGGGGTGCTCGAACGGGTAGAGGTCGCCGAGTCCCATCGACCGATTTATGCGATTGAACGCCTGCGACATCCAGGTCCAGTCGTTGAGCAGAGGCTGCACCGGCTGGTCGAGGTAGGACTCGCGAGGGATCACGTCGATGTCGCGGAGGTTAGTGACCGAGGCGTCGAGATGGATGCCGATGGCCGCCGCCGTCTGCAGGGTGCCTGTGATGTGCAGGTAGTGGGCGAAGGTCTCGGCGAAGTCCTCCCACGGGTGCATGGTCGCGTACTCGGAAAGATACGACTCGTTCCAGTCGTCGGGCGCGCCGAACCGGTAGTGGCGGGCGATGGCATCCTGATAGCTCTCGCGCTCGTCACCGAACAGCTCACGGCAGCGATCCCACGTGGCGTCGTCGGTGATGAGCACGTTCTGGTAGTAGTGGCCGACCTCGTGACGCAGGTGCCCGAGCATGGTGCGGTACGGCTCGCCGAGCCGCACCCGCAGCGCCTCACGACGGTCGTCGAGGCTCTCGGCGAGGTCGAGGGTGATGATGCCGTTCGCGTGCCCGATGATCACGCGCTTGCCGTCGGACAGGCTCGAGAGCAGGTCGAAACCGAGGCCGCCCGGCTTCACGTCCCACCCGACGATCGGCAGCCCCAGCTGGCCGAGCTGAAGCACAAGACGGCGCTTCGCCTCTTCGGTCTTCGCGAGCTTCTCGAGGGCCACGGTGTCGTCGGCGTCGGGCTGGGTGCGGGTGAGCCGGCACGAGAAGCAGCGGCCGGTGGGGGCGTCCTCGCGCACGAGCCAGTTGCACTGCCAGCCACGGTTCGAGCAGGTGTACCAGGTCTCCCCGTCGATGACGACGCGACCGTCTCGCAGGCCGTAGAACTGCTGGGTGAGCAGCTGATACCCGAGCTCCGCCTCGCACTCCGGGCAGGTCAGGGCGTCGAGGTAGACGAAGTGCCGGCAGTGGGGGCACCGGGGCTGTGAGCTCACGTGCTCACGCTAGTGGTCGGCGGGGATCAGGGCGACTCCCCCGAAACGGCGAAACGCCCCTGGTGGGGCGTCTCGGCTGGTGTGGTGGACCTGAGGGGATTCGAACCCCTGACCTCTTCATTGCGAACGAAGCGCGCTACCAACTGCGCCACAGGCCCGTGAACCTCCGATACATTACCACGCGGCCCGGCCGCGCCTCGCATCGAGGCGGCGCACGCTCAGGCCCCGGAGACTCGGCTCACCCTCACCTTCACCCGCGCACCAGGAGGCGCGGCGTCTCGCACCGCGGAGGCCACCGCCGCCGCGACGGCAGATGCGGAATACCCCGCGCCGACCCCTATGTTGACGGTGATCTGCGCCACCCCGGCCGTCTCCAGCACATGTACGAGAGACTCCCCCTCGCGTCCAACGAGGCGCTGCCAGGCACGTCGGGTGGTCGGAATCGCAGGGTAGACCTCGGAGACGCCCCGCACGTTCTGGACTACGGCGAGAAGTTGCCGGGAGAAATGGGACATCGTCAATTCAGCCCACCTTCTCCTTCTTCATGGACATCGACGACGAGGACGTCGACAGCCTCGACGGGAATCACGAACTCCGCAGAGATCGCGGCGAAGACAGCCGCCCGAACGGCATCGGCGACCTCCTTTATCACCGCGCCGAACAGCACGCTGATGCGCACGGTTACGCGAATTCCCGTGTCCGGATCTCCCGTCCTCACCTCGACGCGACCGGTGAGACAGCCGGCAATGCCGTCAGCCGCACGTCGCACGCACTCGCGAATCGCGCCCTCGGTCGTCAGTAGCTGCGTCAACTGGTCACCCCCGGGCAGTTCGAGGTCCTCGCCCGCCCTCATGTCTCGTGCCACATCCCGCAGGAGCGAATCCAGCCACCCGGCGCTGAGCGGCTGGGACTCGTCGCGCTCAATCAGCTGCCGGGCGAAGAGGCTCATTCTGCGCATCGACTCGATGACAGCCTGGCATTCCGGGTTGCGATCGATGGCCGCGATGGGTGGTTGGCAGTCACGGTCGACATAAGCTGACAGATCTTCGAGCGAATAGCCCGACCCTCCGATGTCCTCGTCCATGTTCGTCACCTCCATCCCTCCAACTCCTGCGCCAGCTGTCGTCTCGCTCGCGCGAGCCGACCCCGCACGGTGGAGGTCGACTCTTCCATGACCTCGGCGATCTCTTCGTAGCTGTGTCCGACGATCTCCCGGAGCACCCAGGTTCGACGCAGATCATCCGGAAGTCGCTCGACCGCCCGAGAGAGCGCATCGAGCCGGATGGAGGTTTCTGCACGGTCAGCAGGGTCCGCCGCAGGGTCGGCCTGCTCCTGTTCATCGATGTCGACGAGATCACGACGCCCGCGAAGGCGATCCGTCGCCTTACGGGACACGATCGTCGCCAGCCAAGCCCGCACGCGCGCCGGCTCCTGGAGACTGTCCATTCTCTGCCACGCAACGATGAGTGCATCCTGCACACAGTCATCAGCCTCGGCACGTGATCCGATCAATCGCGTGGCGAAGGCGATTAGAAATGGGGCGTGGCGGCGCACGAGCACGGCGAAGGCGCGCTCATCGCCGTCCGCAGCCCGCTCGGCCAGGAGCCCATCGGCTGCCGAGTCGAGTGAGGTCACGGAGTCATCGGTAGCACGAGCGCACACGCCCGGGCAAGGGACCAACTCTCGGGCTTTGATCCGGTACGAAGGCGTCGAGAGTTCGACTCGACGACGCCTTCAGCAGGTTCACAGGGTGAACTTCGTGACGAATCCTCCTCGACGCGCGTCTCACTCATGTCACCGCCGCATCACGCGGCAACCGAACTCGCAAAGGAGATCATCATGGCTCAGACAACCAATGACACCACCCCCCTCATCGGCGGCGCACCGACCGGCAAGACCGTCGTTGTCGACCCCGTCGTCGCGAAGATCGTGGGCGTGGCAACGCGCGCGGTGCCCGGCGTCCACGCGCTCGGCGGCGGCGCGGCCCGCGTGATCGGCTCGATCCGCGAAGCAGTCGGCGCGAAGGATCTCACCCAGGGTGTGAGTGTGGAGGTGGGCGAGACCGAGGTCGCCGCGGACATCTCGATCGTCGTCGACTACCCCGAGGAACTTCAGCGCGTCGCCGGAGCGGTGCGGGCTGCCGCGGCCGAGGCGATTCAGGACCTCGTCGGCATGAAGGTCGCCGAGGTCAACGTGACCATCGTCGACGTGCACATCCCGGGTGACGATGACACGGCAGAGCAGGAGGCTCGGGTCCAGTGAGCGCCGTCATCTTCGGAAGCGCGGCGGGTATCGTGCTCGCTGTCGTCGCGCTCGTCTTCGGCTTCTGGGGCTTCCTGCTCGTCGGGATGCTCGGGATTGCGGGCGGAGTGTGTGGCGCGGTCGCGGCCGGGCGGCTCGACCTTCGAGCCGCTCTCAACGCCGCGACAGGGCGTCGCGTCGGATGACCGCAGTCCAAGGGGTGCCCGGCAGCGTGACGATTACGCGACGGGCCTACGAGAAGGTCTTCGCCGCCATAACCGCCGATGCGCTCAAGGTGGCGCCGCGCCTCGCATCGGCGCATGTTTCTGACGCTGGAGGGATGCTGCGAGTCGCGGTTACCGCGACGGCGAGCGTATCGGCCTCGCAACCGCTACCCCGCCGCCTCGCCGCCCTCGATCGCGCGATACACGATCGGGGCGGACTGCTCACCGGCGCTCGCATTCAGTACGGCGGAGCCCGCATCGTGGACGTCGTCGTCGATACGGATCTTTCGAGAGTGAGGTGAACATATGGGAACCCGCAGTTCGTTTACGGAGCGCGCCGCGCGCCGTGAGCTTCGTCACTCGCGCAGTGTGGTCTCTACTGTCGTTGCGCTGTGCGGCGCAGTCGTGAGCTCGTGGATCGCAACGGAGCTGTTCCTCTCATGGGCGGGGCGTCCTGCCCTCGTCGTGAACCCGGAGCTGATCATTCAGCACCTCAGCGATCCGGGGCCCCGAACGGTGCTGGTCAGCGCCGTCGCGGGACTACTCGGACTCACAGCCATCGCACTCTCGATATCGGCGGCTCGCCGAGCGCGTCGACGTGTGGGAGCTGCGTGCAACACGATCACCATCGCGGACGACGCCGTGATCGCCGGTGCGCTATCCCGCGTCGCGGCGCTCGCGGCGCACGTGTCGCAGGCGCAGGTGAGAACGACGCTCTCGCGACGCACGGCACACGTCCGGGTGACGCCCTCGTCGGGATTTCCGGTGAGTACATCTGAGGTCGCCGCAGCGGTCAGCGCTGAACTAGCCCAGATCGGAACCCTTCGACGCGTCGGCGTTCGTGTCGAGCCCGCCCGTCAAGGAACACTCGCATGAGCACGTCCAGCCGACTTCTCAACCGGGCCGTCCTCTTCTTCGCCGGCGCGGCTCTGCTCGCCATCCCCGCAGCACTCTGGGCAGCTCATATCGGTCGGATCGATCCGTCCCTCGGGACTTCCTGGACGAAGGGTAACGCGGCCGCGGTGGGGTCCGCAGTCGCAGCTGTGATCGCTGTACTCGCCGTGCTATTCGCCCTGACCCGGGCAGGCCGTCACACGCGGGACGCCGCGCGGCGCGGATCCGACGTCGTGTCGACGAGGGCCGTCGAGAGTGTCGTACGCTCCGAGTTCGGCGAGGAGCCGGATGTGCTGTCCGCGGCGGTGCAGGCGCGCCGGCTCGGGGCCCGGACGGTCTGCCGGGTCGAGGTGCAGGTACGTCGACGCGCCCAACTCGCGGGTCTCACCGCAGACCTCTCTCGCGTGGAGGAGCGGGTTCACCTTCTGCTCGGCGATGACATCCAGCTGTACTTCCATCTCTCGGTCGGCGTGCGTGGCTCTCTCGCGCGCGCCCGGACCGTGCACTGACCTCGCCGCACCGGCGAGTACCCCCCGAAGAAAGGATGAGAACATGGGTCTCGGAGACGACATCAAGCACACCGCCGAAGACCTCGCCGGAAAGGCGAAGGAGGCCATCGGCAAGGCGACCGACAATGACAAGCTGGTCGCCGAGGGCAAGGCCGATCAGGTCGCAGCGTCAGCCAAGAAGGCCGGCAGCGACGTCAAGGACGCCGCGACGCAGGCGAAGGACGCCCTGACCGGCGACAAGTAAGCGGAGCACGGCGGCGCCGGGGCGACGACGAGAGTCTTGCCCCGGCGCCGCCTCGCGTGTCGTGTCAGCCGGCGCGGCGGGCGTCGAGCAGCGAGCGCACATGCGCCTCGATCTCGGCGTCGTCGACGTAGCCCATGCCGGCGTACTGCGACGGCGCGGGGGCCTCCACACGAGCGACGCGCGCCACGTCGATCGAGGGCGGAGCGGCCTGTGCCGCGCGCTGACGCTTCGCCTCGTCCACCGCGGCGCGGCGCAGGGCCGCGCGCGCCTCCTCGGCGGCGACGACGACCGCAGCCTGCGATCCGGCCGAGGCGGTGAGGGGTTTGGGCAGTGTGCGGGGCTCCCAGGTCGCGGATGCCGCGGCATCCGTCACCGGCACCGGCACCCTCTCGCTCACGACAGGTGCCGACACGACGGGTGCGGCCTCGACGCGGCGCGACCGGGTCGCGAGCATCGCGATGCGCTGCAGCACGAGCAGAGACACGGCGAAGACACCTGCTGCCGCCCAGAGGTAGATCTGCGTGCCCGCGGTCAGCAGCTGCCAGACGCCGACGCCGGCGAGCGCGAGCGCGGCGAGCACGAACGTGGAGGCGACCACGCGCGCACGACGGCGTCGCGCGGCCGGCCGCATGCGGGCGGCGAGTCGGTCGGCGCGGGCGCGCTCGGCGGCGTCCTCGCGCTCGGCCTTCACGAGGGCGCGCGTCTCGTCCAGCTCGCGCTGGGCGCGCACCGCCTCGAGCTCCTGCTGCTCGGCGATCGTCTTGCGGGCGAGGCGCTGCTGCGCGTGGCTCGCGCGAGCGCCGAGCTCGATGCGCACCTCGTCAGGGGTGTCGCTCGTCTCCGCCAGGATGCGCAGCGCCTGACCCAAGCGCACGGCATTGCGCTCGGCGGCGTTGTATCGGTGCGTGGAGTGCCAGGAGGGCACGAAGTACAGCAGCCACAGGGCAGCCGCGACGAGCACGATCACTCCGCCACCCAGCCACTGCCCGTCCATGGCACCACGGTAAGGGAGAGTGCTGCCGCTCCCCCGTCACGCGCGCGCGTGTCGAGCCGGAGCAGTCAGGGCTCGAGGCGGTCCTGCGGAGGGATGTCGGCGGCATCCTGCGGGGCACGACCCGCCACCCACCGGCCGAGCACTCCCTCGGGGACGTCCTCACGGACGAGCGCGAACGCGTAGTGGTCGCGCCAGTCGCCGTTGATGTGGATGTAGCGGCGGCGCAGCCCCTCGTAGCGGAACCCGAGCTTCTCGACCACCCGAAGGCTCGCGTGGTTCTCGGGCCTGATGCAGATCTCCATGCGGTGCAGTCGCAGCTCGGTGAAGCAGATGTCGGTGGCCATCGCGACCGCGGTCGGGGTGATGTCGTGCCCGGCGAACTGCTCGCCGATCCAGTAGCCGATCGTCGCCGAGGCCAACGATCCCCGCGCGACGCCCCACACGTTCAGCTGGCCGACGACCTCGCCGTCGTACTCCATCACGAACGGCACGCCCTGGCCGTCGCGGTACTGCTGCAGCAGCCGGCGCACGCCGACCCGCATGTCCAGCGACACGATGCCGTCGGGGCTCGTCGCCTCCCACGGGCGCAGCCACGACCGATTGCCGAGCAGGAGGTCCTGCAGGACGCGCGCATCGCGCTGGCGAACCAGCCGGAGCCCGATGGCTCCGTGCTCCCGCGGAATGTTCAGGTCCACGCCGGCGACCCGATCGTCTCGTGCGCGGCCGTCACAGGGTCGCGGCGAAGTCCTTGACCCAGGAGCGCAGCGACGGGCCCAGGTCGTCGCGGTCGCTCGCGAGCTGCACGATCGCCTTGATGTAGTCGAGCCGGTCGCCGGTGTCGTAGCGGCGTCCCCGGAAGATGACGCCGTAGACGCCCTGCGCGGGGTTGGCGGCGAGCTCTTCGAGTGCGTCGGTGAGCTGGATCTCATTACCCTTGCCGGGCGCCGTGCGCTCGAGGATCTCGAACACGTCGGGGCTCAGCACGTAGCGCCCGATGACCGCCAGGTTGGAGGGGGCATCCTCCTTCTTCGGCTTCTCGACGAGGCCGGTGACCTTCACGACTCCGGCGTCCTCCGTCGGCTCGACCGAGGCCGCGCCGTAGAGGTGGATGCTGTCGGGGTCGACCTCCATGAGCGCGATCACCGTCGCGCCGCGCTTGTCGTACTCGCTCAGCATCGTGGTGAGCAGCGGGTCGCGCTCGTCGATGAGGTCGTCGCCCAGCAGCACCGCGAACGGGTGGTCGTCGACGTGCGCCTTGGCGCACAGCACCGCGTGGCCGAGGCCCTTCGGCTCGCCCTGGCGCACGAGGTGGATGTTCGCGAGGTCGCTGGAGTGCTCCACCTTCGCGAGCTTGTCGAGGTCGCCCTTCTCGCGCAGCTTCTGCTCGAGCTCGGGCACCGAGTCGAAGTGGTTCTCGATGTTCGTCTTGTTGCGCCCCATGATGATGAGCACGTCGTCGATGCCCGCACCGGCCGCTTCCTCGACCACGTATTGGATGGCCGGCTTGTCGACCACCGGCAGCATCTCCTTCGGCATGGCCTTCGTCGCCGGAAGGAAGCGAGTGCCCAGACCCGCAGCGGGGATGACAGCCTTGAACGGCTTGTGCGCAGACATGGGCCGATCCTATCGGCCACCCTGCCTACAATCGTGACCATGACCGACCCCGTCGATACGCAGAAAAGGGCCCTGCGCGCGGAGCTGCGCGAGCGCCGCGCCCAGCTGCCGCAAGCGGCTCGGGATGCCGCGGCCCAGGGGGTCTCAGACCAGCTCGACTCCCTCGTGGCGTCGGTCGGCGCCCACAGCGTGTCGTGCTTCATCTCCACCCCGACCGAGCCGGGAACCCGCGACTTCCTGACCGCGGCGGTACGGCGCGGCATCCGGGTGCTGCTTCCCGTGACCCGCGTCGACGGACTGCTCGACTGGGCGGTCGCCACCGACGACGAGAACGTCGCCGAGGGTCTGTTCGGGCTGCCGGAGCCGACCGGCGAGCTGCTCGGCCCGATCGCGGTCAACGACGTCGACCTCATGATCGTGCCGGCTGCCGCCGTCGACGGCACCGGGATGCGACTCGGCTGGGGTCGTGGCTACTTCGACAAGACGATCGGCTCGATGGAGAAGTGCCCGCCGGTGTACGCGGTCGTCTTCGACAGCGAGATCCTCGACGAGGTGCCGCGCGACCGGCACGACGAACCCGTCGACGGCGTCGTCACCCCCACCCGCACCATCACGTTCGCGGCCGCGCGCCGCTGAGGAAGGCCTCACTCCATGCCCACCTACGCCTATGCCTGCACGCAGTGCGGTCACCGCTTCGACGCCGTGCAGTCGTTCTCCGACGCCTCTCTCACCGAGTGCCCCGAGTGCGGCGGGCTGCTGCGCAAGGACTACCGGTCGATCGGCGTCGCTTTCAAGGGCAGCGGCTTTTACCGCACCGATTCGCGCTCGGGATCGAGCGCGAGCGGCGCGGAGAGTGGCGGGTCGGGCAGCGCTTCGCCATCATCGGACTCGAAGACGTCGTCTTCGGCCGCTCCCGCGGCCTCTTAGTCGCCTCCCCCGGGGCAAGTGAGGAGATCACGCGTGATCAAGGGCTTCAGAGACTTCATCCTTCGCGGCAACGTCATCGAACTGGCCGTCGCGGTCGTCATCGGTACTGCGTTCACCGCCATCGTCAATGTGATCGTCGCCTCGGTCATCAACCCCCTGATCGGGCTCCTCTTCAAGGCCGACAGCCTGAACGACGCGCTGGCGGTTCCCGTGCCGACCCTCGGCGGCGGCGAGGTCACCTTCGCCTTCGGCGCGGTGATCGGCGCGATCATCAACTTCCTGGCCGTGGCTGTCGTCGTCTACTTCGTCTTCGTCTTCCCGATGAACTCGTTCAAGGAGCGCGCCGACGCACGCCGCAAGATCGGTGCGGAGCCCGAGGCCGAAGAGGCGCCGCTGCCCACCGAGACCGAGCTGCTGGTGCAGATCCGCGACTTGCTCGAGAAGCAGCAGTCGAAGGCCTGAGCACCCGACCGTCGCCTCAGTAGTGCGGCGGCACCTCACGCCGCATCCGCTCGTCGTTCGGACCGTCGTCCGACCGGGCGGGTGCGGCGTCGTCGTTCGCGGATGCCGCGGGCTCGCCGCTCGTGCCCGGCGCCGCCGTCAGTCGCGCGCGCCGCGCGCCGCGCACCCGCACGACGCGCTGGCGCTCGTCGTCCGCCCCGCTCACCGGCTCACCCGAGGTCGTCGAGCGGCGCGGTGCGTGCCTCTTCGATGACGGGTGCTTCGCCGGTGCCCGGCGCAATGCCGAGCATCGCCGCGATACGGGTCGCGACACCCGCGGGGTCGCTGTAGAGGTCGAACGCATGCACACGGGCGTAGTGCCAACCCAGGCGACGCAGGATCTGCGGGCGCAGCCGCAGCGACTCGCGCAGCGAGTCCCCCTGGGTCTCGGGGTCGCTCTCGACGACCACGGCCTTGCCCTCGTGGTGGGCGACGAGGGTGAGCAGCCCGCGGTAGTGCACGTCGACCGCGAGGCCGCGGGCGCGCAGCTCACGAGCGAGCACCTTCGTCAGCGGGTCGGCGAGATCCTCCAACACGGCGTGACGGGTGCGGTCGGCGATACCGCCGAGGATCGACATGAGCGTCGCCGCACCGTGCGCGAGCCGCCCTTCGTCGAAGGCGGTGGGCCGGATGCACGAGACGATCACCATCGAGCGGCGGGCACGGGTCATCCCGACCGTCAGGAGGCGTTCGCCGTCGGGGGTCGACAGGTCGCCGAAGTCGCTGAGCACGCGGCCGTGGCGGGTGAGTCCGAAGCCGAGCGAGAAGACCACGCGGTCGCGGCTCTCGGCGACGGACTCCTCGAGGGTGAGCACCGCGAACGGCTCGGCCGTGTCGCGGGAGAGGAAGTCGGCGACATCCGAGCGACCGGCGAACGCGGCCTCGACCGCCGCGCGCACGCGCTCGGCATGGCGCTTGGAGGCCGTGATGACCATGAGCGACTCGGTGCCGCGGTTGATCGCGTGCTCGGTGACGAGGGTCACGACGCGGGCGACCTCGACCTCGGGACTCTCGACGGCACCCGAGATGGGATCGGGTGTGCCGACGCCGCCCTCGACGTAGTCCACGCTGAGGCTGCCGCGTCCGAGATAGGAGCCGGCCCACGGCAGCGACGAGATCTCGCCGCCGTAGAACGCGTCGTTGACGAGGCTCGCGAGGTCCTCGCCGCCGGCGCGGTAGCTGCGGGTGAGCGTCTCGACGTCGACGAGTCCCTCGGCCCGGTCGAACAGCGACGTCTCGTCGAAGGGCTCGTCGAACTCATCCGCCTCGACCGCGGCCGCCGACCCGACCGTGAACGGCGTGGGCTTCTGCGTGACGGGGTCGCCCACCAGCACCAGCTGACGGCCGCGGCGGATGGCGGGGGCAGCCTCGGCGAGGCAGAGGGCCGCGGCATCCGCCACGATCACGACGTCGACGTCGGGAACGTCGCGCAGCAGCGGCACGTCGTACGGGGTCGCCAGCCACACCGGTGCGAGCGTGCGCATCAGGCTCGGGGCGGTGCGGGCCAGCGCGCCCGCGCTGTTCACGCCGTCGCGCAGCGCCTGCTTGAGCGCGACCGCCTCGTCGTGCTCGTCGACGAGCGAGATGCGCCACTGAGTCGCCAGCTGCGCCGCCAGGAGCGGGCCGGATGCCGCGGCGTGCGCCTCGTCGACCAACCGGAAGTCGCGCTCGAGACGATCGACGACCGACGTGTTCGCGCCGAGCAGCGCCCGGTCGGTGCGCAGCAGGTGCTCGAGCGCCGACTGCCACCAGGCGAACTCGAGCTCGGCGCCCACCTGGCCCTCGGGAACGTGACGCACCGAGAGGTCGGTCATCAGCGGCTCGAGTCCGCCGCGCGCGAGATCGGTGCGGATGCCGGCTCGCTCGACCAGGTTGTCGAAGTACGCCGACTCGGCCGCGAGCCCTGCCAGGGTGCGCAGCAGCTGCGGCAGCGGAAGGGCGGCGAGGCGGTGGGCCTCGTCGCGCTGCAGGATGCGGTCGAGGTCGCCGAGCTCGGCGTCGACGTGCTGCCACGCGACGTGCACGTCGGCGAGCCCGACCGGGACCTCGGGGATGACGCCCGCCTCGGTGAGCCGCGCCCACTCGGTGCGCTGCTGCTGGATGCGCAGCAGCGCCTCGTACATGTCGGTGACGTGCGCGCCCGGTCGCACGTACTCGCGCGACAGCTTCTTCAGGCGGCGACGGTTCGCGCTCGACATCCCGACGTCGCGACGGGGCGAGTGGGCCGCGATGAGCTCGACGAGCGGCCGGTCGAACACGGTCGGCGTGAAGCGCTCGAGCGACTGGCGGATGCCCTGCAGCAGACGCAGGAACTCACCCAGCTCGTCGATCGTGCGGAAGGGACGCATCCGCGTCTGCGCGATGAGTTCGTAGCCGCGCTCGAGCAGGCTCGGCACGGCCTGACGGCTGAGCTTGCCCGCCAGGGCGTGCGCGTCGCGCGCGGCATCCGTGGTCGAGAACGTCACGCCGTACCACGGTGAGTCGTCGGGGCCGAAGCGGAACTCGCCGAGACGCGCGACGGCGCGCAGCTTCTCGGCCGCCGCCTGGCGCTTGTCGCGGAGGCGCTCGAGGGTGGCCACATCGAAGCGGGCCGACGTCGACGGGGCAGGCGAGAGCTGCGCGAGGCGGGTGAGCTCCCGCACGATGTCGAGGGCGGTGACCCCCAGTGACGGATGGTCGACGGTGAGGGCGCCGCGGTAGTCGCGCAGCACGGTGCGCAGTCGCAGCAGCGCGTCGTCGATGTCGGCCACCTGCGGCGCGGTCGACTTCTCGTTGCGTCCGATCGCGCGGATGAGGTCGCGCCGCACGTGGCGCGGAGAGATGGCGAGTGCGTCGAGACCGATGCCGGCGAGGCGATGGCGGATGCCGTCGAGCGTCGAACGGCGGGCGCTCACGACCAGCACCCGCTTGCCCTGGCGCACGAGCACGCCGAGGGCGTTGATGACGGTCTGGGTGCCGCCGGTGCCCGGCAGGGTGTGCACCGCGAGCGAGTGCCCCGCGCCGATGCGGGCGAGCACGCGCTCCTGCTCCGCGTCGGCGTCGAGCAGCAGCAGGTCGGCGGACGGCGCGCGCTCGTCGGGGCCGACCTGCGCGGGAAGCTCCCGTGGAACGCGCAGACGGTCACGCGAGACGGGCTCGCCGAGCAGGGCGTCGAGGGCGAGATGACCTGTCTCGGGGATGTCGCGGGCCAGCGCCGAGCCGACGTCGGCGAAGTTGGAGACCACCAGGCGCGGCTTCACCGTGTACGACGGGATGTGCGCGGTGAGCGCCCGCAGGTGGTCGATGACCGGCTGCGGCTTGAAGACGCCGTCCTCGATGGCGAGGGCGGCCAGCGCGGCACCGTCGAGCCGGATGCCGAAGTGGGTGCCGAGGGCGGCGACCAGCTCGGGGTTGACCACGAAAGATCCGTGGAGCTTCAGCTCGAAGTCGGCCTGGTTGCGGCGGATCGCGACCGGGCGCAGCAGGACGGGTGCGATGCAGACCAGCCCGCCGATGCGCCACGACGCCATGCCGACGGCGAGGAAGACGCTGTCGAGGCCGCGCGCGGTGCGCAGTTCGACGTGCTTGGTGGTGACCCGCGCGCCGGCGATGCGCGCCGTGCGGCCTGCGACCTCGTCGCGGAACAGATTCGACAGGAGCGTCGCCCGACCGGTCAGGAACTGCGGGAGGCTCCCGGGGTGGGCCTTGGTGATGTCGATACCGCTCTCGGCGGTGTCGTCGTAGTGCAGCAGGGTCGACCGCCCGCCCACGAGCGTCGCCTGCGCGCGCAGCCGCGCGCGAGCCTCGTCGAGGGAGAACACATCGGATGCCGCGGCCACCGCCTCCGGCTGTTCCTCACCGCGCGCCGCGATGCTCTCGCTCGCCGTCGCCGTTCTGTCGCCTCGCCACACACGGTCACCATACGGGCGCAAATCCGCGGTTCCCGGCATTCCCGGCGGGTTTCGCGGGATTGGCGACACGCCGCACGGCGCCTCCTCCCCCGCGCGCCGACGAGCGGCAGCTCCCTCAGACCGAGCGGTCGGATGCCACTCCCCTGTCGCCGCTCGTCATGATGGAGCCATGACCGACCCGACCTTCTCGACCCACCCGACACCCGTCGGCGAAGTGCTCATGGTGCACACGTCTGAAGGGCTCGTCGCCCTTGAGGTGCTGCACCGACCGCTCGATGTCGCGATCGCCGAGATCTCGCTCGCGCTTCACGCCGAACCGGTGCACGACGAGCGACCCGCCACCGAGCTCACCGCATGGCTCGACGGATACTTCGACGGCGGAAGCGACCCGTGTCGGCTCGCGCTCGACTGGCGCCTCACCGACGGCTTCACCCGCGAGGCCCTGCAGGCCGTCGGTGACATCCCCTACGGCGAGACGGCGAGTTACGGCGAGGTCGCCGTGATGGCCGGTCGCCCGCGCGCTCACCGCGCGGTGGGAACCGCGTGCCGGCTCAGTCCGTTCTCGATCGTCGTGCCCGTGCACCGCGTCGTGCGCGCCGACGGCTCGATCGGCGATTACGGCGGACATCCCGAGATCAAGCAGCAGCTCATCGATCTCGAACGCTCCCGGGCCGGCGCGTCCGTGTAGGCCGGCCGCCGCCCGGGCTCTTCTTCGACATCGTCGCCATCTACGTCGACGTCGACGACAACGCACAGACCGCCGTGGACTCTTTTCACCCCGCGCGCGATTCTGTGGCGCTTCCGCGACAAGGGTCGAATTCACGCATTCGGCACGGCACATGCATTTCGGTCCTTCCGTCAAGCGACGTGCGCGTGCGGCATCCGCCATTCCTCCGGAATATCCGCGTCGTCGAATGGGGGAACATCGCGGCCGGCGCATTCACTCAGCGGCCGAAACTCGCGGTATTCCGAGGGCTACGGACGGCAGCGCCGCACCGTCGACGGTGATCACGCGGGCGGTCGTGTCGGGATCGATGGATTTTCTGACAATTCGGGCGCGTCGCCGAATAACACGAGAAGAGAACGTACTGTTATGAGCATGGCTCGCAGAATTGTGCATCAACTCGTCGACGATATCGACGGAACCGTCCTTGAAGTCGGCGAGGGAGAGACCGTGAATTTCTCTCTCGACGGTCGCGCATACGAACTCGACCTCTCCGACGCGAACGCCGCGGCATTCCGCGACATCCTCGCCCCGTACGTGAGCGCCGGCCGATCGACATCGACGTCGTCGGCATCCGCGGGCGCCCGCAAGCGGAAGTCGGCGGGAGCGCAGCGCGACTACACCGCGATCCGCGCGTGGGCCGCCGCGAACGGCTTCACCGTCTCCGAGCGCGGGCGCGTTCCCGCTCAGGTTCTCGACGCGTACGACGCCGCACACTGACTCCACCCCACGAACGCCGGGCCGCACGAGGTGCGACCCGGCGTTCGGCGTTCGCGCCGCGGCATCCAGGTTCCCGACAGCACATTCACATGCGGTAGATAAGCGCACGCCGTCACGATGAGGCGGTGTCACGCCGTTCGAAGCCCGTCTCCCGCCGAGTGATCATCCGCCGCCGGATCATCTTCAGCGCCCTCGCCGTCGTCACGATCGCCGTGATCGTCGCCGCGGTCGGCATCGTGATGACCCTCGCCGACCTGAACGGCATCCACCGATCGGACATCTCGATGCCCGACGGCGGCGTCGCGCAGAACACCGGCGAGGTCAACATCCTCGTGATGGGCCTCGACAGCCGCGTCGATGAGGATGGCAACCCCTACCCGCAGGACATCTACAACGCCATCCACGCGGAGGACGAGAGCGTCGGCGGCTACAACACCAACGTGCTGATGTACATCCACATCCCCGCCGGAGGCGGCCCCGCGGTCGGTGTATCGATCCCCCGCGACGACTACGTGGCCTACGCGAACAAGCCCGCCGGCGTCACGCACGGCAAGATCAAGGAGGACTACGGCCGCACACTGGATGCCTCGTACAACGCGTTGCTCGCGAAGGGCACGCCGAAGGCGACCGCCTACCAGCAGGCGCGCGACGACGCCCGCGAAGCAGAGATCCAGACCGTCTCGCAGTTCCTCGGCGGGGTGCGCATCGACCACTTCGTCGAGGTGACGATGGCGGCGTTCTATCGCGTCGCCCAGGCCGTTCAGCCGATCACCGTCTGCCTCAACCATGCGACCGCCGACTACTACTCGGGCGCGAACTTCCCCGCCGGCGTGCAGCAGCTGGATGCCTCGCAGGCGATGGCCTTCGTGCGCCAGCGCCGCGATACGCAGTACAAGAACGTCTTCCTCACCGACCTCGACCGCACACGTCGCCAGCAGGCGTTCATGGTCTCGCTCGCGCTGAAGCTCAAGCAGACGCAGACCTTCACGAACCTCGGCACGTTGCAGACGCTCATCGACACCGCGAAGCAGTACGTCGCACTCGATTCCGGATTCGACCTGCTGAGCCTCGCGAGCGACGCGCAGCGGCTGGCCGGAGGCAACATCACGTTCCAGACCCTCCCGATCGAGAAGTTCGGCACCATCGACGGTCAGAGCGTCAACATCGTCGACCAGACGAAGATCGCCGCCATCGTGCAGAACCTCATCAACCCGCCCACCGCCACAGCGACCCCCGCGCCCACGGCGACGTCGAGCTCGACCGCATCCGCCGCGCCCACTCCGGCGCCGACCTCGCAGACTTACACGAACTCGCAGCAGCCCATGGAATCCGGCGTGCTCCCCTGCGTGAACTGACCGCTCATGCCGGCGGGTCGACGACCCGCGCGGCGGCGGCGGACGGCGGCGCGGCCGAGGCATCCGCCTGTCGCTCGGCGCGGAGCGCCGCGATCTCGTCCCGCAGCTGCGCGACGAGCTCTGCCGGCACGGGAGGTGCGGGAGAGGACGCCGCCACGCGTTCGATGATCCACGAGGCGATGGTCGCGGTCACGACGCCGATGAGCGCGATGCCGCCCACCATCAGCGCGATCGCCACGATGCGACCGGTGGTCGTCACCGGGTAGTAGTCGCCGTAGCCGACCGACGTGATCGTCGTGCACGCCCACCAGATCGCGTCGCCGAACGTGACGATCGGCCCGTGGCTTCCGCGTTCGACGTCGTACACGGCGAGCGCGCTCACGAACACCGTCAGCGCCGTGGTGCCCGCCGCGTACACGATCACGCGCCCCCGCAGGATCGACACCGTGCCCCGTTGGATCAGCGCGAATACCATGAGGTACCGGATGACCTCCAGCGTGCCGAACATCGGCAGCACGACGACCGCGAGATCGAGCAGATGTCGCACGAACCACCGGCGTCGCTGCTCGGCGAGCACCAGTCGCACGACGTAGTCGACGAAGAAGAACAGCCACGTCGCCACCAGCAACGCGGTGACACCGATCGCGACTCCGCCCGTCGGGCGGGCGAGCACATTGATGGCGTACAGCAGCAGGAAGAGGCTCCCGCCCGCCGTGAGCGGCCACTCCGTCAGTCGCCGCCAGCGTTCATACCGTTCCCCGTACATGCGGCGATTATCGCGCGCCTGCGGATGACCTCGCGTCGTCAGGCGCGGCGGCGCTGCGGCGCGATGAAGACCATCGCCGGGTAGGTGACCGCCGCGACGGCCACGTGCATGACGATCAGCACGAACACCGCCTGGCCGTCCTGACCCTTCCACCAGATCCAGAGATCGGGGGCGAAGGAGACGACGGTCACGATGATCGCGAGCCAGAGATAGAGCCGCGCGGCGCGGGTGGAGAAGAGGGTCACGATCGGCCAGCCGATGCCGGCCCCGATCACGCCGATCGTCGTGAGCTTGGCGTAGTCCGCGAAGGCGTAGTGCTCATAGCCGACGGTGCGCGGGAACACGATCGGCCCGAGCGCGGCGAGCACGGCGCATGCGGCGATCGAGCCGACCACGGCGACGACGATCGCGATCACCGTGCGCACCGCCGACGGCTGAGCACGCCCCATCGGGAGGTCGAGTCCGAACGGTGCCGTACGCGTCGATCCTGCGCTCATGACAGGTCCCTTCCGTCGCGCCCCGTGCGCGTCCTCGGCGAACGGTAGCGGCGCGGTTCCCAGATGAGACTGAGGATGTCGCGCCTCACTCCGGGGCGGAACCCTCCGCAGTGCCGGGCTCCGGCCCGGCCTCGATCGTGAGTCTGCTCGCCACGTCGCTGCGCGGGATGTGCGCGGCGAGTGCCAGTCGCTGAACGAGGATGTCGCGCACGGCGTCGGGCGGAAGCGTCGAGCGGAATACGACGTGGCCGCTCCGGTGCGGGGTGGCTGCGGCATCCAGGTCCCTCACGGCTCCGAGCAGTTCGGCTCCTCCGAGGGGAGGCTCATCGGGCGACCCGGGAGCGGCGACGCGCACGGTCCACGCGGTCGCCGTTGCGTCACCGGCGAGCCGCGCCGCCGGCCGCGCGACCCGCGAGGAGGGGTTCGTGCGCGCGAAGCGCACGCATCCGATGCCCGTTCCGATGACCGCGGCCACACCCGCGAGGCTGGTGAGGTTCGTCGACAGGTCGCTCGAGATCGGGGCCGCGCCGGTGACGGCGACGATCCCGAGCACCACGCGCACGAGCGAGTACAGGGCGTACCCCGCGAATGTGGCGAAGAGCGTCGTCGCGCCGGGCCGGCCGCGCATCTCGCGTCGCCGCACGGCGATCGCCACCCCGGCCGTGATCACGACGAGCGCAATCGTCTTGACCAGCACCGAGGTGGCGACCGGCGCCGTGGCCGACGTCATCCACACCGTGAGAAGCAACGCCACCGAGACGGCGGCACGCGCGGTGCGCACCGCTCTCGGTGCCGGCAGCGCGAACCAGATCAGCGCCGGAGCGGTGACCATGGCCACGTCTCCGATGATCAGTGTCGTGAGAGCCGGAGTGGCCGCGTAGAGCAGATAGAGCAGCGTCGACGCGACGGCGGCGACGCCGGCTGCGCCGGCCGCCCGGATGAGCCGCTGCGCATCCGCTGCGGCTCCCGCGGCGCGGGTCGAGGAGGTTCCGACGATCGCGAAGACCACGGCGCTGACGACGAAGAGAACGGCGATGAGCACGACCGTGTCCATGCGTCCCCCTTCGATCCCCCCGCCCGGAAACCTCCGTTGGTCACCGCCGACTCTACTGCGATCCGTCGGAACCTCCCCGCGTTACGCCAGAGAATGCCTGACGCAGGAACCAGACCGCCTGGGCGACCGCGGCTGTCGCGGCCTGCGTGGCGTGCAGGGAGTTCACCATGACGAAGTCGTGCACGATGCCCTGGTAGCGCACGGCGGTCGTGGGAACGCCCGCCTGACGGAGCTTCGCCGCGTAGGCCTCGCCCTCGTCGCGCAGCACATCGGCCTCTGCCGTGATGACGAGCGCCTGCGGAAGGCCGGCGAGGTCTGACAGCTCGGCGCGCAGCGGCGACGCGGTGATCTGGGCGCGGTCGCTCTCGCTCGTCGTGTACTGGTCCCAGAACCAGCGCATGCCTTCGCGGGCGAGGAAGTATCCCTCGGCGAAGGTCTCGTACGACGGCGTGTCGAACGCGGCGTCGGTGACAGGGTAGAAGAGCACCTGCGCGACCGGCGAGACGCCGCCGCGCTGCTTGGCGAGGAGGGTGAGCGCGGCGGTCATGTTGCCGCCGACCGAGTCGCCGGCGACGGCGAGCTTGGCGGCATCAAGGTCATGGGATGCCCCGTCGGAGACGATCCACTGCGCGGCCGCCCAGACCTGCTCGATGGCGTGCGGGTAGCCCACCTCGGGCGAACGGTCGTACTCGGGGAACACGACGGCCGCACGGGCACCGACGGCGAGGTCGCGCACGAGACGGTCGTGGGTGTGCGCGTCGCCGAAGACCCAGCCCGCGCCGTGCGTGTAGAGCACGACCGGCAGCACACCGGTGGCGCCGGCGGGGCGAACGATGCGAACCTTCACGGAACCCGAGGGTCCGCCGGCGATCTCGACCCATTCCTCGTCGATCTCGGGCTTCTCGATGGGCTCGTCCTGCACGCCGTCCACGGCGGCGCGACCGTCGGCGGGGGCGAGCTGGTAGAGGAACGGGGGCTCGCTGGTGGCGTCGACGAACGCCTGCGCGGCGGGCTCGAGGGCGAGCTTGTGGGGGTTTCCAGCCATGATCCGATGTCTCCTTCGTGGGGCGCGTCTCGGGGTCGAGAGAGTGAGAACGCGCGTTCTCATCGCGTGATCCCCACTGTAGAGAACGCTCGTTCTCACTGTCAAGTAGACTGCCCTCATGAGCGATGAGGTTCGGGGGCACATCGTCGACGCCGCGGACGGCCTCTTCTACACGCGCGGCATCGGCCAGGTCGGCATGGACGCCGTGCGCGACGCCGCCGGTGTCTCGCTGCGGGCCCTCTACAAGGAGTTCGCATCGAAGGACGACCTGATCCTCGCCGTGCTCGACAAGCGCCACGGCATGTGGACCGACGGCGTCACCGGCGCGGTCGACGCGATCAGCGACCCGCGCGAGCGGCTGCTCGCGGTCTACGACTACCTCGCCGGCTGGTTCGACGAGGCCGACTTCCGCGGCTGCGGGTTCATCAACGCGTTCGCCGAGCTCGGTGCCGCCAACCCGGCCGTCGCCCGCACCGTGCGCGAGCACAAGATCGACTTCCAGCGGTACGTCGCCGAGCTCGTCGCCGACGCCGGCGGCCCGGCGAGTCTCGCTCCGCAGCTCGCGATCCTCGCCGAGGGCGCCCAGACCACCGCCGCCATCGCCGGAACGACGGATGCCGCGGCGCAGGCCCGCGCCGCGGCGGCAACCCTCATCGACGCCGCCCTGGCCGACTGAGCAGGCGGCGCTCAGCCGATCAGCGCGCCAGGTAGCCGCCGTCGACGGGGATGTACGACCCCGTGATAAGGCTTGCCGCGGGACTGGCGAGCCAGGCGACGGCCGCCCCGATCTCCTCCGGTTGGCCGATGCGGTTGAGTGCGTGCAGGCCGGGCAGGCTCGCCTGCACGTCCGCGGGCAGGTTGCGCTCGAGACCGGTGGCGACGTAGGCCGGCCCGACAGCCAACGCCCGGACACCGCGACTTCCGTACTCGAGTGCGACCGTCTTCATCAGGCCGTTGATCGCGTGCTTCGCGGCCGCATAGGGAGACATCCCGACGAGCCCCCGCACACCGCCGAGGCTGGAGATCGTGACGATCACTCCCCCGCCGCGCTCGAGCAGGGCGGGGAGCTGGAGGCGCACGCCGTAGAAGACGCCATCGAGGTTGACGTCGAGCACGCGGCGCCACTGCGCCGGCGAGATGTCCGCCGTGTCCGTCGCCGGTTGCGTGATCCCGGCGTTGTTCACCGCCACGTCCAGCCCGCCCCAGTGCGCGCGCACGAGGTCGATGGCGCGCGCGTGCTCCTCGCTCGAGGTCGTGTCGAGCGCCTGGGCCAGCGCCACGCCGCCCCGATCCGCGATCTCCGCACGCACAGCGTCCGCGGCATCCCCATCGAGGTCCGTCACCAGCACCGCCACCCCCGTCTCGGCGAGCGCGAGCGCGCACGCTCGGCCGATGCCCCGGCCCGCGCCGGTGACCAGAGCGGTGCGCATGACGCTCATCGCGACGTGATGACGACGGGCACCGCCACGGACTTCAGCCCCTCGAACCCGAACTCCATGCCGTATCCCGATCCCTTGATGCCGCCGAACGGCACCATTGGGTGGATCCCGCCGTGCTTGTTGATCCACACGGTGCCGGCCTCGAGCCGCAGCGCCACCTCACGGGTCTGCGCGGGATCGTCGCCCCACACCGACGCGCCGAGTGCCGCATCCAGTCGATTGGCCGACGCGATCGCCGACTCGACCGTGTCGTAGCGGATCACCGGCAGCACCGGCCCGAACTGCTCCTCGTCGACGATCGGGTCGCCGTCGACAGCATCGCCGACGATCGTCGCCTCGAAGAACGTGCGCCCGAGATGTGGCGCGGGCGAGCCGCCCGTCACGATGCGGCGTCCACGGGCGCGCGCGTCGTCGACGAGGCGCGCGACGATGTCGAACTGCATCGCGTTCTGCAGCGGACCGAGCTCGTTCGACTCGTCGACGCCGCGCCCCATCGGGGTTGCGGCGGCCTTCCGGGCGAGAGCGTCGAGCACCTGCTCGTACTGCGACTCATGCACGTACAGGCGTTTGAGCGCGGCGCACGTCTGCCCGGTGTTGATGAACGCGCCCCAGAACAGCGCGTCGAGGTGGGCGTCGATATCGGTGCCGGGAAGCACGATGCCGGCGTCGTTTCCGCCGAGTTCGAGCGTGAGCCGAGTGAGGTTCTGAGCGGATGCCGCGGCGATAGCCTTGCCCGTCGCGGTCGAACCGGTGAACATGATCTTCCCGAAGGCGGGGTGCGACGTCAGCGCCGCACCGACCGCCCGGCCGCCCGAGATGACCTGCAGCACCCCCTCGGGAAGCACCTCGTTCAAGATGCTGACGAGCGCCAGCACGCTCAGCGGTGTGTACTCCGACGGCTTCACGATGACCGCGTTGCCCATCTTCAGCGCCGGGGCGATCTGCCAGATCGTGATCATGAGCGGCCAGTTCCACGGACCCACCGCGCCGACGAGACCCACCGGCTTGTAGATGAGCTCGGAGTAGTTCTCGGCGTCGTCGACGAGCACTTCGGGGGCCACCTCGAGGTCGGCGTTCACATGGAGCCAGCCCTGCACCGCCCCCACCTCGACGCGGGCGCCGATGCCGTTGAGCGGCTTGCCCTGTTCGCGCGAGACCGCGTCGGCCAGCTCGTCCGCGACGAGCGCGACCCGCTCGGCCGCCGCATGCAGCAGCGCGCCGCGCTCGCTGGCGGGTAGTGCTGCCCATGCCGGCTGCGCGATGCGTGCCCTCGTGATCAGCGCCTCGAGGTCGTTCACGACGTGCTCGGGGGCGTAGCCGATGGTCTCGCCGGTCGCGGCATCCGGAATCGGGCGTCCGCCGTCGACGCTGACGCGCTGCAGAAGGGGGTTCATCGTTCTCATCTCCTCGAGATCGGGTGCGCTCAGACGGCGGCGTTGGTGACCGCGACGGGCGCGTCGGCTGACGCGAGCAGGAAGTCTGCCGCCTTCTCGCCGATGACTGCGGCCGGAGCGTTGGTATTGCCGGTGGTGACCGTCGGGATGACCGACGCGTCGGCCACGGTGAGACCGGCGACGCCGCGCACGCGCAGCGTCGGATCGACCACGGCACGGTCGTCGGAGCCCATCCGGCACGTGCCGACCTGGTGGTGGTAGGTGATGACGTGCTCGCGGATGTAGGCGATCAGCGCATCGTCGCCGGCGCCGGGTGCAGGGTAGACGACCGCCGCCCCCCACGCGTCGGCGAGTGCGGGCTGCGCACCCACCTCGAGGCACTGGCGCACGCTGGCAAGGATGCTCGCGAGATCCCGCGGATCTTCCAGCACGTGCGGATCGATGCGGATGCCGGCAGGGTCCCCGGCGTCGGCGAGCGTGACCTCGCCACGGCTGTGGGTCGTCACGAGCCCGGCCATGAGCGTGAACCCGGTGCCCTCGAACGACATGTCGGGTTCGAGCATCGGCACGCTGAACGTGATCGGCTGGGTGTCGGGCACCTCGAGGGCGGGATCCGACTTCCAGAACCAATGGCTCTGCGTGACCGAGCGATGGGGGGCGGGCGCCTCGACCGGCCGCTCGGTGCCGAAGATGACGGGCACCAGATAGTGGTCGTGAAGATTCTTGCCTACGGGAAGGTCGGCGACCAGCGGGATGCCGTGGTCGGCGAGCTGCTCGGCCGGGCCGATGCCGCTGCGCAGCAGCACCTCGGCCGAGCCGAACGTTCCCCCGGCCAGCACGATCTCATCCGCCGTCAGAACCTCGAGCTGACCGTCGAACTCGATCTCGAGCCCCGTGGCACGGCCGTCCGCCACGATGACCCGCCGCACGACGACCCCGGTGCGCACATCGAGCGTTCCGGCAGCGACGGCCGGGTGCGCGTAGGCGTCCCACGTGCTCACCCGGTCGCCGTCTTCGACCGTCACCTGCTGGCGGGAGACACCCTCGATCGACCCCGAGTTGTAGTCGGGGTTGCGCTCGAGCCCCCACTCCACGGCGGCGTCGATGATCGACTCCTGAATCGGATGCATCGGCTGGTTCTCTTCGATCGGGAGCAGCCCCTCGGTGCCGCGCGCGGGATCCGGCGCGCCGCGCCAGCCCTCGATGCGCCGGTAGACCGGTTCGACGTCCGCCCAGGCCCAGCCGGGGCATCCGTCTGCCGCCCAGCCATCGAAGTCAGACGGCAGGCAGCGCACCCAGATCGCGGCGTTCAGCGAATGGGACCCGCCGAGCACCCGCCCGCGCGGCAGATGGATGCGGCGGCCCGCCGCGTGCGCCTGCGGTGCCGTGTAGTAGTCCCAGTCACGCTCGGTGTGCCAGAGGTCGGGGATGTGACTGAGGTCCTGCACGAGCTCGGTGCAGTTGGAGGGGCCCGCCTCGACGATCAGCACCCGCTTGCCGGCGTCGGCGAGTCGGCGGGCGACGATCGATCCGGACGTCCCCGCGCCCACGACGATGTAGGGGTAGTGGGTCATGATTGCTCCTCTGCTTCGGTGAGTCGGTAGGCGGCCGCGAGCTGCTCGGGCTGATCGCGGAGCGTCGCCGCGCTCTCACGGAGGGTGACCTCCCCCTGCGCGAGCACGACGGCCGAGGTCGCGAGATCGAGCGCGACATGGGTGAACTGCTCGATGAGAAGGATGCCGACGCCGCGCGCGGCGACGCTGCGCAGGACCGGTACGAGACGCGCGACGATCACCGGCGCCAGTCCGAGCGACATCTCGTCGATGACGAGGTATTCGGGGCGGGCGGCGAGCGCGCTCGCGAGCGCGAGCATCTGCTGCTGTCCGCCCGAGAGCGAGCCCGCCGCACGGTCGGCGAACCCGTGCATCTCGGGGAAGATGTCGAGCATCTCCTCGACGGCGGCACCGCGGTCGCGCCGCGGCAGGAGGAGAGCCGCGATCTTCAGGTTGTCGGCGACCGAGATGTCGGTGAAGACGCGGTGGCCCTCCTGCATGGTCGCGAGCCCCGCCCGCCGCACCCGGTTCGGACGCAGCCCGCGGATCGCCCTGCCGTCGAGCTCGATGTCGCCGCGGATGTCGCGCAGCAGCCCCGCGACCGCCAGCACGAGCGAGGACTTCCCCGCCCCGTTCGCCCCGAGCAGCGCCGTCACCTCGCCGCGCGGGACGGTGAGATCGACACCGCGCACCACCTCGCGCCCGCCACGACGGATAGTGAGGTCGCGGATCGCCAGCTGCTCGCTCATGCCTTCTCCTCCTCGATACCGAGATACGCCTTGCGGACGTCGGGGGACGTGAGCACCTCGGCCGTTGACCCGGCCGCGATGCGGCGCCCGAAGTCGAGCACCGCGACGGTCGCGCACGCGGCACGCACGAGATCCATGTCGTGGTCGACGAGGAGGACCAGCGCGCCGGTCGTCGCCGGAATCCCGGTGATCACCCCGAGGAGCATCTCCGACTCGGCCGGATCGAGACCGGCGGCGGGCTCGTCGAGCAGCACGAGACGCGGCTCGCCGACGACGCAGCGGGCGATCTCGACGAGACGCCGTTCGAGGATCGTGAGGTCGCTTCCGAGTCGGTCCCGCCCATCCAGGCCCACGTAGTCGAGCGCGGCGTCGACCGACGCTCGGGTCGCGCCCGAGTTCTCCGCCGCGAGGAGGAGGTTCTCACGCACGGTCAACGACCGGATCACCTGCTCCTGCTGGAACGATCGGCGCAGCCCCCAGCGGGCGCGACGATGCCGCGGCACGGCCAGCAGCGACTCCCCGTCGAGGTGCACGCTCCCCTCCGCGGGGATGGCGAACCCGGAGAGCACGTTGAAGGTCGTGGTCTTGCCGGCACCGTTCGGTCCGATGATCCCGCAGACGCCGTCCTCGAACTCGAGACTGACCGCGTCGAGCGGGGTGACGCCCCCATAGCGCACGGTGACGCGATCGATGACGAGGCGGCTCATGCGGTCACCTCGCGTGCACGTGAGGCACGGCGCGGTGTTCGCCATCGACGCGCCAGCGCGGCGAGCGAGCCGGCGATGCCGATCGGATTGGTCGTGATGGCCTGGATCGTGCCGAGGCCCAGGATGATGAACACGAGATCGCCGCTCACTCCCCAGGCCTGGAGCAGCACGGGCACGCCGTAGAAGAAGATGCCGCCGATCACGGCGCCGCTCAGTGAGAACGTGCCGCCGATGAGCACCGTCGCGAACAGCAGCACAGACTGCTGCGCGCTGAAGGTCGTGCCGGTGGAGTCGAGCACCCCCGTGTTGGCCGCGAGGAGCGCCCCCGACAGACCGGTGATGAAGCTGGTGAGCAGGAGGGCCAGAATGCGATAACGCGTCACCGGGATGCCGAGGGTGATGGCGCCCGCCTCACCCTGCCGGATCGCCGCCCAGGCGCGTCCCACCCGGGAGGACAGGAGCCACCAGACAGCGAGGAACACGACCGCGACGACCACCGCGACATACCGGAAGTAGGCATCGTCCGAGGCACCCCAGGTCGGCCGCGGCATGGTGTCGGGAACCGTGCCGGCGGGGAGACGCCCGAAGAACCCGGTTCCGCCGTTCGGGAACCCGGTCGCCGTGATGACGACCTGGATGCCGCCCGCGATCATGAGGGTCACGATCGCGAGGGAGAGTCCCGAGAGCTTGAGAGCGGGAAGGCTCAGGAGCGTTCCGATGAGCGCCGTGACGACGGCCGCCGCCACCGCGACCAGCTCGAACGGCAGATCGGTCGCGTAGTAGAGGCGCAGCGTCACCCATCCACCGACAGCGACGAGGGCGATCTGCATGAGCGACACGAGTCCGAGGCGCCCGTAGAGGATGCCGGCGGCGAGGGCGGCGAGCGAGTAGATCGCGCATGCGGTGAGCGCGAAGAGGCCGGACCCCTGGCCGATACCGGGGAGGAACGGGATGACCACCGCCAGCGCGAGGCCCACGAGGAGGCCGATCGCGCCGACACGGGTGTTTCGGCGGGCGAGGAAGGAGATCATGAGCGCACCACTCCGATGGTCAGCACGCGACGTCGGCCGATGAGGATGACGACGGTGGCGATGAGGAAGGGGACGATCGTCGCGTAGGCGGTGATCGGCTCCCACGCTGACGCGAGGGTCTGCAGGACACCGATCACGAGTCCGCCGACCAGCGTGAGCCACAGTGAGGAGAAGCGTCCGATCACGACGGCCGCGAGCTCGGGGATGATGAGGAAGGTCAGGAAGGCGGGCTCCAGGCGGGTCTGGTTGGCGAGCAGGATGCCGGAGGCTCCGGCGATCGCGCCCGACAGCGCCCAGGCGACGTTCTCGACGAGTCGCACGTTCGTGCCGACGACCGAGGCGAGCTCGCGGTCGCTGGCGAGCGCTCGCATCGACATGCCGATGCTCGTGTAGCGGAAGGCCAGCACCGTGGCGACGACGACGAGCACGGCGAGCAGGAGGCAGATGATCTGCGTGAGGTTCACGCGGGTGCCGCCGACGTTGATCGCGATCGAGCTGGTGTCGAGCCGCAGAGTGCGGGCCTTGTCGTTCCAGGTGAACAGCAGCACGCCGATGATGACGAGGGCGAAACCGAGGGTGGCGATCGCCTTGCGCAGCTCGTCGATGCGCGCGAGATAGGGGCCGGCGAGCAGCCCGAACAGCAGGGCGGCCGCAGCCGCGATCAGGATGCACACGGCGATCCCGATCGCGGGCTGCAGACGTCCTTGGGTGGGAACCAGCTGCCACAGCAGCATCGCGGCCAACGCACCGATGGCGCCGTGGGCGAAGTTGAGGACGCCGGTCGTGCGGTAGAGCACGAGCACCCCGACTCCGGACAGGGCGTACACCGAACCGATCACGAGGCCGGCGACGAGGAAGGGCAGCAGATTCATGGTGTGATCAGTTCCCCGTCAGAAGACCCTGGGACTGCTCGGCCTGTTCGATCGAAGTCAGTTCGGGGTCCGTCACGTTCTGGCAGCCCTCGAGCTCCTGCCACTCGCCGTTGACGAGCTTTGCCATGCGGGTCGCGTGGTTGGCGTGATGCTGGTCGGCGACGCCGTAGTACCACGGGGCGCACAGGAGGTCGGAGGAGAAGCCCTTGATTCCGAGGAGCGCCTGCGAGACGGTGTCGCGGGTGATCTTCGACGGATCCGGGAACTGCTTGATGAGGGTGTCGGTGAAGATCTTGGCGGCGAGGAAGCCGGCCTGGCTGAACGTGTCGCGCGGCGCGTCGGCGGCCGCGTACTTGTCCATCACGGCCTTCCAGAGGGTCTGGTCGGCGCCGGTCGTGGTCGTGACGAGCTGCAGCTCGGAGTTGGCGACGAAGCCGTCCCAGTACTGGCCGATCTGTTGCCCGAACTGCTTGTCGTAGCAGGATGCCGTGCACGACCACTGGATCGACCCCTTCGCGTCCTGCTGCTCGGCCGCGGTGAGGATCGACGCGGTGATCGGCGCCGGGTCCGCGATGACGAGGCTCGTCGCGCCGCTCGAGGAGATCTGGCTCACGAGCGGAAGCCAGTTGCTCTCGTTCGGGTCGGAGAGCACATTGCCGACGAGGTCGATACCCTTCGACTTCGCGTAGGCCGAGATTCCGGATGCCACCCAGTCGCCGTTGCCCGGGGTGTTGATGCCGATCGCGAAGAACTTGCCGGCCTGCCCGGCGCGCTCGAAGTACTGCAGCGTGGCGAGGGCGGAGATGCGGGGTCCGGCGTTGACGGGCGCGAGGTTCGACGACGAGAAGCAGGACTGCGGAACCCCGACGCCGAGGATCGAGTAGAGCCCCGCCGCTTTGTAGGCGTCGTTCTGCTGCTGGCAGCCGACGAACGAGGCGTCGCCCACCGAGGCCACGATCGAGGAGTCGGACGCATAGCCGGTCGCGATCTGCGCCGTCCTGGTGGGGTCGAGGGCGTCGTCTCCGACCTGGTAGGAGATCGGGCGGCCGTTGATCCCGCCGTTGTCGTTGATGCAGTCGAAGTAGGCCTTGGCCGAATTCGGGGAGGACGAGAAGTCGACGCCGCCGGATTCGGTGGCGATGGCGACGACCTTGATCGGGGTTCCGGTGGCCTTCTGGCCGTTGCCGAGGCCGCACGCGGCCGTCCCGGCGGCCGCCGAGCCGCCGGATGTGGGGGACGCGGAGGTGTCGGCAACACATCCCGCGAGAGCGATGACAGCTGTTGTCGCCGCTACCGCGAGCAGTGCCCGCATGGTGCGATTCATGGGTGTACTCCTTCGTACGAGATGCGACGCGAGGGACAGCTGCGTCGCGGACAGCCTCGCAATACCGGCGCGGGGGCCGTTGAACGGCGAGGCACCCGCATTGCACGTGCGTGCACAACGTCTTCCAGGCGCCGTAGCCGCGACGTCGTCGGTCATATACGATGCAGACCACGCGGTCACCGGCGACCGCGACTCGTTGGAGGTAACCCCGAATGCTCCACGCCACCCCGAGCCCGCTCCACCACATCGACTCGTTCACGGCCTTCCGTGAGAGGGTGCGCGATACGTTCGTCCCCCTGCAGGTTTCCAGTCGGCGCCCGCACCATTTCCACGCCGCGGCGCGCAGCGCCGAGCTGCGCGACCTGAAGATCGTCGAGATCGCCGCCGATCCGCATGTGGTCGAGCGCACACGCCGCCTCGTCGCCGAGTCGGAGTCCGAACCGAGCTACAAGGTGAGCCTGATGGTCGAAGGCTCCGGCTTCATCTGCCAGGACGGCCGCGACGTCGTGCTGTCACCGGGCGACATCGCCGTCTATGACACGACTCGTCCGTACACGCTCGCATTCGACGACTCATCGATCCGCACGATCGTCGCCATGTTCCCCAAGCGGCTCGTCGACCTGTCCGACGATCGCATCGCCCGGCTGACGGCGACTGCGCTGGGCAAGGACGACCACCTGGGGAGCATGGTCGGCGGCGTGCTCCTGCAACTGGCCGGGCGACTCGAGGCGGTCAGCACCGCGACAGGCTGGCGATTGGCGCGCAATGCGGTCGACCTCGTCAACATCCTGCTGCGAGACTCGCTGCCGGCGACGGAGGGCGCTGGCGGCGAACGGCTGATCGATCGGATCTACTCGTACATCGACGCAGTGCTCGAAGACCCGGGCGTCACGCCGTCGCTCATCGCGGACGCCCATTTCATCTCGGTGCGCTATCTGCATTCGCTGTTCCAGTCCGAGGGGGTGAGCGTCGGCTCCTACATCCGGCTGCGCCGCATCGAGCGATGCCGCGACGAACTCGCAGACCCGGACTTCGCGGACATGACCGTGACGGCGATCGCCGCCCGCTGGTCGTTCGCCGACGTGGCCCATTTCTCGCGCACGTTCAAGTCTGTCTACGGCGAGACCCCGTCCGAGTTCCGGTCCCGGATGACCCGCCGCTGACGTCGCCCCCGGGAGGGACACACTGCGCGCCGATTCAACATCTGCGCGCTCCGACGCAACCGCCCCGCGTCCGGGCACGCGAGCCTTCACACAGCGGCACGACGATGCGCCGCGGGGAAGGACACTCGCATGAACGACGCGACCGGCACGGCGACGCAGGTCCTGTTCGTCGCTCCCGGCACGATCGACACGGTCACCGGCCCGGCACCCGTGCCCGCGGCATCCGATGTCGTGGTCGCCGTCGACCGCGTCGGCATCTGCGGAACCGATCTGCATCTGCTCGACGGCGAGATCGGTGACCCGTTCCCGCTGGTGCCCGGTCACGAGTTCGTCGGAACGGTGATCTCGATCGGCACCGAGGCGGCCCGCCCCGGGTTGCGCGTCGGTGATCGCGTCGTGGTGGAGATGCTGCTGGCCTGCGGGCGGTGCGCGCGATGCCGCGAGGGTCGGCGCAACCTCTGCGAGCGGGACGATCCCGCGGTCTCACCTGCGGCGGGGCGCCAGATGGGTGTGAACATCCCCCGCACGCTCTCGCCCTTCACCGGCGGCTACGGCACCCACCTGGTGGTTCCCCCTGAGGGCGTCATCCACGTGCTTCCGCCCACACTCCAGAACGACGTCGCGGTGCTCACCGAGCCTCTCGCGGTCGCGGTGCGGGCGGTCGAGCGCGGTCGCGTCGGCCTCGGCGACGACGTCGTGATCATCGGCCCAGGCCCGATCGGTCTGCTCGTCGCAGCGGTGGCGTCGGCGGCCGGCGCGCGGCACGTCATCGTCGTCGGCGGTCGCCCCGAGCGGCGGGTGCTCGCACGCTCGTTCGGCGCGACGGACACCCTCGCAGAGCGCGGGGCCGAGCTCCACTCGCGGATTCGCCACCTGCTCCCCGGCGGTCCGGACGTGGTCATCGAGTGCGCCGGGAACCCCACGGCGCAGCAGGACGCGATCCGTCTGGTCCGGCGCGGCGGTCGGGTCGTGCTCGCCGGGGCATGTGGCGGCGGCGCGGCGCTCACGATCGCACCGGATGAGGACCTCCTCACCCGGGAGATCGACATCCTGCCGTCGTTCCTTGCCGCGGGCGGCTATGAACGCGCCATCACGCTGCTCGATCAGGCGCGATTCCCGTTCGCCTCGCTCATCACCCACATCTTCCCGCTCGACGAGGCGAGCACCGCGCTCGCCGCCGTTCGCGGTCGTACGGAGGGGCTGATCAAGGCCGTACTCCTCATCCCCTCCCCCTCACCCACTCTCACCGGAGGTCACTGATGTCCCATTCCGAGAACGTCACCGTCTCGCGCACGACCCACGATGCCGACCAGGGCACGTGGAAGTCATACGACGACTTCGCGACCGGAATCGACACCTATCGGATGCCGCAGGCCGACCTCGCCGGACGATCGATCGCCTGGGAGTTCGACGGCGGCATCGGTCTCGCCGTGGACGTCCTGGCCGATGGCACCGCCCGGTGGCGGTCGGCAGCCCTTCTGAGCGCACCGGATGGCACGGTGGACCCGTACGACGCCGTGCGTGTGCGCGACGACGTGGTGTTCTTCAACCTGCCCCTCGCGTCGCGGTCTCAGGACGCGATCACGGTGTTCTGGTCGGAGACGACCGGTCGCGCACTGATCATCCACTCCGTGATCGGCGAGCCGCGACCGGGAATGCCGCACGTGCAGCAGACGATCGCCGCGGGGCGAGTCGTCGGACAAGATGTGACGGGGGTGAAGCCCGCGCCCTCTCGTGACCTGATCGGTTTCCGCGAGCTCGTGCGCTACAGCCCTGTGCACCTGTACGAGCACGTGTTCCTCTCGAGCGAACGCTACTGCTGGCAGTGTCTGCACGGCGAGCAGCGCGGGCACGGCGACGTCGACATGTCGACGGTGTGGAAGTTCGACGACTCCGGCCTCTACCTGTTCACGTTCCGCGAGTTCGTGATCCCGGTGGCGAGCGTCTGGCTGCACGACCTGGGCTACGCCTTGCGAACGACGGGGATCTTCCTCGGCACCGCACCCGACGGCGGCGCCGATCACCGGCGTGCGGGCGGCCACATCTATCCGCTCGGCAACGTCGTGTACCCCGACGTCCAGCCCGTCTGACCCACCGAAAGGACACCGCCATGACTCGCGCTCATGACATCATCACTCGCCACTACGAGGCGAGTGCCGGCGGCGATCTCGCCGGGATGCTCGCGCCGATCGAGGCCGACACCACATGGACCGAGGCGGCCGGGTTCCCACGCGCGGGGACGTACATCGGCCCCGATGCCGTGCGCGTCAACGTCTTCGAAGCCCTCGCCCGCGACTTCGACGGCTATCGCTTCGACCTCGACGAGCTCGTCGACGCGGGCGATGTGCAGGTCGGCATCGGCACCTACTCGGGCACCTTCCGCCAGACCGGGCGCCCGTTCACCGCGCGGGTCGCGCACATCTGGCGGCTGGCATCCGACCGGGTGGTCAGCTTCGAGCAGATCGTCGACAGCGCGCAGGTTCGGACAGCGATGACGCCATGAGCGCACCTGCCCGTCCCGCCTCGGCGAGCATCCCCCCGATCGGACTGGCGGTCGCGGGCGTGCGGGGCAGCGGCGGCATCCATGTCGTCTCAGCGGCGATCGACGACGGCTTCCGCCTGATCGTCACCGACCCTGACTACGACAACGACGGCACGGTCGGCGCGGCGATTGCCGGCTCTTCGGACATTCGGTGGGGGTGAGGCTTGCCGGGTGGGGTTCGGCGGGTAGGGGTCGAGGTCCCCGAGGATCAGTAGCGCTAACTGTCTGATCTTCACGAGGACCTCGACGTGCTTCACCC
>NZ_JYIY01000079.1 GCF_000956535.1 Microbacterium ginsengisoli | reverse complement strand
CACCCCGAGCCCTACCCCAAGCCCTGCGCCGGAGCCGGCCGTCGACACCGCCGCCGCACGGCCCCCGCTTCCTGAGATCTCCGCGGCCGAGGCCGCCTCGGCGACGGCGCCGACCGTTCCGGTCGCCCCGGCGACGGGTGAGTCGTTCGGCCCGGCCGCGACCGGCCCGACCGCTCCCCTCTGGGGCACCCCTGCTGCTCCTGCGCCGAAGAAGAAGTCCGGCGCGACGCGCGCCGTCGGCCTCCTCGTCGCCGCGGCGATCGTCGGCGGCGCCGCCGGCCTCGGCGGTGCGGCGGCCGGCATGACGCTGTGGAGCCCGAAGGGCACGACGTCTGCGGCATCCGGCCCGACGACGCTCACCGTGAACGACACCAGCTCCGTCAACCAGACCACGGCAGTCGCCGCGAAGGTGGTGCCGAGCGTCGTCACGATCAGTGCCGAGTCGGGCCAGTCCGCCGGAACCGGTTCGGGTGTCATCCTGACCGCCGACGGGTACGTCGTGACCAACACCCACGTCGTCACCCTCGATGGTGCGACCGCCGACGCGACGCTCAAGGTCACCACCTCCGACGGTCACATCTACGACGCGACGGTCGTCGGCACCGACCCGACCTACGATCTGGCCGTCATCAAGCTGACGGGCGCGTCGGGGCTTACCCCGATCACCTTCGGCGACTCGTCGAAGCTCAACGTCGGCGACCAGACGATCGCCGTCGGCGCGCCCCTCGGCCTGTCGAACACCGTGACCAACGGCATCGTCAGCGCTCTGAACCGTTCGATCGAGATCGCGTCGTCTGCTCCCAGCAGCTCCGGCAGCTCGGGCGGCGACACGCAGCAGGGCCAGCAGTCGCCGTTCCAGTTCGACTTCGGACAGGGCCAGACGCAGACCTCCACGACCTCGACGATCAAGATCTCGGTGATCCAGACGGATGCCGCCATCAACCCCGGCAACTCCGGTGGCGCGCTGGTCGACTCCTCAGGTCAGCTGATCGGCATCAACGTCGCGATCGCGGGCACCGGCTCGTCGACATCGGGGACCCAGTCGGGCAACATCGGCGTCGGCTTCTCGATTCCGTCGGACATCGTCAAGCGCATCACCGACGAGCTGATCCAGAACGGCAAGGCCACGCACGGTCTGCTCGGTGCGTCGGTGCAGGACTCGGCGAACGTCACCGGCGCGACGATCTCCGGCGCCTATGTCGCCGACGTCACCTCGGGCGGCCCGGCGGCCGCCGCGGGCCTGCAGAAGGGCGACATCATCACCGAGTTCAACGGCCAGCCCGTGACCGGTGCCGTCGACCTGACCGCCGAGGTGCGTGCGCTTGCTGCGGGCGCGAAGGCCTCGCTGACCTATGTGCGCGACGGCGCATCGCACACGGTCGACGTCACGCTCGGCTCGCTCAGCTGACGAACGGATGCGGCACCGCGGGCGTCGACCTCAGGGTCGACGCCCGCTGTCGTCGTCGGGGGCGGGGTTCTCCCGGATGCGCAGCTCCCGGCGGGGGCGCAGCCGCTCCGTCGCCTTCGACACCCCGCGCACCGCGCTGCCGGTGATCGCGGCGGCGCCGCCGGCGGCACGGCCGAGCGCGCCGCCGACGATGTGCTCGGTACGCCGGGCCCCGGCGCGAGGTTCGAGCTCGACGGGCAGCATCGCCGGGGGCGCGCCGAAGGCCTTCCGTGAGGTCGTCACGACCCGGCGGCCGAGCAGATGGTTGCCCGTGCCCCCGATCGCGGCGCCGATGCCGAAGGGGAGTGCCTTCCCGATGATCGAGGCGCCGCCGCGGGTTGCGAAATGACGCACGAAGGTCGACTTGAGGGTGTCGACCACAGGACCCAGGGCGGCGCGGGGGATCGTGCGGGTGACGAGGTCACCCCAGTAGCCGGCGCGGTTCTGACCGCGTCCGGTGGCCTCACCGGCCAGCTGTGACACGAGGGCCACGCCCTCCTGCCCCAGCATGAGGGTCAGCACCAGCGCTCGAGCCCGGTCGGGGTCGTCGATTGCGACGCCGTGCACCTCGGCGATCGACTGTGCGAACAGGGTCGTCGTCTCGAGGAACCCCACGGTCTCGACACCGCTCAGGGCGAGTGTCACGCCCGTCCCGATCCCCGGTACGACGGCAGTCGCACCCACCGCAGCGCCGCCGGTCGTGATGGCGGTGAGGTAGCGACGCTCGAGCACGCGAACGATCTCTGCCGGTGAGGCATCCGAATGCCGCAGCCGCACGCTGCGCAGGTGTGCGAGCACGACCGGCCGCTGCAGGGAGAGCACCCGATCGAGGGCGCGGATCGAGAGGGGATGCTCCGGCGACCCCTCGGGCGGCAGTCCTCCCGCCCACGGCGCGTCGTCCGGGAGCGAGTGGATGCGGTGCACCTTCTTCGCCACGCGGCGATCCTACGCGCGGGCCCTGACAGTGCGCTCCGGGCTGGGGATCACCGGTCCGAGCGGGCGTCCCCGCGGCTACACTGGCAACCCATGAGCACCCCACTCGACGCGCCCGACCATGGGGGTCTGGCCACCCTCGACCGAGAGCTCGAAGAGCTCATCCGCGAGGAGAACATCGAGCCCGGTGACCATGAGCGCTTCTCCCACTACGTGAAGAAGGAGAAGATCCTCGAGTCCGCGCTCACCGGGAAGCCGGTGCGGGCGCTGTGCGGCAAGAAGTGGACGCCGGGGCGCGACCCCGAGAAGTTTCCCGTGTGCCCCACCTGCAAGGAGATCTACGAGTCGCTCAAGGCGTGAGCGCGGCATCCGCCCCGCTCATCACCCGGCGGCGTAGACCGTCGGGATCGCGGGGTCCGATCGGCTGAGTCCGAGGGCCCGCGACGGCAGCTCGGCGCGAGCCGCGATGTGGTGGGCGCGTGCGGCGGACACGCCCTCTGACCCCTCGAACGCGGTGTCGATGTCGCCGTGATCGACGAGCACCGTCTGGAGCGCCCGGGCGTCGGGGTGGTCGCTGCCGTGCGGGGTGTCGAAGCCGTCCGCCACCCGGATGAGCTCGGATGTCGCCACCCCGCCCGAGAGCGTCCGGAAGGCGCTCTTGCGGCCACCCGTCGTCGCCTTCTCGGCCGACGCCTTCGCCACGGGGATCCAGGTGCCGGCGGAATCCTGCCGCGCGACGAGCTTGTAGACCATCTGCGCCGTGGGGCTCCCGGAGCCGGTCACGAGCGACGTGCCGACCCCGTACGCGTCGACGGGGGAGGCGGCGAGAGCGGCGAGGGCGTACTCGTCGAGATCGCTCGTCACGGTGATGCGGGTGCGCGGCGCACCGAGGGCGTCGAGTCGGTCGCGCACGTGCGCGGCGACGACCGGCAGATCGCCCGAGTCGATGCGCACCCCGCCGAGCCCGGGGCCGGCGACCCGCACCGCAGTCTCGACCCCGCGGTCGATGTCGTAGGTGTCGATGAGCAGGGTCGTGTCGACGCCGAGCGCTGCGATCTGCGCGCGGAAGGCGTCTTCCTCGGTGTCGTGCAGCAGCGTCCAGGCGTGCGCCGCCGTTCCCATCGTGGGGATGCCGAACCGGCGCCCCGCCTCGAGGTTGCTGGTCGCCCCGAATCCCGCGATGAACGCGGCGCGCGCGGCCGCGACCGCCGCCTGCTCGCTCGTTCGACGCGAACCCATCTCGGCGAGGGGTCGCGATCCGGCGGCGATAGACATGCGCGCGGCGGCCGTCGCCACCGCCGAGTCGTAGTTGAGCACGCTGAGGGCGAGCGTCTCGAGGATGACCGCCTCGGCGAACGTTCCCTCGACGGTGAGCACGGGCGAGCCTGGGAAGTAGAGCTCGCCCTCGCGGTAGCCGGTGATGGTGCCGGTGAACCGGTACTGCTCGAGGAGACGGAGGGTGGCGGCATCCACCACTCTCTCGTCGCGCAGGAACCGCAGCTCGTCCTCGCCGAAGCGGAAGTCGCGCAGCAGGCTGAGAAGTCGGCCCGTGCCGGCGACGACACCGAAGCGCCGACCGCCTGGCAGGCGCCGGCCGAACAGCTCGAACACGCAGCGGCGGTTCGCGGTGCCGTCGCGCACTGCGGCGTCGAGCATGGTGAGTTCGTACCGGTCGGTCAGCAGAGCCGTGCTCTCGGGCATGGCTCCAGCGTAGGGGCGCGCCGCACGCGGGTAGGCTCGGTGATCGTGAACAGCGCGCCGATCGGGATCTTCGACTCCGGGGTCGGCGGTCTCACCGTCGCCCGGGCGATCTCGCAGCTGCTGCCGGCCGAGTCGCTGCTCTACGTCGGCGACACCGCCCACTCGCCGTACGGCCCGAAGCCGATCGCCGACGTGCGGCGCTACTCGCTCGAGGTGCTCGACACCCTCGTCGAGCAGGGCGTGAAGATGCTCGTGATCGCCTGCAACACGGCGTCGTCGGCGATGCTGCGCGACGCGCGCGAACGCTACGACGTGCCGGTCGTCGAGGTCATCGGCCCCGCCGTGCGCACCGCCGTCGCGACGAGCCGGTCGGGCCGCATCGGTGTCATCGGCACGCTCGGCACCATCTCGTCGGGCGCCTACCAGGACATGCTGCAGATCGCGCCCGGCGTCGAGGTCTTCACGCAGGCGTGCCCGCTGTTCGTCGAGTTCGTCGAGCGGGGCGTCACCGGCTCGCCCGAGGTGCTGCGCGCCGCCGAGGAGTACCTCGCGCCGCTGCGGGAGGCGGGGGTCGACACCCTCGTGCTCGGCTGCACCCACTACCCGTTCCTCGAGGGCGCGATCAGCTACGTGATGGGGCCGGACGTGAGCCTCGTCTCGAGCGACACCGAGACCGCGAAGGACGTCTACCGCGAACTGGTCTCCCGCGACCTGCTCGCGCCTGCGGATGCCGCACCCCACCACGTCTACGAGGCGACGGGAACGTCCGCCGCCGACTTCATCCGGCTCGCCCACCGACTGATGGGCCGCGAGGTGCGCAGCGTGCAGCTCGTGCAGACCGGAGTCATCGACCTGCCGCGGAGGGCCGCGGCATCCGAGGAGGCCATCTCATGACCGACATCGTCCGCGCCGACGGCCGCGCCGTCGACCAGCTGCGTCCCGTGACCATCGAACGCGGGTGGAGCGCCCAGGCCGAGGGCTCCGCGCTCATCTCGTTCGGCAACACCAAGGTGCTGTGCACGGCGTCGTTCACGAACGGCGTGCCGCGCTGGCTGACCGGCAAGGGCAAGGGGTGGGTGACCGCCGAGTACGCGATGCTTCCCCGCGCCACCAACCAGCGCAACGACCGCGAGAGCGTGAAGGGCAAGATCGGCGGTCGCACGCACGAGATCTCCCGGCTCATCGGTCGCGCGCTGCGTGCCGTCGTCGACACGAAGGCGCTCGGGGAGAACACGATCGTCATCGACTGCGACGTGCTGCAGGCCGACGGCGGAACCCGTACGGCGGCGATCACCGGCGCCTACGTCGCCCTCGCCGACGCGATCGCGTGGGGGCGCGAGAAGAAGTTCATCGGCCAGAAGTCGCAGGTGCTCATCGACTCGGTCTCGGCCGTGTCCGTCGGCATCATCGACGGCGAGCCGATGCTCGACCTCGCGTACGTCGAGGACGTGCGCGCCGAGACCGACATGAACGTCGTCGTCACCGGCCGTGGGCTCTTCGTCGAGGTGCAGGGCACCGCCGAGGGCGCGCCGTTCGACAAGCGCGAACTCGACCGCCTGCTCGAACTGGGAGTCGCCGGTGCCGCGTCGCTGCGGGACGCCCAGACCGCCGCGCTCGAGGGCTGAGCGGATGCCACAGCGCATCGTGCTGGCCACGCACAACGCCCACAAGGTCGAGGAGTTCGCAGCCATCGTCGCCGCGACCCGGCCCGACCTCGAGGTCGTCGGCTACGACGGGCCCGAACCGGTCGAGGACGGCGTCACATTCGCGCAGAATGCGCTGATCAAGGCGCGGGCCGCCGCCGCCCACACCGGCCTCGCCGCCCTCGCCGACGACTCGGGCATCTGCGTCGACGTGCTCGGTGGCTCGCCGGGCGTGTTCTCGGCCTACTGGGCCGGCCACCGCAAAGACGGCCGCGCGAACCTCGAACTGCTGCTCGACCAGCTCTCCGACGTCGCCGACACGCACCGCGGCGCCCAGTTCGTCTCGACGATCGCGCTCGTCGTGCCCGGCGGCGACGAGCACGTCGTCGAGGGCGTGTGGCCCGGGCGCCTCGCGCGGGCGGCCTCGGGCGACGGGGGCTTCGGCTACGACCCGATCTTCATTCCCGAGGGTCAGGATCCCGCGGCCGAGCGCACCGTCGGCGAGTGGAGTGCGGCGGAGAAGAACGCGGCATCCCATCGCGCGCGCGCCTTCGTCGCGCTCGCGCCGCTGCTCAGCGCGCTCTGACGCAGGGACGCGGCGGCGTCGCGGCCTGCGGCGGCGACCCTGAGAATCGGTCTCGTTCCCGACTAGCGCGAGGACGCGACATCGGGCACCTCGCGGTTCTACCGTGGAGTCATGCACGATCACGCGCACGGAGCCGGGGGGCTCCGCGGGGGAAGCAATCGCCGACTGCTGGCGATATCGTTGTCGATCACCTCGGTGGTCTTCGTCGTCCAGGTCGTGGGGGCGATCCTCACGGGGTCGCTCGCGCTGCTGGCCGACTCGGCCCACATGCTGACGGATGCCGCGGCCCTCGTCGTCGCGCTCATCGCGAGCGCCGTGGCGGCCCGGCCGGCGAACGAGCGGCGCACGTTCGGCTACCAGCGCGCCGAGGTGTTCGGTGCCCTCATCAACGGCGTCATCCTGATCGGCTTGAGCGTCTGGATCGTCGTCGAGGCGATCACCCGTCTCGTCTCCAACGAGGACGCCCACGTGCTCGCCGGCCCCATGCTCGTCGTCGCGATCGTGGGACTTCTCGCGAACGCGACCGCGATGTGGCTTCTCAGCGCCGCCCAGCGTCACAGCCTGAATGTGCGCGGCGCCTACATCGAGGTGATGGGTGACCTGCTGGGCTCCGCGGCGGTGATCATCGCGGCGGTCGTGATCCTCGTGACGGGGTTCGGTCAGGCTGACGCGATCGCGTCGCTCGCGATCGCCGCCCTGATGATCCCGCGCGCGATCGGGCTGCTGCGCGAGGTGTTCTCCGTGCTCGCCGAGTCGGCACCGGCCGGCATGCAGGTCGAGAAGATCCGCGATCACATCCTGCAGACGCACGGCGTCGTCGCGGTGCACGACGTGCACGTGTGGCAGCTGACGCGGGGAGCCCCGGTCTTCTCAGCCCATGTCGTCGTGACCGACGAGTGCTTCGCGAGCGGGGAGGCCGGCGGCATCCTGAGCCGTCTGCAGACGTGCCTCGCCGACCACTTCGACGTCGAGCACTCGACGTTCCAGCTGGAGCCCGCCGGGCACGTCGAGCACGACGCCCACGTCTGACGCTGCGCTGATCAGGCCTCGCCGGCGGATGCCGCGGCATCCCGGGCGATGCGCGCCTTCTTCGCCTTCTGACGCTCGCGCAGGTAGTGGTAGCCGGTGACGAGCACCGTCAGCACCACGACACCCACGAGGATCAGGTCGATGTAGTTGACGACGAAATGACGGATCCACGGCACGTACGCGATCACGTAACCGAGCATCGTCATGCCGAAGCCCCAGAGCACCGCGCCGATCAAGTTGTAGAGCGAGTAGCGCTTCCACGGCATGTGGCCGACGCCGGCGGCGACCGGCGCGAAGGTGCGCACGATCGGCACGAAGCGGGCGAGGATGACGGTGAGTCCGCCGAAGCGCTCGAAGAACGCGTTCGTGCGATCGACGTTGTGTTTGCTGAAGAGCCCGGATTCCTTGCGTTCGAAGATCGCCGGCCCGGCTTTGTGTCCGATGAGGTAGCCGACTTCACCGCCGATGAACGCCGCGAGGGCGATGAGCAGGGACACCACCCAGATGTTGAGCCCGAAGATGTCGTGGGTGTTGGTGAGCACACCCGCGATGATCAGCAGGGTGTCGCCGGGCAGCAGGAACCCGACGAGCAGGCCCGTCTCGGCGAACACGATGAAGCAGACGACGGCGAGAGCCCACGGACCTGCCTGGTTGATGATGTGGACAGGGTCGAGCCAGGGGATGAGCGCTGCGTGGTGCACGGGAAACCCGATCTAGACAGGGGACCTGCCGACGACAACGGCCGCCGGTCGTGCGGAAGGTGGGACTTGAACCCACACGCCCTCAGGCACAGGAACCTAAATCCTGCGTGTCTGCCAATTTCACCACTCCCGCGAGTGCGATCAGTCTAGTGAGCGGCATCCGCGCGGGAGCGGTGATCGGGAACGGTTCCCGGCGGTCTCGCGGCTAGCCGTCACGGGAGTCGTTCGTGGCTGGCGCGATCGGGTGCGGGCTGGGTCCGCGATGCGGCACGCGCCCCTACCTGGTCTCCTCCCCACGAGGGCGACTGTGGAGAGCGCTCCGCGCGCAGACGGCGCTCGTTGCCAGGATGCGTCGCATGAACCCGCCTCCGATCGCGACGCCGCCCACCGGCCGCGCCGTCGTGGTCGAGCGGGTGCGTGAGCGGCTGCGTTCCGACCGCACGGACGCGTCGCGGCATCCGGAGATCGTCGCGGACGTCGTGCGCGCCGAAGTGCGGCGCTTCAACGATCAGGCGCTCGCGCGCGGCGCGGCTCCCCTCGACGACGAGCACGCCGCGGTGCGTGCCGTGCTCGCCGCGGTGAGCGGATTCGGGGTGCTGCAGACCTATGTCGATGACCCGACGGTCGAGGAGATCTGGATCAACGCGCCCGACCGAGTGTTCATCGCGCGGGGAGGCCGCAGCGAGCGCGTCGCGCTGACGCTCACCGACGAAGGGGTGCGCGACCTCGTCGAGCGGATGCTGCACACCACCGGCCGCCGCGTCGACCTCAGTCAGCCGTTCGTCGACGCGTCGTTGCCCGACGGCAGCCGTCTGCACGTCGTGATCCCCGACATCACGCGGCGTCACTGGTCGGTGAACATCCGCAAGTTCCTTCCTTCCTTCGGCGGGCTCGGCGACCTCGTGGCGGCGGGCTCCCTCGACGCGGAGTGTGCCGACCTGCTGCACACGGCCATGCGGGCGGGACGCAGCATCCTTGTCTCCGGTGCCACCCATGCCGGGAAGACGACGCTCCTCGGGGCGCTGATCGCCGCGTGCGCGCCGCATCAGCGCATCGTCACGGTGGAGGAGACGTTCGAGCTCGCCGCCGAGATGCCCGACCTCGTGGCGATGCAGAGCCGCCAGCCGAGTCTCGAAGGCGGGGGAGAGGTCACGCTGCGGCGGCTCGTAAAAGAGGCGCTGCGTATGCGACCCGACCGGCTCGTCATCGGCGAGGTGCGCGACGCCGAGGCCCTCGACCTCGTGCTCGCCCTGAACACGGGCGTGCCGGCGGCGGCGACGATCCACGCGAACTCGGCGCGCGACGCGCTCGTGAAGCTCGCCGCGCTCCCGCTGCTGGCCGGCCGCAACATCGACCGAGACTTCCTGCTGCCCGCGATCGCGAGCTCCGTCGACCTCGTCGTGCACTGCCGGCAGGATGCCGCGGGCACGCGTCGCGTCGCGGAGATCGTCGCTCCGACGGGCCGGGTGGTCGACGGGGTGATCGAGGTGCGCCCCGTCGCGACAGGGTTCATGCCGACGGGGAGGACGGCATGAGCATTCTTCTCGGCCTCCTGCTCGGCGCGGGCGCGCTGCTCGTCGTATCGCCGTGGCTCTGGCCCCGCACGTCGTCGACGCGACCGACGCGACCGCTGTCGGCTCCGGCGCTCGACCGTCTTCTCGCCGAGGCGGGGTTCGCCGCGCGTCGGCGCCGTGCTGTCGTGCTGTCGGCGCTCGCGCTCGCCGCCGTCGCCGCGTCGGCGGCGCTGCTCCTGACGGGAGTGCCGGTGGTGGCGGCGGTGGCGGCGCTCGCCGCGGCGGGTGCGCCGTTCGCGTGGCTCCGGTCGCGCGCCCGGGGCCTGGTGCGCGCCCGCCGAGCGCTGTGGCCCGACGTCTGCGATCTGCTCGTCGCCTCCGTGCGCGCAGGAGTCGCGCTCCCTGACGCCGTCGCCGCGCTCGCCGCATCCGCGCCGGCCGCGCTGCGCGGGGCTTTCGCGTCGTATGCACGGGATGTCGCGGCATCCGGTCATTTCGACAGTGCGATGGCCCGTCTCAAGGCCGCTCTCTCCGACCCTGTCGCCGATCGCCTGGTCGAGGCCTTGCGCATGGCCCGACAGGTCGGTGGCACCGAGCTCGTGCCGGTGCTGCAGGCGCTCTCGCAGTCGATCCGCGCCGACGCTGCGGCGCGAGCCGAAGCCGAGGCGAGGCAGTCCTGGGTGCGGGCGGCAGCGGTGCTGGGCGTCTCGGCGCCGTGGGTGATCCTCGTGCTGCTCTCGCTCCGCGCCGAAGGGGCGGCGGCGTACGCGTCGCCCGGCGGGGTGGCCCTCGTCGTATTCGGCGCGGCGGCCTCGGTGCTCGCGTTCTGGCTGATGTCTCGGCTCGGGCGTCTCCCGGAGCCGCGGCGGTGGTTCGGATGACCGCCGCGTTGCTCCCGACCATGGCCGTGTCCGTGCTGCTCGGCGGGGCATTCTCCGCCGGCGTTCTGCTGATGTTCGCGGCGCTGCCGCAATGGGGCGCACCGCGTCTCGCCGATCGCATCCAGCCGTACGTGCGCCACGTCGCAGATCCTCGCGGGCTCACACCGCTCGACCCGGTGGCGACGCTCGGGAACTCGTGGACGGTGTGGCGGGCACGGATCGTCGGGGCGCTGGGCGGCGGTGAGGCCGTCGCCGCGCGCCTGGCCGCCGCGCGATGGGAGATCGATGTCGCGCGTTTCCGTGCCCGCCAACTCGGCTGGGCGCTCGCGGGGGCCGGCGTCGGCGCCGCTGTCGCGGTGGGGATCGTCATCGCCCGCTCCGGCACGGCTCTGCTGGTGGTGCTCCCGGTGCTGGCGGCTGCCGCCGGCGCGGTGCTGTGCGATGTCACTCTGACGACGGCGGCACGGCGCCGCCAGCACCGCATCCGGGAGGAGCTTCCGACGGTGCTGGAGTTCCTCGCACTCTGCCTTTCCGCAGGAGAGAGCCTGCTCGATGCGCTTCGCCGGGTGAGTGCGGTCGGCTCGGGCGAGCTGACGGCCGAGTTCGGGCGCGTGGTGGTGATGGTCGCATCCGGGATGCCCCTGGCCGCCGCTCTGCGCGAGCTGTCACGCGACGCGGCGGTGCCCGCTCTGTCGCGCGCGGTCGATCAGCTGACGTCGGCGCTCGACCGCGGCACACCGCTCGCGGGAGTGCTGGAGGCTCAAGCCGGCGACGCCCGCGAGGATGCCAAGCGGTCGCTGCTCGAGGCCGCCGGCCGCAAGGAGATCGCGATGCTGCTGCCGCTCGTCTTCGTGATCCTGCCGCTGTCGGTGCTGTTCGCGATCTTTCCGGGCATCGTCATGCTCCGGTTCGGGATGGGGTGACCGTGCCCTCCACGGTCGATGACGCGCGGATGTGGGATCCGCGCGGAAGGAGTGAGAGAGATGACGCGCATGTGGCGCCGCCTGCGGGCGGCCTGGGCGGGTGCCGTTCACGACGACACGGGCGACGTGCCCGGATGGGTGCTGATCACCCTCATGACGGCGGGACTCGTCGTGGTGATCTGGGCGCTCGCCGGCCCCGCGCTCGCCGAGCTGTTCCAGAACGCGATCGCCCGCGTCTCCGGATTCTGAGGCGGCGGCGTGACGACGAGGGATCCGCGGCGGCCGAGTTCGTCATGGTCGGGGCCCTCCTCACGGTACTGACGCTGGCGGTGCTGCAGTTCGCGCTGGCGGTGTACGTACGCAACGTCGTGCAGGACGCGGCATCCGAAGGAGCACACGTCGCCGCCCTCGCCGATGCCACGCCGGGAGACGGCGAGGCGCGCACCCGCGACGCCATCACGCGGGCCGTGGGTGGCGGGCTGATCGACGAGATCCGCGTGGCGACGTCGGCGGAGGCGGGGTTCCCGACGGTGCGGGTCACCGTGAGCGCGACCTTTCCCGTGATCGGCCTCGTCGGCATCCCCGGGGCGATGGAGGTGACCGGCGATGCGCCGCTCGAATCCTTCGACTGACCCCGATGACGGCTCGGCATCGATCGAGTTCCTCGTCGCCGGGCTGCTGCTGCTCGTTCCCGTGGTCTACCTGGTCGTGACCCTCGGGCTCGTGCAGTCGCATGCGTTCGGCGCGGATGCCGCGGCCCGCCACCTCGCTCGATCGATCGCCGTGGCCGACGGCGATATCGACGGCCACATCGCGCGGGTGGTGCAGACCACCGCCGCCGACTACGGCATCGACCCCGCCGACATCTCGGTGCGGGTCCGTTGCGCCCCGGCGGACGACGGATGCCCCGCCCCCGGCGTCGTGCTCACCGCGACCGTGCAGACGCGCGTGGCGCTGCCGCTCGTACCGCCCGTGTTCGGGTGGGAGGATCTCGCGGCCGTGCCGATCGAGGCCTCGGCAGTGCAGCTCGTGTCGGCGGGACCGGGACGATGAGCGGGCGGCGCGAAACCGATGACGAGGGGTCGATCCTCCCGCTCGTGCTCGGCTACGGGATGCTCGCGATCGCCCTGGTGCTGGTGTGCGCCGAGGCGACGGGTCTGTTCCTCGCGCAGAAGCGCTTGGACGGTGTCGCCGACGCGGCGGCGGTGGCCGCGGCATCCTCGTATGACATCCGGTTGGAGGGCGAGGGGGCGGTGATCGTGCTGCGTGGGGAAGACATCACCTCGGGTGCCGAGCGTGCGCTGGCCGCGACGGGGGCCGACGCCGTGCTCGTCGACGCGGTGACCGACGACGGTCGCTCAGCGCGGGTGACAGTGACGTCGATCTGGCGGTCGGTGCTGCTCTCGCCGTTCGTGCCGGCGGGGGTCGATCTCACCTCGACCGCCACGAGCCGCGTCGCGCTGCGGTGACCCGGGATGCCGCGATCACGTGTGCCGCGGGGCGGTTACGTACGCCCCGAGTGCACGCGGCAACGGCCGGCCGCCCGAAGGCGACCGGCCGTGACCTATTGAGACGAGGTCAGTTGAACTCGAGCGGATGCGTGCCGACGCGGCCCGAGCCGTCACCCGTGTCGAGCGCGTCGATCGCGGCGACCTCGTCGGCGGTCAGCTCGAAACCGAACACCTCGAAGTTCTCGGCCATGCGCTCCTTGCGGGTCGACTTCGGGAAGACCACGAAGCCGCGCTGCAGGTGCCAGCGGATGACCGCCTGCGCCGGGCTCACACCGTGCGCCTCGGCCGCCGCGACGACGGCCGGGTTCTCGAACAGCGGGTACTTGCCCTGGCCGAGCGGACCCCACGACTCGATGATCGTGCCGTGGTCGGCCGCCCACGCGAGCTCGTCGCGCTGCTGGTAGGCGGGGTGAAGCTCGATCTGGTCGACCGCCGGCACCACGCCGGTCTCGGCGACGAGGCGATCGAGGTGCTCGGGCAGGTGGTTCGAGACGCCGATCGAGCGAGACAGGCCCGCATCGCGGATCGCGATGAGCTTCTCCCACGCGTTCACGTAGGTGTTCTTCTCGGGCGTCGGCCAGTGCGTGAGATACAGGTCGACGTGGTCGAGCTGCAGCTTGTCGAGGCTCTCACGGATCGCGGCGAGCGGCTCGTCACCGGCCTGCCGGTCGTTCCAGAGCTTCGTGGTGATGAAGAGCTCGTCGCGAGGGATGCCGCTCGCCGCGATCGCGGCGCCGACGCCCTCCTCGTTCTTGTAGATCGCGGCGGTGTCGATGTGGCGGTAGCCCACCTCGAGGGCTTCGCTCACCGCCTTCTCGGCCTCGGCCGGCGGCACGAGGAACACGCCGAAGCCGAGCTGGGGGATGTCATAACCGGAGTTGAGGGTCACAGAGGGAACGGTCATCCCTCCAGCCTAGGAGCCCGGCGCGACATCGAGGCCGAGGGGGCGGATGCCGCGGCATCCGCCCCCTCGCAGGTCACAGGCGCTGGCCGCCCGACGCCTCGATGCGCTGCCCCGTGACCCACGCCAGGCGCGGGTCGAGCACGGCGGCGATCGCCCGGCCGACGTCGTCGGGCTCGCCGATGCGGCCGAGCGCCACCGTCGGCAGGATCATGCCGCGGTAGCCCTCGTCGTCACGGATGCCGCCGCCCGCGAAGTCGGTCGCGGTCGCCCCCGGCGCCACCGTGTTGACGGTGATGCCGCGCCGGCCGAGGTCCTTCGCGAGATACAGCGTCCACGTCTCGATCGCGGTCTTCATCGCGGCGTACACCGAATACGCCGAGTTGGCGGGATTGCGGGTAAGGCCGCTGGAGATGTTGACGATGCGGCCGCCGTCGGTGAGCAGAGGCTCGAGCTGCTGCGTGAGCAGCACGACCCCGGTGAAATGCACGGCGACCAGCGCGTCGATCGTCTCGTGCTCGATGCCGCCGAACGGTGTGCTGCCGGCGAACCCGGCGTTGTTCACCAGCCCGTCGAACGTCTCGCGTCCCCAGGTCGCCGCGAGCGTGGCGCGCAGGGTGTCGGCGAACGCGGCGAACGTCTCGGGTGCGGTCGTGTCGAGTTCCAGCGCCACCGCGCGCCGCCCGAGCGCCGCGATGTCGGACACGACGGATGCCGCGTCGCCGGCGCCCGATCGATAGGTGACGACGACGTCGTCGCCGGCGGCCGCGACGGCGAGGGCGGTGGCGCGGCCCAGGCCACGGGAACCGCCGGTGATGAGGATGATGCGTGAATCGGTCATGTCTCGATCGTCGGGCGGGGCGCGGCATCCGGGAAGGACTCGTCGATCGGGGGATCGGCGATCCCTTGCTCGCGCGCCGGGTCGCGGCGACCATGGGGGAGTGGACCGTGAACAGCTGGGCGACTTCCTGCGCCGCCGACGCGAGGCGCTGCAACCCGAGGACGTCGGGCTCGCGCGCAGCCCGCGCCGCCGCACGCCGGGGCTGCGTCGTGAAGAGGTCGCCCAGCTCGCGACGATGTCGACCGACTATCTGAACCGGCTCGAGCAGGGCCGCAGCCCCCAGCCGTCGGAGCAGATGCTCACCGCCCTCGCCCGCGCCCTGCGGCTGAGCGACGACGAGCGCGGCCACCTGTTCCGCCTCGCCGGGCACCCCGCGCCCGAGCGCACCGGCGGCAGCTCGCACGTCGCGCCGGCGATGCTGCGCATCCTCGACCGGCTGCGCGACACCCCCGCGCAGGTCGTGAACGAGTTCGGTGAGACCCTCGTGCAGACCGCGCCCGCAAAGGCGCTGCTCGGCGACGCGACGGCCCTCACCGGCCTCGCGCGAGTCACCGTCTACCGGTGGTTCGCGCAGCCCGCCTCGCGCGACGTCTACGCCCGCGACGACCACGACGAGCGCGCCCGCGCCTTCGTGGCCGAGCTGCGCAGTGCCTACGTGCGCTACGGCGACGACTCGCTCGCCGGTCGGGTCGTGCGTGCGCTCGACGACGAGAGCCCGGAGTTCCGGGCGCTGTGGGCCGAGCACGAGGTGCGCGAGAAGCATCCCGCCACGAAGCGCTTCGTGCACCCCGAGATCGGCACCTTCACACTCGACTGCCAGACGCTGCTCGACACAGACACGGGACAGCGACTGCTCGTGTTCACGGCGACCCCGGGCACCCCCGACGCCGAGAAGCTGGCGCTGCTCACCGTCATCGGCACGCAGTCGTTCGTCGAGACCCGCTGACTCCGAGTCGCTAGCCGCGTCGGCTCGTCCGCGCGTGCGGCACGAACCGGGGCACGTATCGGACGAACGCGAGCGCGCCGGCGAGACCGATGAGGCCGACGGCGCCGGTCGCGATCGCGAGGCTGCCGGCCGCGGCGATGATGCTCACGAGCACGGGAGCGGTCGCCCCGCCCGCATCGCTCAGCGTGCGCCACGACCCGAGGAACGGCGCGGGATCCGCGCGCGGTGCGACATCGGCCCCGAGGGTCAGCAGGATGCCGCTCGAGAGCCCGTTGCCGAGCCCCAGCACGATGCCGACGGCAAGGTACCAGCCGAGGCGTCCCGACACGTCGTGGGTGAAGGCGAGCACGAGGAATCCGCCCGCCATGAGCAGCATGGCCGGCAAGGCTGCCCACAACCGCCCGAAGCGGTCCATCACCTGCCCACTCGCGTAGAACAGGGCGAAGTCGATCGCGCCCGACACGCCCACGACGAGCGCGATGGTGCTGGCGTCCAGCCCGATCGACACGCCCCACAGCGGCAGCACCACCTGGCGGGCGGCGCGCACCGCCGACAGGGATGCCGCGGCCACCCCGAGGCGCGACAGCACGCCGCGGTGGCGCCACATCGTGCGGAACACGCCCTCCCGCTCGAGCGCGACGACCGGCTCCCCTCCCGGCGGGGCGACACGCTCGGGGTCGGGACCGAACAGCACGAGAACGACGAGCACCGCGAGGCATCCGGCGAAGAACCAGAGCGCCGCATGCTCGGTGCCGAAGACCGCGAGGAGCCCGGCGGCGATGAACGGACCGACGAAGATGCCGAGCCGGAAGGAGCCGCCGAGCAGCGACAGCGCCCGCGCACGGAAGTGCAGCGGCACCCGCGTCGTCATGAACGAATGGCGGGCGAGCCCGAACGCGGCCGCGCAGAAGCCGATCACGAATACCGCCGCCGCGAACACCGGCAGGCTCGGCGCGAACACGGTGCCCAGCACGCCCAGCATCGCGACGCCGCCGGCGATCGCCATCGTCACGCGCTCACCGGCGCGGGCGACGAGCCAGCCGGCGGGGAGATTGCCGACGAGCTGCCCCACCACCAGCGCGCTCGCGATGAAACCGGCACCCGCGACATCCGCCCCGAGGTTCGTCGCGATGACCGGCACGAGGGGGATGACCGCGCCCTCGCCGAGGGAGAAGAGGATGGTCGGCCCGTAGATCATGGGTGCGAGTCGGCCCAGCACCAGGCCCGCACGATCATCCATCGCTTCCACGTTAGTCTGGACTGTCATGCTCGAGCTCGATCTGTCCGCCGATATCCAGGCCATCCGCTCCACGTTCGCCGACATCACCGCCGTCGTCGACGTCGATGCGCTGCGCGCCGACATCTCTCGCCTGAGCGAGGAGGCCGGTGCACCCGACCTCTGGGACGACCCCGAGAAGGCGCAGAAGGTGACGAGCGCGCTCAGCCACCGTCAGGCCGACCTCGCCCGCATCGACGCGGTCGCCCGCCGCCTCGACGACCTCGAGGTGCTCGTCGAGCTCGCCAACGAGCTCGAGGACCAGGACTCGGCCGACGAGGCCCGCCGCGAGCTGAAGGACCTCGGGGAGGTCATCAGCCAGCTGGAGGTGCAGACCCTCCTCGACGGTGAGTACGACTCACGGTCGGCGGTCGTCACCATCCGCTCCGGCGCCGGCGGCGACGACGCCACCGACTTCGCCGAGATGCTCATGCGCATGTACCTGCGCTGGGCCGAGCGCCACAAGTACCCCGTCAAGGTGATGGACACCTCCTACGCCGAAGGCGCCGGCATCAAGTCGGCCACCTTTGAGGTCGACGCGCCCTACGCCTACGGCACCCTCTCGGTCGAGGCCGGCACCCACCGTCTCGCGCGCATCAGCCCGTTCGGCGGCGCCGACAAGCGACAGACGAGCTTCGCCGCGGTCGAGGTCATCCCGGTCATGGAGGAGGCCGTCGAGGTCGACGTCCCCGAGGGTGACATCCGCGTCGACGTGTTCCGCTCCTCGGGCCCCGGCGGGCAGTCGGTCAACACCACCGACTCCGCCGTGCGCATCACCCACCTCCCGACCGGCATCGTCGTCTCGATGCAGAACGAGAAGTCGCAGATCCAGAACCGCGCGGCGGCCATGCGCGTGCTGCAGACCCGGCTGCTGCTGCTCAAGCGCGAGGAGGAGGCGGCGAAGAAGAAGGAGCTCGCCGGCACCATCACGGCGAGCTGGGGCGACCAGATGCGCTCCTACTTCCTCTACGGTCAGCAGCTCGTGAAGGACCTCCGCACCGGCCACGAGGTCGGCAACCCCGCCGTGGTCTTCGACGGCGACCTCGACGGCTTCATCGCCGCCGGAATCCGTTGGCGCAAGCGCAAGGACGACGACGACTGACATCCGGTGAACGGATGTCGCGCCCCCGGGTGTCGCACCCGGATGCCGCGAGAGCCGCGCTTAGGCTGACACAGCCATGATCCGGTTCGAGAACGTCACCAAGCGGTATCGCGGCACCTCCAAGCCCGCCCTCAACGGCGTCGACTTCGAGGTGCAACGCGGCGAGTTCGTCTTCCTCGTGGGGGCGTCGGGATCGGGGAAGTCCTCGTGCCTGCGTCTGATCCTCCGCGAGGACATCCCCAGTCAGGGCCGTGTGGTCGTGCTCGGCAGGGATCTGCGACGGGTGGCGAGCCGCAAGGTCCCCTACTTCCGCCGCAACATCGGCTCGGTGTTCCAGGACTTCCGGCTGCTGCCGACCAAGACCGTCTTCCAGAACGTCGCGTTCAGCCTGCAGGTGATCGGATCCTCACGCGGATTCATCCACCAGGCGGTGCCCGAGGCGCTCGCGCTCGTGGGCCTCGCCGGCAAGGAGAAGCGCCTTCCGCACGAGCTGTCCGGTGGTGAGCAGCAGCGCGTCGCGATCGCCCGCGCCCTCGTGAACCGTCCCCAGGTGCTGCTGGCCGACGAGCCGACCGGAAACCTCGACCCCGCGACATCCGTCGACATCATGCAGCTGCTCGCCCGCATCAACGCGAGCGGAACCACTGTGCTCATGGCGACCCACGAGGCCGCGTTCGTCGACCAGATGCAGCGCCGCGTGATCGAGCTGCGCGGCGGCGAGATGGTGCGCGACGAGCGTCACGGCGGCTATGGCGACACCTCGTCGATCCCGCGACTGCAGCCGCAGCAGGAGCGCGGCGCGGCCGCCGTCGCTGCGTTGACCGAGGTCATCGAGCTGCAGAAGGAGATCGCCGCGGACTCCCAGGCGCCGGTTCCGCCGGTCGCCGCGCAGCCCGCGGTGGCGCCGCAGCCGGCGGCGCCCGACGCGGCGCCGGTCACCCCGCCGCAGGCGCCCGCTCCGCAGGCCGCGCCGACCGCCGCGCCGGCACCGGCAGCACCCCGCCCCACGGAGGCGGATGATCTTTCGCTCGACGCGCTGGGCGTCGCCGACCGTCTCGGGCTCGAGGGCCCGGGCGAGGAAGTGGGACCCACGCGATGAGGCTCGGACTCGTTCTCGGCGAGGCGTTCGGCGGGCTGCGCCGCAACGCCTCGATGGTGATCTCGGTCATCCTCGTGACCTTCGTGTCGCTGACCTTTGTCGGCGCCGCCATGCTCATGCAGTCGCAGATCGGCAAGCTGCGCTCGTTCTGGGTCGACCGCGCACAGGTCGCCGTCTACATGTGCTCGACAGTGTCCCAGGCGAAGAACTGCGCCCCCGGCACCGCGGCCACCGATGACCAGATCGCCGCCGTGAAGGCGACGCTCGACGGATCGACGCTCGCGCCGCTCATCAAGAACTACACGTTCCAGACGAGTCAGGAGGCCTACCAGAGCGCCATCCAGCAGCTCGGATCGCAGTACGCCTCGGTGATCAGCCCCGACCAGATCAATGCGACGTTCTGGATCAACCTCAAGGACCAGTCGCAGTCCGACGTGCTCGCCGAGCAGTTCTCCTCGACCGCGGGCGTCGAAGAGGTCGCCGATCAGATGCAGTACCTGCAGCCGCTGTTCTCGGCGCTGACGGTCGCGACCTACATCGCCGTCGGCATCGCCGTGCTCATGCTCATCGCCGCGGTACTGCTGATCTCTACGACCATTCGGCTGTCGGCGTTCGCCAGACGCCGGGAGATCGGCATCATGCGCCTCGTGGGAGCGTCGAACCGGTTCATCCAGACCCCCTTCGTGCTCGAGGGCGTGATCTCGGCGGTCATCGGGTCGGCGCTCGCGAGCGTCACGGTGTGGGCGGGCGTGCAGTTCGGCGTCGGCAGCTACCTGCAGCCGAGGGTGACGTTCATCACCTCCTGGGTCACGACGGACGACCTCTGGTACGTCATCCCGGCGATGATCGTGATCGGCGTGGTGCTCGCCGCTCTGTCGGCGGGATTCGCGATCCGGCGGTGGCTTCGCGCCTGATCCCGGCTCCGATAGACTGGAGGGCTCGCGTCGATCGGCGCGAGTATCCCGGAGGAGCAGGTCATGGTCAAGGAACGCGGGGAGAAGGTCGTCGCGACCAATCGTCGCGCGCGCCACGAGTACTCGATCGAGAAGACGTACGAGGCGGGCCTGGTGCTCACCGGCACCGAGGTGAAGTCGCTACGCCAGGGGCGCGCGAACCTCTCCGACGGGTACGCGTTCATCGAGCGCGGTGAGGCGTTCCTCGACGCGGTGACGATTCCCGAGTACTCGCAGGGCACCTGGAACAACCACTCCGCGAAGCGCTTGCGCAAGCTGCTGCTGCACAAGGACGAGATCGTGAAGCTCAGCCATGCGATCTCCGCCGGCGGCTACACGCTTGTGCCGCTCAAGCTCTACTTCTCTGACGGCCGCGCCAAGGTCGAGATCGCGGTCGCGAAGGGCAAGGCCGAGTACGACAAGCGCCAGACGCTGCGCGAGCGCCAGGACCGCCGTGAGGCCGAGCGCGCGATGCGCACCCGCAACCGCCTCGGCGACTGATCCTCAGACCTGGGCGGATGCCTCGGCCACGTCGGCCGCGGCATCCGTGAACGCCTGCTTCGGCACGAACACCAGCAGCACGGCGGCGACGAGCGCGGTGACGCCGCAGACGATCCACACGGTGAGGTAACCCGAGAAGGATGCCGCGGTCTGCCCGCCGCCCTCGGCGCCAAGGCTGCCCTGGAACAGTGCGATGCCGAACGCGCATGACGCGATGGCGCCACCGACGGTCTTCACGGAGTTGGTGAGACCCGTCGCGACGCCGGTCTGGGTGGCCGGCGCAGCGGATGCCGCGGCGGCGGGGAGGGCGGCGACGAGCGCGCCCGATCCGAGTCCCACGACGACCATGTTCATGACGACGTTCGCGTAGGCCGAGTGGAAGGGCACGAACAGCAGGAAGCCGACACCCACCAGCACTGCGGCGCCGATCAGCGTCACCCGCGGGGTGACGAGGCGTGAGATCGCAGGGAAGAGGAGCGCGCCGATGATCATGGCGATCAGGTAGATGCCGATGATGAGGCTCGTCTGGAAGCCGGTCGTGCCGAGGCCGAACCCTGCGACGGTCGGGTCGGTGCGCGCGAAGGTCGACAGCGGTGCCTGTGACCCGAGCACGCTCACGCCGAACAGGCCCGCTGTCAGGAACACGGGACCGAGCGCGGGGGAGCGGAACATGCGCACGTCGATGAGCGGGTCGTGATGGCGCAGTTCCCACAGGGCGAACGGCACGACCAGCGCGACGCCGATGAGCGTGACCCCCCACGAGAACAGATCTGTCGGGCCGTTGATGCGCAGCAGGCTCAGCCCGCCCGTGAACGAGAGCAACGCCAGAGAGATCAGCACGAGTCCGACGGTGTCGAGGCGGCCGCCGGTGGTCTCGGGCGATTCGCGCACACCGAACAGGACGACGAAGAAGCAGGCGACCACCGCGACGGCGGGGATCGCGAGCACCAGCTGCAGGGGCAGCGCGTCCACGAGCGCACCGCCGATGAGTGCGCCGGAGATCGCGCCGATCTCGAGCGCCGCGACGAGCAGGCCGGCCGCACGCGCGGTGAGCACAGCGCGCCCCTCTCGGCCGCGCGTGCGCGACCAGATGAGGGCGATCTCCAGCGGCAGCCAGACCACGTAGAAGCCCTGCAGCGCCCACGCCGCAAGGAAGACCGGGAACGAGTCGGTGAACGGAAGCGCCGCCGACGCGGCTGCGGTCAGTGCGGTCGAGATGAGCAGCATCCGCTTGTGTCCGACCATGTCGCCGAGCTTGGCGAAGGCGGGCACGACCAGCGCCGAGAGCATCAGCTGGGTTCCCTCGAGCCAGTTCACGTCGGCGTCGGGAATGGACAGATGCCGGGCGATGTCGGTGAGCATCGGGGTGTAGTAGCCCTGCAGCACGCCGCTCGTGAACTCGACGAAGGCCAGGAATCCGACGACGCCCGCCAGGGCGCCCAAGCTCACGCGCGCAGACATCGCGCTCCTTCCACAGGTCCGGGTGGGTTCACTGTATCGGCGGGTGCGCCGCGCCGTGGGCGTCACACGCGCGCCGCGGTGACGGCGGGGAATGGCAGGGGCGCGGCATCCGTTGTATTCTGAAACGCTCGGATGCCTCGCGCCTCCGATCGCCCGCAAGGGCATGGCAACTCCACAGTGCGACAGCGGCCCCTCACCGAGGGAACATGGGGATGATCGGTTTCGACATCGCCTGCGAATCTGCGAGAAGCGGGCCGAGGATGCAGGGTTATCTCGTGAACGCCCCCTGCGAACCAATAACTGCCAACAAGTCGCAGTCCGACTTCGCCCTCGCTGCCTGAGCAGCGAGCCCGAGTCCGTCAGTCCGTATGTGATTCCGATACGGGTCCTGGCGTCATCTAGGAATCTTGCTTCGTAACCTCGCCTGAGGGTTGCGAGGGACTCTTTCAGGATGAGTCCGTCGACGCAGGTGTCTGTGACAAGCGTCGGGACTGAGAACACGTCTGCACAGACTGCGCCCGGAGAAGGCGCAGAGACCCAGCGATGGACGGGGGTTCGATTCCCCCCATCTCCACCATCGCCGCTGTCGCACTGGGAGTGGCCGCCACTCAGAGGTCGAATGCCGCGAGCTTGCGTAACCCGACCTTCGGCGTCGCTGCGGGCTGTCATCGTGCCGATCGGCACCGTTTCCTCGACTAGCGTGGACACCGTGGGAGCGGGGTGGGTGCGTCGCGTGCTGGTCGTGGAGGACCAGGCGGCGCTGCGCACGCTCGCGTGCGAGCTGCTCACCCGCAACGGCTGGGATGCGACCGGCGCGGCATCCGCCGATGAGGCCATGCGACTGTTCGCCGAGGTCGATCCCGACGCCCTCGTGACCGACATCGACCTGGGCAGTCGTCCCAATGGCATCGACCTCGCCCAGACGCTCCACCGACTCGCTCCGCACCTCGGCATCGTCTTCCTCTCCAGCTACCCGCGCGCCGCCGCGGGCGCCGAGCCGCTCGGAGTGGCGGGTGCCGTGTTCGTCAGCAAAGACGCGCTCACCTCGCCCGCGGTGCTCTTCGAGGCGCTCGAGACGGCGCTGTCGACCCACCCGACACCGGCGCCGACCGTCGCAGCGCCCGTCGCCGACAAGCTCGGTACCCTCACGCGGCACCAGATCGACGTACTCGCGATGATCGCGCGCGGCTGGTCGAACGAGCAGATCGCCGAGGCATCCGGAGCAACGGTCCGCGCCGTCGAACGGTCGATCAGCCGCATCTTCGAGCGGATGCGCCTCACCGGCGATCCTGCTGTCACTCCCCGCGTCGCCGCGGCTGCCGCCTACATCTCCGCCTTCGGACCCGTGCGATGAGACGACTGGCGTCGGCCGTCGTCCACGTGGTCGGCGGCGGCGCCTACGTCTCGATCTGGACGCTCGCGGTCGCCGTCGCGCTCTCGCTCACCGTCGTGAGCCCCGCCGGCGACCTGCCGCCGGATGAGGCGTTCGACGGGTTCGTCGTGTCGCTCATCGGCGCGCTGGTCTTCGGCCTCCTCCTCGGGCTCGTCGCCGTCCTCGAACGGAACATCCCGACGCCACGGGGTCGTGCCACCGCCGTGCTCGCCGGCGTGGCCGTCGCTGCCGCCGCGCGACCGCTCGTGCAGGACGCGGCGCTGCGTGCCGCGGGATTCCCGGGCGACTCGGTCGAGGTTCTCGCGTTCCGCGTCGCCACGAACCTCATCGTGTGGCTCGTGACGCTGTCCGTCACGGCGCTCGTCGTCGACGCGATCCGTTCCCGCCGGCGCGTCAACGCGCTGCTTCGCTCGGTGCGGGCCGAGCTCGCCGCAGCGCAGCAGAGCACGGAGGCCTACGATCGTGCGGCCCGGGCGCTCGTCGTGCGCGTCGTCGACGACGCCCGCACCCGCCTCGCCCAATGGAACGACCCGCCCACTGTCGAGCAGGTGCGCGCCTTCGCAGCCGACGCAGCCCGCGCGGAAAGTCATGAACTGGCCGATCTCGCGGCGGCGGAGCCGCCCCGGATGCCCGGTGAGCTCGACGTGCGTCGCGCGCGACTGTTCGGCCTGCGCCTGCCGCCGGTCGGCCTCGTCGGCCTCGTCTACCTGGTCTTCATGCTTCCCTATGCGGTCCGGGCGGCGACCCCCGCGGTACTCGTGGTCGGCGCCGTGTTCCTCGTGATCGGATCGCTCGCCACCGACTACCTGCCCCGCCGCCTGTCGGTGCTCAGTGGCGGCAGAGCGCGCGCCGGAGTCTTCCTCGGAGTCTCCGTCCTCACCGGCTTCGCGCTGTCGCTCGCCTCGGTGCTCGGTGGACTGACCGGCATACGGGTGCTGATCCCCGCCCTCGCGTTCCCGTTGATCGCGTTCGCGTTCGCGATGCTCGCCGCCGTCGTGCACGCGCTGCAGGTCGAGCAGCGCCGCCTCTCCCACGCCGTGGCCTCCCAGCAGCGGGCGCTGCGCCGCGGCACCGCCCCCGCTCGGGCGGCGTTGACGGATGCCGCCCAGATCCTCCATCGCGACGTGCAGGCCCGCTGCGTGCTGCAGCTGCAGACGCCGAGCGCAGGCATCGCGGCCGACATCGACGAGCTGCTCGCGCAGGCCGCCGACGTGTTCGCGCGCCCGGCGCCGCCCGTCGGGGCGGAGGCCGTCGACCAGGTCATCGCCACCTGGGCGCACGTGATCGCCGTCGACGTGCGCATCGACGACGACGCCCGCGCCGCGCTCGACGGCGATGGCACGCTCGCGCGGGACGCCTACGACATCGTCGCCGAAGGGCTTCTCAACGCGGTCAAGCACGCCGACGCGCGTCGGGTGGGGGTGAGCGTCGACCTCACATCCACGGGTGCCGGGCGGATGCTGCGCCTCGCCGTGCGCTGCGAGGGCATCCTGCCGCGGGGGGCCGCGCTGCGCCCGGCGTCCCACGTGCGCTCCCTCGGCGCCGAGCTCGTACAGGTGGCAGACAGCGTGGTACTGCGGGCGCTTCTCGTGGTCGATCCGGGCGGATCGCGGCATCCTGTCGTGTCAGCCGTACATCCCGCCTGAGCGCCCGGAGAGGGCGGATAGCTTCGGGCTATCGCACCCCAGACCAACGCTCAAGGAGACCCCGTCATGTTGGACGCCACCACCATCACCGCCCCCGCCGGAACCTTCCGCGGCGCCACCGCCGCGAAGGTCACGTCGTGGCGGGGCATCCGCTACGCGGAGGCGCCGATCGGCCCGCTGCGCTGGCGCGACCCGGTGCCGGCCGCCCCGGTCGAGGGCGTCCTGGACGCGCTCGCCTACGGCCCGGTCTGCCCGCAGCCGGTGAACCCGTCGATCCCCCTCGGCACCGACATCGTGCAGAACGAGGACTGCCTCTCGCTCAACGTGTGGGCGCCCGCCGACGCCGCCGGCCCGCTGCCGGTGATGGTCTGGCTGCACGGCGGTGCGTACACGTTCGGTTCGTCGAGCCAGCCGCTGTTCGACGCGACGTCGATCGTGACGAGCGGCCAGGTCGTGATCGTGACGGTGAACTACCGCATCGGCGCGCTCGGCTTCCTCGACCTCAGCGAACTGCTGCCCGAGGGCGGCTTCGACCGCAATCTCGCCCTCAAGGACGTGCTGACGGCCCTCCGCTGGGTGCAGACGAACATCTCCGCCTTCGGCGGTGACGCGTCCCGCGTGACCGTGTTCGGCGAGTCCGCGGGGGGCGGCCTCGTCACCACGCTCCTTGCCGTGCCGTCCGCCGAGGGTCTCTTCCACCGCGCGATCGCCCAGTCGTCGCCGGCATCGAGCATGTACGGTCCGGGACGCGCCCGTGCCGTCGCGGAGCGCTTCGTCACCGAGGCGGGCCTCGACGGTGCCGCAGTGACGGCACTGCGCGAGCTGCCCGTCGAGGATGTCGTGCGGGTCGGCCAGGCCGTCTACGCCGCCGTCCCCTCGACCGACCCGGGCACACTCGCCTTCGCCCCGATCGTCGACGGCGACCTGCTGCCCGAGGCTCCCGTCGACGTGCTCAGCGAGGGCCGCGGCATCCCGGTTCCGCTCATCATCGGGACGAACAAGGACGAGGCGTCGCTGTTCAAGTTCATGAAGTCGCCGCTGATCCCGATCACGGACGACCGCATCCAGCAGATGTTCACGGACATGGCCGCCGACGACCCGTCCATCGACATGCCGCCGATCGAGCAGGTGCGCGGAGCCTACGAGCACGCCCGCCAGGGCGCGATCGGTCTCGGCATCGCCCGCGACATCGGCTTCCGCATGCCGACGCTGTGGGTGGCCGAAGGTCACAGCCGCGTGGCACCGACCTACCTCTACCGCTTCGACCACAGTGCGCCCTTCCTGCGCCTGATCGGTCTCGGCGCGACACACGCGACCGAGCTGCCCTACCTGTGGGGCAACCTCACGAGCGGCCCGAAGGACCCGACGTTCAAGCTCGGCGGCAAGCGCGCCGCGATCGAGATCTCCCAGCGCATGCAGGAGCGGTGGACCCGGTTCGCCTACGGCCAGGAGCCCACGGCCGACGGCGCGGTCGACTGGCCGCGCTACGACGCCGCCGCGCGCGACACCCTCGTGATCGAGCACACCGACTCGGTCGTTCCCGACCTCGACGCGGCCCTGCGCAGCGCCTGGGGCGACGAGGTGCTCTCGTTCAGCTGACCTGCGACACCACCGGCCGCCGCACCCGCGCGACCACCGCGACGACACCCTCGCCTGCGGCGGAGAGCACGAGTGCGGCGGCCGCGGCCGCGGTGACGATGAGGAATCCGGATGCCGCGCCCTGCGCGTCGATCCATGCCCCCGCGATCATCGACCCGAGCGGGATGCCGATGCCCGAGCCGATCGAGGGATAGGCGAGCAGCTCCGTGACCCGGTCGCGATCGACACGCGACTCCAGCAGGGCGAAGCCGGCGACCAGGAGCGGACCGACAAGCAGCCCGAACAGCAGCACGACCCCGATCAGCACGAGCCCCCGGGCGGCCAGCGGCAGCATGACGGCCGCGGCCGCCACCAGCGCGGTGAGCGCGAGCCACCGGGCCCGTGCCGACGGGCGCAGCGTCAACGCGCCGTAGACGATCGCACCGACGGTGTTGCCGAGGGCGAACGCCGCCATCAGTACGCCCGTGAGCCATGCGCCGCCGAGCTCGGCGGCCCATGCGACGGCAGTGATGTCGAACGCGCCGAACATCGCGCCGACGCCGATCCAGGCGACGACGAGCGGCAGGATGCCGAGGGGCGGCACGAGACGCGCGCGGCGCTCCCGGCCGCGCGGGATGGGCTGTGAGCGGGTGAGAACGCCGAGCCAGGCGAGTCCGACGGCACCGATGACGACGATCACCGCCAGGCCCGACGCGGGAGCCGCGGCGACCGCGATCACCGTCACGAGCGGCGGCGCGAGCACGTAGAGGATCTCGTCGACGATCGTCTCGATGGCGAATCCGCTCTGTCGATCGTCGCCGGCCAGGAGCGCGGTCCACCGCGCACGCACCGCGGGACCGACATCGAGGCAGCACACCCCGGCGATCGCCGCGAGCCCGAACCACGTCCACACCGGCCACCGCCACAGCACCGCGCCGGTGAGGAGGGCGGTGGACACGATCAGAGCCGCCGCGGACGCCAGCAGTGGCAGGCGCTGTCCCACGCGATCCATCGCGCGCGCCCACACGGGTCCCGCGAGCGACAGTCCCACGACGAACGTCGCGGCGATCGCACCGCCGAGCGCGTAGCTTCCGCTCGCGCCCGACTCGAGCAGGATCGCGCCGAGCGAGAGCGCTCCTCGGGGAAAGCGGGCGAGCAGCCCCGCGAGGGAGAACCACGGAGCGCCGGGGGCGATGAGCGCACGGCGATAGCGATCGAGGTCGATTGCGGTCATGACGACCCGGCCTGTTCTGGCCGGTCGAACTCGGGAGACTCCCTCGGGACAATCGCCGGCGTCGTCAGTCTAGGCACGCGCGCGAGGCCGTCGAGCGGGCGGGGAGGCGGCGGCATCCGGGTTTTCGATCAGGGTTACAGCGGCGACACATGAGCGAAACACCCGATCCCTAACTTGAGCGTTGTTGAGCGCATCAACATTCGCCCCGAAGACGCGGCGTCGCCACCCCTCGAGCGAAAGCGAGTCCGTCGTGACCACGGTCGCACCTCCCACCGGCTCCACCCCCCTCCCGCAGACCCGGGATCTCGTGTCGTTCACCGACGTCGAGATGAAGTTCCCCAACGGCACCGTCGCCCTCCACGGTGTCGACCTCTCCGTGCGCACCGGCGAGTTCCTCACCGTCGTCGGACCCTCCGGCTGCGGCAAATCGACGCTGCTGCGCATCGCCTCCGGACTCGAGACCGCCAGCCGCGGCACCGTCGACGTCAGCACCGACCGCATCGGCTACGTCTTCCAGGACGCCACCCTCCTCGCGTGGCGCAACGTGCAGCAGAACGTGGAGCTGCTCGCCGAGCTGAACAACCAGCCCATCCGCGTCCGCCGCCCCAAGGCTGATGCCGCGATCGACCTCGTCGGCCTCAAGGGGTTCGAGAAGCACCTGCCCAAGCAGCTCTCCGGCGGCATGCGGATGCGCGCTTCGCTCGCACGCTCGCTCACCCTCGACCCCGAGCTCTTCCTCTTCGACGAGCCGTTCGGTGCACTCGACGAGATCACCCGCGAGCGCCTGAACGACGAGCTCATCCAGCTGTTCATCGCCAAGGGCTTCGCGGGGATGTTCATCACCCACTCGGTGTCCGAGGCCGTGTACCTCTCCACGAAGGTGATCGTCATGTCGGGCCGGCCCGGCACCATCGTGAAGAGCTTCGATGTGCCGTTCGCCATGGCCGACCGCAACCCCGACATCCGATACACCCCCGACTTCGCCGAGCTCGTCGGCGAGGTGTCGCACGCGCTCCGAGAAGGGCACCGCTGATGTCCACGCCGTCCACCGAGACCTCCGCCGTGACCCCCGAGGCAGCAGTCGAGCCCACGGTCGCCGCCGCGCACCTCGATTCCGCCGTCGAACCCGCCACCGTCGGCCCCAGCCGCAAGGCGAAGCGCACGTTCGGTCAGAAGGTCAGGCGCACGATCCTGACCCTGCTCCCGCCGCTCGGCGTGTTCGTGCTCGTGATCGCCGGGTGGTACCTCCTCAACGCCATGCAGACGCCCCAGCGGCGATTCCTGCTGCCGACGCCGGGGGAGGTGTTCGTGATGGCCTTCGACCCGTCGGTGTCGGCGGACATCATCACCGGGCTCGCCCGCACCACCGGCGTGGCGATCGTGGGACTGCTCATCGCCTCGGCGCTCGGCATCGCATGGGCTACCTGCATGGCCCTGTGGAAGTGGGTCTACAACTCGACCTACCCCTACGCCGTGGTGCTGCAGACGATCCCGATCCTCGCGCTCGTCTCGCTGATCGGCATCTGGTTCGGCCAGGAGTTCGGCGCCCGTGTCGTGGTGTGCGTGATGATCGCGCTCTTCCCGATGGTGTCGAACACCCTCTTCGGTCTGCAGTCGCTCGACAAGTCCTACCACGAGCTGTTCAAGCTGCAGAAGGCCTCCAAGTGGACCGTGCTCTCCAAGCTCATGTTCCCCGGCGCGCTGCCGTCGATCTTCGTGGGCCTTCGCACCTCCGCCGGCCTGTCGGTCGTCGGCGCCATCGTCGGCGACATGTTCTTCCAGCGCGGCGAACCGGGCCTCGGCGCCCTCATGCAGCGTTACGTGCGCCTGCTGAACATGCCCCAGCTGTTCGACGCGCTGATCGTCTCCGCGCTCCTCGGCGTCGCCATGTTCATCATCTTCGGCGCCCTCTCCAAGCTCGTCGTCGGCCGTTGGTACGAGCCGACCACCTGAGCCCCCTCAACCTGCACCACTCCCGCATCGCACCATCCGTCTCACCCGAAAGAGAGATCACATGCACACACGCACCGTTGTTCGTGCGGGCGCGATCCTGAGCGCCGTGGCCATGGCCGCGGTTCTCGCGGCGTGTTCGTCGAGCACCACCACCGGTTCCAGCGCCGCGGCCTCTGCGGAGGCCGGCACGGTCGACCTCGCCGCGGCCGGCTGCCCGTCGACCATCGTCGTCCAGACCGACTGGTGGCCCGAGTCGGAGCACGGTCACCTGTACCAGATGCTCGGCGACGACGCGACCGTCGAGGCCGACAAGAAGGCCGTCGTCGGAACGCTCTACGCCGGCGGCAAGTCGACCGGTGTGAAGCTCGAGATCCGCGCCGGTGGCGCGGCGATCAACTTCAACAACGTCGCCACCCAGATGTACACCGACGACTCGATCACCTTCGGCTACGTCACCACCGACGACCAGATCGCCAACTCGGGCAAGGTGCCCACGAAGGCCTTCTTCGCGCCCCTCGACCAGAGCCCGATCATGGTCATGTGGGACCCGGCGACCTACCCGAACGTGACCGGTGTCAAGGACATCGGCGCGGCGCTCAAGTCGACCGGCGGCTCGTGGCTGTACTTCAGCGGATCGGCCTACATGGACTACCTGATCTCGCAGGGCTACGTCGACAAGGCCAACACCGACTCGAGCTACTCGGGTGCGCCCGACCAGTTCGTGGCCGCCGAGGGCAAGAGCGTCCAGCAGGGCTTCGCCTCCGCTGAGCCGTACATCTACCAGAACGAGGTCTCGGCCTGGGACAAGCCGGTCAAGTACTCGCTCATCTCGTCGACCGGTTGGGACCCCTACCAGTCGGAGATGGTCGCCAAGACCGGTGACTTCGACAAGCTGACCCCGTGCCTCAAGGCGTTCACGCCGGTGCTGCAGCAGGCCGAGGTCGACTACTTCGCCGACCCGTCGAAGGCCAACGCCCTCATCCAGAAGGCGATCGCCGGCTACAACGCGAGCTGGAGCTACAGCCCCGGTGTCGCGGACTACGCGGTCAAGACGATGCTCGCCGACAAGATCGTCTCCAACGGAGACAACTCCACCATCGGTGACTTCAACGACGCCCGCATGGCGGACTTCTTCACCAAGGCCTCCAAGATCTACACCGATCTGGGCACGAACATCGCGCCCGGCCTGAAGGCGACCGATCTGTACACCAACGAGTTCATCGACACCTCGATCGGACTCAAGTAACACCACCCGATGCCCCCGGCCCCGCGCCGGGGGCATCGGCGTGCCCCACCCGGTCCCCCCGCCGCCGACACGCGCGACCCGCACACAGAAGGATGCCCCGTGACCACGCGCTTCCATGAACTCACCGGCCCCCAGACGGCGACCGTGCTCACTCCGGCCTCGGTGCTGCTGGTGCCGATCGGCGCGATCGAGCACCACGGGCCCCACCTCCCACTGGTGACCGATGCGCTGATGGCGGAGGCCGCCGTCGAAGCCCTCGTGCCCCGCGCACGCGAGGCCGGCATCGATGCCTGGCAGCTGCCGACCCTGCAGATCGCGAAGTCCGACGAGCACTGCTGGGCGCCGGGCACGCTGTGGCTGAGCGGAGAGACACTCATGGACGTGCTCGTCGAGATCGGTCGCTCGATCACGACGACGCCCGCGCGCAAGGTCGTCTTCGTCAACGGCCACGGGGGCAACGTCGCCCTCCTGCAGGTGGCGAACCGCGAGCTGCGCCGACGGTTCGGCCTCCAGACGTTCTCGATGCCGGCCCTCGGCACCGCCGGTCGAACCTCCGACGATCCGACGCTCCCCGACGAGCACGGCCTCGGCATCCACGGCGGGTGGGCGGAGACATCCATCGTCATGCACCTGCGTCCCGACCTCGTGCACCCCGAGCTGTTCGCCCGTAACGTGCCGGAGTGGTTCGACGACTACGAGATGCTCGGGTTCAACGGCAAGCCGGTCTCCTTCGGCTGGCTCTCCGACGACTTCGGCCCGGCGGGCATCATCGGCGACCCCACAGCGGCGACGGCGGCGGCCGGAAAGGCGCTGTTCGACGAGGCGATCGAACGAGGTCTCGTCGCGCTCGGCGAGATCGACCGCTTCACGCTGCCCGAGCGCACGACCCTCATCTGAGTCGCCGTCGCCCGCCGCGCTGCTCCGCTCAGCGCGCGGCGCGCTCGGCGAGCAGGTGCGACATCCGTGCCGTGATGTCGTGCTCATCGGCGGTGACGAGCCGGTAGTCGCGGACGACGACGCGGCCCGCGACCACCACGTGGCGGGGGCGGCGTCCGGGCGAGGCCCAGAGCAGCCCGGCGATCGGGTCGGCGACGCCCGCGTCGGCGACGCCGCTGACGTCCCACACGCAGAAGTCGGCGGCGGCCCCGGGGGCGAGGTGTCCGAGCTCGGGTCGGCCCAGCCCGCGGGCCGACCCGCGCGTGGCCATGTCGATGACGGATGCCGCGGCGAGCGGCCTGCCCGTAAGGCCCGACACCTGCAGGGCCAGACGGGCGTCGGCGAGCAGGTGTCCGGCGTCGTTGGAGCCGCCGCCGCTCGTGCCGAGTCCCGTGGCGATGCCCGCGTCGAGGAGATCAGCGACCCGCGCGACTCCCCAGCCCATCGGCACGTCGCATCCGGGGGCGTGGGTCGCGGTGACACCGGCGGCCGCGATCCGGCGGCGCTCGTCGTCGGTGATGTCGACGAGGTGGGCGATCGTGACGTCGTCGGCGAGCCAGCCCCACTCCTCGAGCAGGTCGATCGGGCGGCGTCCGTAGCGATCGAGGGCGATCGCGACATCCACCTGCTCGTTCGCCTGCGTGCGGCGCCGCAGTCCCCACCGCGCGGCGACCGCGCCAAGGGCGGCGAAGGTCGCCTCGCCGTCGCTGTGCACGCCGGCAGGTCCGACCGCGTACTGCAGCATGCCATCGGCCGTCACGCCCCCGTCGTGACCGTCGGCGAGCAGTGAGGCCGCGATCGCCTCGGCGGAAGCGCCCGCCCAGTCGGCGTCGTCACGGGCCGACCCGCGCACATAGACGAGGCGTCCGCCGAGGCGGGCAGCGGACGTCGCGATCGCTCGCGCGATGTCGACGGTCTCCTCGATCGGCGCGCCGTGCGGCCAGTTCAGGTGATGGTCGGCGACGGTGGTGACGCCGCTCAGCAAGCCCTCCGCGACGGCCACCTCGGCGCAGACGCCGAAGAGCTCCGCATCCATGCCTGCGGCGGAATACGCCGCAGCCATCGCGGGCAGCCAGGCGGCCATCGGCACCCCGCGGGTGCCCGGCAGCGTGCGGAATCCGCTCTGCAGCAGGTGATGGTGGGCGTTGACGAGCCCGGCCGTGATGATCCCGCCATCGGCGTCGAGCGTGTCGACGGTGCGCAGATCGGATGCCTCCGCCACCCGCGCTCCCTGGATGACGAGGTCGCCGGTGCGCACCGTGTCTGCGTCGACGACGATGGCGCGTGCGCCGTGCACGCGCAGGGACGGAGCGGGCGGGAGGGTGGTCATCGGCGGACTCCGGAGGACGGGTGACGGGTGGGACGACGGTGCCCGTGGGGCATCCGACTCAGTGCATGATCATGCCGCCGGTGACGTTCACCGACTGGCCCGTCATGTAGCGCGAGGCGTCGCCCGCGAGGAACGCCGCGACGTCGGCGACGTCGTCGGGCGCGGCGCAGCGGCCGAGGGGCGAGCGCGACGACCACGCCGCCACCATCTCGGGGGTGCGGGTGTCGGCGCCCATCTCGGTGAGCACGTATCCGGGGCACAGGGCGTTCGCGGTGATGCCGTCGGAGCCGAACTCCTGGGCCGTCGCGCGGGTGAGCGCCACGACGGCGGCCTTGGAGGCGGCGTAGGCGCCCTCGAAGCCGCCGCCCGACTTCGCAGCCATGCTCGCAAGGTTGATGATGCGGCCGCCGCCTCCCGCGCGCATCGCGGGCACCGCCTCCTGCGTCGTGACGAGCATGGAGCGGGTGTTGATGACCTGGACGCGGTCCCAGTCGGCCGGGTCGGTCTCGAGCAGTCCGCCGCTGAGGAACACGCCCGCGTTGTTCACGAGCACGTCGAGACCGCCGAGCAGATCGATCGCCGCGCGCATCGTGGTGCGGGTGGAGGCGACATCCACGAGGTCGACGGCGAGAGAGGCGACCCCGAGATCTGCCGCGGTCTGGGCGATCGCGTCGGCGTCGCGGTCGAGCAGCACGACCTTCGCGCCCTCGGCCGCGATGCGCGCCGCGATCGCACGCCCGATGCCGCGGGCCGCGCCCGTCACGATCACACGCTTGCCGTCGAGGGTGCCCATCAGTTCGTCTCCGTTCCGCCGCCGAGCGCGCGGCCGATCGCGGCCACCGCCCGGGCGTACTCGATCTCGGTGCCGTCGTCGACGCCGCCCGAGAGGTCCACGCCGACGACGCCGTCGATCTCGAGGAACTCCCTCCCGAGCTCAATCGCCGCTGCCACGCCCTCGGCGACAGGATCCGGTGCGGCGAGGATGCGTTCGATGTAGCCCGGTGGCAGGGCGAGCTCGGTGAACGAGCGGATGAGGGCCGCGCTCGCGTGACTGAGGATGATGGGGAGGCACGGGATGAAGCCCGTCGTCACTCCCAGGTCGCGCGCGCGGCCGATGAAGGCCGCGACAAGCTCGGCGCCGCCCGAATGGTTGACGAAGCAGATCTCCGCGCCGGCGTGCTGCTTCTCGAGCAGACGTCCGGCGCGCTCGGCGATCGGCGGCGCCATCGGCGACTCGGCGACCGACACGAGGTGGCCCGCTCGATGCGCGAGCGAGGCGAGCTCGGTCGAGTCGAGGTCGAAGACGGGTCGAGCTTCCGGCCGGGAGCCGGTGAGGGTGTGGTCACCGGTCACGCAGTGCACACCGCCGACGCCCGCGTGGGCGAGGGCAGCGAGCTCGCCTTCGAGCGCCACCCGGTTGCGATCCCGGGTGTTCACGCCCGCCCACGAGACGAGGCCCGCCTCCTGCACGAGCCGGGCGCGGTAGGCCGGCGGGAACTGCACGCGCATCTGCCCGGCGTCACCGTGCAGCACCGCGTCGACTCCGCCGACGAGCTCGTGTGCACAGTCGACGATGGATGCCGCATCCACCGGCCGCGCCGGGAAGTCCGCCACGACGATCGGGCGTGTGGCGAGCAGTGCGCGCATGCGCGCCGCGCCCGCAGACGGCACCGGGTCCGGGAGGGGGGCTGCGGCGACCGTCGGCGGGGCCGCGGCATCCGGCCGCACCCCGGACCACGGGATCACGCCCGTGTGCAGGAACACGCAGGGATGCGGTGCGACCTCGCAGCGCCCGTCGAGACCCACTCCGCCGCACGGGCCGTAGGTCATCGACTTGGGGCAGTCGGCGACGGCCGCGGGGGCGTTCATCCGGCGCGCACCTCGACGGTCCAGGACTCGTCGGGCTGACGACGGTACTCGACGCGGCGAGACGCCGTGTCGTCGCGGCCGGCCCAGAACGTCAGGCGCGTGGGGCGCACGCGCTTGCCGGCCCACGACACGGGCGGCTCGAAGCCGTCGGCGTGCTCCTCCTGGAACGCCGCCCATGCGGCCACGCGCTCGGGAAGCGGTCGTCGCGCGAACTCGTGGGTGTTCTGCCACGCGAGCTGCTGCAGGTAGACGTTGCGGCGGCGGTAGGCGGCATCCTCTTCGCCCGGCGGCGGCGTCTCGGCGACGCCCTGCACCGTGATCTGATGCTTGTCGTCGAGCAGCGCGATGACGAGGGCGACCCGCGGATCGTTCTCCAGCTGGGCGAACTTGCGTGAGTTGGCGTCGGCGTGGAAGTACAGCCCGCCCGCATCGAACTCGGTGAGCAGCTGGGTGCGTCCGTCGGGGGCTCCGGTCTCGTCGACGGTGATCACCGTCATGATCGGACGCGCCGGGTCGTCGTTCGCCGGCAGCCAGGCTGTCAGCAGTTCGAACGGGTCGGTGGGCCAGTCGTCTCGCTCCGCGAGGTCGAACCAGCCGGTCACCAGGCGCCCGCCTCGTCGTCCGTGGTGTCGTCTGTGAGGGCGACGGAGGGCTTCGTGCCCGTGTCGACGTCGGGCTTGACGAGCTTTCCGGGGTTGAGGAGACCCTGCGGGTCTGTCGTCGCGGCCATCTCGCGGGCACGGTCGGGGAAGTAGTCCACGAACCACTGGTGGGGGTTGTGGTAGCCGACGCCGAGCGCGGCGAGCCGGTCGAAGCCGGCCAGCAGGTCCTCGGCCGTCGTGTACTTCGCGGCGAGCATGCCGATGGGCTTCGTCGCCTGCGCTTCGATGTGCAGCCAGCTCTCGCCGGGGTACACCTCATGCACCTCATCGATCCGGTCGACGAGCGCGTCACCGTTGACCTCGACGTGGAACCACGTGTTCGGGTAGCTCTTCTGCAGCCACTCGATCGCGTGGTTGTAGCTGGTCATCGACACCTTCATGGTGTGGTTGATGCCCTCTCGCACCGCTTCGACGGTGCCGCCGGCCGCCTCGACGAGACGGGTCGCCTCCTCGATCGAACGCACATCGAGGATGCCTCGCAGGCTCGCCTTCCCGGCGGGCAGCGCCTCGTCGGCCGGCAGCGCGTCGGCGAGCAGCGGCACGTCGCCGGAGACGAGTCGGGGAGTGGGCTCGAGGTCGCGGAACTCACGCACCAGCTGGAAGGCCGTGTGGTAGTCGTCGAAGCTCGCGTAGAACGCGCGCCACTCCTGCAGAGGCTCGAGCACCACTTCGGCGCGGGCGATGATCGCGACGACGCCGTAGTTGTGCAGGTACTTCTCGGCCTCGACGCCCTCGAAATGCACGAGCTCCGGCTCGGGGCTCGCGAACACGACGTCGATGGCGCGCACGAAGCCGTGCATGAGCACCCCGTGGGCGATCGAGCCGGTGCCGCCCGAGCCGCCCGAGAGGAAGCCGCCGAGGGTCGACTGCACCGTGGAGGGGTACATGAGCAGCTGCTGGCCGGCGCGGTTGGCGGCCTGCTCGATCTGGATCATCGGCGCGCCCGCTTCGGCGACGATGAAGCCATCGCCGACCTCGACGACCGCGCGGGCCTTGGTGGTGTCGAGCACGAGACCGCCGGCCATCGGGATGCCCTGGCCGTAGTTGCCGGTGCCCTTGCCGCGAGGCGTGATCGGCACCCTGTGGCGCACGGCGGCGGCGACGGTCTCGGCGATCTGCTGGGCCGATGCCGGGAACGCCACGAGCTGCGCGCGGCCGAGGGGGAGCTGCTCGCTGATCAGCGGCGAGAGATACGAGCCGTCGAGCGACGAGCGCTCGAGCACCTGCTCCTCGCGGGTGACGCCGGCGGCGCCGAGGATCTCGGCGAGCTCGGCCGCGAGGGCGTCGATGCGGGCCGCGTCGACAGCGGCGAGGGTGGTGGCAGACATGCGGTCAGCTTTCTCTTCTGATCAGCGGGTGAGAGAGGGGGATGCCGCGGCGACGCCTGCCGGCGCGATGTCGCGGTGGATCGTGGTGCGAGCGACGAGTCGCCCGGCGTGGATGACGAGACGGTCGGGGGAGCCCGAGGCGATCGCCTCGCCGAGGCTGTCGGCGCGCACGGCGAGCAGTTCGGCGCGTGCGCCGACGACGGGGCCCGCCTCGGGAAGCCACATCGCAGCGCGTGCCCCGGAGGTGATGGCGGTGAGGGCTTCGTCGAGGCTCAGGTGCCCGGCGGTGACGAGCAACGAGGCGGTCTCGAGCGCGTCGCCGCGGCCGACCGGGTTGAAGGGATCCCGCACGTTGTCGGCACCCGCTCCGAGCACGACTCCGGCGTCGAGGAGGGCCCGTGCGGCGGTGAGCCCGCGCGGGGTCGATACCGGGTGCTCCCAGCCCTGCAGGTAGAGGTTCGTGATCGGCAGCGTGATGATGCGCAGGTCCGCGGCGGCGACCGCGGCGACCACCTCGGCGAGCTCGTCGGCGGGGAGCGTGCCCAGTCGCACGCAGTGCCCGGCAGAACGCGGCTGCGACCATGCGGCCACCCGGTTGGCGTACGACACGATCGTGAGCGGGCCGTCGAGGGACTCGTCGGTGTGCAGATCGACCGGGGCGCCGCGCCGCTCGGCGATGTCGAGCGCGCGATGCAGCTCCGCATGCGGGTCGGTGGCGAGGTGGGGGGCTCCGCCGACGATGTCGACGCCGAGGTCGAGGGCGCCTTCGTACACGTCGTCGGGCACCCACTCGCCGCCGAGGGCGACGAGCTGGATGTCGATGAGTGCGGCGAGCTCGTCGCGCACCCGCACGAGTGCACGCACGCCCCGCAGCGGATCGTGGTCGGCGAACAGATCGACGTGAGTGCGGATGGCCGTCGTCCCCGCGGCGAGGTTCTCGAGCGCCTGGGCGCGGGCGCGGGCGGCGATGTCGTCCTCGGTCTGGCCGGCGGCGAACGCGCGCCATGACTCGATCGCGCGGACGAGATCGCCGGCGGGTGGCCGCGCGGCATCCCAGCTGCGGGCCTTGTCGAGGTGCGCGTGCGGTTCGGCGGGCGCCGTGACGACGAGATACCCCCGCAGGTCGAGGTCGGATGCCTCGTCGATCTCCGCGGCCGGATCGGCGGGGGTGACGGCGGCGACGAGCTCGCCGTCGAGGGTGATGTCGACGAGCGATCCGTCGGCGAGACGGGCCGAGCGCAGCACGCGCAGCGGACGCGGGAGTGACGACATGATTCCCCTCGGGAGAGGCCGATCGGGCAGGGCGGGATGTTGGTCCCACTTACAATCGGCACTGTAGGGAGGGCGCGTTTCGCGCATGTGACGCGTCCGTTTCTGCTCGCGAAACCGGCGCGGGCCCGCTCGCCGGGTGTGGTGTACTTTCTGGCGGAGCGGCACCCGCGCGGGTGCCGCTTGCTGTTCGGAGGTGTCAGTCATGGCGAAGAATGTCGCGGCCCCCACCTCGTCGCCGGTCGACGAGGTGACCGTGGCCTTGGGGGAGCGGATCCGCGCGATGCGGCATGCCCGGAGGCTCACTCTCGTCGAGCTCGCCTCGGCGTCGGAGCTCTCCCACCCGTTCCTCTCGCAGCTCGAGCGCGGACTCACCAGGCCCAGCATGGGCTCGCTCGAGCGCATCGCGCGGGCGCTCGGCACCAGCCAGGTCGAGCTGCTGTCGGTCGACCGGCCGGCGACGACGGGCGACGAGGTCGATGTCGTGCGGGCCGATGAGGGGTCGTCGGGCGCGTACGCCGAGGGCATCGCGCGCATGCTCGTCTCGGACCCTCGATCGTTCCACCCGATGGAGTTCCGTGCCGAGAACGTCGAGTTCGGCGACTTCTTCGACCACGACGAGGACGAATGGATGTTCGTTCTCGACGGCACGGTCGAGATCGACCTCGACCGGGAGGGGCGGCCCGATGTGCTCGCCCCGGGGGATTCGGTCTTCTACGCCGGCGGAACCCGGCACCGGTGGCGGTCGGCCGACGGCCGTGCCTACCGGCTCATCATCGTCAAGGAGCATCCCGCACGCCTATGAACCCGATCGCTTCCGATGTGGATGTCCGTGTCGTCTCCCGCACCGCGGTGAGCGACGATCTCGTCGTGCTCGAACTCGCCCCCCAGGGTGACGAGCCGCTTCCCGCCTGGGAGCCGGGAGCGCACGTCGACGTGCTGCAGCCGGGCGGCCTGGTGCGGCAGTACTCCCTCGTGGGTCCGGCCGGTGCGCAGCGGTGGCGGCTGGGAGTGCTGCGTGAGCCCGACAGTCGGGGCGGGTCGACCTGGATGCTCGACCAGGTCGCCGAGGGAACGGTTCTGCGCCTCGCCGGGCCTCGCAACCACTTCCGCTTCGATGCCGCCGCTCATCCGCGTGCGGTGTTCCTGGCGGGCGGCATCGGCATCACGCCGATCGCGGCGATGGCGGATGCCGCGGCATCCGCCGGCATCGACTACGAACTGCACTACGCGGGTCACGAGGGCCGCATGATCCTCGTCGACGAGCTGCGGGAACGGCACGGCGACCGGCTCGTGCTGCACGTGTCGGAGCGGGGCGGACGTCTGGATCTCGAGGTGCTCTTCGGAGCTCTCCGGGCAGACACCGGGGTGTGGTGCTGCGGACCGCTGCGCCTCGTGGATGCGGCAGAGCAGATCGCGGGCGCCCACGGGGTGGCGTTCGCAGCCGAGCGCTTCGAACCCGAGCCCTTGACGGCGCCGGTCTGGGACGGGCCGTTCGAGGTGGAGCTGGAGTACAGCGGGATGACCGTCGAGGTCGCGCCCGATCGGAGCGTCCTCGACGTTCTCGAGGAGTCGGGCGTGTTCGTGCTCTCGAGCTGCCGCGAGGGCACGTGCGGCACCTGCGAGACGCCGGTGATCTCCGGCGAGATCGATCATCGCGACTCGATCCTGTCGCCGTCCGAGCGCGAGCGAAGCGACGTCATGTACGTGTGCGTGTCGCGGGCCGCGTGCCCGCGCATCGTGCTCGGCCTCTGAGGGCGCCGGTGCGGGCCCGTGGTCAGGCGGTGGGGCGCTCGATGAGGAGCAGTCCCTGTTTGGTGTCCGAGAGGGTGATCCAGCCGTCGCCGAACTGGTAGGTGGTGCCGTACCCGTCCGCATCCGTCGCGATGGCGGTGTTCGCGTTCTCGGTGAGGTACGAGCCGCGGCTGTCCTCGACGGCGCGGAAGCCCTGGGCGAGCAGGTCGGTGCGCACGCTCGCCGCTTGCTCGGCGGAGATCGGCGCCCAACCGTAGATCTGCACGTGATCGCTGGCGATCGAGTAGTCGCCCCAGACGCACTGCAGGCCACCGGTGAGCACTGTGGACCCTGCGCGGAACGACTCCTGGCGGAAGGTCCAGCCCTGATCGGACAGGCTCTTCACGACGCTCGGGTCGAGGATGCCGTCACATGTTGCCGCGGCGGCGGTGGCGGTACCCGTCGGCACGGGGGTTGCGCTGGCCGTGCCGGTCGCGGCAGGGGTCGAGGCGACAGGATTCGACGGCGCGGGGCTCGCGGTCGCGGTGCATCCCGTGAGGGCGACGAGCGCGAGCGTCGTCGCGGTCAGCATCGTGGCACGTCGGGTCACGGAGCGGTCCCTTCGGCTCGGGCGACGGCGCCGAGGAACGCGTCGTGCAGTGCACCGTTGGTGGCCAGCACCGATCGGTCCGCGAGCGACGCGCTGCCGTCGATCGCGGTGACGCGTCCGCCGGCCTCGGCGATGATCGGGAACATCGGGGCGATGTCGTACTCCTTCACTCCGAACTCGGCGACGAACTCGAGCCGGCCCTCGGCGAGCAGCATGTACGGCCACGCGTCGCCGTAGCCTCGGTCACGCCACACGGTGCGGGTGAGGGCGACGAGCTGGTCGAGGCGCCCGACCTCGTCCCACTGCTGAATGCTCTGGAAGCTGATGCTCGCCTCGGCGAGCGTGTCGACCGACGAGACGCCGAGGCGACGCGGTCCGGCGTCGGTCGCCGTCCACGCGCCCGATCCGGTCGCGCCCCACCAGCGGCGCCCGAGGGCGGGCTGGCTGACGACGCCGACCTGCGGCACGCCGTCGACGGCCAGGGCGATGAGCGTCGCCCACATCGGGATTCCCTTGAGGTAGTTCGCGGTGCCGTCGATGGGGTCGATGATCCATTGGCGGTGGGTCGATCCTTCGGCGCCGTACTCCTCGCCGAAGATGCCGTCGTCGGGACGCTCACTGCCGAGGATCGCCCGGATCGCCCGCTCGGTCGCGAGGTCGGCCTCCGTCACGTGCGTCGCATCGGGCTTCACGTCGATCTCGAGGTCGGCGGCGTCGAAGCGCGCCATCGTGACGGCGTCGGCCGCGTCCGCGAGGCGCAGCGCGAGCGCCAGATCGGCGGCGAAGAGACCGGATGCCGCGGCATCCCGGGCGTCGGCGGCGTCGGGAGTCACGGGCGCGGCGGTCATGGCTCCAGCCTATCCGGCGGTTCTCGGCCCGATTCGCGGCGCGGGACGCGGGATGATAACGTTGACCCTCGGTTCGACCGCGAGCTTTCGCAGCGCGAACCATGCACCTCTAGCTCAATCGGCAGAGCAACTGACTCTTAATCAGTGGGTTCTGGGTTCGAGTCCCAGGGGGTGCACCGCAGAAGGGCCTCGGCACGCGACAGCGTCGCCGAGGCCCTTCGTCATTGCCCCTGTGGAGTGAGTCGGCACTGCGCACATCTGTCGGAAACACGAGGGAAACGGCCGTGTCTCCCGGGCGCGGAATGCTGGCGGCATGCCCGACTCTGCTGCATCCGCTCCCCGCCCGCTGCTCACGATCACCGATGCCGTCATCCTCTCGATGGTCGACGGCGAGGACTGGTTCCGCGGCTGGATCTCGGTGGGTGCCGACGGGCGCATCTCCGGCCTCGGGGTGGGTGACGCCCCGGCAGACGCCCTCACCGCCGCCGAGGTGGTGGATGCCGCCGGCGCCTTCGTCGCTCCCGGTTTCGTGTCGGCACACAGCCACATCTTCACGTCCGGCATGCGGGGAATGACCCCCGGTGATCCGCTCTACGGCTGGGTCGGCGTGCAGGCGCAGTTCATGTCGGGAACCGACGCCGACGACGTGTACTGGATGACGCTCCACGGTAGCCTCGACTTCCTCGTCAACGGCGTCACCTCGGCCTACAACTTCCTCTCGTCGCGGTTCCACAGCCGCTACGACGCGGCGAGCGACAGCCGCGTCATCCTCGCCGAGCTCGGCCCCGAGTACGTCTACCGGCAGGTGGATGCCGGCGCCGACGCGAACCTGCGCCTGGTCAACGCGGTGCGCATCGACTCCGAGCTGCAGAGCGCCGATCGTGCGCACGGGGTGTTCGCCGATGCGATGGACTACGTGCGCACCGCCATCCCGCGCGAGCTCGACCTCGGCGGCTCGGTGTTCGGCGCGCAGCAATGGAGTGACAGTCCCGAGACGGCCGCGCACGAGGCGGCGATGATGGACGCCCACGGGGTGAGCAACCAGGCGCACTTCCTCGAGACGAGCGAGGCGCTCGACCAGCAGCGCGAGAAGTTCGACTGGTACGAGCGCTCGGGAGCGCTGCGTCCCGGCTTCCTGTTCGGCCACTTCGTGCACCCCGACGAGCACATGTCCCGCACCGCCGCGGAGCGCGGCGCCGGCATGGTGTGGCAGCCCGCCTCCAACGGCCGGCTCGCCTCGGGCTTCGCCGACATCCCGCGCTACCGCGAACTGGGCATGCCGATCGGAGTGGGCCTCGACGACCAGTCGTGCACCGACATCTCCGACCCCTTCCAGAACATGCGCATCGGCATGTACGCGCAGCGTGCCCTGCACCGGGATGCCGCGATCATCATGCCGCGCGAGATGATCCGCATGCACACGCTCGGCGGTGCCGAGGCGCTGGGTGTGGGGGACCGCATCGGATCTCTCGCGGTGGGGAAGTTCGCCGACCTCGTGATCGTCGACCCGCGGCATCCCGACACCGGACCCGTCTGGGACCCGTTCGCCCACTACGCGTTCGCGTGCGGACTGCGAAACCTCACCCACGTGTACGTCGGTGGGCGGCTCGTCGCCCGTGACGGGGTGAGCACCCACCCGCTCGCGGCGACCGCGTCGCTCGAACTGCACGACCGCGTGCGGTCGGCCGCCGCCCGTGCGGGGCTGGCGGCCGACCTGGCGTGGTGATCGGGGGGATCAGGCGGCGTCGCCGATGAGCACCGCGGCGCCCTCTTCGGCCTCGTCCGCCTCGCGCACGTCGATGCGTGCGAGCTTCGGGCGTCCGACGAGGATCGCCCCGGCGGAGATCAGCACCGCGAGCGCGGCGACCCAGTAGGGCACCGACGCGTTCGCCGCGTGCCACAGGAACGCGGCGAGCGGCGGAGCGGCCGCGCCACCCAGGAACCGCACCGCGGAGTACGCCGACGACGCCACCGCGCGCGGCAGGTCGGTCGCCTCCATCACCGACTCGGTGAGCACGGTGTTCATGATGCCGAGCATCAGACCGCCCACGATGATGCACACGACCAGAGCGGTGGGGGAGGTCACGAGCACACCCGCGACGACCAGGTCGATCGCCAGGAGCGGCAGTGTGATGAGCATGGCGGTGCTGCGGGTCATCCGCTTGAGCATCAGGGGTGCGACCCAGACGCTCGTGATCGCGACGGCGATGCCCCACCCGAAGAAGGTGAACCCGATGCCCATCGCGCCGAACCCCAAGGGGAAGGGCGAGAAGGCGAGCAGCGTGAAGAACCCGATGTTGTAGAAGAGCGCCGCGACCGCGAGGATCGCCAGCGACGGGTTGCCGAGCGCCCGGAACGGCGCCGAGAACGCCACCGGCGTGCGCTTCTCACCCTTGGTGCGCAGCAGGATCGCGATCGCGACGAACGCCACCGCCATCAGCACCGAGACGCCGAAGAAGGGCCACTTCCAGCTCACCTCGCCGAGCAGGCCGCCGAGCAGCGGGCCGACAGCGATGCCGATGCCGAGCGCCGCCTCGTAGAGCATGATGGCCGCCCCCGAGCCGCCGGCCGCAGCGCCCACGATCGTGGCGAGGGCGGTCGAGATGAAGAGCGCGTTGCCGAGGCCCCAGCCCGCCCGGAAGCCGATGACCGCCTCGACCGACCCGCTGAGACCGGCGAAAAGGGCGAACACCACGATGAGCGCGAGACCGATCAGCAGGGTCGCCTTCGCTCCGATGCGGCTCGAGATCCAGCTCGTGACGAGCATCGCGAGAGCGGTCACGAGCAGATAGCTCGTGAACAGCAGCTCGGTCTGCACCGGTGTCGCCTGCAGCGACTCGGCGATCGCCGGGAGGATGGGGTCGACCAGGCCGATACCCATGAACGCGACCACGCAGGCGAAGGCGACCGCCCACACCTGCAGCGGCTGACGCAGAACGGATGCCCCGGTGCGCCCGCCGCTCATCGGGCCACCGCCAGCGAGACGGCCGTGCGATCGGCGAGGATCTGCGAGGCGCGACGGAGGGTCTCCCACTCGTCGTCGGCGAGGTCGGTGAACAGCGGTTCGATCGCCGCGACGAGGTCGGTACGCCAGCGATCGAGCGCCTCACGGCCGTCGGCGGTGAGGTCGACGACGGTCGCGCGCGAGTCCTCCGGGTCGCCGGCGCGGGTCACGAGGCCCTCGTCGACCAGCTGGCCGACGAGGCGGGTGACGACGGGCTGCGGCGTGCGCGCGAACTGCGCGAGCGCGCCGACGCGGAGCGCGCCCTCGCCGTTCAGCGCACTGAGCATGCGCCACTGCGCGGCCGGCACCTCGCTGCCGGTGCGGACGGCGGCGATGCGCGTGAGCGCGTGGGCGGCCGTCACGATCCTCTCGATATCCTTCGTGCGAGTCATACCGGAAGTATATACCCCGAGTATGTAATGCGGTTGACCCCCGAGGGGATCGGCGGAGCTTCACGCGCACCGCCTTGACATCGCGGCATCCGACTTCTTAGTCTCGCAATACCTGAATCAGCTTTCAGGAAGTCCTTCCAAGGGTGAAAGGCAATCACATGCGAGTTACGAAGAAGTTGCTCCTCGGGGCGGTGATCGCGAGCGCCGCCATCGGCCTCAGCGCATGCGCCCCCGGAACCGGCGCCGGGGCAGGCAGCACCGCCTCGGGTCCGTCGGAGGTCACCGTCGGCGTGATCACGAGCGAGACCGGAGCCCTCGCGGGCTACGGCAAGCAGTACCTGGACGGCTTCAAGGCCGGCCTGAACTACGCGACCGGCGGCACGAACACGATCGACGGCACCAAGATCACCGTCGACTACCGGGATGACGCGGGCAACCCCGACACCGCCGTCACCGCGGCGAAGGATCTGATCGGTCAAGGCGTCAACATCCTCGCGGGCTCGGCCTCGTCGGGCGTGGCGCTCAAGCTCGCCGACCAAGCCGCACAGAACAAGGTGCTGTTCATCTCGGGTCCCGCGGCCACCGATGCCATCACCGGCGCCAACAAGTACACGTTCCGCTCCGGCCGTGAGAGCGCGCAGGACGTCGCCACCGCCGGCACGTTCCTGCCCGACATCAGCGGCAAGAACGTCGTCGTCTTCGCTCAGAACAACGCGTTCGGGCAGGGCAACGTCGCCGCCGTCAAGGCGATCCTCGGGGCCAAGGGCGCGACCGTGACGCCCGTGCTCGTCGCCGAGGACGTGACCGAGTTCACCCCGTTCGCCCAACAGGTGCTCAGTGCCAAGCCCGACCTCGTCTTCGTCGCGTGGGCCGGCGCCACCACCGGCGCGATGTGGCAGTCGCTCAGCCAGCAGGGCGTGCTCGACCAGATCCCGGTCGTCACCGGGCTCGGCGATTCGTCCACGTTCAACGCCTACGGCGATGCGTCCACGAAGATCAAGTTCCTGAACCACTACTTCCCGGGCGCCCCGTCGAACGACGTGAACACCAAGATGATCGACCTCATCACGCAGGCCGGCGGCACGCCCGATCTGTTCAGCCCCGACGGCTTCAACGCGGCGCTGATGATCGTGCACGCCATCCAGCAGGGCAAGGGGGACGTCGATCAGATGATCTCGTCGCTCGAGGGCTACACCTTCGACGGTCCGAAGGGGAGCAACACCGTGCGCGCCGCCGACCACGCCCTGATCCAGGACATGTACCAGGTGAAGCTCGTCGCGAACGGCTCGTCGTTCACGCCCCAGCTGGTCGACACGGTCAAGGGCGCGGATGTCGCCCCCGCACCCGTGACGATGAAGTAGCCGGAGGCCGCATGTCCAGCTCCACCCCGCCCGCCCTCGAGATCGCCGGCCTCGGCCTGCAGATCGGTGGCGCGACGATCCTGAAGGACGTGGACCTCACGGTCCCGGCCGGCTCCTCCGTCGGGGTCATCGGCCCCAACGGAGCAGGGAAGACCACCCTGTTCAACGCCGTGTCCGGACTCGTCAAGCCCACGTCCGGCTCCATCCGCCTCCACGGCTCCGACGTCACGCGCACGTCGGTCCCGCGCCGAGCGCGGGCGGGGCTGGGGCGCACCTTCCAGACCTCGAGTCTGTTCCCGCGGCTGAGCGTTCTCGAGAACGTGCGCCTGGCCGCCCAGGCTCAGCTCGGCGGCAGCTACTCGCTGCTGCGCTTCCCCGGGCGAGCGGATGCCGCGACCCGCCGCGCACACGCCGCGCTCGAGGAGGTCGGTCTCGACCACAAGCTCGACGCCTTCGCCGGCGACATCTCGCACGGCGACAAGCGCAAACTCGAGATCGCCGTGCTGCTCGCGACCGACGCCGACGTGGTGCTCCTCGACGAGCCCATGGCCGGCGTCGGGTCCGGTGACGTGCCGGGCCTCGTCGACACCATCCGCCGCATGCAGAGCGAGAAGAACTGCACCGTGCTCATGGTCGAGCACCACATCGACGTGCTCCTCGGCTTCGTCGACAAGGTCGCCGTCATGTACTTCGGCAGCATCATCGCCTTCGACGACCCCGCCGAGATCATGGCGAACCCGGTCGTGCAGCAGGCCTACCTGGGGACGGCGGCATGAGCGCGGCATCCGAATCGATCCTCGAGGTCGCGAACCTGCGGGCGACGATCGGCGGCCAGCAGGTCGTCGAGGATGTCTCGTTCTCGGTGCCCGCGACCGGCATCACCGCGGTACTCGGCCGCAACGGCGTCGGCAAGACCTCGACGCTGCGTGCGATCCTCGGGCTGATCTCCCGCCGTGGGCAGGTGACGCTCGCGGGGGAGCGGATCGACGGGCTCTCCACCCATCGCATCGTGCAGCGGGGTGTGGGGTACGTGCCCGAGGACCGAGAGGTCTTCGCCGGCCTCACGGTGGCCGAGAACCTCGCCCTTGCAGAGCGGCAGCGCAACCCGCGCCGCGAATTCGTCGCCGAGCTGTTCCCCGACCTCGTCGCCCGCCGCAATCAGGCCGCCGGCACGCTCTCGGGCGGACAGCAGCAGATGGTCTCGGTCGCCCGGGCCCTGCTCAACGACAACCGCATCCTGCTGGTCGACGAGCCGACCAAGGGGCTCGCGCCGAAGATCGTGACAGAAGTGGCGGATGCCCTCGCAGAGGCGGCGCGCACGGTGCCCATCCTGCTCGTCGAGCAGAACCTCGAGGTGGTGCGCCGGCTCGCCGGACCCGCGATCGTCATCAGTGGCGGGCGCGTGGTGCACACCGGCACCGCCGCCGGCATCCTCGACGACCCCGACCTCACGCGACGGCTGCTCGGAGTGCATGCGGAGGTGACCGCATGAGCTCCCTCGTGCTCGTCCTGATCACGGGCGTCGGCCTCGGCGCCCTCTACTTCCTCATCGCCTCGGGCCTCAGCCTCATCTACGGGCTCATGCACGTGCTGAACTTCGCCCACGGAGCCTTCCTGACGCTCAGCGCGCTGGTCGGCTGGGAGGTCGCGCGCCGCATGGACACCTCGTCCTGGGGTGGCTTCCTGCTCTCGATCCTGGCGGGCGCTGTCGTCGGCGCCGTGTTCGCGGCGGTCACCGAGTTGGCGCTGATCCGCCCCCTCTACGAACGTCACATCGAACAGGTGCTGGTGACCGTCGGGCTCTCGTTCGCCGCCGTCGCCCTGTTCGAGGGCATCTGGGGAACCGATCCGATCTACATCAAGGGTCCCGAGTGGCTCGTGCAGACGACCGACGTGCTGGGAGCGCGCATCCCGAACACCTACTGGGTGCTGATGCTCGCCGCCGCGCTCGTGCTCGCCGCACTCGTCGTGTTCCTGCGGCGCACGCGGTACGGCATGATCATCCGCGCCGGCGTCGAGAACCGGCAGATGGTGACCGCGCTCGGCATCGACGTCCGTCACTCGTTCACGCTCGTCTTCGCCATCGGCGGGGCGGCTGCCGGCATCGGCGGCGTGCTCGCGGCGCAGTACACCGGATATGTCTCGGCTCAGCTCGGGCAGACTCTGCTCATCTTCGCGTTCATCGTCACGGTCATCGGCGGCCTCGGCTCGCTCGCGGGCGCGGCGATCGCGTCGGTGATCGTCGCTGTGCTGCAGCAGTTCGCGAACTTCTTCCTCGGCGGCACCGGCGACTTCATCGTGGTCGTGCTGCTCGCGGTCGTGCTGCTGGTGCGCCCGCGCGGACTCCTCGGGAGGGCGGCATGACCGCGGCATCCATCTCGCAGCCCCGCCCGGTGCGGCGCGCACTCGTGCCGGCGATCGTCGGCGTCGTCCTCGTCGCTGTGCTCGCCGTGCTGCCCCTGCTCGACCTGTCGATCCCCGGCATCCTCCCCGGGCCCACCTACACGGCGGGCAGTCTGCAGCTCATGGCCCTGTGCATGGTCTTCGCCGCTCTCGCGCTGTCGTACAACATGCTGCTCGGCACCGCGGGACTGCTCTCCTTCGGGCACGCCCTCTACTTCGGGGCGGGGGCGTACGGCCTCGGCATCGTGCTGCAGTACGCCGGTGTGCCGCTGTGGCCGGGCGTGCTGATCGCCCTGATCGGCGGCCTCGCGATCGCGGCGCTCACCGGCGCGATCAGCATGCGGGTGACGGGCATCCCGTTCGCGATGGTGACGCTGGCATTCGCCCAGGCAGGCTCCGTGCTCGTGCGCCGCAACCAGGAGGTCACCGGAGGCGAAGAGGGACTCGCCCTCCCGACCGGCTCGGTTCCGGATGCACTGCTCGGGGTCGCGAACACCCGAAACCTCTACTGGATCGCCCTCGTGGTGGTCGTGCTCGTCTATCTCGTCGCGCTCTGGGTCGACAGTTCGCGCCTCGGGCACCTCGCGCGAGCGGCGCGCGAGAACGACCAGAGGGTGCAGATCCTCGGACTGCGCCCCTACACCGCGAAACTCCTGGTGTTCGTCGTCGCCGCCGGATGCGCCGCGGCCGCCGGTGTCGCCTACATGCTCCTGCAGTCGGGCACTCAGCCGCGGGCGGTGTCGGCCGACCTCACGATCACGATCCTCGTGATGGTCGTGCTCGGCGGTGTCGGGTTCCGCTGGGGAGCGGTGATCGGTGGGGTGGTCTACACGCTCCTCGACCAGCGCCTCACAGTGCTCGCCCGCACCGACGCGATCGCCGGCCTTCCCGACGTGCTGCGCGTGCCGCTCTCCGAACCGCTGTTCCTGCTGGGCGTACTGTTCATCATCGTGGTGATGTTCCTGCCCGGTGGGATCGCCGGCACCGTCGACCAGCTCGCGCGGCGGCGACGTTCGGGGCGTCGCGCGACGCCCCTGACCGAGCTGGATGCCGCGGAGGACCGCGTCGAGGCGCGGGTATGAACGCCCTCGACCTGACGCCGCTCGTCGACGAGCCGCACACCGTCGCGCGCTGGGTGCGCGACCGGGCGCGGCTGTCGCCGGCGTCCACCGCGATCGATGACCGAGGGGTTCGCATCGACTACGCGACGCTCGCCGAGCGCGTCGCGGGGTTCGTCGAGGCGTTGCGTGCGGCGGGCTACGGTGCGGGCGACCGCGTCGCCACCGTGTCGGGCAACTCGATCGACCACGTCGTGGCGTTCTTCGGCTGCGCGTCGGTCGGCGCGGCATTCGTTCCGCTGTCGTGGCGGGCAGCCGCCGGTGAACTCGCCGCCCTGATCGCACGCGCGCGGCCGCAGCTGCTCCTCGTCGACGATGAGTACGCGGGGCTCGTCGCCGAGGCACGCACGCACCTGGACACGGTGCCGCCCGTCGCCGTGCTCGGCGGTCACACCTCCGAGCGGGTGTTGCCGCCGCGGCATCCCGACCACGGCGCGGCACCGCGCCCCCGCGGGGTGCGCGACGACGATCCGCTACTGGTCATCTTCACCTCCGGAAGCGAGGCGAGCCCGAAGGGGGTCGTGCTCACCCACGCCAACTGCTTCTGGAACAACCTCGCCCTCGCCGGCGCGATCGAGATCGCCGCCCACGACGTCGTGCTCACGATGCTCCCGCAGTTCCACATCGCGGCATGGAACGTGCAGCCGCTGCTCGCGTGGTGGGCGGGCGCGACCGTCGTGCTCGAGCGGTCCTTCCAGCCCTCGCGTGTGCTGCCGCTCATCGCCGACCGGGGTGTGACCGTCATGATGGGCGTGCCCACGCAGTACCGACTGCTCGCCGACGACCCGAGATTCGCGGCATCCGATCTGTCGTCCCTGCGCGTCGCGCAGGTCGGCGGCGCGACGATGCCCGCCGACCTCCACGCCACGTGGCGCGCGCGGGGGGTGCGTCTCGCCCAGGGCTACGGCCTCACCGAGGCCGGCCCCAACGTGCTCACCGTGCCGGGGGAGACAGACGACCTCGTCGGCACGGTCGGACGCCCCTATCGCCACGTCGACGTCGCTCTCATCGATCCCGAGACCGGCGACCTGCTCGACGGCGCCGCCACCGGCGAGCTGGTCGTGCAGGGGCCGAGCGTGACGCCCGGCTACCTCGATGACCCCGACGCGACGGCGCGGGCCTTCGTGGGTGGCTGGCTGCGCACCGGCGACCTCGCCGAGCGCGACGCGCGCGGCGTCTACCGCATCGTCGACCGGCGTAAGGAGATCTTCATCTCCGGTGGCGAGAACGTCGCCCCCGCGGAGGTCGAGGCGGCGCTGCGCACGCATCCGCTCGTCGTCGACGCGGCGGTGGTCCCCGTGCCCGACCGGGTGTGGGGAGAGCGCGGTGTCGCGTTCGTCACGCTCGCTCAGCGGGCAGTGGTCGGTGAGGACGAGCTCGACGCGCACGCCCGCGGCATCCTCTCCTCCGTCAAGGTTCCGGTGCGATTCGTCGTGGTCGACGAGCTGCCCCGGTCCGCGGTCGACAAGATCGCCCGTCGGCGGCTGCGCGAACGCGCCGCCGCCCTCGTCCTCGAGCCCCGGAGGATCGATGAACACTCCCGATGACGCCCTGACGGATGCCGCGGCCTCCCCGGTCTCCCAGGCGACCGGCCGGCCTCTCACCAAGCGCGGTGAGGCGACCCGGCGACGCATCCTCGAGGCCGCCGAGCAGGTGTTCGCCGACCTCGGCTACCACGAGGCATCCATCGTGAAGATCACCGAGCGCGCCGGAGTGGGCCTCGGTACCTTCTACCTCTACTTCGACTCGAAGCAGTCGATCTTCGAGGCGCTCGTGCTCGACCTCAACCAGCGGGTGCGCCACGCGATGGGGGAGGCGATGGTCGGGGCGCGGTCACGGCTCGAGGCGGAACACGCCGGGTTCGCGGGGTTCTTCCGCTTCACGGCCGACCACCCGGCGCTCTACCGGGTCGTGCGCGAGGCCGAGTTCGTCTCACCCGCGCTGCTGCGCCTGCACTACACGCGCATCGTCGACGGCTACGAGGCGGGCCTTCGCGCCGCCCAGCAGGACGGAGATGTCGATGCCGGGCTCGATCCGGCCGTGGCTGCCTGGGCGCTCATGGGCGCGGGAGAGCTGATCGGCATGCGGTACCTGCTGTGGGAGAGGGATGCCACGGGCGCGATGCCCGCGCAGATCCCGTCGGACGTGTTCGCGGCGATGACGCGGTTCATCGACAACGCTCTCGCGCCCCGCCCGTCGACCATCGGCGCGCCGGTCGTGCGCGCCACCGAGGAAGGAATCGAATCGTGAGCACCGATCTGGCAGGCAGACGCGCCGTCGTGACGGGAGGGGCGAGCGGCATCGGGTTCGCCTGCGCCTCGCAGTTCGCGGCCCGCGGCGCCACCGTCGTCATCGCGGACCTCAACGCCGAGGCCGCCGAGAAGGCGGCGGCGGCGATCGGGGGCGAGACGTGGGTCGTCGACCTCGGTGACACCGCGGCGCTCGACGCGCTCACCCTCGACGCCGACATCCTCGTGAACAACGCGGGAATCCAGCGCGTCGCCTCGATCGTCGATTTCGACCCTGACGCCTTCCGCCTCATCCAGCGCATCATGCTCGAGGCGCCGTTCCTCCTGATCCGCGCGGCGCTCCCCGGCATGTACGAGCGCGGCTGGGGCCGCATCGTCAACATCTCGAGCGTGCATGGGCTTCGTGCGAGCGCATTCAAGTCGGCGTACGTCGCCGCCAAGCACGGCCTCGAGGGTCTCTCGAAGGTGACGGCGCTCGAAGGGGCCGAGCACGGCGTCACCAGCAACTGCATCAATCCCGGATACGTGCGCACGCCGCTGGTCGAGAAGCAGATCGCCGACCAGGCGAAGGTGCACGGCATCCCCGAGGACGAGGTGGTCGAGAAGGTCATGCTGACCGAGGCCGCGATCAAGCAGCTCGTCGAGGCGGATGATGTCGCGTCGCTCGTGGGCTGGTTGGTCTCGGATGCCGCGGCGATGGTCACCGGTGCGTCGTACACCATGGACGGCGGATGGTCCGCACGATGAGCGCCCATGTCGCTCATCCCCTCGACGTGGCCGTCGAGGGCGGCACCCTTCACGCGATCGTCTGGGAGCCGGTGGACGAGGTTCTCGGCGAGGTCGTGCTCGTGCACGGCGTCACCTCGTCCCTGCACGCCTGGGACGATGTCGTGCCGCTGCTTCCCGGCTACCGGCTGATCGCCCCCGACCTGCGCGGACGCGGGGCGAGCAACGGCATCACGCATCCCGCCGGGATGGCGGCCCATGCCGCCGACCTGGCTGCGCTCCTCGACGCCGCCAACGTGACGAGCTCCGTGGTGATCGGCCACTCGATGGGCGCGTTCGTGTCGCTCGCGTTCGCCTACCTCTGCCCGGAGCGCGTGAGTCGCCTGCTGCTCATCGACGGCGGGCTGCCGCTCGACGTGCCCGCGGGGCTCGACACCGACACGCTCGTCGCGGCGATCCTGGGGCCGACGGCCGAACGGCTCTCCCGCCGCTTCGCGAGCGTCGACGACTATCTCGACTTCTGGCGGGTGCATCCCGCGTTCCGGGACGACTGGTCGGCGACCCTCGAGGACTACCTCGCCTACGACCTCGTCGATGACGGCGCCGGGATGCTGCGTCCCGCCACGAGCTACGAGATCACCGCCGCGGACACGCTCGACATGAACACCGGTGATGTGCTGCCGGCGGCTCTCGCCGCGCTCGCACATCCGACGCGGTTCCTGACGGTGCCGCGCGGCCTGCAGAACGAGGAGCCGGGGCTCTACGCCCCCGACTACCTGGAACGCCTGCTCCCGACCGTTCCCGGTGTCGTGCATTCCCGTGTCCCCGGTTTCAATCACTACACGATCGTGCTGTCCGGGGGCGGCGCGGCGATCGTCGCCGCCGAGATCCGCGAGCAGGTGGCCGCGGCATCCGACTCGGTCTGACGCCCGGGCTCAGTTCCCCCCGGCGCGGTGCCCCGCGATGCGGGTCGTCAGCTGGTGGGCGTGCGCGAGCAGGATGCGTCCGAGCTCGGCGCGGCGCTCGGGGGCGAAGCGGAAGTCGACGCCGGTGAGGCTCAGCGCCCACTGCGGGTGACCGTCGCGGGTGAAGACGGCCGCGCCCATGCCGTAGCTGCCCTCGACGATGAGGCCGGGATTGACGGCGTAGCCGCGCTCGACGGTCTCGGCCATGCGGGCGCGCAGGCGGTCCTGTCGGTGAGCCGCTCCCCAGGCGCGGGGGAGGTCGGGATGCCGCTCGAAGTAGGCGTCCACATCGTGGTCGGGGAGGAACGAGAGGATGGCGAGCCCCGCCGAGGCGACACCGAGGGGGAACCGCACGCCCTCCGACAGCACCCGCGAGCGGATCGGGAACGACCCCTCCTCTTCGAGCAGGCACACCGTCTCGTCGCCACGCCGCACCGACAGGAACGCGCTCTCCTCGGTGCGCACCGCGAGTGAGCGCACGATGTCGCGGGCGACACCGGTCACGTCGTAGCGAGCGGCGGCTACCGTGCCCATGAGATACAGCTCGGGGCCTGGGCGCCAGCTGGCGGCGGACTCGTCGAGGTCGACCAGGCCCTCGTGCCGCAGCGCCGTGAGCAGACGGTGCGCGGTGGGCCGGGTGAGTCCCGTGGCCCGCGCGGCATCCGTCACGCTGACGCCGTCGGCGCCGGCGCGGGTCACGACCCGCAGGAGGGCGGCGGCGCGGGCGACGGCCTGCGCTCCCGGAACCGTCGTCGTGCTGTCCATGATGTGGACACTATGCGCCTATTCGCCCACATCGCAAGCACGTGATGGGCAGGATGCCGCACCCCGGCGAGACTCGGGGAGGACTCACCGACGACCACCCACGATCCGCTCGACGAAGGAGTGACCCGTGATCGACAAAGAAGTCGCGACGCCTGCCGAGGCCGTCGCCGACATCCCCGACGGCGCCAGCCTGGCGGTCGGAGGCTTCGGCCTCTCCGGCAACCCGATGGCCCTCATCGACGCCCTGCTCGCGCAGGGCACGACCGACCTCTCGATCGTCTCGAACAACTGCGGCGTCGACGACTGGGGTCTCGGGGTGCTGCTGAACGCCCGCCGCATCCGCAAGATGACGTCGTCGTACGTGGGGGAGAACAAGGAGTTCGAGCGGCAGTTCCTCTCGGGCGAGCTCGAGCTCGAGCTCACCCCGCAGGGAACCCTCGCCGAGAAGCTGCGCGCCGGCGGATCGGGTATCGCCGCGTTCTACACGCAGTCGGGCGTCGGCACGCAGGTCTCGGAGGGCGGGCTTCCCCGCCGCTACGACGGCTCCGGCGGCGTCGCCGTCGCGTCGCCCGCCAAGGACGTGCGCTCGTTCGACGTCTCGGGTCGAGCCCGCGACTACGTGCTCGAGGAGGCGATCGTCACCGACTTCGCGCTCGTGCACGCGTGGCGGGGGGACCGCCACGGCAACCTCGTGTTCCACAAGGCGGCGCGCAACTTCAACCCGCTCGCCGCGATGGCCGGGCGCATCTGCATCGTGCAGGTCGAGGAGCTCGTCGAGCCCGGGGTGCTCGACCCCGACGCCGTGCACCTGCCCGGCGTCTACGTGCACCGCATCGTCGAGGTCGGCACCGGCATCGAGAAGCGCATCGAGAAGCGCACCGTCACGGCGCGCGGGGAGGCATGACCATGGCGCTCACACGCACCGAGATGGCCGCGCGCGCGGCTCAGGAGCTCGCCGACGGCTCGTACGTCAACCTGGGGATCGGCCTGCCGACCCTCGTGCCGAACTACGTGCCCGCGGGCGTGACGGTGGTGCTGCAGTCCGAGAACGGCATTCTCGGCGTCGGCCCGTACCCTTTCGAGGAGGACGTCGATCCCGATCTCGTCAACGCCGGCAAGGAGACCGTGACCGTGCTTCCGGGTGCCGCGTTCTTCGACTCGGCGACGAGCTTCGGCATGATCCGCGGCGGCAAGATCGACGCCGCGATCCTCGGGGCCATGCAGGTCTCGGCCACGGGTGACCTCGCGAACTGGATGATCCCCGGGAAGATGGTCAAGGGCCCGGGCGGCGCGATGGACCTCGTGCACGGAGCGGCGAAGGTCGTCGTCCTCATGGAGCACGTCGCGAAGGACGGCACCCCGAAGATCGTCGACGCGTGCAGCCTGCCGCTCACGGGCCGCGGGGTCGTCGACCGGATCATCACCGACCTCGCCGTGATCGACGTGACTCCCGACGGACTCGTGCTGACCGAGCTCGCGCCGGGTGTGACGATCGACGAGGTCGTCGCCGCGACCGAGCCCGCGCTCGTCATCGCCGACACGCTTAAGGTGGACGCATGATCTCCGACGACGTCGTCATCGTTGCCGCCGCGCGCACCCCGCAGGGGCGGCTGCTCGGCCAGCTCGCGCCCTTCACCGCGGTGCAGCTCGGATCCTTCGCCGTCACCGGCGCGCTCACCCAGGGGGGCATCCCCGCCGGCGCCGTCGATGCGGTGATCGTCGGGCAGGTCCTTCCGGCGGGGTCGGGTCAGAACCCGGCGCGACAGGTCGCGATCGGCGCGGGGATCGGGTGGGATGTCCCGGCCCACAGCGTGAACAAGGTGTGCCTCTCGGGCCTCACGGCCGTCATCGACGCGGCGCGCATGATCCGGCTCGGCGATGCGCGCGTCGTCGTGGCCGCGGGCATGGAGTCCATGACCCGGGCGCCGCACCTGATGATGAACTCCCGGTCGGGCTGGAAGTACGGCTCGGTCGAGGTGCTCGACCACATGGCCCTCGACGGGCTCACCGACGCCTACGAGCACGACAGCATGGGAGCCTCCACCGAACGGTTGAACCCGACCTATCAGCTCACCCGCACGCAGCAGGACCACGTCGCCGCCCTGTCGCATCAGCGAGCGGCTGCCGCGCAGGCGGCGGGGGTCTTCGACGGCGAGATCGTGCCGATCGAGGTGCCCCAGCGCAAGGGCGAGCCGCTGCGGCTAACCGCCGACGAGGGGGTGCGCCCGGAGACCACCATCGAGACGCTCGCGGCGCTTCGTCCGGCTTTCGCCGAGGGCGGCACCATCACCGCCGGCAACTCGTCGCCGATCTCCGACGGTGCCTCCGCGGTCGTGCTCACGACGCGGGCGCACGCCGACGACCAGGGCTGGACGGTGCTCGCCGCGGTCGGTGCCTCCGGCCAGGTGGCCGGCCCCGACAACTCGCTCCACGCGCAGCCCGCCCACGCCATCGAAGTGGCCGTGCAGAAGCACGGCATCACGGTCGGCGACCTCGACCTCATCGAGATCAACGAGGCGTTCGGGGCGGTGGTGGCGGCGTCCACCGCTCGTCTCGGCGTCTCGGAGGAGATCGTCAACATCCACGGCGGGGGCATCGCGATCGGGCACCCGATCGGGGCATCCGGCAACCGGCTCGTCGTGCACGTGGTGCACGAGTTGGTGCGCCGGGGATCGGGCACCGCGGCCGTCGCGCTGTGCGGCGGCGGCGGTCAGGGCGATGCGCTGATCATCACGCGCTGATCATCACCCGCTGACAGCACGACGCCCGCCCTCGTCTGGAGGGCGGGCGTCGTCGTGTGTCGGGGGCGCTCAGCGGCGCAGGCGCTTGGCGAGCAGCTTCGCCTGCTTGTCGGCGACGGGGGAGTCGTTGCCGATCACGTGTCCGTGGCCGGCGCGGAAGGTGTCGACGATCGCACCGATCGCGAGCGCAAGGGTGATGCCCCAGCTCAGCCACGCGAGCGCGGTGCGCCAGGTGAACGGCTCGTCGCTCCCGCGCAGGCCGCGCAGCAGGGTGAATCCGCTCGTGATGGCGCCGATGATGCCCGTGCCGAAGAGGTACTTGCGCATGTGTCAACCGTAGTCGGCCCGCCGACGGGTGCGGATAGCCTGGACGGACCGAATCAGAGAGCAGGGCCCTTGTGACTCAGGCCGACTTCGTGGTCGTGGCAAACAGACTCCCGGTGGATCGCGACGACGAGGGCGGCTGGCGGCATTCGCCCGGTGGTCTCGTCACCGCGCTCGAGCCGGTCATGCGCAAGCGTGACGGCGCGTGGGTCGGATGGCCCGGCAAAGCCGACCTGGAGCTCGACCCGCTCGAGGTCGACGGCATCTTCATCGTGCCGGTCGCGTTGTCGGCCGCAGAGGTCGAGAACTACTACGAGGGCTTCTCGAACGACACGATCTGGCCGCTCTACCACGACGTCATCGCCGCGCCGCGGTACAAGCGCATCTGGTGGGACACGTACGTGGCGGTGAACCGTCGTTTCGCGAAGGCGGCGGCGGATGTCGCGGCCCCCGGCGCGACCGTCTGGGTGCAGGACTACCAGCTGCAGCTCGTTCCGGCGCTGCTGCGGGAGCTGCGGCCCGACCTGACGATCGGCTACTTCCACCACATTCCGTTCCCGGCATACGGGATCTTCGCCCAGCTGCCCTGGCGTCGTCAGGTGCTGGAGGGTCTCCTCGGCGCCGACGTCATCGGCTTCCAGCGAGTGGCCGACGCCGGCAACTTCGCCCGCGCCGTGCGCCGCCAGTTCCACTACGAGACGCGCGCTAGCGGCATCCGGGTGCCGACGCCCGACGGTGGCACGCGCCTCGCGCTCGCCAAGGCGTTCCCGATCTCGATCGACGCCGACTCCTACGTCGAGCTCGCGCAACGGGAGGACGTGCGCGCGCGGGCGGCGGAGATCCGCGCGAGCCTCGGGAATCCCCGGAAGATCCTGCTGGGAGTCGATCGACTCGACTACACCAAGGGCATCCGCCACCGGCTGAAGGCGTTCGGTGAACTGCTGGGCGACGGCTCCCTCTCGGTCGAGGACGTCACCCTCGTGCAGGTCGCGAGCCCCAGCCGGGAGCGCGTCGAGGCGTACATGCAGCTGCGCGACGAGATCGAACTGACGGTGGGGCGCATCAACGGCGACCACGACACGATGGGGCACACGGCGATCCGCTACCTGCACCAGGCATACCCGCGCGAGGAGATGGTGGCGCTCTACCTTGCGGCCGACGTCATGCTCGTGACGGCGCTGCGCGACGGCATGAACCTCGTCGCGAAGGAGTACGTCGCCACCCGCACCGACAACCGCGGCGTGCTCGTGCTGAGCGAGTTCGCGGGAGCCGCCGACGAGCTGGGCAGCGCGCTGCTGATCAATCCCCACGACATCGACGGCGTGAAGGACGCCATCCGGCGCGCGATCGACATGCCCGCGGCGGAGCAGGGGCGACGGATGCGGGCGCTGCGCCGCCGCGTGATCGAGCACGACGTCGAGGACTGGTCGCGCTCGTTCCTGACGGCGCTCGACGCGACCCGCCCGGACGCCCGATGACCGCGGTGGCGCCGGAGGCGGCGACCGAGCGCATCGCTCGGGTCGCGGCATCCGACGTTCTTCTGGTGGCGCTCGACTTCGACGGCACCCTGTCGCACACGGTCGACGAGCCGATGTCGGCGCGCATGATCCCCGCCGCCCGCGCGGCGCTCGGTGCGCTGGCGGCTGCGCCCCGCACCCACGTCGCGCTCGTGTCGGGGCGCTCGCTCGCCGACCTGCGGGTGATCGCCGAGCACGACGACGCGTCGCCGTGGCACCTGGCGGGCTCGCACGGCATCGAGTACTGGCATCCGGGGGAGTCGGGCGTCGAGGGAGCGCCGACCTCCGAGGAGACGGCGACTCTTGACCAGCTGGCGGACACCGCCGAGGGTCTCGTCGCCGACCTCGACGGCGCCTGGATCGAACGCAAGAGCTTCGGCTTCGGTGTGCACACCCGGCTGAGCGAGCCGGATGCCGCAGCCGCCGCCCAGCAGCGGGTCGATGACCTGGTCGCGCGCGAGGCGCCCGACTGGCGGCGGCGAACCGGGCACGACATCGTCGAGTACGCGTTCCGCGAGGGCGGGAAGGACGACGCGGTGCGCCGCCTCGCCGATCGCGTCGGTGCGACTGCCGTCGTGTTCGCCGGCGACGACGTCACCGACGAAGACGCGCTGCGCGCCCTGGGACCGGCGGACCTCGGCGTGCGGGTCGGTGCGGGGGAGACCGCCGCGGCCGTGCGGGTGGGCTCGCCCGAGGAGCTCGCGGCCCTGCTGCAGCACCTCGCCGACGCCCGCGGCTGAGCGACCGCGCGCGCGGTCCGCGCGTGCGCCGGCGGGAATGCGGCCCGGGCCTACACTCTGTTACATGCCTGAAACCCCCGCTGCAACCGGCGCGCCCGCCGTCGACATCAAGCCCCGCAGCCGCGTCGTCACCGATGGCATCGAAGCCACCACGTCGCGCGGAATGCTCCGTGCCGTCGGCATGGGCGACGAGGACTGGGACAAGCCCCAGATCGGCATCGCGTCGAGCTGGAACGAGATCACCCCGTGCAACCTGAGCCTCGACCGGCTCGCGCAGGGCGCGAAGGAGGGTGTGCACTCCGGCGGCGGCTACCCGCTGCAGTTCGGCACCATCTCCGTCTCCGACGGCATCTCGATGGGCCATGAGGGCATGCACTTCTCGCTGGTCTCCCGCGAGGTCATCGCCGACTCCGTCGAGACGGTCATCATGGCCGAGCGCCTCGACGGCTCCGTGCTTCTCGCCGGCTGCGACAAGTCGATCCCCGGCATGCTGATGGCCTCCGCCCGCCTCGACCTCTCCAGCGTGTTCCTCTACGCGGGGTCGATCGCTCCCGGCTGGGTCAAGCTCAGCGACGGCACCGAGAAGGATGTCACGATCATCGACTCGTTCGAGGCGGTCGGCGCCTGCCTCGCGGGCAAGATGAGCGAGGCCGACCTCAAGCGCATCGAGTGCGCGATCGCCCCCGGTGAGGGCGCGTGCGGCGGCATGTACACCGCCAACACCATGGCTTCGGTCGCCGAGGCCCTCGGGCTCAGCCTCCCGGGCTCGGCGGCGCCGCCCTCGGCGGACCGTCGCCGCGACTACTTCGCCCATCGCTCGGGCGAGGCCGTCGTGAACCTGCTGCGCCAGGGCATCACGACCCGCGACATCCTCACCAAGGAGGCCTTCGAGAACGCGATCGCCCTCGCGATGGCCCTCGGCGGTTCGACCAACGTCGTGCTGCACCTGCTCGCGATCGCCCGCGAGGCGGACGTCGAGCTGAGCCTGCACGACTTCAACCGCATCGGCGACAAGGTTCCCCACGTCGCCGACATGAAGCCGTTCGGCAAGTACGTCATGAACGACGTCGACCGCCACGGCGGCATCCCGGTGATCATGAAGGCGATGCTCGACGAGGGTCTGCTGCACGGCGACGCGCTCACCGTGACCGGCAAGACGCTCGCGGAGAACCTGGCCGATCTCGACCCCGACCCGGTCGACGGCACAGTCATCCACACGTTCGACAACCCCATCCACGCCACCGGCGGCCTGACGATCCTGCACGGCTCGCTCGCCCCCGAGGGTGCCGTGGTGAAGACCGCGGGCTTCGACGCCGCCGTCTTCGAGGGTCCCGCCCGTGTGTTCGAGCGCGAGCGTGCCGCGATCGACGCTCTCGCCGAGGGATCGATCGAGGCGGGCAGCGTGGTCGTCATCCGCTACGAGGGCCCCAAGGGCGGCCCCGGCATGCGCGAGATGCTCGCGATCACGGCCGCCATCAAGGGCGCCGGGCTCGGCAAGGATGTACTACTCTTGACGGACGGTCGATTCTCCGGCGGCACAACCGGCCTCTGCATCGGCCACATAGCACCCGAAGCGGTGGACGCAGGTCCCATCGCCTTCGTGCGCGATGGTGATCTGATACGGGTCGATATCGCGGCTCGCACTCTCGACCTACTCGTCGATGATGCAGAGCTCGACTCCCGCCGCTCTGGCTGGGAGCCGCTTCCCCCGCGCTACACCCGAGGCGTTCTGGCCAAGTACTCCAAGCTCGTGCGCTCCGCCGCGGAGGGCGCGACCACGGGGTGACCCCGCCGCATCCCATTCACCCACTCCTGTCGAGGTACTCATCATGTCCGCCGACACCGCACCGGCTGTGCCGCGCCCGCCGGCACGTACTGCGTCCGCTCCCGTGATCACCGGGGCCGAGTCCGTCGTCCGCACCCTCGAGCTTCTCGGGGTCACCGACGTCTTCGGTCTTCCCGGCGGCGCGATCCTGCCGGTCTACGACCCACTCATGGACTCGTCGAAGATCCGCCACATCCTCGTCCGCCACGAGCAGGGGGCCGGTCACGCCGCCCAGGGCTACGCGGCGGCGACCGGCAAGACGGGGGTTGCGATCGCGACGTCCGGGCCCGGTGCCACGAACCTCGTCACCGCGATCGCCGACGCCTACATGGACTCGGTGCCGATCGTCTGCATCACCGGGCAGGTGTTCTCGACCCTCATGGGTACGGACGCCTTCCAGGAGGCCGACATCGTCGGCATCACGATGCCGATCACGAAGCACTCGTTCCTCGTGAAGGATGCCTCGGAGATCCCCGGAGCGATCACCGCGGCCTTCGAGATCGCCAGCACCGGCCGTCCCGGACCCGTGCTCGTCGACATCACGAAGGACGCGCAGCAGGCCGAGGTGCCGTTCGTGTGGCCGGCGAAGATCGACCTGCCCGGCTACCGTCCGGTGACGAAGGCGCACGGCAAGCAGATCCAGGCGGCCGCGCAGCTGATCGCCGAGTCGTCGAAGCCGGTGCTGTACGTCGGCGGCGGTGTGGTGCGCTCGCAGGCCTCGGCCGAGCTGCGCACCCTGGCCGAGGCGACCGGCGCTCCCGTGGTGACGACGCTCATGGCGCGTGGCGCGTTCCCGGACTCGCACCCGCAGCAGCTGGGGATGCCGGGCATGCACGGCACGGTGCCGGCGGTGCTCGCCCTGCAGGAGGCCGACCTGATCGTCGCCCTCGGTGCCCGCTTCGACGACCGCGTGACGGGCAAGGCCTCGCTGTTCGCCCCGAACGCGAAGGTCGTGCACGTCGACATCGACCCTGCGGAGATCTCGAAGATCCGCATCGCCGACGTACCGATCGTGGGCGACCTGCGCGACGTGCTGGTCGACCTCGACACGGCGTACGCGCAGGCGGTCGCCGCGCAGGACGGTCGCGCCGACCTCACCGAGTGGTGGTCGTTCCTCGACGGCCTGCGTGCCGAGTTCCCGCTCGGCTACGCGCCCACGAGCGACGGTCTCCTCGCGCCGCAGCAGATCATCAGCCGCATCGGCGAGCTGACCGGCCCGGAGGGCATCTACGCCGCCGGCGTCGGTCAGCACCAGATGTGGGCGGCGCAGTTCATCGGCTATGAGCGTCCGAACGCGTGGCTCAACTCCGGCGGCGCCGGAACCATGGGCTACGCGGTGCCCGCCGCGATGGGCGCGAAGGTCGCCGAGCCCGACCGTGTCGTATGGGCGATCGACGGCGACGGCTGCTTCCAGATGACCAATCAGGAGCTCGCCACCTGCACGATCAACCAGATCCCGATCAAGGTCGCGATCATCAACAACTCGTCGCTGGGCATGGTGCGCCAGTGGCAGACCCTCTTCTACGACGGTCGCTACTCGAACACCGACCTGAATACGGGCCACGACACCATCCGGGTGCCCGACTTCCTCAAGCTCGCCGAAGCCTACGGATGCCTCGGCATCCGCGTGGAGCGCGAGGACGAGATCGACGCGGCCATCGAGCTGGCGCTCGCCACCAACGACCGCCCGGTCGTGATCGACTTCGTCGTGAGCCGCGACGCCATGGTGTGGCCGATGGTGCCGCAGGGCGTCAGCAACAGCTATGTCCAGTACGCGCGTGACCACGCGCCCGCGTTCGAGCAGGAGGACTGACCATGACCAGTCACGTGCTGAGCCTCCTCGTCGAGAACAAGCCCGGTCTGCTGACCCGCGTCGCGGGCCTGTTCGCCCGTCGCGGCTTCAACATCGAGTCCCTCGCGGTGGGTGTCACCGAGGTGCCGGGTCTGTCCCGCATCACCGTGGTGGTCGACGTCGATGACCTCCCGCTCGAGCAGGTCACCAAGCAGCTGAACAAGCTGATCAACGTGATCAAGATCGTCGAGCTGGATGCCGCGGCATCCGTGCAGCGCGAGCACGTGCTCGTGAAGGTGCGCACCGACAACAGCAACCGCTCGAGCGTGCTGGAGGTCGTGAACCTCTTCCGCGCCTCGGTGGTCGACTACGCCCCGGACGCACTCGTGGTCGAGGTGACCGGCGACCGCGGCAAGGTGGATGCGCTGCTGCGCGCTCTCGAGCCGTTCGGCATCAAGGAGCTCGCCCAGTCGGGCCTCCTCGCCATCGGCCGCGGGCCGAAGAGCATCACCGAGCGGGTCCTCCGCGCCTGACCGTACGCACTCGGGAGGGTGCGACATCCCGTTTCATCACAGCTTTAACAGAAGGAGAAAGACAAGTGGCAGAGATCTTCTACGACGACGACGCCGACCTCGCGCTCATCCAGGCGAAGAAGGTCGCGGTCGTCGGCTACGGCTCGCAGGGACACGCGCACGCGCAGAACCTCCGCGACTCGGGCGTCGAGGTCGTCATCGCCCTCAAGGAGGGCTCGAAGTCGACCGCGAAGGCTCAGGAGGACGGCTTCGAGGTCAAGACCGTGGCCGAGGCGGCCGAGTGGGCGGACCTCATCATGATCCTCGCGCCCGACCAGCACCAGCGGTCGATCTACAACGACGAGATCAAGCCCCACCTCGCGGCGGGCAAGACCCTCGCGTTCGCGCACGGCTTCAACATCCGCTTCGGCTACATCGAGGCGCCCGAGGGCGTCGACGTGATCCTCGTGGCCCCCAAGGCCCCGGGTCACACGGTGCGTCGCGAATTCGTCGCCGGTCGCGGCATCCCGGACATCATCGCTGTCGAGAAGGATGCCTCGGGTCAGGCGTGGGACGTCGCGAAGGCGTACGCCAAGGCCATCGGGGGAACCCGTGCCGGTGTGATCAAGACCACCTTCACCGAGGAGACCGAGACCGACCTGTTCGGCGAGCAGGCGGTTCTCTGCGGCGGCGTGTCGCAGCTGATCCAGTACGGCTTCGAGACCCTCACCGAGGCCGGCTACCAGCCGCAGATCGCCTACTTCGAGGTGCTGCACGAGCTCAAGCTCATCGTCGACCTCATGTGGGAGGGCGGCATCGCCAAGCAGCGCTGGAGCGTGTCCGACACCGCCGAGTACGGCGACTACGTCTCGGGCCCCCGCGTGATCGACCCGCGCGTCAAGGAGAACATGCAGGGCGTGCTCGCCGACATCCAGTCGGGTGCGTTCGCAGAGCGCTTCATCGGCGACCAGGACGCCGGAGCCCCCGAATTCCACGCGCTGCGTGAGAAGGCGGCTCAGCACCCCATCGAGGCCGTGGGTCGCGACCTGCGCGCGCTCTTCGCGTGGAAGCAGCAGGACGCGGACTACGTCGAGGGCAGCGCCGCGCGCTGATCCTCTCGATCCTCCGACGTCGGAGCCTCCCGCGACCGTCGCGGCGACCTGTGGTCGCCCGGCCGTCGCCGGGAGGCTCCGGCGTTTCGCGCCCGGGGCAGGGCGCGCAACGCGGGGGAGTGCGACGGCGTGAGAGGGTGGAGTTATGGCCAGACCCGACGACGACGATGCGCTGCGCTGGGACGGTGACGACGATCCGACGCTGACGCCGTCGGGTGTTGCGCAGTCCGCTCCTCGTGCGGCATCCGCTCCGTCCCCCGCCGCGCCCGCGAAGGCGACCCTCCCCGAGGGGTTCGCCGCGGTCGGCAAGGGGAGCGACGAGGTCGAGACGGTGGATGCCGCCGGCGACCCCGTCGCGACGGGTCCCGCGCCCATGGGCAACGTGATGCTCGTGACGGTGGGTGTGCTCGGCGGCGTGTACGCGCTCTGGACGATCGGCTGGATCGTCGGGGGCCTGCGCCTGCGCACAGTGGCGGAGGTGCTGGTCGATCCCGTCGCCTACACGGTCGCGATGTGGCTCGCGGTGGCGACGCCCGCGATCTGGTTCTTCGTCACGTCCTGGCTGACGGCGCGCTCGCGCACCTGGGTGCGGCTGGTGCTGCTCATCGCGGGTGCGGCGCTGCTCGTGCCGTGGCCGTTCGTGATGGTCGGGGCGGTGGGGTCATGACGACGGATGCCGCTCCTCGCCGCCGTGCGGCGCTGCCGGTGTGGCTCGTGGCCACGGTCTCGGCGTTCTTCGGCCTGTTCTATGCGTACGCCGTGTGGGCGGCGGTCGGATTCCTCGTCTCGCAGGCGTCGGGTCCGCTCGGTCTGAACGGCTACGGCTGGTTCGTGCTGATCCTCGCGGTCGTGTTCCCGGCGATCACGTTCGCGGTGGCGTTCGCGATCGGATGGCGTCGGCGCCTGCTGCCGTTCGCGGCGATCCTGCTCACCGGGCTCGGCGTGACGGCGGTGTTCTGGGTGAACGTGCTCGGCTACGCAGCCGCCTACGGCGCTCAGCTGCTCGGCTCGTGACGCTCTGCGAGCCCGTCACACGGTCGGAGCGGCATCGCTCGGCGCGATAGGCTGGCGCTCACTGCGCCGTGCGACCTGCGGAGCCGCTGCGCGCTCGTCCTGCGCCGTGTGCGCTCCCGGAAACGCCGAAGGATCCACCCCGTGACGAAGCCCGTCGTGCTCATCGCCGAAGAACTCTCTCCCGCCACGATCGAGGCTCTCGGCCCCGACTTCGAGGTGCGCCACGTCGACGGCGCCGACCGCTCGGCGCTGCTGCCCGCCCTCGCCGACGTCGACGCCGTGCTCGTGCGCTCGGCGACGAAGCTCGACGCCGAGGCGATCGCCGCGGCCCCTCAGCTCAAGGTCATCGCCCGCGCGGGTGTCGGTCTCGACAACGTCGACATCAAGGCGGCCACGACGGCGGGCGTCATGGTCGTGAACGCGCCGACCTCGAACATCATCTCCGCCGCCGAGCTCACGATCGGTCACATCCTCTCGCTCGCCCGCCGCATCCCGGCCGCGCACGCGTCCCTCGCCGCCGGTGCGTGGAAGCGCTCGTCGTACACGGGTGTCGAGCTCTACGAGAAGACCCTCGGCATCATCGGGCTCGGCCGCATCGGCGCGCTGATCGCGGCGCGCGTGCAGGCGTTCGGTGTGAACGTCGTGGCGTACGACCCGTACGTGACGAGCGCGCGGGCCCAGCAGCTCGGTGTGACCCTCGTGACCCTCGACGAGCTGCTCGAGCAGAGCGACTTCGTCACCATCCACATGCCGAAGACGCCCGAGACGACCGGCATGATCGGCGTCGAGCAGCTGCGTCGCATGAAGCCGACGGCCTATGTCGTCAACGTCGCGCGCGGCGGACTCATCGACGAGCAGGCGCTGTTCGACGCGCTGTCGACCGGGGAGATCGCCGGCGCCGGCCTCGACGTCTTCACGGCCGAGCCGCCGAAGGAGGGCTCCGTGGCGGCCGCGCTCACGGCGCTCCCGAACGTCGTCGTGACGCCCCACCTCGGCGCGTCGACCGATGAGGCCCAGGAGAAGGCGGGCGTCTCGGTCGCGAAGTCGGTCAAGCTCGCCCTCGAGGGCGACCTCGTGCCCGACGCGGTGAACGTCGCCGGCGGCGTGATCGACCCGTTCGTGCGCCCCGGCATCGCGCTCGTCGAGAAGCTCGGACAGATCCTCGCCGGGCTCGCGACCGGCGCCGTCACGCGCATCGACCTCGACGTGCGCGGCGAGCTCGCCGCCTACGACGTGAAGGTCTACGAGCTGGCGGCACTGAAGGGCTACTTCTCGCGCATCGTGAGCGACAACGTCTCGTACGTCAACGCTCCGCTTCTCGCGCAGCAGCGCGGGGTGGAGATCTCGCTGACGACCTCGCCCGACTCGAAGGACTACCGCAACACCACGACGCTGCGCGCCGCGCTGGCCGACGGCTCGACCCTGACGGTCGCCGGCACCCTCTCGGGCACGAAGATGGTCGAGAAGATCATCGGCATCAACGACTACGACATCGAGGTGCCGATCGCCGAGCACCACATCGTGATGCTCTACACCGACCGCCCCGGCATCGTCGCTGTCTACGGGCAGAAGTTCGGCGAGGCGGGCATCAACATCGCGGGCATGCAGATCGCACGTCGTTCGGCGGGTGGCCAGGCGCTCGCGGTGCTGACGGTCGACTCTCCGGTTCCCGACGAGATCCTCGCCGAGGTCAGCGGTGCGATCCAGGCCGACCTCTTCCGCGAGCTCTCGCTGACCGAGGTCTGAGCGCGTCGGCTCAGGCGGCGCTGCGCTCGACGAGGGCGATGAGCGCCGCGAGGGCGTCGTCGTCGAGGTCGGGTCCGGGCACGGAGCCGGTCGAGAGCGCGTTGTTGAAGTAGAGCCCGTCGCTGACGAGCATCACGAGCTGCAGCGCGGTCTCGTCGCGCGTGTGGGGGCGGAGGGTCTCCTCCCACACGTCGCGCAGGCGTCGGAGAGCGTCGGATGCCACGGCGTCGCCGTTCTGCGCGAGGCGCGACACGGTGACGATCGTGCGGTCGAACGGCGTGTTGTGCATGATCGATGACCGCATGAACGCGGCGATCGCGCCGACGGGGGAGGCGGCGACATCCGCCATCTCGGCCACGCCGCGGGAGGACATCCGCTCGATCACGGCGGACTGCAGGGCGTCCTTCGACGCGAAGTGGTAGAGCAGGCCCCCCTTCGAGACGCCGGCGGCGCGGGCGACGGCGTCCATCGTGGCGGCGGCCGGGCCGTCGGCGATCACGACGTCTTCGTAAGCGTCGAGCACGCTCTCGCGGGCGCGGGGAGGGCGACTCATGCGTTCCAGGGTAGTGAGGAGGCATCCGGCACTCTGTTACTATACCAACTGGACGGTATAGAAATGATGACACTGACTGAAGAGATCCGCCTGGCCGACGAGCAGGGGAAGCGGGTGGGATGGCGCGGCTGGGCCGCGCTCGTCGTGCTGATGCTGCCCGTGCTGCTCATCTCGGTCGACAACACCGTGCTGAGCTTCGCGCTGCCCGACATCTCCCTGCAGCTCGGCCCCACGGCCGTGCAGCAGCTGTGGATCGTCGACGTGTACCCGCTGGTGCTCGCCGGCTTCCTCGTGACGATGGGCACGCTCGGCGACCGGCTCGGCCGGCGACGGATGCTGCTCATCGGCGCCACCGGCTTCGCCGCCGTCTCCGCCGTGACCGCGTTCGCGCCGTCGGCGGAGCTGCTGATCGCCGGCCGCGCCCTGATGGGCGTGTTCGGGGCCATGCTGATGCCCTCGACGCTGTCGCTGCTGCGCAGCATCTTCACTCACCGCGACCAGCGGCGCCTCGCGATCGCGGTGTGGGCGTCGATGTTCTCCGCGGGTGCCGCGCTCGGGCCGATCGTCGGCGGCGTGCTGCTGTCGCACTTCGCCTGGGGCTCGGTCTTCCTGATGGCCGTTCCCGTGCTCATCCCGCTGCTGGTGTTCGCGCCGCTGCTCGTGCCCGAGAGCCGCGACCCGCGGCCCGGTCGCATCGACCCGGTGAGCATCGTGCTGTCGATGGCGACGACCGTGCCGATCGTGTGGGCCATCAAGGAGACCGCCGTTCACGGCGTGGGCACTGTCCCGCTCGTGCTCGTCGTCGTCGGGCTCACGGCCGGCACGCTGTTCGTGCGCCGGCAGCTGCGCGCGGAGCGCCCCATGCTCGACATGCGACTGTTCCGCTCGGGAACCTTCTCGGGCGCGCTCATCGTGAACCTCCTCAGTGTCGTCGCCCTCGTCGGATTCCTGTTCTTCGTCGCTCAGCACCTGCAGCTGATCGTGGGGCTCTCGCCGATCGAGGCGGGCCTCGCGCTCGTGCCCGGACTCGCCGTGATGATCGCGGCGGGGCTCATCGTCGTGCCGATCGCGATGCGCGCCCCCGCCCGGGTGGTCGTGCCGGTCGCGCTCGTCTTCGCGTTCGCGGGCTACGTGGCCGTCGCGTTCGCTACGGAGTCCGGGTCGCTCGCGGTGCTCATCGGCGCGTTCGCGAGCCTCGGTGCCGGCATCGGCGCGGCCGAGACCGTCTCGAACGAGCTCATCCTCTCGAGTGCCCCGGTCGCCAAGGCGGGTGCCGCGAGTGCCGTCTCCGAGACGGCCTACGAGCTGGGCGCCGTGCTCGGCACCGCGGTGCTCGGCGGCGTGCTCACGGCGCTCTACCGCGCGCACCTGGTGGTGCCGGTCGGCGTGCCCGACGACGTCGCCGTCGCCGCACGCGAGACGCTCGCCGGGGCCGTGCACGCGGCGGGGGAGCTGCCCGCCGCGGTCGGTCAGGCGCTGCAGGATGCCGCGGCATCCGCCTTCGACCAGGGAGCCTTCGTGACGGCGCTCATCGGGGCCGCGCTCGTCGTCGTGGCCGCCGTCGTGGCGGCCACTACGCTGGGATCGACCCGCAGCGCGGGACGGTCGGATCACTGACGAGCCGCAGCGCTGCCCTACCCGCGAGGAGAGCAATGTCGCGCGTCGTGAAGCTGGCCGTCATCCCCGGTGACGGCATCGGCCCCGAGGTCGTCGCCGAGGCCGAGAAGGTGCTCGACGCCGTCACGGCCGGCAGCGAGGTCGTCTTCGACAAGACGCGCTTCTCGCTCGGGGCGGCGCGCTACCTCGAGACCGGCGACACCCTCACCGACGCCGACCTCGCCGCCATCGCGGGGCACGACGCCATTCTGCTCGGAGCTGTCGGCGGTGTTCCCGGCGACCCTCGCCTGAAGGACGCGAACATCGAGCGAGGGCTGCTGCTGAAGCTGCGGTTCGAGCTCGACCACTACGTGAACCTGCGCCCGTCGACGCTCTACCCGAGCGTGCCGGGGCCGCTGCGCGACCCGGGCGAGGTCGACTTCGTCGTGGTGCGTGAAGGCACCGAAGGCCCCTACGTCGGCAACGGCGGGGCGATCCGCCGCGGCACGCCGCACGAGGTCGCGAACGAGACATCCGTGAACACCGCCTACGGTGTCGAACGGGTCGTCCGCTACGCGTTCGACCTCGCCGAACGACGGGGCAAGAAGCTCACCCTCGTGCACAAGACCAACGTGCTCGTCAACGCCGGGTCCCTCTGGCACCGGCTCGTGCTCGCGGTCGGCGCGGAGCACCCCGAGGTCGCCGTAGACTACATGCACGTCGATGCGGCCACGATCCACCTGGTCACGAACCCGTCCCGTTTCGACGTCATCGTCACCGACAACCTCTTCGGCGACATTCTGACCGACTTGGCCGGGGCCATCACCGGCGGCATCGGTCTCGCCGCCTCGGGGAACATCAACCCCGACGGTGCGTTCCCGTCGATGTTCGAGCCCGTTCACGGTTCGGCCCCCGACATCGCCGGCACCCAGCAGGCCGACCCCACGGCCGCGATCCTCTCCGTCGCGCTGCTGCTCGATCACCTCGGGCTCACCACGGAGGCCACCCGCGTCACCCGCGCCGTCGAGGCCGACATCGCCTCGCGCTCCGACGCCCCTCGCACGACTTCCGCCATCGGCGACGCGATCGCCGCGCGCCTGCAGGCGTAACCTGACAGCACCGCGCGCTTCGCGCCGAGCATTCCAGGATGTGACATGACTCTCACCGACACGAACGACACCGCTCTCGCCCCCCTCGACTTCGCCGTCACGAAGAACCTCGCCGCCGCCTCTCCCGCGGCCCGCGAGGAGATCCTCGCGAACCCCGGATTCGGCCAGAAGTTCACCGACCACATGGTCGACATCTGCTGGTCGGCCGGCGGCGGCTGGCACCGCCCCCGCGTGCAGCCGTACGGTCCGATCTCGCTCGACCCCGCGGCATCCGTGCTGCACTACGGGCAGGAGATCTTCGAGGGGCTGAAGGCCTACCGCTGGGCCGACGGATCGATCCGCACGTTCCGCCCCGATCGCAACGCGGCGCGGCTGCGCGCGTCGGCCCGTCGGCTGGCCCTGCCGGAGCTTCCTACGGAGTATTTCGTGCAGTCGCTGCGTGAGCTCATCGCGGTCGACGGCGACTGGGTGCCGTCGGCTCCCGAGACGAGCCTGTACCTGCGCCCCTTCATGTTCGCGAAGGAGGCCTTCCTGGGCGTGCGCGCGGCGAAGAAGGTCGCGTACTACGTGATCGCGAGCCCCGCGGGCGCCTACTTCCACGGTGGCATCGCGCCGGTGAAGATCTGGCTCGAGACCGAGTTCTCCCGTGCGGGAAACGGTGGTCTCGGCGCGGCGAAGACCGGCGGCAACTATGCCGCGAGCCTCCTCCCGCACGAGAAGGCGGCCGCCCACGGCTGCGCGCAGGAGCTCTACCTGGATGCCGCGGAGGGCCGCTACATCGAGGAGCTCGGCGGCATGAACGTCGTGTTCGTGCGACGCGACGGCAGCCTGCTGGTGCCGGATTCCGACTCGATCCTGCCCTCGATCACCCGTGACTCGGTGCTCACCGTCGCGCGCGATCTCGGTCACGAGGCGGAGATCCGCCAGGTCGCGATCGACGAGTGGCGCGAGGGCGTCGACTCGGGCGAGATCGTCGAGGCGTTCGCGTGCGGCACGGCTGCCGTCATCACGCCGATCGGCCAGCTCATCGGCGAGGAGTACACCATCGGCGACCCCGACGCGCCGGCGGGCGCGCTCACGATGGAGATCCGCCAGGTGCTCACCGACATCCAGTACGGACGTCGCGAGGACACGCACGGCTGGATGCTGCGCCTCGACGACTGAGCATCTCTCACCGTCACGACGGCGGGCCGCGGCATCCACCGCGCGCCCGCCGTCGGCGTTCGTGCGCTGACTAGGCTGACGGGGTGAAGATCGCCCGTTTCAGCCACCAGGACGCCATCCGCTACGGCATCGTCGACGAGGGCGAGCTCGTCGTGCTCGCCGCCGACCCGCTGTTCGCCGGGTTCGAGACGACGGGGGAGCGTGTGCCGCTCGCCGACGCGGCGCTGCTGGCTCCGGTGATCCCGCGGTCGAAGGTCGTGTGCGTGGGGAAGAACTATCACGACCACGCGGCGGAGATGGGCGGTGAGGCGCCGGCGGCGCCCTTGCTGTTCCTGAAGCCCAACACCGCGGTCATCGGCCCGGGGGATTCGATCGTTCGTCCGCCGCAGTCCGAGCGCACTGACTTCGAGGGCGAGCTGGCCGTCGTGATCGGCCGCATCGCGAAGAACGTCCCCGCCGAGCGGGCGCTCGACTACGTGTTCGGGTACACGGTCGGCAACGACGTCACCGCGCGGGACATCCAGTACTCCGACGGCCAGTGGACGCGCGGGAAGGGCTTCGACACGTTCTGCCCGCTCGGTCCGGCGATCGAGACCGAGTTCGACATCGCCTCGGCGCGGGTGCAGACCCGGCTCAACGGCGAGGTGGCGCAGGATGCCCCGCTGACCGACATGATCCACTCGGTGCCGGACATCATCGCGTACGCGTCGGCGGCGTTCACGCTGCTGCCGGGCGATGTGATCCTCACCGGCACGCCGGCGGGCGTCGGTCCGTTCAACGCGGGCGACACCGTCGAGGTCGAGATCACCGGTCTCGGCGTGCTGCGCAACACCGCACGCAACGCCTGAGGTCGGCGAGGGCGCGTCGTTCGACGGCTCGACGCGCCGCCCGACGTGCGTCGCCGCCGGAGCTCGGCGAGCAGGTCAGCGACCGAGCGCGCGCGCGGCGAGCTCGACGTCGTCGGCGTCGTTGAACACGTGGAACGCGACCCGGGCGCGACCGGCGCGTCCCGAGGCCGTGATGCCGGCTGCATTCAGGCGTGCGAGGTCGCACCCGGTCGGGTCGGCCCACGTGACGATCGCGCTGCCGGTCGCGGGAAGCTCGAGGCGGGCGCGGAACGCGTCGGCGAGCGTGCGGGTGTGCGCGTGGAGAGCCGCCGGGTCGACTCCGGCGAACAGGGCGAGCGCCGGCGCGGCGCCGATGAACGCCTGCCAGGCGGGGGAGACGTCGAAGCGCGACGCGTCGGCGGCGAGGGCCACCTGGCTGCCGTAGCACGAGGTCCACGGGTCCTCGCCGGCGCACCATCCCGCCTGGCGGGCGGGGATGTGCGGCTGGAACCCGGCGGAGACGGCGAGCACCGCGACACCGCGCGGTGCGCACAGCCACTTGTAGGTATGGCAGATCACGGCGTCGAACGCGCCGCCGTCGACGGGCAGCCAGCCGAGCGCCTGTGTCGCATCGCAGAGCGTGCGCGCGCCGTGGCGGCGGGCCGCGGCGGTGATCGCGGCGGCATCCGCGATCTCTCCCGTGGCCGACTGCACGAGCGAGAACGCGACGAGAGCGGTGTCACCGCGCACCTCGTCGGCGAGGCGCGCGAGCGGGACCGAGCGCACGCGGATGCCGCGCCCGGCGTGCACGAACGGCATCACGATGGATGAGAAGTCACCCTCGACGCACAGCACCTCGGCGCCGTCGGGCACCGCGGCGGCGATGAGCGCCGCGAGCACCGACGTCTGCGACCCGAGGGCGATGCGGTCGGCGCCGACGCCGAGCAGCGTCGCGGCGTGGCGTCGGGTCTCGGTGACCGCGAGCTCGTAGCGGGCGAGGTCGGGCTGTCCGGAATACGCGGCGTCGAGGTCGGCGCGCAGCGCATCGCGCGACGCCCAGGGCGGCAGCCCGGTGGTGCACGCAGCGAGGTAGCCGCGACCGCCCGCGAACTCCGCGCGCGCGTCGGCGATCGTCGGCGCGGGGGAGAGCGTCGCAGGTGCCATGTCTCCAGCGTGACGGGGAGGCATCCATTCGTCTAGGACAGGTTGTGGATCGAAAACATGCGATTCGTTTATGATTCGAGGATGTCGCTTCCCACCCCCGATCCCGGCTTCGACGCGCACTCGCTGCGCCTCGTGAAGGCGATCGCCGACACCGGATCGATCACCGCGGCCGCCGCCGCGCTGGGCTACAGCCAGCCCGCGGTCAGCCAGCACCTCAAGGCGCTCGAATCCCGGCTGGGCGTGCCGCTGGTCGAGCGGGTGGGGCGGCGTGTGCGACTGTCGGAGGCGGGGCGCGTGCTCGCCCGGCACGCGCCGACCGTGACGACAGCGCTCGAGGCGGCGGCGGGGGAGCTGGCGGAGCTGCGGGGGCTGAAGTCGGGACGCGTGCGCCTGGTCGGTTTCCCGTCGGCGTCGCCGACGGTCGTGCCGCGGCTGCTCGCCCGGCTCGCCGAGACGGTCGCGGGCGTGACGGTCACCTACGTCGAGGCCGAGCCGCCCGCGGCGGTCGAGGCCGTGCGCGACGACCGTGCCGACATCGCGCTCACGTTCAGCTACCCGGGTGACCGCGATGATCCGCATCGGGCGAGCGCCCAGGGGCTGTCGGTGCGGGAGATCGCGGTCGAGCCGATGATCGCGGTGCTGCCCGCGACCCACCCCGCTGCCGCGCACACGACGGTCGATGTCGCGTCCCTCGCGTCCGAGGACTGGATCGCCGGCTGCCCGCAGTGCCGCGGACACCTGCTCGAGCTCTGCGACCGTGCGGGGTTCGTGCCGCGTATCACGTTCGAGACCGACAACTTCGTGGCCGTGGAGAGTCTCGTCGCGCAGGGGATCGGGGTGGCGACGCTGCCGCGGCTGGCCGTGGCATCCTTCCCGGCGCTGCCGGGCATCGTGACCGTGCCGTTGCCCGCAACCGAGCAGCGCACGCTGCACACCGTCACCGCGCACGGGGCGGAGCGGGTGCCGGCGGTCGCCGCCGTGCTCGCCGCGATCGCCGAGGTGACGGCGGCAGTGGCCTCGGGCGGCGACGGCCCGGCGAACTAGACTGGACGGCGATGTCTTCCGCACCGCACCCCGCCACCACGACCGCCGCCGGACCCGACGTTCGGGTGCGGTTCTGCCCCTCGCCGACCGGCCTTCCGCACGTCGGCATGGTGCGCACGGCCCTCTACAACTGGGGCTATGCGCGTCACACGGGCGGCAAGCTCATCTTCCGCGTCGAGGACACGGATGCCGCGCGCGACAGCGAGGAGAGCTACCGTCAGCTCGTCGACGCGCTCACCTGGCTCAAGATCGACTGGGACGAGGGTGTCGAGGTCGGCGGCCCGCACGCGCCGTATCGGCAGTCTGAGCGCACCGCGATCTACGAGGACGTGCTGACGAAGCTCGTCGCCACCGGGCTCGTGTACGAGAGCTACTCGACTCCCGAGGAGATCGACGCGCGCAACGAGGCGGCCGGCCGCGCGAAGCAGCTCGGTTACGACAACCACGACCGTGACCTCACCGACGCGCAGCGCGAGGCGTTCCGCGCGGAAGGGCGCGAGCCGGCGTTCCGGCTGCGGGTGCCCGACACCGACCTGACCTACGTCGACCTGATCCGCGGCGAGGTGACGTTCCCGGCCGGATCCTTCCCCGACTTCGTCATCGTGCGCGCGGGCGGCAAGTTCCTCTACCCGTTCACGAACCCGGTCGACGACGCGCTCATGGGCATCACCCACGTCATCCGCGGCGAGGACATCATGCCGTCGACCGCGCGCCAGCTCGCGCTGTACGACGCGCTCATCCAGGCGGGCGTCACCAACTTCGTGCCCCGCTTCGGCCACATGCCGCTGGTGCTGGGGGAGACGGGCACCAAGAAGCTCTCCAAGCGCGACCCGCAGGCGGATCTGTTCCTGCAGCGCGAGCGCGGCTTCATACACGAGGGCCTGCTGAACTATCTGGCGCTCCTCGGCTGGTCGATCGCCGCCGACCGCGACGTGTTCTCGCTCGAGGAGTTCACCGCCGCGTTCGACATCGCCGATGTGAACCCGAATCCGGCCCGCTTCGACCAGAAGAAGGCCGAGTCGATCAACGGCGACCACATCCGCCTGCTCGCCCCCGACGACTTCGCCGCCCGCATCGTGCCGTACCTGCAGCACGCCGGTGTCATCTCGGATGCCCCGACCCCCGCGGAGACCGCGCTGATCGCCGCCGCGGCACCCCTCGTACAGGAGCGCGTGCAGGTGCTCGGCGACGTGCCGGGCCTCCTCGGCTTCCTGTTCACCGGCACCGTCACCTACGAAGACGACGCCCTCGCGGGGCTTCCGGCGAACGCCGGCGAGGTGCTGGTTGCGTCGGTCGGTGCACTCGAGGAGGTCGCCGAGCAGGGGTTCGACGCGGCATCCGTGCAGGACGCCCTGCAGACCGCGCTCGTCGACGGCCTCGGCCTCAAGCCGCGGGTCGCCTACGGCCCGCTGCGCGTCGCGCTGAGCGGTCGCCGGGTGTCGCCGCCGCTGTTCGAGTCGATGGAGCTGCTCGGCAAGCAGGCCACCATCGCGCGCCTCGACGCGCTCGTGCAGCGGATCGGCTGACCGCCACCGGCGTGCCGGGAATTGGCGCGCGGGGAGGGCGTCGGGTAGACTCGACCCTCGGTGCGACTGAGGTCGTTCACCCCCTTGGGGTATGGTGTAATTGGCAACACGGCTGATTCTGGTTCAGTTGTTCTTGGTTCGAGTCCAGGTACCCCAGCAAGACGAAGAAGCCCGGAAGTCCGCATCTCGCGGAGCATCCGGGCTTCTTGCTGTGTGCGGCGAGGCTCAGCCGCGGTCGTGCAGCGTGACGTGGTACCCGTCGGGGTCGGCGAACGTGAACGTGCGGCCGAAGGGTCCGTCGAACGGTGCGGTGACGATGGGGTGGCCGGCGGCTGCCAGGGCGTCATGGATCTCCTGCACGCCAATCGCGTGCAACCAGAGGGCGACGCCGAGACCCGGCTGCACGACGCTGTCGAGATCGGTGCCGGCGACCAGGTCGCGCAGGGCGAAGGCGATGGGGGTCGTCGTGAAGACGACGGCGTGCGGCGGACCTGCGGGGGAGCGTTCGAGGCCGAGGAAGTCTTCGTAGAACGCCTGCGATGCGTCGAGGTCGCGCACCTGCAGCGAGACGAAATCGGGGCCGGTGACGGGCATGGGTGCTCCTTCGATCTGGTGTCAGATTTCTGACATGCCCGAGAGTATGTCAGAATACTGACATGAGTCAAGCTGGTGAGGCGATCGACCTCGACACATCGCTGGGATACCTGCTCAAACAGGCGGCCAGCGCGCTGCGCGCCGCCATGGAGGACGCACTTCGCCCGCACGACATGACCGTCACCCACTACTCCTGCCTTGAACTGCTCGCGCAGCGGCCCGGACTCTCGAACTCGGAGCTCGCCCGCGGCGCGTTCATCACGCGTCAGTCGATGAACGTGCTGCTGCAGGCTCTCGAACGCGACGGGTCGGTGGTGCGGCCGGCTGAGGCCGCAGTGGGCAAGGCGCTGCCGGCGCAACTGACCGAGCTCGGCCGCGAGCGGCTGGCTGCGGCATCCATCGCGGTGAGAGGCGTCGAGAAGCGGATGCTGGTGGGCATGACCGACCCCGAACAGGTCGCGGCCTTCGGCGCCCTGCAGAGCATGGTGCGCGCGCTTCGCTCCTAGGGGCGGGCGCTGACGCGGATCTCCTGCAGCGACCAGGAGTTGCCGTCGGGATCGCGGAAGTGCGCGTACAGCACCCCGCCCATGTCGTCGATGCCGCTCACGGTCGCCCCTCGCGCGACAAGTTCGTCGCGGGCCGCAGCGACGTCGTCGACGACGAGGTGAAGGCCCGTGATCACCGACTCATCGGGCGTGGGGAGCCCGAAGCCGGTGCCGAACGCGATGGAGCACGCCGAACCCGGCGGGGTGAGCTGCACGATGCGCATGCCCTCCCGCGGGCTCACATCGTGGTCGAGGTGGAAGCCGATGACATCCCGGTAGAAGGCGATGCTGCGAGCGACGTCGGAGACCGGGATCGGGACGAGTTCGAGCTTCATGTCCATCGGATGCCTCCTTCGCGGGTCGGCTCGAGGTGCGGGCCGCGCGGCCCACACTACTCACGCCGAACCCACGACGATGCCCCATCGGTCGCGCGGCGGAGCCGCAGCGACCGATGGGGCATCGGTGTTCGAGATCAGTGCGCGGCGACCGGCAGCGCGTCCGGGTCGGCGACCGTCGCGACCGACGTGCCGCGGCCCTTGCGACGGAACAGCAGCACCGAGAGCACCGCGCCGACCGCGAAGAAGATCGCGCCCGACACGTAGGCCGCCTGGTAGCCCGCGATCGCCGCCGACTCGCCGAGCGTGGGCGTGCGCACCGTCTGCGCGGCGATGTAGTTCGTCACGGCAGTGGCCGCGATCGTGTTCAGGAGCGCCGTACCGATCGATCCGCCGACCTGCTGGCTCGTGTTCACCATCGCCGAGGCGACGCCCGCGAAGTGGCGGTCGACGCCCAGCGTCGCTGTCTGCATCGAGGCGGGCATGATCGAGCCCATCGCGAACCCGAGAACGAGCAGCGCCGGCAGCACGTCGGCCGCATAGGTGCTGTCGAGCGAGAGGCGGGTGAGCAGCAGCATCCCGATCACTCCCAGGACCATGCCGAACGGCACCATCACCTTCGCGCCGAGGCGGGGCAGCAGCAGGTTGGTCGACAGCTGCGCGGCGATCACCAGCATCACGACCATCGGCAGGAAGCCGAGGCCGGTCTGGATGGGAGTGAACTTCAGCGAACCCTGCAGGAAGTAGGTCAGGAACAGGAAGATCCCGAACATGCCCGCACCCGCGATGAGGATCGAGAGGTAGGCGGCTGCGCGGTTGCGGTCGAGCACGATCGTCAGGGGCAGGAGGGGGTGCGACGCGCGGCGCTGCCACAGCACGAACGCGATCAGGAAGACACCCGCGGCGGTGAGCACGCCCCACGCGAGCGGCGAGTCCCAGCCGTCGGTCTCGGCGTTGGCGAAGCCGTAGACGATGCCGAACAGACCCGCCGACACCAGGATGGTGCCCGGCACATCGAGCTTCGGACGCGGACCGTGACGCTCGATGCGGCCGACGAAGACGATGACGCCCACGATCGCGACGATGGCGATGAACACGTTGATGTAGAGGTTCCAGCGCCAGTCGAGCTTCTCGGTGAGGAACCCGCCGAGGAGCAGGCCCACGGCGCCCCCGGCGCCGGCGATCGCACCGAACACTCCGAACGCGCGCGCCCGCTCGCGCGGGATCGTGAAGGTCGTGGTGAGCACGGCCAGCGCCGTCGGGGCGAGCAGTGCGCCGAACGCGCCCTGCAGGGCGCGCGAGGCGACCAGCACCTCGAAGGTGGGAGCTGCGCCACCGAGAGCGGATGCCGCGGCGAACCCGACCAGGCCGATGATGAACGCCGGCTTGCGGCCGATCAGGTCGGAGATGCGACCGCCGAACAGCAGCAGTGCACCGAAGGCGAGCGAGTAGGCCGTGATGACCCACTGGCGGTCGCCGTCGGAGAAGCCGAGGTCGGCCTGGGCGGAGGGGAGGGCGATGTTCACGACCGTCGAGTCGAGCACCACCATGAGCTGCGCGAGGCCGACGATGACGAGAGTCAGCCAGCGGCGCGACGAGGGAGCCGAGGGAGTGGAGGCGGCCGGGGCGGTCGCGGTGGGGGAAGTCATGACGGTCACTCTATACGGAACTGCGGCGTTCCGGAAATGAAAAGTTCTAGAACTCTTTCGTACCGATTCGACGTACACTGTGAGGACACCCCCGCGAAAGGAGACCGCTGCGATGACGCCGCTGGATCTCGTCGACCCCCTCCTCGCCGAGCCCGACCTGTCCGATGTCGAGGGCGTGAAGCCCGGCCGCAAGCGCGATCACACGCGCGACCCGGAGATCCTCGACGCCGCCCTCGAGGTGCTCGCCGAGACCGGCTACGACGGCATGACGGTCGACATGGTCGCCACGCGGGCCCGCGCGGGCAAGGCCACGCTCTATCGCCGCTGGCCCTCGAAGGCCGAGCTCGTCATCGACGCCGTCGCCTGCATGAAGCGCGGCGCGTACGACCAGGACTCACTGCCCGACACCGGCACGCTGCGCGGTGACCTCGTCGCCATGATCAAGGCTCCGTCGATCGAAGACGGCGAACGCAAGCTGCAGATCATGGCGGGCATCGTCTCGATGCTCTCGCGCTCTCCCGAGCTCGCCGACGCCGCGCACGACGCACTGGTCGAGCCGCGCGCGGCCGCGAACCGCTTCCTCTATCAGCGCGCGAAGGACCGTGGGGAGATCCCCGACGGGCGCGACCTCGAGCTTGTCGCGACCGTCAGTTCGGCGATGGTCGCCCACCGTGTGCTCATGGAGCGTAAGCCGGTCACGCGCGAGTTCCTCATCTCGGTCATCGACCACGTGGTGCTGCCGGCGCTCGGCATCCCGCGCGACTGACCCGCAGACGCACGAGCGGGCGCCGGATCCCTCCGGCGCCCGCTCGCTGTGTCGGCGCTCAGGCGTGCGGAACGATGACCGCGCGCGCGGACAGCTTGCCGTCCTGCAGCAGGTGGTACGCCTCGAGGGCGTCGTCGAGCGAGAAGCGCTGCACATCCGGGGTGATCTGACCCGCCCGGTACATCTCGACGACGTCGTGAAGGTCGGCCACCGTGCCCCAGTACGAGTTCGTGATGACCGACTCGTAGGGCGTCGTGAAGAAGTTCCACGACACGGTGCCGCCGGCGATGCCGACGACCTGGATGCGGCCTCCGACCGCGACGCTCTGCTGTGCGAGCGCGATCGTGGGAGTCGCGCCCACGAAGTCGAACACGGCGTCGACACCGCGCCCGCCGGTGAGCTCGCGGATGCGCGCGGCCTGGCCCTCGCCGCCCGCGACGGTGACGGCACCACGCTCGGCGGCGAGCGTCATCGCGTCCTCCTTGGTGTCGGTCGCGATGATCGTCGCACCGGTGAGAGCCCGCAGGATCTGCACCGCGATCTGCCCGAGTCCGCCCAGGCCGATGACGAGGGCGAACGCGCCGCCCTTGTTCAACTGCGGCAGCGCGAGCCGGATCGCGTGATAGGGCGTGAGGGCGGCGTCTGCGAGGGGCGCGGCCGCGACCGGATCGGCGTCGCCGAGCGGCACGAGGTGCGCGGCCGGAACCGTCACATACTCGGCCATGCCGCCGTCGCGACCGAGGCCGATTCCCTGATACGGCAGCGTCGCCGCGTTCTCGCAGTAGGTCTCCGCGCCCTGCACGCACGCGCGGCAGTGGCCGCATCCGGTGGGTCCGTAGACGAGATACGCGTCACCCGGGGTGAAGCCGGTGACCCCGGCGCCGACCGCCTCCACCCAGCCCGAGGTCTCGTGGCCCAGGGTGTACGGCGGGGTGAGGCCCGACACGCCGGTGCTCTCGTCGAAGTCGTGGAACAGCGACACATCGCTGTGGCAGGCGCCGGAGCCGGCGACCTTCAGCAGCACCTCCCCGGGACCGGGCTCGGGGCGCTCGACCTCCTCGAGAGTGGGGAAGGTCTTCCAAGCCGTCAGGCGTACAGCACGCATCGTCACGTCCTCCAAGGCGTCACAGTCCGAAGGCCCGCGCGCGGGTGCACGACGGGCCGGCGCCCGCGTCGCCGGTGCGGCTCGCGCGTCGTAACTACACTACGCCTGTCGAACAGTTCGGATGCCGCGGCCCGGGGCTGCGGCATCCGTCACATCGCGGCGCCGATGTAGCTGTACTTGACGAACACCTCGGGTGCGATGCCGGCCTCGAGCAGCACGTCCTGCACGGCACGCAGCATGTAGGTCGAGTCCCAGCCCATGTAGAGGTGGTGGGTCGCGTCGATCGTGTCCCACTGGCCGTTCCATGCCCGCTCGGAGAAGATCGGACCGCCGTTGCGCTCGGTGAACCGCACGACCGCGGCACGGTCATCGGCCCAGAGTCGCGTGATGATGCGATGGAAGAGGTAACGCACGTCGTACACCTCCCAGTGCTCGCCGCGGTACTCGACATAGGAGAACTCGCGCTCCCAGCCGTGCGGCCAGCCGCGCCGAGGCTTCGCATCGAGGATCGGGGTGAGTCCGTCGTCGTCGATCTCACCCGTCGCCGCGCGCGGCCAGGTAGCGACGAGCGCCGCGGTGAGCTCTGCCGTGCGCTGCGCGATCGCGGCCGTCGACCATTCGGCGATCTCGGCGACCGCCCGCGTCTGCGGGATGGCGCTCGACCCGAGCAGGCGGCGCTTTGTCGGATAGGGAGCGTCGATCGCATCGATCGCCAGCTCGTCCTCGAGGAGCACCACGTTTCCGAGACTCTGGGCGAGGGCGCGATAGGCGTTCTGCTCGTCGTCGCTCAGGTCGCCCCAGAGGCGCACGCCGTCGGGCGTCCAGTCGTCGCCCGGCGCGAGCGGTGCGATGTGGTCGACGATCACGTCCGGATCTTCGTCGCGCGAGGCGAGCCGCCCGAGCACGTAGCCGGGATGCGGCACATCGCCGAACTTGAGCGCGACGCGCACCCGCTCGTTCGAGGGGGTGATGCGGGCGACCGCGTGGATGAGCGACGACTCGCCCTCGCTGTGCGCACGGCACAGCCGCGCCACGATGCGGTCGTTCGGCACCCCGACGATCTCGCGGCGCAGCAGCAGGGACTCCACGCTCTGCAGGGTCGTCAGCAGTTCGGCGTGGGTGCGGTGACCCGACCCGTGGTCGGCGATCGCCCGCATCGCGAGGGGGAACGCCACCCGGCCGAACGTGCCGATGCCCGCCGTGTGCGTGCGTACCGCAGGGTCCGGCTCGAGCGACGGGTCGAGCAGGCGACGATAGATCTCGGCGAACGCGCGCCACTCTGTTGCGTGGCGACGCAGGGCTGCGGCATCCAGTCTCGGGAATCGCTGCCGGAACGCGTCGTAGACCGAGCGATGACCGGATGCCGCCAGCTCCCGCCCGGTCGTCATGATCAGGTAGTGGCGCCAGAACGCCGCGATCGCCTCGCCGGTGGCCCGCTCGATGGGCAGCCAGTAGTCGTCTTCGATCTCGGTCTGCTGCTCGCGCGTGAGACCCATGAGCACGTAGTTGTGAATCAGCTCGTGGTCGCGCAGCGGCTCGCCCGTGGAATTGAGGCTCTCGAAGGTCTGCTGCGCATTCGCCTCGGCGCCGAGCGCGATCGCCACGTGCTCGAGCCGGGTGAGACCCCGCCACACCGCAGCGGCGTCGTGCACGCCGATGCGGCTGCGGAAGAACGCGTAGTTGTCGTCGAAGCGCGACGCCCGCTCAGCGTCGTCGGGCGAACGGCGGTCGAGCACGACCTCCTCGAACAACTCCGCCCACGCGCGGTGGGGGCGCAGCTTCGTGCGGGACGGATCATCCGCCCGCACCAGCACGCGGCGCAGCTGGGCCGCGAGCGGAGGGTCGGTGTCACGCACGGTGTGCGCGAGTGCCGCCACCAGCAGCATGAGGGTCGTGATGCGCTGCTGCCCGTCGATCAGCACGAGCTCGGTGTCGGCGGCGTCGGTCGACGCAGTGGAGAGCACGGAGCCGATGAAGTGGGTCTGCCCGGGTTCGGCCTCGGCGACCGCGCGCACATCGGCGAGCAACTGCTCGCACCCGCCGATGTCCCACCGGTACTGCCGCTGGTACACCGGAACCACGATGTTGGTGCCGGGAGATGACAGCCAGTCGATGGTGTTGACCGCGGATGCCTCGATGTTTCTGGCTGCTCCCATGATGGGGGATTTTACCGGCCCGCCCCCGGGGCCGTGGGAGGAGGCAAGGGTAGGCTAACCCGCGCCGGGCCTGTTAAAACTTCGCTGGCCCCTGGACGAAAGGCTGACCACCTCATGGGTTACATCACCTCCGCCGCGCTCGAAGAGACCGGCTACGTCGTTCTCGACAGCTACAACAAGCCGCTCGACCCCAAGGAGTGGCTCGACATCGAGTACGTCGACTGGAAGTCGTCGGGCGACACGCGCTTCGCACCGCTTGCAAGCGCCTTCGGCGAGATCGAATGCAACGGCTTCTGGAACCACAAGCCGCCGCGCACCGACAAGGACGGCGTGTGGATCCCCGCCCAGACGGAGCTCGCCCCGACTCTCACCGAGCGTGCGCTCGAGCCGGGCGCGAACGTCGGCCGCTGCCGCATCATCGAGCTGCAGCCCAACAGCTACGGCGACTGCCTCTACAACCTGCACCAGGACGACAACAACCGCCTCAACCCCGACGGCACCGGCTGGGTCGTGCGCGGGTTCTTCAACCTCACCGACGACACCGAGAGCTACTTCGTGCTGCGTCACAACCGCACCGATCCCGAAGGCGAGGTGCGCATCGCGCTGCCGGCCGGCGCGCAGCTGATCATCGACACGCAGCGCCTGTGGCACGCCGCCACCCACCTCGGCACCGAGCCCCGCTACTGCCTCATCACCTCGTGGGAGTCCGGCCCCGAGCTCGACGCGTACATCGAGAAGTACCACGGCGTGAACCACGTCGAGAGCGTGCCGATCTCGCAGGAGACCCTCGACGCAGGCCAGGCCGAGCAGGCCCGCCGTGACGCGGCCCGCGCCGCCTACTACGCCGCCAAGGGTCAGGCCGAGCTCGCGGCGCAGACCGCGATGAGCGAGGCCTGAGCCGCGGCATCCGTCAGACGCCCCGTTCCGCAGCGGCGGAGCGGGGCGTCGTCTTTCGTGCGGGCAGCGTCCCGTGCGTGGAGACAGGTGATCTGGCGAGAACAGGACGGATGCCGCGGCGTTCTCCTGCGCTCGTGTGATCGCCTGCGTTCGGTACAGCGCCACGGCGAGAGGTCTCTCCGCGGCGGCGCCGGGCGAGGCGGGCAGATCTCGCGCGCCGGCACGGCGAGCCGGGCAGATCTAGCGCGCCAAGTCGGCGAGGGCCGCGCGCGCCTCAGCGGCGTAGCGCGGGTTGTCGTCGCTCGCACACAGCAGCACGGCGATGAACGCCGCCGCCCAGCCGCGCGCCCGGAGGGCGAGCGGGCTCCCCTCGTCGACACCCGCCTCCGCCAGGAACCGGGCACGATCGACGGGCGAGAACGCGAGCCATCCGACGGCGATGTCGTAGCAGGGGTCGCCCGCGGTGAGGTCGCCGAAATCGATCAGCGCGACCAGGCGCCCGCCCCGCACCACGACATTGCCAGGGTGCAGGTCGCCGTGGAGCCACACCGGCGGCCCGATGTGCGGTTCTGCCGCGAGGGCGTCGTGCCACGCGGCATCCAGAAGTGCGTGCTCGGCAGCCGACACCGGAGCCTCGCGCAGCCGCGCCCGAATCGACGCGTCCCGGGCCGCGAGAGGCACTCCGCGGAACGGATTCTCTGGGAAGGATGCCGCGGGCACGTGCAGCGCGGCGATGCCTGCGGCGAGCGGGCCGGCCCACGCTCCGCGCTCCGCGCGCGGCACGTCGATCGCCGCCTCGCCGTCGAACCACGGCACGAGACTCCACGGGAACGGTGTCGCCTCGTTCGCGTGCACCGCGACCAGGGGAGCGGGGGCGCCGACTCCGGCGGTCGCCAGCCGGCGGGCGATCGCCGGCAGGAACTCCTGCTCGTGCCGCACCAGCGCATCGGCGACCTCGCGCCGCGGCAACCGGGCGGCGTGGTGCTCGCCCACCCGCCAGAGTGCGCAGTCCCAGCCCTCCGCGGCGAACGCGAGCGGAGCCTCGGCGAACTCGGGCGTGGCGGCCCGCAGCAGCCCACGCACGAGCAGCTCATCGATCACGCGGTCGGCCGCGGGGGAGTCCGGCATCCGATCACCTTAGGCCGACACAGACGGATGCCCCGGCTCGAGGGGAGAGCCGGGGCATCCGTCGTCTGAGGCCGCGCCCCTCAGGACCCGGTGCTCGATGCCGAGCAGGAGTAGAGGTTCGAGCTCGGCGAGTCGCTCACGCTCGAGCAGTTCTGCTCGACCCACGACTGGATCTCGCTCGATGTGCCCGACGACGATCCGCCCATGCCGCCGCCGCCCCCGCCCGCTCCGCTCAGCAGCACGTAGGTGAGCTTGCCGCTGGAGACCAGGGCCTGGAACTCGGCGAGCGTCGGCACCGGGTCGCTGCCGCTGAAACCGCCGATCGGGAGCACCGAGCCGCCGTCCGAACCGATGATCAGCCCGGCCGCCTGCTGCGCGCCGAACGTCGCGACCAGGTACTCGGTGCTCGACGTCGCGTGCTGCTCGAGCCAGGTCATCAGCTCGGCGTCCGACGACGACGAGCTCGACATGCCCGCGATGCCCTGGCCGCCGAGACCGCCCTGCGCGGAGCCGCTGCTGGATCCGCCGAAACCGCCCTGCGTGCCGGTGCCGCCCTGCGCGCTCGATCCGCCGGGGCCGCCCGCGCCACCCGGGCCGCCGGATCCGAACCCGCCCTGGCTGCTCGACGAACCGCTCTGCGAGCCGAACCCGCCGGGGCCGCCCTGGGCCGAGGACGAGCCGCCTTGGGTCTGACCGCCGAAGCCGCCTTGACCGCCGGGACCGCCTTGTCCGCCGCCGGGACCACCCATGCCGCCGCTCATGTCCGCCACGCCGCCCGCGACCGGGTTGATCGAACTCGGGTGCGACATGGTCACGACCGACCAGACCGTCGGGGTGAGCAGCAGGCCCACTCCGGCGACGAGCGCGGTCACGAACCGCAGGGGGCGGGTGCGCGCGCGCTCCCAGTAGATGAGGCCGATGGCGACCGCCGCGGCGACCAGCTGCAGGATCGAGACGACGATCGAGTAGCCGCCGTACGAGATGCCGATGATCAACGCCGTGAGTGCGGCGACGCCGACGAGGGATGCCTGCGCCCACCGGATGTTCGCCTTCCGGGCTGCGCCGAACGCGAGGCCGACCGCGAGCGCCATCGGCACCGCGAGCGACGCCGTGTAGAACTGGTGCATGCCGGCCACGACCGAGAACATCGCGGCGTACGTCAGGAACCAGACACCGATCAGCACGGTGATGGTGCGCGGCACCTTGGCGATCCAGAGCACGACGAGGGCGAGCAGCGTCACCGGCACGAGCCAGCCGATCTGCCCGGCGAGCTGCGTGTTGAACAGGCGGAAGATGCCGGCGCTGCCCGAGAACGGCGGAGTGAACGAGTTGTAGGCACTGCTGTCGGCGGTGCTCGAACCGAACCGGCCGAGACCGTTGTAGCCGAACACCATCTCCCAGGCGCTGTTGTGCAGCGTGCTGCCGATGTAGGGCCGCGAGGACGCCGGCACGAGCGAGACGATCACGATCCACGCGACGGATGCCGCGGCGCTGACGACGCCGGCGACCAGGAGCGTCCAGATCTTGCGCACCCACGGCTTCCGGCTGCACAGGTACGCGATGCCGAGCGCCGGCCACGCGGCCCAAGCCTCGAGCATGTAGCACTGGAAGGCAGCCGCGATGAACAGGCCGGCGGCCACGAGCCATCCGAAGCTCGCCTTCTGCACCGCGTGGACGGCGGCCCAGGCGGCCGCGGCGATCGCCAGCACGAAGAAGGACTCCGGCTGGTTCGAGCGCGAGACGGCCACGAGGATCGGCGTGGTCGCGACGACGGCGCCCGCGAGCAGACCCGCTGTGGTGCCGGCGACCCGCTTGGCGGTCACCGCGGTGATGAGCGCGGCGCCGACGGCGGCGAGGGCGTTCGGCAGGATGATCGCCCAGGTCGAGAACCCGAACACTCTCACGAACAGCGCGGGCACCCAGAACGAGCCGGGGATCTTGTCGAGCGTCACGGTGCCGGCGGGGTCGAACGCACCGAAGAAGAAGTTCGACCAGCTCTTGCTCATCGACAGCGCGATGGATGCGTAGTAGTCGGACTGCGATCCGTTCCAGACGCCCCACGCCGTGAGAACGGCGGCGCCGAGACCGAGGAGGACCAATCCGAGGGGCCAGACACCCCAGCGCCGACGAGCGGCGACCGAGGCCGGGGGAGAGACGGGTACGGCCTGAGAAGGCGGGGCTATGGATGTCACGTCGGCGACGCTATGCGGCGACTCGATGTCCGGTCTCGGCGAAGTCTATGAGGTGTCTGTGGACGGCGAGGGGTGGCTGTGTGGGGCAATGTTGCTTTGGATGTTGTTTTGTGTGTATTGCTGTTGTACTTTGTGGATGTCCAAGGAGGGTCCATGTACGCGACGGAGCGCCACGCGCTGATCGAACAGCTCGTCACCAGTGACGGGCGCGTGTCGGTCATCGACCTCGCCGAGCGGTTCCAGGTCACTACCGAGACGGTGCGTCGCGACCTCGCCGTGCTCGAAGACGCCGGCCTTCTGCGTCGGGTGCACGGGGGAGCGGTCTCCACCGACCGCATCAGCACGATCGAGCCGACCGTGCGCGAACGACGCACGCAGCACGAGGCCGCCAAGATCGCGATCGCCCGCCGCGCGCTCGAGGCCATCCCGGCCGGCTTCACCGGCTCGATCTTCCTCGACTCCGGCACCACGACCGCCGCCGTCGCCGACGCGCTCTCCGAGCGCCTCGCGCGCGTCGACGCGACAGCCGACGTCATCACCAACTCCATCGCCCTCGCACCTGCCCTCGCCGACGCCCCCCGCGTCTCCCTGACTGTCATCGGCGGACGGGTGCGATCGGCGACGGCCGCGGCCGTCGGCGCGACGACCGTCGCCACCATCGCCCAGCTGCGTCCCGACATCGCCTTCGTCGGCACCAACGCGATCTCCGCCGACTTCGGCCTCAGCACCCCTGACATGGAGGAGGCCGCCGTCAAGGCGGCCATCGTGCGGGCGGCGCGCCGCGTCATCCTGGTCGTCGACGGCTCGAAGTTCCAGCGCGAGTCGCTGCGCCGGTTCGCCGGGGTCGAGGACATCGATGTGCTCGTCAGCGAAGCCGACCCGACCGGCGAGCTCGCCGCGGTACTCGCCTTCGCCGACGTGGAGGTGTGGCGCGCATGATCGTCACGCTCACCGCCAACCCCTCGCTCGACCGCACCGTCACCCTCGCAGGCCCGCTCGCACCGGGAGAGGTGCAGGCCGCCGTCTCCGCACGCGAGGATGCCGGAGGGAAGGGCATCAACGTCGCCCGCGTCGCCGCCGCCGCGGGCGAACGCGCCGTCGCCGTGCTGCCGCTGTCCCCGGAGGATCCGTTCCACACCGTGCTGCGCGCGACAGGCATCCCCGCTCGTGCGGTGCCGGTCGCCGGGCACGTGCGCTCGAACATCGCCATCACCGATCCCCGCGGCGAGACGACCAAGCTGAATCTGCCCGGCGCCGAGCTGAGCGCCGCCGAACGGGCTGCGCTCATCGAGGCCGTCGTGACCGCGTCGGCCGGGGCCCGCTGGCTCGTGCTCGCCGGGTCCGTGCCGCCGGGCGCCGGCGACGACCTCTACGTCGACGTGATCGCCGCGACCCGCGGGCGGTGGGGCGCGCACGCGCCGCGCATCGCCGTCGACACCTCGGGCCCCGCCCTCGCCGCGGTCGTCGCGGACGCCCACCCCGACCTCATCAAGCCCAACGACGACGAACTCGCCGCGCTGCTCGACGACGACGCGGTGCGCGACGCCGACCCCGCATCCCTCGTCGCCGCGGCACGCCGGTTCGTTCCGACCCGTGTCGGCGCGGCGCTCATCACCCTCGGCAGCGCCGGCGCGCTCCTCGTCACCGCGGACGGCGCCTGGATCGGGCGTCCCCCGCGCATCCGCCCGGTCAGCACCGTCGGCGCGGGCGATTCCTCCCTCGCCGGCTACCTCCTCGCCGACCTCGACGGTGCCGACGAGTCGACCCGGCTCGCCACCGCCATCCGCTATGGCGCGGCCGCGGCATCCCTGCCCGGCACCCAGGCGCCCACCCACGCAGACCTACCTGTCGACGAGATCCCCATCTCGTCACTCCCCGAGCCGGCGAGCGTCCCGCTCACCGACCACTGAAACCCACCACCACCCACCCCACTGCGACCACGGAGGTCACTGTGTCAGACATCATCACGCCGGAGCTCGTCGTCCTCGACGCATCGCTCGGCGACGACAAGCAGGCGGTCATCCGCGCGCTCGCTGCGCGCGTGGTGGCGGCCGGCCGTGCGACGGACGCCGAGGCGCTGTTCGCCGACGCCTGGGCCCGCGAGGCCAAGGACGAGACCGGCCTTCCCGGCGGCATCGCGATCCCGCACGCCAAGAGCGCCGCCGTCACGACGGCCTCGCTCGCGTTCGCGCGCCTGCGGCCCGCGGTCGACTTCGGCGCTCCCGACGGCCCGGCCGACCTCGTGTTCCTCATCGCCGCTCCCGAGCACGCCGCCGAGGAGCACCTCGCCGTGCTCTCGAAGCTCGCGCGCAACCTGCTCAACGACGACTTCACCGCGCAGCTGCGCGGCGCCCGCGACGCAGCCTACGTCGTCTCCGTCGTCGACCGCGCCATCGCCGGCGAGACGGCACCGGCCGCCGCGGCGGCTCCCACCGGGGCCGCGCGCCACACCGTCGACGGCCGCCCCGCGCGCATCGTCGCGGTCACCGCATGCGCAACCGGGATCGCGCACACCTTCATGGCCGCCGATGCCCTCACCGCCGCAGGCACCGCGGACGGCATCGACCTCGTCGTCGAGCCGCAGGGATCGAGCGGCTACAAGCCGATCGCCCAGTCGGTCATCGACGCCGCCGACGCCGTCATCTTCGCGGTCGACGTCGACGTGCGCGAGCCCGGCCGCTTCGCCGGCAAGCCTCTCGTGCGTGCCTCCGTCAAGCGCGGCATCGAGGAGCCCGAGAAGCTCATCAGCGAGGCGACCGCCGCGGCATCCGACCCGTCGGCCCGTCGCGCCGGCGGCAGCGCCCCCGTCGCCGCCGCCCCCGCCGCACGCAGTGGCCTCGGCAGCACCGTGAAGCGGGCCTTGCTCACGGGCGTCAGCTACATGATCCCGTTCGTGGCCGGCGGCGGTCTGCTCATCGCGCTCGGCTTCCTGCTCGGCGGCTACGAGATCGCCTTCAACGCCGACAAGGTGCTCGGCGCCTCGACTCTCTGGAACCTCGGCGCGAACCCGCTGAACGTCTACCTCGGTGCTGTCGCGTTCAAGATCGGCGCCCTGTCGTTCGGCTTCCTCGTGCCCGCCCTGGCCGGCTACATCGCCTTCGCGATCGCCGACCGCCCGGGTATCGCCCCCGGTTTCGTCGCCGGTGCGGTCGCGGCCTACATGGGCGCGGGCTTCCTCGGCGGCATCATCGGCGGTCTGCTCGCCGGTCTCGCCGCCTGGTGGCTCGGTCGTTTCGAGGTCGCGCGCTGGCTGCGCGGTCTCATGCCCGTGGTCATCATCCCGCTGCTCGCGTCGATCTTCGCGTCGGGGCTCATGCTCCTCGTCCTGGGCGGGCCGATCGCGTTCGTCGTGACCGCCCTGAACAACTGGCTCTCCAGCCTCAACGGCGTCGGCGTGATCGTGCTCGGCATCATCCTCGGCCTCATGATGTGCTTCGACCTCGGCGGACCCGTCAACAAGGTGGCCTACGGCTTCGCGACCGCGAACCTCGCCGCCGGCATCGCCGGTGACAACCGCTACCTCGAGATCATGGCTGCGGTCATGGCCGCCGGCATGGTGCCCCCGCTCGCGATGGCCCTCGCCTCGACCGTGCTCGGGCGCAAGCTCTTCAGCCCCGCCGAGCGTGAGAACGGCAAGGCGGCATGGCTGCTCGGCCTCTCGTTCATCTCAGAGGGTGCGATTCCGTTCGCCGCCGCAGACATCTTCCGGGTCATCCCCGCGGCGATGGTCGGAGGTGCCGTGACCGGTGCCCTGTCGATGGCCTTCGGCGTCACCTCGAAGGCACCCCACGGCGGCATCTTCGTCTTCTTCGCCATCGACAGCTTCCCGCTGTGGATTCTCTCGATCGCGGTGGGTACGGTCGTTACGGCGGTGCTCGTGATCCTGCTCAAGCGCTTCGCGCGTCGTCGCCCCCTCGAGATCGTCGCCGACGAGCCTGAGCCGGCCGCGGTGCCGCAGGCCGTCGCCGCACACTGAACAACACCGTTACGAAGGAGAAACACCATGGCCGAACGCCAGGCGACCATCGCCAGCGCCTCCGGACTCCACGCCCGCCCCGCGAAGCTGTTCGTGCAGGCGGTTCAGGAGAAGAAGATCCCCGTGACGATCGCGGTGGCCGGCGGCCCCGATCTGAATGCGGGCAGCATCCTCTCCCTGATGGGGCTCGGCGCCGCGCACGGCACCGTCGTCACGCTGAAGGCCGATGGTGACGGAGCCGAGCAGGCGCTCGACGAACTCGTCGCCCTGCTCGAGACCGATCTCGACGCGGAGTAATCCGGGCCATTGCGCGTCTGATCGGCACGCAGAAGCGGGATGTCGCACCTCGGTGCGGCATCCCGCTTCGTCGTTGACGCGGCCCGGTCAGATCTCGACCGACTGATCCGGGTCGAGATCATGGAACGCACCGCCGTGCTGCTCGGTCGCCCAGCGCAGCCGCGCGCGCCCCATGTCGCGGCCGGCCACGGAGAGTGTCATGTCGTGGGTCGCGAAGGCGTGGCGCGGCGCGACGGCGAGCACGAAGTCCATCGCGTCGCCGATCTTCAGCCAGGGCGCGCCGACTGGCGCCGCGAGCAGCTCCACGTCGACTCCCTTCGGCACCGCGTACGAGTCGCCGGGGTAGTAGAGCCTGTCGTCGACGAGCACCCCGAGGTTGTCGACGATCGGGATGCTCGAGTGGATCTCGTTGTGGCGGCCGCCGAAGAACCGCAGCGTGAACCCGCCGGCGTCGACCGTGTCGCCCGCCTCGACGACGGTGATGTCGAAGCCGGCGGCCGCGGCGGCGACGCCCGCGGGTGCGTAGATCGGAACGTCGCCGTGGTCGCGGCGCAGCCGGGTGAGGTGCTCGGGGGTCCAGTGGTCGGGATGCTCGTGCGTGACCACGATCGCCACGACATGGCGCAGCCCCTCGAGCGGGGTGGTGAACGAGCCGGGGTCGACCACGAGGGTCTTCCCCTCGTTCTCGACGGTCAGCGCGGCGTGCAGATGCTTGGTCACTCGCATGAAGCGAGTCAACAACGATGCGGATGCCGCGGCAACTCCGCGCCGCGTCAGGCGGAGTGTGACGCGTATGACGGTTGCGTCCGGGCTGACCTCGCCGCGTCCCGAATAATCGACGGGTGGTGGTCACCGTCGTGCTCGCGCTGCTCACCGCAGCGGCGTACGGCATCGACGGACATTTCGGCGCGATGGCCGCTCGACGGCTCGGTGCCGTCGGCACCACGATCCTCGCCTACGCGTCCGGCGCGGCCGTACTCGGCGTGATCGTGATCGTCGTCGGGGGACAGTGGAGCGGGCCGGCCGTCGGATGGGGCGTGGTCGCGGCGGTGACGGCGACGGCGGGGTCGATCGCGTTCTACGCGGCGGCGGTGTCCGGCTCGGTCAGTCTCGTGGCCCCACTCGTGGGCGTGCTGCAGTCCGCGGTGCCGGTCGCCGTCGCTGTCGGTCGCGGGGAGCGGTTCGGCGGTTTCGGCTGGGTCGCTGTGCTGCTCGCCATCTGCGCGGCGGTGCTCGCATCGTCTCGCCGGGCGGAGGGGCATCCGCGACTCACGCAGCGTTCGGGCGTGCTGACCGTAATGTCGGGGCTCCTCCTCGGTGCTTCGATCCTCGCCGTCGATTCGGCTCCCGTCGCCGCCGAGCAGATTCCCGTCTTCCTCGAGCTCACGTTCGGCGTCGCGATGCTCGGGATGTTCCTGCTGGCGCGTGCGCGGCGAGTGCGGGTACGGGCGGCACGTGAACCCGTGATCGCGGACGGGACGGCGAGGCGGGTCGCGATCATCCAGGCACTCGTCGCCGGCGTTCTGCTCGGCGTCGCGAACGTCTTCCTCGTGCTCGCGCTGCACCGCGGCCCGTTGGCTGTCGTAGGGGTGCTGGTGAACCTGTACCCGGTGTTCACGGTCGTCGCCGCCTGGCTGCTCGACAGGCAGCGACTCGCGGCGCCGCAGCTCGCCGGCGTCGCCCTCGCGGTGATCGCATCCGTGCTGTTCGGCGTCGCGTGATCCGAACCGGCGGATCGTCGCGACCCGAGCCGTGGCCGCCTCCGTCGTCGCGGCGGAAGGGATCAGTGGAGTGTGGGCGCCGATTTGTCGGGCACCACGAAGGCATGGCATAATCGAACGGTTGCCTAACGGCCCCATCGTATAGCGGCCTAGTACGCCGCCCTCTCACGGCGGTAACGCGGGTTCGAATCCCGCTGGGGTCACCAACACGTCGAAAGCCCGGTGTTCGCACCGGGCTTTCGACGTTTCCGCATCTGCCCCGCACCGCGCGACGCGCGGTTCCGCCCGGAGTAGAGTTCCGGATGCGAGGGGGAGTATCCCGATCTCGCGCATCCGTCATCACGGGCGCAACGTCGTCGCCCCGGGTGCGCGCCGCACTGTGCGGGGGAGAGACCGTCGACGTTCGTCGCACCCTCCCGAAAGGCACCGCCCGTGGCATCCGCTCTGCCCGCCTGGTTCGAGATCACCGCACTCGTGGTTCTCGTGCTGATCCTCGTCGCCGACCTCCTGCTCATCCTGCGCCGGCCGCACGTGCCGTCGATGAAGGAAGCCGGGCTCTGGGTCGGGTTCTACGTCTCGCTCGCACTCGTCTTCGCCGGCGTGCTGTGGGCCGTCAGCGGAGGGTTCGACGTGCCCAGCCAGTTCCTCGCGGGCTGGCTGACCGAGTACAGCCTGTCGGTCGACAACCTGTTCGTGTTCGTGCTGCTGATGGCGCAATTCGCCGTGCCGCGCCGCTACCAGCAGGAGGTGCTGATGGTCGGCATCATCATCGCGCTCGTGCTGCGCGGAATCTTCATCCTGCTGGGGGCGGCGATCATCGAGCACTTCAGCGCCGTGTTCTACCTGTTCGGCATCTTCCTCGTCTACACCGCCTATCGGCAGGCGTTCGGCGGCGACGACCACGACGACGATCAGAAGCGCGAGGGGGTGATCGTGCGCACGCTGCGACGCATCTTCCCGATCAGCGAGTCCTTCGACGGCGCGAAGCTGCGCACGACCGTCGACGGCCGACGCCTCTTCACCCCGATGCTGCTCGTGTTCGTCGCGATCGGCTTCACCGATCTGGTGTTCGCGATCGACTCGATCCCGGCGATCTTCGGCATCACCGCCGATCCGTTCCTCGTGTTCACGGCGAACCTGTTCGCGCTGATGGGACTTCGCCAGCTCTACTTCCTGCTCGGCGGACTGCTCGACTCGCTCCGCTACCTGCACTACGGCATCGCGTTCATCCTCGCGTTCATCGGCGTGAAGCTCGTCTTCCACGCGCTGCACGAGAACGAGCTGCCGTTCATCAACGGAGGTCATGGGGTGGAATGGGCGCCCGAGATCTCCACGCTCGCCTCGCTCGGCGTCATCGTGGCCTCGATGGCGGTCGCCACGGTGGCGAGTCTCATGGCCTCGCGTCGCGACCGCGACGGGGCGGATGCCGCGGGCCCCGCGGCATCCGCCTGATCGGGGTCAGAACGCGGCGAGGTTCGCGCGCAGTCCGCCCGGCGCGTACTCGCGGCGGAGGATGCCGCGGCGGCGCAGGATCGGCACGAGCTCGTCGAGCACGCGGTGCACCGTGACGGGGTGCAGGTCGCCCCAGAGCAGCACGCCGTCGTTGCCCCACTCGCCGAGCTCCTCGATGCGGTCGGCGAACTCGTCGGCGGTGCCGACGAAGCCGGACCCGTCGGTGAGGCGTCCGAGCCGCGCATGCGCCGCGAGGATCTGCCGCAGCGGCGTGGTGGCGGCGTCGTTCCTCCCGATGAGGCGACGGATGCTGCCTTCCGAGACGTGGTTCGCGAACGTGCCCGCCGGGATCGGCGCGTCGAGGTCGAGCGCCGTGAGGTCGGTCTCGAGATCGCTCGACTGCTTGCGCGCGATCTGCACGAGGGCGGCCTCATCGGGGTTCGCCGACGCGGCGACGAGTCGGTCCGCCTCTGCCGCTGATGAGACGAGCGCGGGCTGGATCGCGAAGAGGATCGTGATGTCCTCCGGGCGACGACCACGCTCGACCGCCGCCGCGTGGATCTTCGCTCGATAGGCGGTGATGCTGTCGCGATCGAGCGGGGCGAGCGCGAGCTGTATGTCACTGTTCGCGCCCGCGAAGCCGAGTCCGCGTCCGCTGCCGCCCGGCGACGCGATCACCGGCTCGCCCTCGCGGAAAGGCACCGCGTTGAGCGGGCCGTCGAAGGCGAAGTACTCGCCCCGATGCGCGGCGTGGTCGAGCCGGGTGCCGTCCGCGTAGACGCCCGAGACGGGGTCGACGACGAGGGCCTCGGGCGACCAACTGCGCCACAGCAGCCGCAGGCTCTCCAGCCACTCCTCGGCGCGGTCGTAGGCGGCGTCGTGGCCGAGCGGCGCGGCGGTGCCGAAGTGGCGGGCGCTGCCGGTGTCGGTGACGACGTTCAGGCCGAGACGGTCGCCACTCAGGTGCTGGAGGGTCGCGAACTGACGTGCCGCTGTGTAGGGCACGTACGCCGCGGGGTTGACCGTCGGGATCACGCCGAGATGCTCGGTCGCGTCGAAGAGGTACGGCGCGAGGAGGAGCGGATCGTGCTTCGGGCCGCCAAAGGCATGCCGGATCCGCAGATCTATCGTCTCCGGGCTGCCGAGGGACGGTGCGTCCTCGATGATGACGAGGTCGAACCCGGCCTGCTCGAGGGTGCGCGCCGACTGCTGGTAGAGGCCGGGCTTCGTCCAGTCGTAGTCCCAGTCGAGGGAGGGGTATCCCCAGCCGTGCGGGCCGAAGCCGCGGGCGAGGAACCAGCCGAAGTGCTGCAGGCGGGTCATGCGAGGATCTCCTCCGTGGAACGGTCGCCGGACCCGGCGACGGCGGCGGGGGATCCGCTGGCGGCGCCCGCGGCGGCGAGGGCCCGGGCGAGGTCGCGACGCAGGTCGTCGACGTCTTCGATGCCGATGGACAGACGCAGGGTGCCGGGGAGAACTCCGCGCCGTACCCGCTCTGACTCCGCGTGGCCGGAGTGGCTCGTCGAGGCGGGGTGCAGAACGAGCGTGCGCACGTCGCCGAGATGCGTCATATGCGTGACGAGCTGAACCGCTTCGACGAACGCGCGGGCGGCGGGCTCGCCGCCGTTCAGCGTGAACGCGAACACCGAGCCGAAGCCGCCCTGCAGCTGACGCACCGCGAGGTCGTGATCGGGGTGCGTGGGAAGACCGGCGTAGTCGACGGAGGCGACCTCGGGCTGCTCCTCGAGCCAGGTCGCGAGAGCGAGGGCGCCCGCGGACTGGTGCCGCACGCGCAAGCCGAGGGTCTCCGCCCCCTGGCCGACCAGGAAGGCGTTGAACGGCGACGGAGTCGCACCGAAGCGGGGGGCGACCGTCTCCCGTGCGTAGGCGATGCGCGCGCGTCCGCCGTGGCGCTCCCACGGGCTCGGCGCACCGCTCGCGTTGCGTTCGACGAGGTGCGGGAACAGGCGGCCCGCCGTGACGCCATCGAAGCGGCCGTCGTCGACGATCACGCCGCCGAGCGCGGCCCCGTGACCGCCGAGGAACTTGCTCGCCGAGTGCACGACGATCGCCGCGCCGTGTTCGATCGGTCGCAGCAGCGCCGGCGTCGCGAACGTGTTGTCCACGACCAGCGGGATGCCGAACTCGTCGGCGACGCCGGCGACGAGAGCGACGTCGAGGATGTCGTTGCGCGCGTTCGCGATCGACTCGGCGAAGTAGGCGCGCGTCTCGCGGCGGGTGGCGCGCCGCCACGCATCGGGGTCGGAGATCTCGTCGACCAGCGTGGCCGTGATGCCGAGCCGCGACAGGTTGTCGAAGACGAGGCCGCGGGTGCCCTCGTAGATGTGGGCGGAGAGAACGATGTGGTCGCCGGCGGAGAGCAGCGTGAGCAGGGCGGTCGTGACGGCCGCCTGGCCGCTCGCGAGGAAAACGGCCTCCGCGCCGGACTCGAGGGTGGCGAGCTTCTGCTCGAGGGCCGAGACGGTCGGGTTTCCGGTGCGGGTGTAGCCGAAGCCGGCGCCCGTGGCGAAGTGCTCGGCGGCGGTGTCGAAGGCGTCGAAGCGGAACCCGGCGGTGAGGTAGAGCGGCACGGTGCGGGATGCGGCATCCGACCACTCGGCACCGGCGTGCGCGGCACGGGTGTCGAAGGATGCCTCGGTGTGCGCTGCGTGCTCGGTCACGACTCTCCTCGGGTAGGGCGGGGGTCAAAGGGGAATCGTCGCACGGCGCGCCGCCGCCGCCATCATCGGGCGCAATACGACGTCACGCCGTCGAGCCCTGCGCCGAGGCGCCGGTGGTACTGTGACGAGGTGCGGATCGCTCGCCTCCTCCTTAGCGGCCGCGACGAGACCTTGTTCTAGGCCGTCCTCGTCGCGGAGTTCGTCGCGGGCCTCCACACCCACTCGAGGAGTACGTCAGAGCCATGACCGACATCACGTCCGATTCGCCCACCATTCCCGACCGTCCGCGCACGCTCGCGGAGAAGGTCTGGGACAACCACCTCGTCGTCAAGGGTGAGAACGGCGAACCCGACCTCATCTACATCGACCTGCACCTGGTGCACGAGGTGACGAGCCCGCAGGCCTTCGACGGCCTCCGCGCCGAGGGGCGCCCGGTGCGCCGTCTCGACCTCACGATCGCCACCGAGGACCACAACACTCCGACGCTCGACATCGACAAGCCGATCGCCGACCTCACGAGCCGCACGCAGATCGAGACGCTGCGTCGCAACGCGGCCGAGTTCGGGGTGCGCCTGCACTCGCTCGGCGACCGCGAGCAGGGCATCGTGCACGTCGTGGGTCCCCAGCTCGGTCTCACGATGCCCGGTATCACGGTCGTGTGCGGCGACAGCCACACGTCCACCCATGGCGCGTTCGGGGCCATGGCGTTCGGCATCGGCACGAGCGAGGTCGAGCACGTGCTCGCGACCCAGACGCTGCCGCTGAAGCCCTTCAAGACGATGGCGATCACCGTCGAGGGCGAGCTGAAGCCCGGGGTGACCGCGAAGGACATCATCCTGGCTGTCATCGCCAAGATCGGCACGAACGGCGGCCAGGGCTACGTGCTGGAGTTCCGCGGCTCGGCGATCCGGTCCCTCTCGATGGAGGGCCGCATGACGATGTGCAACATGTCGATCGAGGCGGGGGCGCGCGCCGGTATGGTCGCCCCCGACGACACGACCTTCGCCTACCTCGAGGGCCGTGCGCACGCGCCGCGAGGCGCGGACTGGGACGACGCCGTCGCCTACTGGCGCACGCTGCCGAGCGACGAGGGTGCGGTCTACGACGCGGAGGTCTACCTGGATGCCGCGGCCCTCGAGCCGTTCGTCACGTGGGGCACGAACCCGGGCCAGGGTGTGTCGCTCGGCGACGTCGTGCCGACGCCGTCCGATTTCTCGGACCCGAACGAGCGGGCCGCCGCCGAGCGGGCGCTCGAGTACATGGACCTCGCGGCCGGCACCCCGCTGAAGGATGTCGCGGTCGACGCCGTATTCATGGGCTCGTGCACCAACAGCCGTATCGAGGACCTGCGCGCGTTCGCGGATGTCGTGCGCGGTCGCACGAAGGCGCCGGGCGTGCGCGTCATGGTGGTTCCCGGCTCCGCCCGGGTTCGCCTGGAGGCCGAGGCCGAGGGACTCGACAAGGTGTTCACCGACTTCGGCGCCGAATGGCGGTTCGCGGGATGCTCGATGTGCCTAGGAATGAACCCCGACCAGCTCGCGCCGGGGGAGCGCTGCGCGTCGACGTCGAACCGCAATTTCGAGGGACGTCAGGGCAAGGGCGGGCGGACGCATCTGGTGTCGCCCCTCGTGGCCGCCGCCACCGCTGTGCGAGGCACCCTCTCGAGCCCCGCGGATCTCGAACCGCTCGTCGCCGTGGCGACCGGCGCCGGACAGGAGGCCTGACCGTGGAGAAGTTCACCGCCCACACCGGCGTCGCCGTCCCGCTGCATCGATCGGCCGTCGACACCGACCAGATTATCCCGGCCGTCTACCTCAAGCGGGTGACCAAGACGGGATTCGAGGACGCGCTGTTCGCCAACTGGCGCCAGGACCCGGAGTTCATCCTCAACCAGCCCGCCTACGCGGGCGCGTCAGTGCTCGTCGCCGGTCCCGATTTCGGCACCGGCTCGAGTCGTGAACACGCTGTCTGGGCGCTGCGCGACTACGGATTCCGTGTGGTGCTGAGCCCCCGGTTCGCCGACATCTTCCGCGGCAACGCCGGGAAGCAGGGCCTGGTGGCCGGGGTCATCTCCGAGCCCGACCTCGAGTCGATCTGGGCGGTTCTCGATGCCGACCCCGGTGCGCAGCTCACCGTCGACCTCGAGACCCGAACCGCCGTCATCGGCGACCTTCGTGTCGGTTTCGACATCGACGATTACACTAGGTGGCGGCTTCTGGAGGGTCTCGACGACATCGGGCTCACCCTTCGAAACGAAGATCGCATCGCCGCCTACGAGGCGCGACGCGAGTCCTGGAAGCCCCGGACGCTCCCCGTTCCGGACGCTCCCACGAAGTGAGGCCGCACCGTATGACTCTCCTAGGCGACGCATCCATCGCAGGCGGACGCAAAGAGGAGGAGGGCGAGATCATCTCGATCCGGGGCGGCCGTCCGCTCTCCGGTCGCGTCGAGGTGAAGGGCGCCAAGAACCTCGTCACCAAGGCGATGGTGGCGTCTCTTCTCGGTGAGAGCCCGAGCATCCTGCGCGACGTGCCCGAGATCAGCGACGTCGCCGTCGTGCGCTCTCTTCTCGAGGTGCATGGCGTGCGCGTCGAAGACGGTGTCGAGCCGGGCTCGCTCGTGCTCGATCCCCGTGACGTCGAGTCTGCGCACTTCGAGGAGATCGACGCCCACGCCGGCGCGTCGCGTATCCCGATCCTGTTCTGCGGCCCCCTGCTGCACCGCCTGGGGCAGGCGTTCATCCCCGATCTCGGCGGATGCCGCATCGGCGACCGGCCGATCGACTTCCACCTCGACGCGCTGCGCAAGTTCGGCGCAGTGGTCGAGAAGCTGCCGAGCGGCATCCGACTCTCGGCGCCGCAGGGCCTGCGCGGTGCCAGCATCCACCTGCCCTACCCGAGCGTCGGCGCCACGGAGCAGGTACTGCTGACGGCAGTGCGCGCGAAGGGCGTCACGGAGCTGCGCAACGCCGCGATCGAGCCCGAGATCATGGACCTGATCGCCGTGCTGCAGAAGATGGGCGCGATCATCTCCTACGAGCCCAACCGGGTCATCTTCATCGAGGGCGTCGATCGGCTCAAGGGCTACGACCACCGCGCGATCTTCGATCGCAACGAGGCCGCGAGCTGGGCCAGCGCGGCGATCGCGACCGACGGCGAGATCTTCGTCGCCGGTGCACGCCAGCAGGAGATGCTGACCTTCCTCAACGTGCTGCGGAAGGTCGGCGCCGATTTCGACGTGCAGGAGGACGGGATCCTCTTCCGGCGAGACGGCGAGCTCCGGCCCGTTGTCGTCGAGACCGATGTGCACCCCGGCTTCATGACCGACTGGCAGCAGCCCCTGATCGTCGCACTCACCCAGGCGTCGGGCCGCTCGGTCGTGCACGAGACGGTGTACGAGAACCGCTTCGGCTTCACTCAGGCGCTCGTGAAGATGGGCGCCGACATCGTCGTGCACCCCCACGGACTGCAGGAGGGCGTGCGTCGCGTGGCGCGCCGCGCGCTCGAGCAGGCCGCCGTCATCACCGGTCCGACCGCATTGCGAGGTGCCGACATCACCGTCCCTGATCTGCGAGGCGGGTACAGCCATGTGATCGCGGCGCTGACCGCCGAAGGGGAGTCGATCGTGCGCAACGTCGGGATCATCCGGCGTGGATACCCCGACTTCTTCGCCAAGCTGCGCGCACTCGGCGCCGACTTCGACGTCATCGGCTGAGCCGTGTCGACCACGTCCCGCAAGAGACGCGCATCGCCCGAGAAGTCGCGGCCCAGCGTCTGGTGGCTGCTCGCCGCGATCATCGTGCCCATCGTCGGCCTCATCGCGCGCATCGAGATCGAGGGCGAGGAGAACCTTCCGGAGGAGGGCTCCTACGTCGTCGCGCCGAACCACATGAGCGAGATCGATCCCTTGATCGTCGCAGTCGCCGTGTGGCGCATCGGACGCGCCCCGCGCTTCCTCGCCAAGGAGAGTCTGTTCCGCGTGCCGGTTCTCGGCTGGGCGTTGCGTGTCACCGGCATGGTGCCCGTCGCACGTGAGTCGACGGCCGCCGCGGCGAGTTCGACGGTGGCCTCCGCACGACGCCTCGTTGCTTCAGGTCACGGCGTGATCGTGTACCCCGAGGGAACCCTCACCCGCGACCCCGACTTGTGGCCGATGCGGGGCAAGACCGGGGCCGCGCGCCTCGCGCTCGCGGGGGACATCCCGCTGATCCCGGTCGCGCACTGGGGCTCGCAGCGCATCCTCCCGCGATACGGGAAGCTCTCGCTCTGGCCGCCGAGAAAGAGCGTGCGCATCGTGTTCGGACCGGCACTGGACCTCTCCGCTCATATCGGTCACGGCAAGGAGCAGAGCACGCTTGTAGCGGTGACGGCCGCGGTGATGCAGGGAATCACCTCGCTGGAGGAGACGCTGCGCGGTGAGAAGGCTCCGGCCGAGCGCTGGAACCCCTCCGCGCACGGCCAGAAGGAGACGGGTCGCCTTGACTCGTAGAGGCGAGCCCGAGCTCCCTCGCGTCGCCGTCATCGGCGCCGGCAGCTGGGGGACCACGTTCGGCAAGATTCTGGCCGACGGCGGGGCACAGGTCGGCATGTGGGCTCGTCGGCGCGAACTTGCCGATGAGATCACGAGGGCCAAGCGCAACAGTCAGTACCTGCCCGGCATCAATCTGCCGCGCACGATGTGGGCGTCCGATGACCTCCATGCGGTTCTCGACGGTGCCGAGCTCGTGTTCCTCTCGGTTCCCAGCCAGGCCCTCCGCCACAACCTCAAGGGTCTGCGACCCATCCTCTCCCGCACCGACCAGCCGGTCATCTCCCTCATGAAGGGTGTCGAGAAGCGCACGAATCTGCGCATGAGCGAGGTGATCGAGCAGGAGCTGCGCTGCGATCCCGACCGAATCGCCGTCGCATCGGGCCCCAATCTCGCGCTCGAGATCGCTCGTGAGCAGCCGACCGCGGCGGTCATCTCCTCGACGAGTCAGGAGACGGCGGAGCTGGTGGCCCGCCGCGCGCGCAATCACTACTTCCGCACATTCGTGAACACCGATGTGATCGGCACCGAGTTCGGTGGTGTGCTCAAGAACCTCATCGCCGTCGCGATCGGCATCGTCGACGGCGTCGGCTACGGCGAGAACACCAAGGCGTCGATCATCACGCGAGGTCTCGTCGAGATGACCGACTTCGCCGTCGCCATGGGCGCGCGCGCCGAGACACTGCAGGGGCTCGCCGGACTCGGCGACCTGATAGCCACATGTCAGTCGCCGCTGAGTCGCAACAACACGGCGGGGCGCCTGCTGGGGCAGGGCTACAGCTTCCAGGATGTCGTCAAGCAGATGCAGCAGACCGCGGAGGGCCTCGCCTCGGTGACGCCCGTGCTCACCCTCGCACGCGAGCACGACGTGCAGATGCCGATCGTGGAGCAGGTCAAGATGGTGCTCGACGGCGACCTCGATCCCCGTCAGATCGCTCCGCACCTGACCACCGACGACGACACCCCCCAAGGGGAGAGGACGCAGAATGGACAAGCCAGTCGTAGTGGTTCTGTTTGGGGGAAGATCCAGCGAGCACTCGATCAGCTCCGCAACAGCGGGGGGAGTGCTGGGAGCGATTGATCGCGACCGGTTCGCGGTGATCCCTGTCGGCATCACCCGCACGGGTGCGTTCGTGCTCGAGGACGACGATCCCGGCAAATTCGCGCTCGATCCCGCGCACCTGCCCGAGGTGGTCGACAACGGCACCCGCATTCTGTGGCCCGAGCCCGCGGGACGCCGGTCGCTGCGGGTGCGTCGCGCGGACGGCGAGATCGCGGACCTCGGCGAGGTGGATGTGATCCTGCCGATCCTCCACGGCGCGCACGGTGAGGACGGCACGATCCAGGGCTTCTTCGACACGCTCGAGATCCCCTACGCGGGCGGCGGCGTGCTCGACTCCGCGGTCTGCATGGACAAGCACTTCATGAAGGTGGCGCTCGCGGCAGCCGGGGTGCCGGTATCCCCGGGAATCACCGTGCGCGAGTCGGAGTGGCGCGCCGACCCGGGCGTGGTCGCCACACGGCTGACCGAGGCATCCTTTCCGTGGTTCGTGAAGCCCGCTCGAGCCGGCTCGAGCGTCGGTGTGTCCAAGGTGCACGGGCTCGACGAGCTCGACGCCGCCCTGCGGGTCGCGTTCGCCGAAGACGACAAGGTGCTCGTCGAGCAGGGCATCGTCGGGCGCGAGGTCGAGGTGGGGGTGCTCGAAGGGCGAGCGGATGTCGCCCCTCGCGCGTCGCTCGTCGGGGAGATCGTGCTGCGCGACCGCGAGTTCTACGACTTCGAGGGGAAGTATCTCGGCGGCGACGGCGTCGACGTGGTCTGCCCGGCTGATCTCACGGCCGAGGAGGTGTCCTCGCTCCAGGAGATGGCGCTGCGCGCGTTCGCCGCGGTCGACGGGCGTGGTCTCGCCCGGGTCGACTTCTTCTTGACCGACCATGGCCCGGTGGTCAACGAGCTCAACACGATGCCCGGATTCACACCGATCTCGATGTTCCCGAAGTGCTGGATCGCGTCGGGCCTGAGCTACGCGGACCTGATCTCGGAGCTCGTCGACACCGCTCTGGAGCGGGTCGTCCGCGCCTGAGTCTCAGGGGGTCGGCGCCGCGGTCGCTCCGCCGTGAGCGGTGCACTCGGATGTCACCGTCGTGTACGCCGAGATGAGCGGGCCGAGCGCAGTGAGGGCGTCGATGCTCGACACTCCGCCCGTGGGGTCGGTGTCGATGTAGAGCTGCACCGCGGGCACCCGCCCGAAGGTCGTGACGAGTGTGCGCGGTGCGTCGGTGTCATCGACGAGCCAGTCGACGCCGTCGACCGTGCGGCAGGGCATCGTTGTCGCGCCGGGCGGGGTCACACCGCACGTGAAGAGCACAGCGGCGGGGTCCCCCCATGCTGCGGTGGCCTGCGCGGTGGTCCACCGGCGCTCCTTGCCGACGAGGTCGGACGGCAGACGCACCGAGATGTCGGCGCAGGCTGACGCGCCGGAGTTCGGAGCGGGCTGCAGCGCGACGGTGCTGGCGCAGCCGGTGAGCACGAGGCATCCGGCCGCCGTCGCGGCGAGGAGGGCGCGCGACATCCGACTCATCCGTCCAGGCTAGCGACTCGCACCTGTCCCGCCGCCGAGTAGCGTGGGGGGATGCCGCAGCACGACGCCGATCCGACGGTCGCCGCCCTGTCGGAGGGCGAGGTGCTCGCAGCGATCCTCGCGGAGGTGGGCGCGTCGCGCGCGGAGGTCGGCCCCGGCGACGATGCCGCCGTGATCGCGGCTCCCTCGGGTCGGATGGTCGCCACTGTCGACACGCTGGTGCACGGACCCGACTTCCGGCTCGCATGGACGAGCGGGTTCGACCTGGGCTGGAAGGCGGCGGCCGTCAATCTCGCGGATGTCGCGGCGATGGGAGCGACCCCGACGGCCCTGCTCGTGGCGCTCGCGATGCCCGACCACACTCGCCTGTCGTTCGTGACCGACGTGGCCCGGGGGTTGCGTGCGGCGTGTGATGCGCTGGCGCCCGACTGCTCGGTGGAGGGCGGGGATCTGACCGTCTCCGACACGCTGACCGTGGCGGTGACCGCTCTCGGCATACCGGTGACGAAGCCGGTGACCCGTGCCGGGGCGAGGGTCGGCGACGTCGTGGCGATCGCCGGGGAGCTCGGCCGTGCGGCGGCGGGGCTCGACATCCTGTTCACCCGGTTCCGTGACGACGCCGGGCAGCCGGTTCCGGTGATGGGCGCGCGCCTCTCGCCCGAGGATCACGAGCTCGTCGTCGCGCAGCTGCGCCCCTCGCCGCCCATCGGGGCGGGGGTGATCGCCGCGCGCGCCGGAGCAACGGCGATGATGGACGTCTCCGACGGGCTCGCCCTCGATGCATCGCGACTGGCCCGCGCATCCGGCGTCACGATCGATCTGGATGCCGCGGCCCTCGGCCCGGACAGAGAGCGCGCGCTCGGCGGCGGCGAGGACCACGCGCTGCTGGCGACGTATCCCGCGGGCGCTGCGGTGCCGGCTCCGTTCCGTCCCATCGGAGTCGTGCGACCGGCCGGTGATATCGCCCTTCGGCTCGACGGCGAGCCCGTCACCCGGCCTCCCGGCTGGGATCCCTACCGCGACTGGGATTCCGCGCGGGGCTAGGCGGTGCCTGTCTCGTCGCCGTCGTCGGGTTCGATCCACCACAGGGTCGTGTCGCCGTAGCGCCGATCGCGGAACACGCGCAGGCCCGGCGGCAGGAGGGGCTCGGGGGAGCGGGCGTCCCGCTCGACGACGACGACGGCGTGCGTCGCGAGGTGCGGGACCAGCAGCGTCAGCACCCGGGTGATCTCCTGCTCGTCGACCGCGTAGGGCGGGTCGATCAGGGCGAGGTCGATGTCGTCCGAGAACCCGCGCAGGAACGCCTCGACGGCAGCGCGGTGCACGCGCACGGTCGCGGCGGGCACGGCTCGGCGTACCCGCGCGGCGTTGCGCTCGGCGACCACAGCGGCCCGCGGCGCCTTCTCGACGAGATCGGCGCGGTCGGCACCGCGACTGATCGCTTCGAGGCCGAGCGCACCGGAGCCTGCGTAGAGGTCGAGCACGCGCGCGCCACGCAGGGCGTCGGCCGACTCCAGCGCGCCGAACAGCGATTCGCGCACACGGTCGCTCGTCGGCCGCGTGCCGGCGTCGGGCACCTCGAGGGTGAGGGAGCCGGCCGCTCCCGCGATGATCCGGGTCACCGTCCCACGATAGCGACGGGCCTGTCGGCGGCCCGCCCTAGACTCGCAGCATGCCGCCGCTGCGTCTCGATTCGCCGCTCGGCGATGTGCTCGATGACAAGGTCGCGAAGGCGCTGACGAAGGCCTTCGGCATGGCCCGCGTCGGTGATCTGCTGGCGCATTACCCGCGGCGCTACGCGCTGCGGGGCGAACTGACGCCCATCGCCTCGTTGACGGTCGGTGAGCAGGTGTCGATCGTCGCGGAGATCGTTTCGGTCTCCGAGAGGCGGATGCACAACCGACGCGGCTCGCTGCTCGAGGTCGTGATCTCCGATGGCGAGGGACAGCTCTCCCTCACGTTCTTCAATCAGTCCTGGCGGATGGGTGAGCTGCGACGTGGCCGGCGGGGGATGTTCTCGGGCAAGGTGGGGGAGTTCCGCGGCGGCAAGCAGTTCGCGCACCCCGACTACCAGCTCTTCGACGATCTGGAGACCGCGGCCCAGACCGCGCAGGCGCTGGCGAGCCGTCCGATCCCGGTGTACCCGGCGACGGCCGCCGTGGCGACGTGGACGATCGCCAAGGCCGTCGAAGGGGCGCTCGACGGTCTCGGTGAGGTCGACGACCCGCTCCCCGACGACCTGCGGCGCCGTCACGCCCTGCTCCCCGCTCGCACGGCGCTCGAGCACATCCATCGGCCGTCGGTGATCGACGATGTCGCCCCCGCGCAGCAGACGCTGCGGATGCAAGAGGCCCTCGTGCTCCAAGCGGGGCTCCTTCAGCAACGAGCGGCGGTGGCGGCGTTGCACGCACGACCACGCCCCGCCGGCGAGCTGCGGGAATCCTTCGACGCCCGGCTCACCTTTGCGCTCACCGACGATCAGGCCTCGGTCGGAGAGCAGATCGCCGCAGACCTCGTCGCCGAGCGTCCGATGAACCGGCTCGTGCAGGGCGAGGTCGGGTCCGGGAAGACCCTCGTCGCGCTGCGCGCGATGCTGCAGGTCGCCGAGTCTGGCGGGCAGGCGGCGCTCATCGCGCCGACCGAGGTGCTCGCCGCCCAGCATCTGCGATCGATCGCCGCGATGCTCGGACCCGACCTGTCCGCGAAGCTCATCCCGACGCTGCTGACCGGTCAGATGCCGGCGGCCGACCGTCGCCGGGCGGCGCTGCGGGTGGCATCCGGTCAGTCGCTCATCGTCGTGGGCACGCACGCCCTGTTGAGCGCCACGACGACGTTCGCCGACCTCGCCCTCGTCGTCGTCGACGAGCAGCACCGGTTCGGGGTCGAGCAGCGCGACGCCCTGCGCGCGAAGGGCACCGCCCCGCACGTGCTCGTGCTCACCGCCACCCCGATCCCGCGCACCGTCGCGATGACGGTCTTCGGAGACCTCGACGTCTCAACGATCCGCACCCTGCCTCCCGGCCGCGCCGGCATCGAGAGCTTCGTCGCGCCGCTCGCCGAGAAGCCGAGCTGGTTCGGCCGGGTGTGGGATCGCGCTGCCGAGGAGGTCGCGGCCGGCCGCCAGGTGTTCGTCGTGTGTGCCGCGATCGACGTGGACGTCGACGAACCGGGCGACGCGCCGTCGGCGACGGATGCCGCAGCCTCGCGACCGACCTGGGGAGTCGCCCAGGTGGCGACCCTCCTGTCGCAGCTCCCGCGATTCGCTCAGGTGCGCATCGAGATCTTGCACGGGCGCATGCCGAGCGACGAGAAGGATGCCGTCATGCGCCGCGTCGCCGCGGGCGAGGTCGACCTGCTCATCGCGACGACGGTGATCGAGGTCGGGGTCGACGTGCCGAACGCGTCGACGATGATCGTGCTCGATGCCGACCGTTTCGGCGTGTCGCAGCTGCACCAGCTGCGAGGCCGGGTCGGTCGCGGTTCGGTGCCGGGTCTGTGCCTCCTCGTCACGGAGGCGGCTGTCGGCAGCCCGGCGCGCGAGCGGGTGGAGGCGGTGGCCGCCACCCTCGACGGGTTCGCCCTCGCCGAGGTCGACCTCGAGCTGCGGGGCGAGGGAGATGTGCTCGGCGCAGCGCAGTCCGGCGCGCGCAGCTCGCTGCGCCTGCTGCGGGTCGTCGCCGACGCCGATCTGATCGCGGAGGCGCGGGACGAGGCATCCGTACTGCTGGCGGACGATCCGCAGCTGACGGCGCACCCTGGTCTGCGGGATGCGATCGAGCGGCGGCTCGACGACGACACGCGCGCGGCCCTCGGCAAGAACTGACTCCGGGCCGGCTCGCGTGACGCGCCCGACTAGGCTGGCCGCGTGAGCAATCGGATCGCCGTCGTTCCCGGATCGTTCGATCCGCCCACCCTCGGTCACCTCGACGTCATCCGTCGGGCCGCCGCGCTGTACGACGAGATCCACGTGCTGGTGGTGCACAACCCCGGCAAAGAGGCAATGCTCCCCATCGCTCAGCGTTTGAGCCTCCTCGAGCAGTCGATCGCCGAGGCCGAGGTGCCGGGCAAGATCACCGTCGCGTCGTGGAGTGTCGGGCTCCTCGTCGACTACGCCACCGACGTGGGCGCGGGAGTGCTCGTCAAGGGCATCCGCTCCCAGGTGGATGTCGCCTACGAGACGCCCATGGCGATCGTGAACCGTCACCTCGCCGGTATCGAAACCGTCTTCCTCCTCCCCGACCCCTCCCATGCGCTCGTGTCGAGTTCTCTGGTGCGTCAGGTCGCGGGGCTCGGCGGCGATGTCTCGCCGTACGTTCCGGCCCCGGTCGCGCGGTTCCTCGACACCGGCGCGCGCGGCATCTGACCGGCCCCGCGCGTTCCCTGCCGGGCTAGGATTCCGGGGTGAGGAACTCCCGACCCGGCCCCTTCAGCCTGAACGTCCGCGACATCGTGCGCCGTCCCGGCGAGATGCGCGAGCACTCGATCGACGTGCCGCTCGCCGAGAAGTGGGGCGAGGGTCTCGTGGCCGTCCCGTCGGGTTCGGCCGTCGAGCTCGATGTGCGGCTGGAGTCGGTGCACGAGGGGATTCTCGCCACCGGCGACGTGCACGCCGACTACGAAGGCATCTGCGGCAGATGCCTCACCGAGATCGCCGCGCCCGTCGATGTCGAGTTCCAGGAGCTTTTCGCGTATCCTGGAGAGGAAGCGAACGACTTCGAGGTTCAAGACGACCACGTGGATCTTGAAACTGTGGTCAGGGATGCCATCGTCCTCTCGCTTCCGTTCCAGCCGGTGTGCCGGCCAGAGTGCCCCGGTCTCGACCCCGAGACCGGCGAGCTTCTGGACGAGCAGAGCGGCGCGACATCCGGTGAGGCCCTCGATCCACGCTGGGCGGCACTGGAGAAGTTCGCAGCGGAACAGAACGATGAGTCCGGCGAGTCCGGGCGGACACCCCAGAACTCCTAGAACGAAAAGGAAGACCCATGGCAGGTAACCCTCCGAAGCGCAAGGTCTCGCGCTCGAACACCCGCTCGCGCCGCGCGCAGTGGAAGGCCGAAGCGCCCGCGCTGGTCAAGACCATCGAGAACGGCAAGGTCGTCTACAGCCGCCCCCACCAGGCGAAGGTCGTCACCGACTCGCAGGGCACCGAGCTGTTCCTCGAGTACAAGGGCCGCAAGGTCGCAGACATCTGAGACCCGCTCGGTGAGCGACGTCTCCGCGGACACCTCCGCACTCCTCCGCAAGCTCGGGGTCGACATCGACCCCGAGCTTGCGGCATTGGCCCTGACGCATCGGTCGTACGCGTACGAGCACGGGCAGATCCCGCACAACGAGCGCCTCGAGTTCCTCGGCGACTCGGTGCTGGGGCAGGCCGTGACGGTGAAGCTCTATCGCGAGAATCCCGATCTCGACGAAGGGGCGCTCGCCAAGCGGCGCGCGAGCGTCGTCTCCACGGTTGCCCTGGCCGAGACCGCGAGGCGGGTCGGCATCGGCGAATATGTGCGCCTCGGCCGAGGCGAAGAGCTCACCGGCGGGCGGGACAAGGACTCCATCCTCGCGGACACGACGGAGGCGCTCATCGGCGCCACCTATCTCTCGGCGGGAGCCGACGCGGCGACCGGCCTCGTGCTGCGGCTCATCGAGCCGCTCCTGGCCGACCCCGACCGCTACGGCGCGGCGATCGACCCGAAGACGAGCCTGCAAGAGCTCGCCGCACGGCTCGGTCGCCCGGCACCGACCTACTCGGTGGCTTCCGACGGACCCGACCATGCGCGGGTGTTCACCGCGCGTGTCGCCGTCGGTGACGTCGCCGGCAGCGGGTCGGGCACGAGCAAGAAGCACGCGGAGATGGCCGCCGCCCTCGCCGCGTGGAACACGCTGTCCGGGCGTGCCTGAGCTTCCCGAGGTCGAGGTCGTGCGCGCGGGTCTCGCGCCCGCCGTCACCGGTGCCCGCGTAGTCAGCGTCACGGTGCTCGACGACCGTGCCCTGACGCGCCACCGGGGCGCGGCATCCGATTTCGAGAGCGCCCTCACCGGTCGTGTGCTCACCGGTGCGGTGCGCCGAGGCAAGTTCCTCTGGCTGCCGATCGAGACGGATGCCGCAGCCCGGGCGGTCGTCGGTCATCTCGGTATGAGCGGCCAGCTGCTGCTGCGAGCGCCCGGCGCGCCGGCGGAGCGTCACGAACGCGTGCGCATCGAGCTCGCCCACCCGCGGCACGGAGAGCTCGCGGTGGTGTTCGCCGACCAGCGCACATTCGGGTCGCTCGCGATCGACGATCTCGTGCCGACGATCGACGGCGCCGCGGGCGGATTCGGCTCGGACGTGGCGCTGGTACCGGTGCAGGCCGCGCACATCGCGCGCGATCCGCTCGACCCCGCGTTCGACGAGGCGTTGTTCCGGCGTCGGGTGGGGGCATCCGCGTCGGCCGTGAAGCGCGTACTGCTCGACCAGACGACCGTCAGTGGGATCGGCAACATCTACGCCGACGAGTCGCTGTGGGCGGCGCGCGTGCACCCCGAGACGCCGTCCCGGGCCCTAGCGACCCGCACCGTGACCCGCCTGCTCGACGAGGTGCGCGTGGTGCTCGAGCGCGCGCTCGCGGAAGGCGGCACGAGCTTCGATGCGCAATACGTGAACGTCAACGGGCAGGCCGGCTACTTCGCCCACTCGCTGCGGGCCTATGGCCGCACGGGCCAGCCGTGCCCGCGCTGCGGCACGCCGATTCTGCGGGTGAGCTTCACCAACCGGTCGAGCCACTTCTGCCCGCGGTGCCAGCGGCGCCGCGGCGCACGCTGACACCGCGTCCGGTCACTCCAGGTCCCGCCGCCACGCGCCGATGTAGGCCGCCGGCGCAAATCCGAGGGTCTCGTTGATCGAGAGCATCGGTCGGTTCTCCTCCGCATTGAAGGTGAGGAGACGGGGCGAGTCGGGCACGAGCTCCCTCCAGCGTCGCAGTCCTGCGCACTTCACGAGCATGCCGAGCCGATGTCCCCGGTGCTCCGAGAGCACGAGCGTGTCCATCTGGGAAGAGGCGAGCGTGGGATCGGTGCGGCTGGCGAGCTCGTTGAAGGCGCAGAGTCGTCCGGATGCGACATGGCGGGCGGCCGTCACGAGCACGCGCTCACCGCTATCGAGGTAGCGCTGTTCCATACGGCGCACGCGGTCCGCGTCCCACACCTCCTCGTCGACCTCCATGTCACCGACGGGCGTGTCCGTCGACATGCGCGACTTCATCCAGGCGTAGTCGAGCGTGAACTCCTCAGGCGTCGGATACTCCCACTGCACGACCTCGTAGCCGACAGCGAACTCGGCCGCCGCCTCGCCCGCGGCGACCACCACGGAGGCGTCGGCGTGCAGGTCGAACACGCTCTTGCGTTCGACCTGGCCGAGCACATAGCCGCGGCCCTCGAGGAAACGAGCGGTGTGATCACGGGGGATGCGGCCGAACCCGGTGGGTGACGCGAGGTGTTCGCCGGATGCCGCGGGGTGCTCGGCGAACGTCTGCATCACCGTGCGGCCCAGTTCGCGCGCGGTGCGTTCGGCGAGGTCGAACCCCGCCGTTCCGATGCCGCGCCCCCAGACCTCCCGCAGAAGCTCGACCAGCAGGTAGGCGGATCGGGCACCGGGGGTGTGGAAGGCGTCGACCGTCACTCGACCGATGGGAGCGCCCTCGTCGCGCACGAGCCAGACAAGGCGGGTGCGATCGGGGTCGTCCTGGTAGTGGGGGAGAAGCTCGGCAGGCGTCTGGTCCTCGTCGGCATTGCCGGAGATCTCGAGGTAGATGCGGTTGCGCACCTCGACCATGTCGATGAAGTCGGTGGCGTCCGCGTCGTCGATGCGCGCGGGGATCGTGAGCGGGACGAAGCTCACGGGAGGGGTGTCCATGGGGGATTCCTTCTGCAGGGGTGAGAGGTCGGGGGTCCGCAGAGGTCCCCCGACCGGTGCCGTCAGCGACGGATGTCAAGGAGCGCGGCGCGCTCCCACTCCGCCTCGCGGCGGCGGCGAGCGGACTCGACATCGTCGCGGAGGCGGTGCGATTCGCGCTCGGCGGTGAGACGCGACATCCGCTGACCCCAGAGGATCAGCCGGAGGCCGAGATGCATCGCCCAGCGATCGAGCAGGCCGGTATGGGGCGGGTGGGACCGCTCGATCTCGGCGTGGTGCGTGGCAGCGGGGCGCTGCGGCGCGGGGGTAACAGGGTGTTCATGGGGGTTCCTTCGAGGGGAGACTCGTCGACCGGACGGTCGACGGCGTGCGCGCCGCAGCGCGGACGAGGGGATGCCGCGGACGAAACCGTCGCAGGCGGCGAGGCGGACCCGGAGGTCGAGAGGCACCCTGGGGGCGCGGCCGTCGGTGACGGCGGGAGGGCGGCGGACGACGCGTGGCGTCGGCCGGACCTACGCGGTGCGCAGTCCGGTGCCGGCGAGTCCCATGACAGCGGGGACGGTTGCCGACACGGCGCGAGTGCGCGGGAATCCGGTGGTGTGGATGGTGATCATGGCAACCTCCTCTCGATGTCGTGGTGCGGTTGTGCACGCTATCGGCTGACGTACAGACGAGTCAAGCGCCCGGGCGTGTCGCGGCGTGTCGCGTCCCGCGGTGAGCTGGGGCATCCGCTCGCGTGGGGTGCCTGATCGGCGGCCCCGCTCCGGTACCGTGGGGGTTTACCCGAACGAGCCCGGAGGATGAACGGATGCACCTGAAGAGCCTGACGCTCAAAGGGTTCAAGTCGTTCGCCCAGCCGACGACCTTCGCGTTCGAACCGGGAGTGACGGCCATCGTCGGTCCGAACGGCTCGGGCAAGTCGAACGTCGTCGACGCGCTCGCCTGGGTGATGGGGGAGCAGGGTGCGAAGACCCTGCGCGGCGCGAAGATGGAAGACGTCATCTTCGCGGGCACATCGACGCGTGGACCCCTCGGCCGCGCAGAGGTCACACTGACCATCGACAACTCCGACGGCGCACTGCCGATCGAATACGCCGAGGTGACGATCAGTCGCACGCTGTTCCGCAACGGCACCAGCGAGTACGCGATCAACGGCGAAGGATGCCGCCTCCTCGACGTGCAGGAGCTGCTCAGCGACTCCGGGCTCGGCCGGGAGATGCACGTGATCGTCGGACAGGGGCGTCTGGACACGGTGCTGCAGGCCACGCCGGAGGATCGCCGCGGTTTCATCGAGGAGGCCGCGGGCATTCTGAAGCACCGCCGCCGCAAGGAGAAGACGCTGCGCAAGCTCGAGGCGATGGAGGCGAACCTGCTTCGCCTGTCCGACCTCGCCGGCGAGGTGCGTCGCCAGCTCAAGCCGCTCGGCCGGCAGGCCGAGATCGCGCGTGAAGCCGCCACGATCGCCGCCGTGGTGCGCGACGCGAAGGCACGGCTCTACGCTGACGAGCTCGTGCGGCTGCGGGCCGAGCTCACCCTCGCGACGCAGAACGAACAGACCCGACACGCCGAGCGGATCGCTCTGCAGGATCAGGTCGAGACCCTGCGGCTGCGGGTGCAGGCGCTCGAGGCGCAGCAGCGCTCCGAGCTGGTTGACGACGCCCGACGCACCGCGTTCGGGCTCGAACAGGTGCAGGAGCGCCTTCGCGCGCTCTACGCCCTCGCGGGCCAGCGTCTCGCCCTGCTGAGCGAGGACGACGAGGCCGGCGCCGCGGTCGCCACCGTCACGCAGGGAATGATCGACGAGGCCCGCGAGGAGGTCGACCGCATCGCGGGCGGTCGGGGTGACGCCGAGGATGCTGCGGCCGCCGCGGCGCGCGCCGTGATCCGGGCCCGCGCCGAGCTCGACGCCCTCGACGCGGACATCGCGGCGCAGAGCGCACTCGTGTCCGAGCACGACATGCGCCTCACCGCGCTACGCGGGTCGGCGGAGGCCGCCGAGTCTGCGCTCGCGGCCGTGCAAGCCGCGGTCGACCGTCAGCAGCGCGCACTCGACGCGGCCGTGCAGCGCCGGGAGGAGGCCGCCACCGTTCTCGCCGGCCTCGATCCCGATCTTGCGCCGGAGCGCTCCGCGGGCGAGTTCGCGACGGCCTACGAGCAGTCGCAGCGCCGTGCGAACGAGCTCGAGTCGGATGTCGCGGGCATCCGCGAACGCCTGCACGCCGCCGAGCGCGAAGCAGAGGCGCTGACGGCCGAGGCCGCCGCGCTCGCCCGCGCGCTCGACGTGCGAAACGGGGCCGCCGCGCTCGTCGCCGAGGGTGGGGCCGGGGTGCGGGGGCTCGTCTCCGACGCCGTGAAGGTCACCGCCGGATACGAGGCGGCGATCGCGGCCGCTCTGGGCGCGGTGGCAGAGGGCGTGCTGGTCGACTCCGCGGAGACCGGCTTCGTCGCGGCGGACGCGGTCCGCCGCAACGACGACGGCGTTGTCGACATCGTCTTCGCCGCGCCGTACACCGATGTCGATGAGCCGGTCATCCCGGATGCCGTCGCGGCCGTCTCCGTCGTGAATGCCCCGGACGGCATACAACGGCTGCTCGCCCAGGTGGTCGTGGTCGACGACCTGGAGAGCGCGCACCGTGTCGCGCGATCGCACCCGTCGATCGTCTGCGTCACACGGGCCGGGGAGCACGTGACGTCCCAGACGATCCGCGCGGGCTCCGGGGCCGGCCGTTCGCGCCTCGAGCTCGCCGCGCAGCGGGATGCCGCGGCATCCCGAGTGTCAGAGATCACCGTCGTCGCCGACTCGCTGCGCGAGGCTCTGGCCGAGCGCACCGCCGAGCTCGCCGAGATGCGCCACGCGGCACGGCGAGCGCTCGACGACCTGCGCGCGAATGACGCCGCCGTCGCCGCACACGCCGAGCAGGTCAACCGGGCGACCGTGCGACACGAGTCGGCCAGTGCGGAGTGCGACCGACTGACGACCACCCTCGGGCAGGCGCAGAGCGCCGTCGACGAAGCGGTCGATGCGGCCAAGGTGTCCCGTGACCGCCTCGACACGGCGCTCGAGGCGCCGCGGCCCATCCTCGACGCGTCCGCGCGCGACGGACTGCTCGCGACGCTCGACGGTGCGCGAGAGTCGGAGATGCAGACGCGCCTGGAGGTCGAGACGCTCAAGGAGCGTGTGCGCGCGCAGGAGGCGCGGGTCGACGCCCTCGAACGACAGCGGGAGCGCGAACGCGCCGCAGCGGAGGAATCCGCCCGGCGCACGGTGCTCCGGCGGGCGCAGCGTCAGATCGCCGCGGACGTCGCCGGTCGCCTTCCCGCCGTGCTCGACTCGGTCGATCGTTCGGTCAGTGAGGCGCGTGTCGCCCTCGCTGCCGCCGAGGCGGCGCGTACACAGGTGACCGCCGAGCTCGCCGAGCTGCGACGGCAGGAGGGGACGGCCCGGGAACGGCTGGCCGCCACGACCGAGAGCGTGCACAGCATCGAGCTGCAGATGCACGAGAAGCGTCTGCACGTCACGAGCCTGCTCGAACGCGTCGCGAGTGAGCTCGCCCTCGAGGAGGACATTCTCGTCGCGGAATACGGGCCGGAGGTCGCGATCCCGCCGGACCCCGTGCTGGTCGACTCCGAGGCGGCAGACGAGTCCGTGTCCGACGAGGATCCGGCTCCGGTGCCCTTCGACCGCGCCACGCAGCGCAAGCGGCTCGCGGAGGCCGAGCGCAAGCTCGCCCAGCTCGGCCGTGTGAATCCTCTCGCGCTCGAGGAGTTCGCCGCACTCGAGCAGCGACACGTCTTCCTCACCGAGCAGCTCGCCGACTTGACCCAGACCCGCGCCGACCTGCTCACGATCATCGGCGAGCTCGACGAGCGCATGCAGACGATCTTCCTCGCCGCGTTCGAGGACACCCGCGAAGCCTTCACCGAGGTGTTCCCGATGCTCTTCCCCGGCGGCACGGGCAGCATCTCGCTCACCCACCCCGAGGAGCCCCTCATCACGGGAATCGAGGTCTCGGTGCGGCCGGTCGGCAAGAAGGTGGAGCGGCTCTCGCTGCTTTCGGGGGGAGAGCGCTCCCTCGCGGCGGTCGCGCTGCTCGTCGCGATCTTCACCGCACGGCCAAGCCCCTTCTACATCCTCGACGAGGTCGAGGCGGCCCTCGACGACGCGAACCTCGGTCGCCTGCTCTCGGTGTTCGAGCGCCTGCGCGCCTCGAGTCAGCTCATCGTCATCACGCACCAGAAGCGGACGATGGAGATCGCGGACGCCCTGTACGGCGTCTCGATGCGGCAGGACGGCGTGTCGGCGGTCGTCGGGCAGCGCGTGCGGGAGGCGGCCACGGCGGCGCCGTAGGCTGGAGTCATGGCGGAAAGATCCTGGTCGCTGGGGCGTGCTCTGAGGGGCATGTTCGTCAAACCGGTCATCGACGAGACGACCTGGGACGACCTCGAGACGGCGCTCATCACGGCCGACTTCGGGCCCGACATCTCCGAGCGCATCGTGGACGAGCTGCGCGAGAAGGTCGACCGGTTCCGCACGACGGATCCGAAGGACCTCCAACGGATGCTGCGGGAGACCCTCGAGGAGCACTTCGCGAAGTTCGACACGACGCTGCGCCTCACCGAGCGCCCGGCGATCGTGCTGGTCGTCGGTGTGAACGGCGTGGGGAAGACCACGACGATCGGCAAGTTCGCGCACTATCTGCAGCGGTTCGACCGCTCGGTGGTGGTCGGAGCGGCCGACACGTTCCGCGCCGCGGCCGTCGAGCAGCTCGCGACGTGGGCGGAGCGCGGCGGCGCGGAGATCGTGCGGCCGCAGCAGGAGGGCCAGGATCCGGCATCGGTCGCGTTCCAGACCATCCAATATGCGAAGGACCACGACACGCAGATCGTGCTGGTCGACACCGCGGGGCGTCTGCACACCAAGGGCGGCCTGATGGACGAGCTCGGCAAGATCACGCGCGTGATCGAGAAGCTCGCACCGATCAGCGAAGTGCTCCTGGTGCTCGACGCCACGACCGGGCAGAACGGCGTCCTGCAGGCGCAGGCGTTCCTCGAGCACGCGGGAGTCACCGGGCTCGTCATCACGAAGCTCGACGGCTCGGCGAAGGGCGGCTTCGTGCTCGCCGTGCAGGAGCGCACCGGCATCCCGGTGAAGCTCCTCGGGCAGGGCGAGGGGATCGGCGATCTCACCGGCTTCACCCCGCACGTGTTCGTCGAGGCTCTCGTCGGCTGAGCGCGTCGGGCTACCGCCCGGGCAGTCCTGCTGGTTTCATGGGGACATGGCGATCGAGCACGACTTCTTCGGACTCCTCGAGTCCGGCCCCGACGGATCGATCTTCTGGTCGGAGACGGTCGAGTTCGGCGACCAGTCGGTGACGGTCGATCTCACGGCGCCCGATCAGGAGGATGTCACCACCGCGGCGCTCGACACGGCGGCGGCCCTCATCTCTGCCCTCGAGCGGGTCGACCTCATGGCCCGCAATGCGATGGTCGGCGAACTCGACGACCGCACGAGCGAGGTCACCGAGTACGTGCTGCAGCAGCAGGAACGCCTCGGCGACGAGCTGGAGGACTTCCTCGTGGATGTCTCGGGCGACGACCACATCGACATCATCCGCGCTCTCACACTCACGAGTCTCACGATCCTCGCGGACGAGCACGACGGCACCGAGCCGTTCGCGGTTCTCGAGTACGCGCTCGATCCCGAAGGCGCCGACGACGCGCTGCTCGTGAACCTCGACTCCGACGGTCAGGTCTCGTCGGTCAGTTCGGCCGACTGAGATCTGTCACACCGCCTGCGCGAAGGTGGTGTCGCCGGCTTGGATGTCGCGGGCGAGGTGCTGCAGGTCCTCAGGGATGTCGCGGCCCTTGGCGAGCATCGACTGCGCCCAGAGGCGCCCGGCCCGGTACGACGAGCGCACGAGCGGCCCCGCGAGCACGCCCAGGAACCCGATGCGCTCGGCCTCCTGCTTGAATTCGACGAACTCCTCGGGCTTCACCCAGCGCGCCACAGGGAGGTGGCGCGGGGTCGGCCGCAGGTACTGGGTGATCGTGATGATGTCGGTGCCGGCATCGTGGAGGTCCTGCAGCGCCTGTACGACTTCTGCGGGCTCCTCGCCCATGCCGAGGATCAGGTTCGACTTCGTGATGAGGCCTGCCGCGCGGGCCTGGGTCAGCACGCCCAGCGATCGCTCGTAGCGGAAGGCGGGACGGATGCGCTTGAAGATGCGCGGCACGGTCTCGACGTTGTGGGCGAACACCTCGGGGCGCGCCGCGAACACCTCGCCGAGCAGGTCGGGGTTTCCGGAGAAGTCCGTCGCGAGGATCTCGACTCCGGTGCCGGGGTTCTGCGCGTGGATCTGACGCACGGTCTCGGCGTGGAGCCATGCGCCCTCATCGGGGAGGTCGTCGCGAGCGACGCCGGTGACGGTGGCGTAGCGCAGCTGCATCCGGGTGACGCTCTCCGCCACCCGGCGCGGCTCGTCGGTGTCGTAATCGGCGGGCTTGCCGGTGTCGATCTGGCAGAAGTCGCAGCGGCGGGTGCACTGCGAGCCGCCGATGAGGAAGGTGGCCTCGCGGTCCTCCCAGCACTCGAAGATGTTGGGGCATCCCGCCTCCTGGCACACGGTGTGCAGGTCTTCGTTCTTCACGAGAGCGTGAAGCTCCCGGTACTCGGGGCCGAGCTTCGCCTTGGTCTTGATCCACTCGGGCTTGCGTTCGATGGGGGTCTCCGCGTTGCGCACCTCGAGGCGCAGCAGCTTGCGGCCCTCCGGCCCGGCGCTCACGCGACGGCCCCCGCGTACTCGCCGGCGAAGACCTCGGCGACCGACGCGATGATGTCGCGGGGCGCGACATCCTGCCCGACGACCTCGCTGACCGTGGTGACCCCCGCGTCGGTGATACCGCAGGGGATGATGCCGCCGAAGCCGCTGAGGGTGTTGTCGCAGTTGACCGCGAATCCGTGCATGGTGACGCCCTTCTCGACGCGCACGCCGATGGCGGCGACCTTGTCCTCCGACAGCGGACGGCGCACCCAGACGCCGCTGCGTCCCTCGACCTGGTAGCCGTCGACGCCGTGCCCGGCGAGTGCGGCGATGAGGAGGCGTTCGATGCGGCGCACGTGGGCGACGACGTCGACGGGCTCGCCCAGGCGCACGATCGGGTAGCCGACGAGCTGGCCGGGTCCGTGCCAGGTGATCTTGCCGCCGCGGTCGACGTCGATGACGGGCGTGCCGTCCTGCGGGCGCTCCTGCGGCTCGGTGCGCTTGCCGGCCGTGTAGACGGCCTCGTGCTCGAGCAGCAGCAGGGTGTCGTTCCGGGTACCGGCGACGACGTCGGCGTGGATGCGGCGCTGCAGTGCCCAGCCGTCGAGGTAGGGCACGTAATCGGGCGCGAGGCCCACGGTCTGGATGTCGAGCACGATGCTCCGATCATTGATTGCTGGACTGCGTCCAACAATACGCCCGCGTCGGGCGAGAGGGACCGTACGCTGAGGGCATGGCATCCGGACGACCGCGCGCGACCTCGCGCGAGACGATCTCGGATGCCGCGTGCGAGCTGTTCCTCGAACAGGGGTACGACGCGACCTCGGTCGCCGACATCACCGTGCGGGCCGGCGTCAGCCGCTCGAGCTTCTTCAACTACTTCGACTCGAAGGCGGAGGTGCTCTGGAGCGGCCTCGACGAGCGGCTGACGACGGCGGCGCAGCGCCTCGACGCGGGCGAGGGCGACGGGGATGCCGCGGTTCGGGCCGCGCTCGTCGCGATCGCCGACGGGTTCGCTCCCGACGCGCTCGCGCTCGCGCTCGTGCACGCCGAGGCGATGGGGGTCGCCGGCGAGCTCGACCGCGATGCCGCCACGCGTCAGGCCCGCCTCGGTCGGGCGATCGCGCGACGACTCGCCGCCGGCGGCCAGTCGCGGCTCGTCGCCGAGGTGCGCGCCGCGGCCTACGCCGGCGCCCTGTTCGCGGCCCTCCGGGCGTGGGCGCACGCCGGGCCCGGGACATCCGCCCTGTCTGCGCCGCTCGCCGCCGCTCTCGCCGCCGTCGACGGCACCCCGCTCGCGTAAACTTGGCGCATCATGGCGACTTTCGGCACACTCTCCGACCGGCTGACCGAGACCTTCCGGGGTCTTCGCACCAAGGGCAAGCTGACCCCGGCCGACGTCGACGGCACCGTCCGCGAGATCCGTCGGGCGCTCCTCGAGGCCGACGTGGCGTTGGTGGTGGTGAAGGAGTTCACCGCGAAGGTGCGCGAGCGGGCCCTCGGCGACGAGGTCAATCGGGCGCTCAACCCGGCGCAGCAGGTCGTGCAGATCGTCAACGAGGAGCTGGTCGCGATCCTCGGCGGCGAGCAGCGCCGACTGCAGTTCGCGAAGAACCCTCCCACCGTCATCATGCTCGCCGGACTCCAGGGCTCCGGAAAGACGACCTTCGCCGGCAAGCTCGCGAAGCTCCTCGAGAAGGAGGGCCACACCCCCCTGCTCGTGGCCGCCGACCTGCAGCGCCCCAACGCCGTCACCCAGCTCACCGTCGTCGCCGAGCGCGCCGGTGCCACGATCTTCGCCCCGGAGCCCGGCAACGGCGTCGGCGACCCCATCACGGTGGCGCGCGACGGCGTCGAGTTCGCGACGCGCCATCAGCACGACGTCGTGATCGTCGACACCGCCGGCCGCCTCGGTGTCGATGCGGAGCTCATGACGCAGGCCGCCGACATCCGCGCCGCCATCAGCCCCGACGAGGTGCTGTTCGTGATCGACGCGATGATCGGTCAGGATGCCGTCACCACCGCCCGCGCCTTCCAGGAGGGCGTGGACTTCACCGGTGTCGTGCTCTCGAAGCTCGACGGCGACGCCCGCGGCGGCGCGGCGCTGTCGGTCGCGTCGATCACCGGCCGACCGATCATCTACGCGTCCAACGGCGAGGGACTCGAGGACCTCGAGGTCTTCCACCCCGACCGTATGGCGAGCCGCATCCTCGACCTCGGTGACATCCTCACCCTCATCGAGCAGGCGCAGCAGGCCTTCGACGAGGCCGAGGCGCTGAAGGTCGCCGAGAAGCTCGCGAAGGAGCAGTTCACCCTCGAGGACTTCCTCGAGCAGATGCAGCAGCTCAAGAAGATGGGCTCGATGAAGAAGATGCTCGGGATGCTCCCGGGCATGGGCCAGATGAAGCAGCAGCTCGAGAACTTCGACGAGCGCGAGATCGACCGCACCGAGGCGATCATCCGCTCGATGACGCCGGGCGAGCGCCGCAACCCGAAGCTCCTCAACGGCTCGCGTCGGCTGCGTATCGCGCGCGGATCGGGCATGACCGTCACCGACGTCAACCAGCTCGTCAACCGTTTCGAGCAGGCGGCGAAGATGATGAAGACCGTGGCGCGCGGCGGCGTGCCCGCCATCCCGGGCATGGGTCCGGTTCCGGGTGCCCACGGCGGCGGCAAGCGGGGCAAGCAGCAGAAGGCGCGCGGATCCCGGTCGGGCAACCCGGCCAAGCGCGCGGCCGAGAACGCCGGCATCGCCACGGAGCCGGTGGTGCCCACGGGCAGCGGTTTCGGATTGGGCGGCGGCAACGCCGCGCCGAGTGAGGCCGACCTCGCCGATCTGCAGAAGCTTCTCCGGCGCTCCTGACCGCCGGCGCCTCAGGCGCGGGCGGTCGGCCAGGGGCGAGCGGGTGCTCCCGCGTGGAACTCGGCGATGAGATGGCGCACCACCGCGCGCAGGTCTCCGTCGGCGGCATCCGCGACGGCGAGCTGCCGTGACGCACTCGACCCGCGGGTGAGGATGTCGTCCACACCCCGCAGCTCGTCGGCGGCGCCCAGGTCGGCGGCGATGGGTGCCAGACGCTCGAGGGTCTCGAGGAGGTCGTCGCGCACCGGAACCTGACGGCCCTCGGTGTCGGCGATCACCCGCGCACCGAGTCCGTAGCGGGCGGCGCGCCACTTGTTCTCGCGCGTGAACCACGGCTGAAGCCGGGGGAGCGTCTCACCGGCGTCGAGGCGGCGGGAGAAGTCCTCAACCAACGCCTGCGTGAGGGCGGCGACGGCGGAGAGCTCGGCGACGGTCGACATCCCGTCGCACGCGCGCACCTCGATGGTTCCCCATCGCGGCGCCGGGCGGATGTCCCATCTCACCTCGGTGGCGTCGGCCATCACGCCGGTGCGGGTCATGTCGTCGAGGTAGGCCTCGAAGTCGCCCCAGTCGTCGATGGCCCACGGCACCCCGGCGGTCGGCAGCTGCTGGAAGACGAGAGAGCGGTTCGAGGCGTAGCCCGTGCGCTCCCCGGCCCAGAACGGGCTCGACGACGACAGCGCGAGCAGGTGCGGGAGGTAGGTGGACAGGGCGCCGACGATCGGCATGACCTTGCTGACGTCGTCGACGCCCACGTGCACGTGCACTCCCCAGATCATCATGTTGCGACCCCACCACTGCGTGCGCTCGACGAGCGAGTGGTAGCGCGTCTTGTCGGTCACCGACTGCTCGTACCACTGCGCGAAGGGGTGGCTTCCGGCCGAGAGCAGCTCGATGCCGGCCCGGTCGGTCTCGGAGCGCACCGCGCTGATGGCGTCCGTGACATCGCCGACCGCCTCGGCGACCGTGTGACCGATGCCGCTCGTCACTTCGACGGTGTTGGTGAGCAGCTCGCCGGTCACGGTGAATCGCTCCGAGGCCGTCGCGTCGGCCAACGCCTCGACGATCTCGGGGCCTGCGCCTACGAGGTCACCGGAGTCCGCGTCGGCGAGCATCAGCTCCCATTCCAGACCCACGGTGGAACGCGCTGACTCGGCGAAGGGCTGCGGCACGCGCACAGTCTGGCAGAGCGAGTCATGGCGGTTCGCGGCATCCGTCATCTTCTGGCAAAATAGACCGCTGGACCATCGCCCGACCCTCTATCCGGCGACATCCACCCCTTCGAGCTTCCGCCGGGTGTGCACCCCACGCTCCAGGCGACGTTCATTCACGTACACACCATTCAGGAGAATCGTGGCTGTCAAGATCCGTCTCAAGCGCCTGGGCAAGATCCGTGCGCCCTACTACCGCATCGTCGTCGCCGACTCGCGCACCAAGCGCGACGGTCGCGTCATCGAGGAGATCGGCAAGTACCACCCGACCGAGGAGCCCTCGCTCATCCAGGTCGACTCGGAGCGTGCGCAGTACTGGCTCAGCGTCGGCGCCCAGCCGACCGAGCAGGTGCTCGTGCTCCTCAAGCTCACCGGCGACTGGGGCCAGTTCAAGGGTGACAAGAACGCCGTCTCGACCGTGAAGGTCGCCGAGGGCAAGGCCGAGTTCGTGGCCGACACCGCCAAGAAGTCGGTCGTCAAGCCCAAGGTCGAGAAGAAGGCCGAGGAGCCCGTCGCGGAGACCGCCGACGAGGCCCCCGCCGCGGACGAGGCCGAGGCCGACGCCTCGACCACCGAGGACTGAGCCCGTGCTGGCTGCCGCGCTCGAGCACGTCGTGAAGGCGATCGTCGATCGTCCCGATGACGTACGCATCGAGGCCACCTCATCGCCGCGGGGGGATGTGCTAGATGTGCACGTCCACCCCGACGACCGTGGTCGCGTGATCGGGCGCGGCGGCCGCACAGCCAAGTCCCTGCGAACGGTCGTGGCCGCCCTGGCCGCCGGCCGGCGGGTGCGCGTCGACATCTCCGACGACTGATGTCCGCGACCCCCAGCCCCGACGCGCGGGCGCGCTCCGGCGTGCGCGCACCCCGACCCGGCAAGACCCAGCTCCGTGTCGGCCGGCTCGTGAAGGCCCATGGCCTGAAGGGCGCCCTCAAACTCGAGCTCTACACCGACGACCCCGACGGTCGCTTCGTCCCCGGTGCCGCGTTCATCCTGCAGGTGCCGGACTCCTCGGAGTGGTTCGGCAAGACCGTCACCGTGCGTGAGTTCCGGTGGATGAACTCCCACCCGGTCGTGTTCTTCGACGGCGTGGAGGACCGCACCGGCGCGGACTCCCTCGTGCGCGCCATCCTCTGGATCGACCAGGATGACGCCGCCCCCGCCGAGGACGATGCCTGGTTCGACCATCAGCTCGTCGGACTCGACGTCGTACGAGAGGGACAGAGCGTGGGGCGCGTCGTCCGCGTCGACCACCTTCCCGCGCAGGATCTCCTCATCGTCAAGGCGGGGGAGCGCGAGGTGCTCGTGCCGTTCGTGTCGGCCATCGTCCCGGAGGTCGACGTGCACGGCGGTCGTGTGGTCGTGACGCCGCCGAACGGTCTGTTCGAGGATCTCGTCGACGACGATCCCGAGCCGGCTCCGACCGCTCCCGGAACCGAGGACGACGAGACCGACGACGAGACCGACGAGCGCTGACATGCGCATCGACGTCGTCTCGATCTTCCCCTCGTTCTTCGACGTCCTCGAGGTCTCCCTTCTCGGGAAGGCGCGGGGGCGCGGCATCCTCGACGTGCGCGTGCACGATCTGCGCGATCACACCCACGATCGTCATCGCACCGTCGATGACAGTCCGTACGGGGGCGGTGCCGGGATGGTCATGAAGCCCGAACCCTGGGGCGAGGCCCTCGATGCGATCGTGGCGGATGCCGCGGCATCCCCGACTCTCATCTTCCCGTCGCCCGCGGGGGAGCGGTTCACCCAGTCGCTCGCGCGGGAGCTGTCCACCCGTGAGCACCTCGTGTTCGGATGCGGACGCTACGAGGGCATCGACGAGCGCGTCTTCGAGGAGGCGGCGCGGCTCGGCGAGGTTCGGCTCGTGAGTCTCGGCGACTATGTGCTCAACGGCGGCGAGGTCGCTGCGATGGCCATGATCGAGGCGATCGGACGACTCATTCCCGGGGTGGTCGGAAATCCCGAGAGCCTCGTCGAGGAATCGCACGAGGACGGGCTCCTCGAGTACCCGTCGTACACGAAGCCGTCGAGCTGGCGCGGCAGAGACGTGCCGCCCGTCCTCCTCAGCGGCGACCACGGGCGCATCGCCGCGTGGCGGCACGACCAGCAGGTCGAGCGCACGCGGGCGCGCCGCCCCGACTTGCTGCCGGCGGAGTCAGTCGACGCCGAGGAATGACCGGTCGGTCAGCACGATGGGGCCGTCGGAGGTGACGGCGATCGTGTGCTCGGAGTGCGCTCCCCGGGAACCGTCGGCGCTGCGCAGGGTCCAGCCGTCGGGGTCGGTGACCAGTTCGTCGGTCGTCGCGAGGAACCACGGCTCGATCGCGATCACGAGACCGTCGCGCAGCGGGTAGCCGCGGTTCGCCTTCCCGTCGTTCGGGATGTGCGGGTCGCCGTGCATGATGTGTCCGACGCCGTGTCCGCCGAAATCGGTGTTGATGCTGTAGCCCTCGCCGCGCGCCACCGCGGCGATCGCGTGGGAGATGTCGCCGACTTTGTGGCCGACGGTCGCTGCGGCGATCGCCGCGTCGAGTGCGCGCTCCGTGGTCTCGATCAGACGCAGGTCTTCGTCGCGGGCGGTGCCGACGACGAAGGAGACCGCCGAGTCCGCCACCCAGCCGTCGATGGAGACCGCGAAGTCGAGAGTCACGAGGTCGCCGTCGCGCAGGGCGTAGTCGTGGGGGAGTCCGTGCAGCACGGCATCGTTGACGGACGTGCAGATCACCTTGCCGAACGGGCTCGCCCCGAACGAGGGGTGGTAGTCGATGTAGCAGGACTCCGCCCTCGCGCGGCGGATGAGGTCGTGAGCGCGGCGGTCGATCGCGAGCAGGTTCGTGCCCACCGATGTCTCGTCGCGCAGCGTCGCGAGCGTCTCGGCGACGAACCGGCCGACGGGTCGCATCTGCTCGATCTCGGTCGGTGTGCGCAGCTCGATCATGGGTGGTGCCTCCTGTATCTGATCCATTCTCTCGGATCCCGGCTGTCGCCGCTGAGAGGAGGCTCCGCATCGCCGAAGGTGCAGCCGAGCGCGGCGTCATCGGGCGTAGCATCGGGGTCATGTGGCTCAGGCGCGCGTTCTTCCGATGGCTCATCCCGGCCGCCTTCGTGCTGCCGGCGTGGCTGTTCGTCGGGTGGGGCGTGTTCAACGCCGGGGCCTGGGCGTTCCTCTGGGTGCTGTTCATCGCGATCCCCTCGGTGCTCGTCGGCCAGCTGCTGCTCGCCCTTCTGGTCCGCGCGCGCCCGACCGTGCGGGAGAGCCGCGCCGTGTCATGGCTGGATGTCGCGGGCTTCGCCGTCTGGCACCTCCTCACGATCTCGCTCGGCTTCTTCCGCGAGTCTTGGTGGGCACCGGTCATGGTGCTCACCATCTTCGTCGGGGTCGCGCTGCTGTGGCTGACGCTGTGGCAGCTGTGGCGGGAAGCCAAGCCCGGCCGCGCGATCTTCCGTGCCGCCGACGGCACGGGCTACATCCCGCCGATGCGCCCGCGCCCGGCGGCCCCGCAGGGCGAGCACGAGGTCATCGTCATCACCGAGACGAGTCGCGGGGCACAGTGACGCGAGGACGGATGCCGCGGCATCCGCTCTCTCGGTTTTGAGACGTTCGTCATCCGTGGCACAATGGCTGTTTGTGCTCTGATGGGCTCTGCCTCAGGGGAGCGTGCCGGAGATTCTTCCGGCGGACGAGCACATTCCCCGTACATCTAACGATGCAGCCGACCTGTGGCGGTTGCAGGAAGCAGAGATCATGCAGATCCTCGACGAGCTCGACGCCGCGTCGCTCCGTTCCGACATCCCCGCCTTCGCCCCCGGTGACACCGTCAAGGTCCACGTGAACATCGTCGAAGGCAGCCGCTCGCGCGTGCAGGTCTTCCAGGGTGTCGTCATCGGCCGCTCCGGCGACGGCGTCCGTGAGACGTTCACGGTGCGCAAGATCAGCTTCCAGGTCGGCGTCGAGCGCACCTTCCCGGTGCACTCGCCGGTTCTCGACAAGATCGAGATCGTCACCCGTGGTGACGTGCGCCGCGCGAAGCTCTACTACCTGCGCAACCTCCGTGGCAAGAAGGCCAAGATCAAGGAGAAGCGCGACCGCTGAGGTCCCCTTCCGAACGCCCCGCTCATCGAGCGGGGCGTTCGTCGTCTCCGGCCACGACTCTCCGTCGCGTCGGGTGTGTCGCGGTGCGCTGTGTGAGACGCTGATGGCCGGCTTTCGTTACGCCGCGTGAGGACCTGCATGACCACCGAAGAACACCCCCTCCCCGACGAGACGCCGTCGGCGCCGATCCGTACCCGTCGCCGCGGGGGACCCTGGCGATTCGCCCGGGACGTCGTGGTCGTGGTCGTCATCGCAGTGCTCGTGTCGTTCCTCGTGAAGACGTTCGTCGTGCGCTCGTTCTACATCCCTTCGGCGTCGATGGAGACGACCTTGATGGAGCAGGACCGCATCCTCGTCGACGAGATCACGCCGAATTTCGGCGGTTACCAGCGCGGCGACATCGTGGTCTTCAAGGACCCGGGCGGCTGGCTGGATCCGAGCACGACGGCCTCCGCGCCCCAGAATCCGATCTTCGCCGGAATCGACTGGGTGCTCTCCCTCGTCGGGCTCTCCACGAGCGACAGCGACGACCATCTGATCAAGCGCATCATCGGCCTGCCGGGAGACCACGTCGTCTGCTGCAACGCCGCCGGGCAGATCACCGTGAACGGGCAGCCGATCGACGAGCAGTCGTACATCACCGTGCCGTCACCCGGTGCCGCCGCGTCGGGCATCGCCTTCGACGTCACTGTGCCGCAGGGTTCGCTCTGGGTGCTCGGCGACAACCGGTACCGCTCGAAGGACTCGCGATACAACCAGGATCAGCCGGGGAAGGGGTTCGTGCCCGTCTCGGATGTCGTGGGTCGCGCGTTCCTCATCACCTGGCCGTTCTCGCGCTTCGGCGCGCTCGATTTCCACCACGACGTCTTCGCCGGCGTCCCGGGGCCCTCCGGCTCTCCCGTCCCCTCGCCGACCCCGACGACCACGGGCGCGCCGTGACGGTCATCGAGCCCACTCTCGTGTTCGAACGCGAACTGCTGGCGCGGCATCCGCTCGTCATCGCGTGCGACGAGGTCGGGCGCGGCGCTCTCGCGGGGCCGGTGGCGATCGGCGCGGCGGTACTCGGCGAAGTCGAGATCGAGGCGGGTGTTCCGAACGGGTTGCGCGATTCGAAGCTCGTCGCCGAGCGACGGCGGGCCGACGTGCGCGATCGTGCTCGGGGATGGGTGTCCGCGTCCGCGATCGGCTGGTCGAGCGCTGCCGAGATCGACGAGATCGGCATCATGCGCGCCATGGGCAACGCGGCGCTGCGTGCTCTCGCCGACCTCCGCGGCCAGGGTGTCGAGGTGGACGACGCGATCGTGCTGCTCGACGGCAACCATGACTACATCACTCCGACTGCCGACCCCGGGGCGCCCGTGATCGTGCGGGTCAAGGCGGACCGCGACTGCGCGAGCGCGTCGGCGGCGTCGATCATCGCGAAGGTCGCGCGCGACGAGGTGATGACCGAGCTGCATCCGACTCATCCGGCGTACGAGTGGCATCGCAACAAGGGCTACGCCAGCGAGGTCCACCGCGCGGCGATCCGCGCGCACGGGCTGAGCGCCCACCACCGCGCGAGCTGGGCGATCGCTGACGCGCCCACCCTGTGGTGAGCGTCGTGTGCGGACGGTCGGGAGCGGCATCCGTCGCTCTAGGATGGAGACACCATGGATGACGATGTCTTCGAGGATTACGACCGCGAACTCGAGCTGGCTCTGTACCGGGAGTACCGCGATGTCGTCCTGCAGTTCCAGTACGTGATCGAGACCGAGCGACGGTTCTACCTCGCCAACGACGTGAATGTCGTGCGCCGCGACACCGAGCACGACTTCTACTTCGAGATCACGATGACCGATGTGTGGGTCTGGGACATCTACCGGGCCGACCGGTTCGTGAAGTCGGTGCGGGTCCTGACGTTCAAGGACGTGAACGTCGAGGAGCTGTCGCGTCGCGACTTCCAGCTGCCCGAAGAACTCTCGCTCGACAGCTGAGCTCCTCCACAGGCGGTCGCGCCGCGCCGTGAGGCGCACGCTCTCCCCGGATCGGCCGGGCGGAGCGGATGACACGCGATGCCCGGCGACGCTGGGGTCATGGCAGCGAAGGACGTCCTCGGGCGGGCCGGCGAAGACCGAGCCGCCGCTCATCTGATCGCGGTGGGATTCACCGTGCTCGACCGCAATTGGCGCGCGCCCGGCGGGGAGATCGACATCGTGGCCCGCGAGGGCGACGAGGTCGTCGTGGTCGAGGTGAAGACGCGCACGAGCGTGGCCTACGGGCATCCGCTCGAGGCGGTGTCGGCGGTCAAGCTCGCACGGTTGTGGCGGCTTGCCTACGCGTGGCGTCGGGCGCATGCCGGTGAACTGCGAGGCGCTGCGTTGCGCGTCGATGCGATCGCGGTGATCGGAGCCGACCCCGCCACCGGCGCGATCGAGCACCTGCGAGATCTCCGATGACCGTCGCCCGTACCGCGGCCATCGCCCTTGTCGGCCTCGACGGCACGGTCGTCGACGTCGAGGCCGACCTCACTGACCAGCAGCCCGATCTGCGCATCATCGGACTCGGTGACAGGGCGCTCTCCGAGGCGGCGCAGCGCGTGACGAACGCGTGCATGAACAGCGGACTCCCGCTGCCCCGCCGACGCATCACCGTCAACCTCATCCCCGCGGATTTCCCGAAGCATGGCGCGGCGTTCGACCTCGCCATCGCCGTCGCAGCGCTCGCGAGCGCGGGCGTCCTGGATGCGGCATCCGTCGCGCGCAGCGTCCACATCGGCGAGCTCGGCCTCGACGGGCGAGTCCGAGCGGTGCCGGGAGTGCTTCCGGCCGTGATGGCGGCCGCGCGCCGCGGCTGTGGCCGCGTCGTCGTGCCCCGCGCGAACCTCACCGAGGCGCAACTCGTGCCCGGTATCGATGTCGTCGGTGTCGCCGATCTGAGGGCGACGGCCGTGTTGCACGGCGCCGAGCTCGAGGCGGATGACCCGGGGGACACGGTACCCACCGCGGTTTCGGACGCAGCCGACGACGACCCACCGGTCGCCGACTCGGCCGAGCTCGCCGATGTCGTCGGGCAGGATGCCGCTGTCGAGGCGCTGGTCGTCGCGGCCGCCGGTGCACACCACGTGCTCATGAGCGGGCCACCCGGTGCGGGCAAGACCATGCTCGCCCGACGTCTCCCCGCCCTTCTCCCCGCCCTCGACGACGACGCGGCGCTGACCGCGGCCGCCGTGGCATCCCTGTCGGGACGGCGGGTGTCTCGGCTTCAGCGCACACCCCCGCTGGAGGCGCCCCACCATTCCGCGAGCGTGGCGGCGCTCGTCGGAGGGGGTTCCCGCACGGTGCGACCCGGGGCGATCTCACGGGCGAGCGGCGGCGTGCTCTTCCTCGACGAGGCGGGCGAGTTCCCGTCGTCGGTGCTGGACGCTCTCCGTCAGCCGCTCGAGCGCGGTGCCATCGAGATCCATCGCATGGGGGTCGTCGCCGCGTTCCCGGCGAGATTCCAGCTCGTTCTCGCGACCAACCCTTGCCCGTGCGGGAACCACGGCGTGCGAGGTGCGCTCTGCGAATGCCCGCCGTCGGCGATCCGCCGCTACCGCGCGCGGCTGTCGGGTCCGCTGCTCGATCGGATCGACATCGAGATGAGGATGACCCGGGTCACCCGTGTGCCGCACAGTCGCGGCCGCATGTCCAGCGCTGATGCGCGGGAGCGGGTGAGGGGTGCGCGCGAGCGCGCCGCCCGGCGTCTGCGCGAGACCCCGTGGACCGTGAACGCGGAGATCGACGGGGCGTGGTTGCGGCAAGGTCCCCACGCGCCCACGTCGGACGTGCGGGCTCCGCTGGATGCGGCACTCGAACGCGGTCTGCTGACCCTGCGCGCCTATGACCGCGTGCTGCGTGTCGCCTGGAGCGTCGCCGACCTCGCCGGGCACGATCGCCTCACCGGTGACGACATCGGCCGCGCGCTGTACCTCAAGCGGGGGATGGCGGCGTGAACGGCACCTCGACAGATGCGCGTGCGGTGCGCGCGCGTGCCGATGCGCTCGGCCTTCCTGACGATGAGTTCCGCGACGACCGCGATGCGGCGATCGTGTGGAGCACTCTCGTCGAACCGGGTGACCGCGTGGCGGGCGCGGCGATCGCGCAGTGGGGCGCACGGGGAGCCCTCGACCGCGCACGGCGGGGTGATGCCGAGGGCGGACGTCTGGTCGGCGATGCTGTGTGGTCGGCCGCGCTGCGGCGGTGGGGTCCACGCTGGGATGCCGCGACCCTCCGCGACATCGTCGAGCTCGCCGCCCGCGCCGGAGCCGGGCTGCTGACCCCGAGCGATGCCGGCTGGCCGCGCTCGCTCGGCGATCTCGGCGCGCACGCGCCGGTCGCCCTCTGGGTGCGAGGTGACGCGTCTGCGCTCGCGGCGGAGCCGTCGGATTGGCATGTCGCGGAGTTGAACCTCGCGCTTTAGCCTCGATGCACCGATGCGGCGGTCGTCTGAGCATGCGTCGTGACGCAGAAATGCCCCTCTGATCGGGAAGAATAGAGCTTGCTAAAGGTTCTCGTTTGGCAAGCCTGGGTGTCTCGCACTGAGGTAGAAAAAGAACAAGCTCGCGTCTCATCTAGAGAAGCGAGCCTGCCGTGTTACTTCAACAATACGTGGTGCATCCGGCAACATCAAGTAACGGAAACTACGCGGCAGCGGTGGGTTTTGGCCAGGCCGCAACGCCGCTGCAGCTGGTCAGCCGACATCGACGATGGCCATCATGCCAGCATCTTCATGATCAAGGATGTGGCAGTGGTATACGGTGCGCCCCGGGTGACGAACGAAGTCGATGAGCACCCGCACTCGACCTTGGGCAGGAACATTGACGACGTCACGCCAAACCTGTTCGCTGACCGGTTGCCCGTCCGTCTCGATCACCTGCATCGGCCATACGTGTAAATGGAAGGGGTGATCCATGGGTGTGGGGTTCGTGATGAGCCACTCTTCCACGGCTCCCGCAGCAACGCGTTGGTCAACTCGGTCGATGTCGAAAGTACGACCGTCGAATCCGAGATCCATCATGCTCCCGCCACCGCGCATCATCGACCCCATTCCCATGGTGAAGGCAATCTCCCGCCGCCGCGCAACAGGCTGCTCGCGTAGATCCCGAAGAACCGGCGAGCGAACTGGCACCGTATCTGGCGTAGAAGTCTCTTGCCCGGAGACAGTGAGCGTGGCAATGGCCTCAGCTCCGGAGAGGTTTCGACCTCCCATCATTCCCATCCTCATTCCACCACGGTCGTAGCCCAGTGTCTGAAACTCACCACTACCGGCGCTCATGCTCACGAGAAGGTCGGCGCGATTACCGGGAGCCAGGAGCACGTCCCGCACTTCCCGGGGAGCCTGTTCGTGACCCCCGTCGATCCCCAGCAACTCCAGGCGCTGCCCGGGCAAGGCCAAACGTAGGTAACGGGAAGTGCACGCATTGATCACTCGCCAGCGTTCCCGCTCCCCAGGTCGTGCCGACATGTGTGGGCGGTGCTGGCCGTTGACCAATAGGAGATCACCTTCACGGCCCATCATCACGTCCATCCCCGAGGCGGTCGCGATCTGTCCTCCAGCGGTGAGTGAAATGTCGGAGACGACGAGCACCCGCTCTCGACTGACCGGCATTTTTTCATCCTCGACGATAAGTGCACCGTACAAGCCGCCGAATAGCTGGTCAGCGACTGAGCCATGCCGATGAGGGTGATACCAGCACACACCAGACGGGTGATCCTCTGGCAAGGTAAACCGGTAACCAAAACTCTGCCCAGGGTCTATAGAGAGGAAGGGGTTGTCACTATTCCCCGAGGGAGAAACCTGTAGCCCGTGGGTATGCAGGTTGGTTGGGGTGTCCAGTTCGTTACGCAACTGCACCTCGATGGTGTCCCCCGGTCGCACCCACCAGGTTCTCCCCGGCAATGTGCCCCCGTAGGTCAAGGCTTGTACCTGTCGCCCGGCGATGGTCACCTCGCGACGAGCGGCGACAAGATCCACCTGCAGCAAACCACCGCTGCTGCGTAACACCTCTGGCTCAACCAGCAGATCACCATCAGCCACGCGCCCACCCCAGGGAAGACCTGTCTGAGAGAGACCGATCCCTCCAATAACGACACCGAGCCCTCCCACAGCCCCGAGCTGGAGCGCCTGTCGACGGGTGATCGGTTTCATGCGTCAGGTGCTCCGTCGAGTCGTTGACGTCGCTCGTCGTACTCACTGGTGTCAATTTCTCCACGGGCATAGCGCTCATCCAGCAACTCACGAGCCCCACTGGTCCCGATGCGATGAGGTGTCTGTCGAGGCCCACGTGCGGCGAAGACTCGAACAAGAACCACGATCAGTGTGACAATTCCCACCACGAGCAGGACGAGGAAGACCCAACTCCAGCCCATACCCCACCAGCCCATGTGGCCCCCATTCGACCCCATTTCCCATCACCTCCGAGGTGCTGTATCCAAAGACGGCGCGGCAACTGTTGAGATGATCTCGGCGAAACAGTAATTGTTCCAACAGTCATCGAGTCATTGGACTCAATTCTAGTCGAGACCCGATTCACCGACCGTGTGTAACTGCTGCGGGTGAATCAAGTGCCACGAAACTGACCATGCGTCACGGCACGCCCGACGGCAAGGACGGCTTCTCGATGTGGGAGCTCGGCAGCGGCCAGGCCCTACGCGCGCTCCCTCACGAAGACCTCGAGTCGCTAGTCAAGACATTCTCGGCGTCGTGAGGCAACTAGACATCCTTGCGTGTGACTGTCACAGGCCTCGAAGCGGGTCGATGGTGCGGTCGACAACGCCGTGGGAGGGGCAGAGCCAGACCAACTGCAGCGAGTCGTCGATGTGACCAGGCTCGAGCGGCTCACCGCAAGCCGGGCAGTTCCGGCCGGGTGGCAAGCCGTCGATGTCGACGGGGTCGATCGGAATCATAGGGACGCCGGCGGATTCGCGGACAGAGAGTCGGGTTCATTGATGAACGCGAGGAATCGTCGCCCCTTCTCGGACGTGCGCGGTGCGAACACGCCCTGCGGGGTCATCATCGTGGTCAGCGGAATCGAGGCAAGCCCTGTCCGGTCTAGGTCCGAGGCGGCCTGACCGACGGGTCCGCGCCAGACATTCTGCGGGACGCCGAGAGCGGTGCCCAGCGGCCCGTCGATGCCGCCCATCATGAGGTTCGCGTGCTGGGCGTAGAGGTCTCGGGACTGCAGCCAGCCGGTGGGGTCGGCGAAGTAGTGCAGCAGCCAGACGTGCAGCTCGTCGAACTCGTCGACCAGCCGGGTGAACTGCTCACGCTCACTGGCCGAGAACGGCGCCCAGGACCCGCCGTTGGCGACCGCGGCGGCCAGACGCTGTCGCTTGTGGTGGCTGGCGGTCTCGGCCGCGGCGCGTTGCGCCCGGGTGACCGCGGCGATGAACTCGTCCGACCCGACGATGTCCTCGATCGTCGCAGCCTCATCCAGCCGCGAGATCGCGTCGGTGAGTGCCTGCGCGATCGCGACGTTGAACTCGTGCTGTCGCTCGGCCTGCCTCGTCTCCAGCGCGTGCGCGAGCGTCTCGGCGGCGAGGGGGCCGACGACGGGAACCAGCGAGAGCGCGGCCTTGCCGGCGAAGGCGAGCGTGTCCTCGGCGGGTTCGTGGGGCGGGACGAGCGCGTCCAGATCGGTCATGTCATCCATGATGGATCAGCCAGCCGACATCTCGGAGGGGTTCGTCCGCTGCTGTGCGTGCGCGGTGCAGAGGGTCCAGACCCACCCGCGGCTCGTGACCTACTGGGCGGGCTGGCCGCAGTCCTCGCAGACGGTCGCGCTTTCGTCCTCGGCATCCCGGATGATGTCCGAGAACCGGGCCGCGTCGATGTGGTCGGCGTCTTCGGGGCGCGCGTAGTAGCGGAGGGTGCCGAACTTCGTCTTGCATTGCTCGATGACGTAGCCGGGCGAGATCTCGGCGAGCTGTTGGTCCAGCCGGGCCGAGAAGGTCGAACCATCCCGGGCCGATGTCGATGGTGTCCGCCCAGCCGTCCGCGATGCGGTCGGCGATCGTCCGGATCTGCGGGGGAAGCTCATCGTTCATGCTGTCGAGTCTGCCGTGGCCGCCGATCAGCGTGTGAGCGCGCTGTAGCGGGCGTTGCTGGCTACGACGGCTTCGGCCCAGCGGGTGGCCGCGGTCACGTGAAGGCCGGTCAGTCGTGCGATCACCGGGGCGGGCAGCTCCTGGGCGAGGGAGGCCAGCGCGCCGGCGCGGGCATGGCGGGCACGGATGCCGAACCTGGCCAGCCGGTCGGTGAGCGCGTCGCGGGAGAGCGGAGCGCCGTGATGCTGGCCCGGGAACAGCCAATCGGATTCTCCGGCGTCGGTGAGCAGGCGTGGCGCGTCGCGGTGCTCACGGGCGGTGATCGCGAGCTGCCCGATCGCGTCGGGGAGCTCCAGCGGGTCCGCGCCGAGACGGATCGTGACCGTGTCGGTGGAGGTGATGTCGGTCACGCGCAGCAGATGCAGCCGGGCCACCGGGATCCCGAACAGCAGCAGCAGTGCGCCCGCGAGTCGGGTGCGAGGGTCGTCGTCGTGCGCGCTGAGCACCCTGCCCAGCAGTTCCCAGCGTTCGTCGACGCTGGCGCCGGTCGGCGTGTTGGGGGTGCTGGTCAGGGAAGGGACGCGCAGGCGGGGGCAGGTGCCGTCGCGGGCGGCCCACTCCAGGAACGCCGCGACGCGTCGGCGAAGCCTTGGGCCCTCGAGCAGCCAGAGATCCAGCCGCGCCTGGTCGAGCATCGTCAGCGATTCCGAGCGTGCGGTGAGCCAGCCCAGCAGGCCGAGGACCTGGGTCAGTTCCTGCCGTCGCCCGTCTGATTGCCGCCGCCCGGTCTGGCGGTCCTGCTCGCGCAGCTGCCGAAGATGACGCCAGCGGACGAATCGGTCGAACAGGCGGCGATGGTCCGGGTCGAGGATCTGCGCCGACCGGTCCTGGCACCAGGTCTCGAACCGGACCAACTGCTCGTCCCGCGCAGGGAGCAAGCCATACTCGGCCAGCAGCGCCCGGACGGGGGCAGTCGACCCAGGCGTGCCCAGCCGGTCCAGCAGCGCGTGGCTCAGCGGCTCCGTGCCGGAGACGGCCTCCCGCAGGATCGCGACCGTCGTGTTGCGGCGGAAGGCGTCCAGGGTGCGTCGCTCGTCCGCGGCCAGGAACCGCTCGCGCAGTGTCGCGAGCATCGGAATGGCTGCCACGACATCGTCCGGGAGCAGTTCGCGGATCTTGTCGTCGGCGTAGCAGCGATCACACCAGCGGCGGTGGTGCAGCCGTCCGTGAGTCCCGCAGCGACGGCAATCGCGGAACATCAGCGGGCTGGTCCGGGCGCAACGCTGGCAGAGCGGCCCCTGGTCAGTGCGTGCGCTGACCCGCGCTTCGCGGCCGCAGCCGATGCATGCCTCCACGATGTGCGGGGCGCAGTTCCAGCAGAGCGGCTCCCCGTCCGGGGTGTGCCGGATCGGGAGCACCACCCGGGCGCAGACCGAGCACGGTTTGCGGGGGAGCGCGCAAGGCGTGCAGATCGCCTTGGGTGTGCCCGCGAACCGGCATTCCCGCTCTCGCCCGCAGCGGTGACAGATGTCCACCCGGGCGGCGGCGTAGCAGGTCAGGCAGATCGCCTTCTCGGTGCCGGGGAACCGACACGGACCCGAGGTGCCGCACACCGTGCAGACATCGGTGCCGGGCGCGGTCCGGCAGCCGGAACACATCGGCCCGTCCGAAGTGCGCACCGCGATCAGCCGGTGGTTCCCGCAGCCGATGCACTCCGCGGAGGATTCGGGCAGCTGGTTCGTGCAGGCCTGGCAGAGCCTGTCACCGTTGGGGCGGCGTAGCTCCAAATGGGCCGTGTTGCCGCATCCGTCGCAGACCGCCCGGTGCGCGGCTTTGTAGCAGGCGCCGCAGCAGATCCGCCCCTCGAGTCGGTCCGGGAGCTTCCGGACCCGGCCGCAGTGCCCGCAGGTCAGGGCTGGCAGCTGGGCGCCGAGCTCACGCAGCCGCTCGTAGAACGTGGCAAACAGGACCGACGATGCCGGCGGGTCGGCGATCCAGTCGGCGCCGAACAGCTCGCATTCCAGCGCGAGTCGCAACGTGCGATCCGCCTTCAGTCCCTCGGTCGCGGTCAGCATCATGTAGAGAGTCCCGCCGGGAATCCGCTCGGCGACGAACCTGTCCAGGCGCTCGTCGGCGACGTCCTGCAGCGCCCGCCAGCAGGAGCGGCAGTAGGCCCGGTCGCCCACTTGCGCGTGCCGCAGCTGCCCGCTCCGCTCGCATTCGACGCAGTCGATCAGCACGTCCAGGCGCGCCCGCCCGCAGGCCGCGCAGATCCGATCCTCACCGTCCCGGCAGACCAGCAACTCCACCCGGCCGCAGCGTGCGCAGCCCGGCGGGCGAACCGTGCTGCCGCCGGCGTCGGCGAGATCGAGCAGGATGCGATCCAGCAATCGCGGGATCCGCGTCGACCCCGACACCAGCATCCCCGGATCCTTGGTCAGCTGTGCGAGCAGACGCCGCCCTGCGGGTTCCCGGACGATCGTGCGGTTCACGATCTGACGGATGACATCTCGCGTGACGGTCGTCTCGACCTCGGCGATGACCGCGACCAGGACGTCGCGGACCTCGTCACCCATCCGTCGGGATCACGCGCGCCCGCGGCGGACGCAGGCCCTTCTCCCGCAACGTCGCCGCGCCGCCCGCGGACCGGTCCTCGCCGTCGGTGCCGGTCGCCGCCGCCGAGGCGCCCAGGTCGACCTTGCGGACCAGGTCGTCCGCGCTGCACTCGAAGATGTCCATCAGCGCGACCAGCACGTGCATGTTCAGCCGTTCCGGCTTCTCCGTCGCTAACCGGTAGATCTGGCTCGCCGACAACTCGATCCCGCGCTCACGCAACAACGGCACCAGCTTCGACGTCGCGAAGATCCCCGACGCCGCCATCACCTCCCGCAACCGCCACTCGTACCCGATCACCTTCATCGGCCCGCTCCTTCCTCCTGCGGCCGCAGCCGCTCCAACGCATCCCGCATCATCTTGTTCGCGAAGTCGCCGCTGACCCCGGTGTAGATCGACGTCGTGGACTGGTGCTGATGCCCGACCTGCCGCTGCACGAACACCGGATCCACGCCCTCCTCGATCAGATGCGTCACGTAGCTGTGCCGCAGCGCGTGCGGAGACAGCACCCGGTCGAACCCGAGGTCGTCCCGGTAGGCGGCGAACCGGTCCGACAGCTCCCTCGTCCGCAGCCGGGTGCCGCGCTCCGAGAACCACAGCGCCCGCTCACCGTCCGGCCGCATCAGCGGCCAGACGTTCTCCAGATAGTCCTGCACCGCCTCCACCGCCCAGTCCCGCAGCGTCACCACTGATCGCCGCTTGGGTGGGCCGCCCCGCGACGACTTTCCGTGGCGGACGTGAAGCATCCCGAACTCGCCGAACTCCGGGGCGTGCGCGTTGCGGTAGAAGTCGGTCACATCCAGATGAACCGCCTCGTTCGCCCGCAACCCCCACGCATACGCCACTCGCAGCAGCACCGCGTCCCGATACGCTGGCAACGCGCCCTTGCGGCCACTCTCCAGGCACCGCTCGACCTCCGCGTCGGCGCGGTCGAACAGCGCCTGCAACTCGTATCGCGTCAACGGTCGCCGCCCCGGCCGGCCCTCGTAGTCCTGCAGATGCCGGGTCGTGTTCCAGTCGTGGCAGACCTGCACCGGGTGCGTTCCGAACCGCAGCTCGCACTCTGCCACCCACCCGTAGTGCTCCGAGGTGAGGTAGTCGCAGAACTGCCGCACCGCCAACTGATAGCCGCGGATCGTCGACGGCGCCAACTGCCGCACCGACACCAGATCCATCATCCAATCATCGAACAGGCCCGCCGACCACAACCACGGCCACGTGCCCGCGTGCGTATGGAACTGCCGGACCGCGCGCACCGTCCCGGTCACGTAGTCCTCGCGCAGACCGCGCCCGCCCATCTGCTGTGCCCGCCAACCCGTCACCATCGCCTCGAACACGGACTCCTCGGCACGCAACAACGACACGCCCGAGGCCAGATACAGCCCCGCAACACCATGCGCCGTCATCCCTGAAACCACCCGTTTACTCCCATCAAACGCAGACAATACGCATCTAACGCGAAACAACGGACCGAGCGCAAGTCGTCGCCAGTCAGGAGATGGCACCAACGAGGCTCCCTGTACGATCAACGACACCTGGAACCCCGAAGGAACCTGCATCAGACGCAAAAGGGCGCGCTTATCGCAATCGTCGGCGCACGGGCGGCGACCGCGTACGGCGAAGCGGCGGCCGCTGAGGTGGCGGGCGACCTCGCCGCACGAGGCGTGATCATCGTCTCCGGCGCGGCCTGGGGGATCGATGGCGTCGCCCACCGGGCTGCGTTCGGCGTCGGTGGCCGCACCGTCGCCGTGCTGGCGGGCGGTGTCGACAAGGTGTATCCGTCGGGGCATACCGAGCTGATCGAGGCGGCGATGGCCGCGGGAGGCGCCGTGGCCGCGGAGGTGCCGTGCGGCGCCGCGCCCACCAAATGGAGATTTCTCCAGCGCAACAGGCTGATCGCGGCGCTCGGAGCCGCCACTGTCGTCGTCGAAGCGGGCTGGCGCAGCGGATCCCTGAACACCGCAGGCCACGCGTCGGCCCTCGGGCGGCCGCTCGGCGCGGTTCCCGGTCCGATCACCTCCCCGGCCTCAGCGGGATGTCATCGGCTGTTGCGCGACTACGACGCCGTGTGCATCACGTGCGCCGATGACGCCCTCGCGCTCGTCGGCATCGACGCCGGGCTCGCATCCGGCGCGGGCGTCGACGCCGCGCGCACCGACGACGCGACGCGGGTGCGCGACGCCCTCTCGACGAGGGCGCCGCGCACGGTGGGCGACATCGCGCGCCGGGCAGGCATGGACCCGTCCGACGTTGCGGTCATCCTCGGATACGCCCTGCTTGCCGGTGACGCGGTCGACCGAGGTGAGGGGTGGCTTCGGGTGACCTGATGCGTCATCGTCGCCGCGTCGTGCCCAGCGTCGGAGCATCGCACCGCACACTGGAACCATGACGTCCGAGGCATCCGTCGTGCCGTCGTCCCCGCGCCCGCCCGCCGCGCTGGACGAGGTCGCCCGCGAATGGCTCGTCCACCTTCGCGACGTTCGGCGCCTGTCTCCTGCCACGGTGCGGGCGTACACACAGGACATGGTCGATCTCTCGCACCATCTCGGCGAGCACCGTTCGATCGACGACATCGACACGGATGATCTGCGGGAGTGGATGTGGGCTGCCGTGCAGCGGGGGGACGCGCCCGCGACGCTCGCCCGCCGCCGTGCCACCGTGCGCGGACTGTTCTCGTGGGCATTCGAGCGGGGACTGGTGGCGCGCGACCCTGCGGCCCGCCTCGCCGCACCAGCCCGCGGGCGCACCCTGCCGCGGGTGGCCACCACGACCGCGGTCGACCAGGTGCTGGCCGCGGCCGCAGCCCGGGCCGCCGAACGGGACCCCGTCGCCGTGCGCGACCACGCGCTCCTCGAGATGCTCTACGCGACCGGAGTACGGGTCTCGGAGCTCTGCGCTCTGCGCGTGACCGACATCGACCGCGCGCGCCGCACCGCGCGAGTGCGCGGCAAGGGCGACAAAGAGCGGGTCGTCCCCTTCGGTGCGCCCGCCGACCGTGCCCTCGGCGAGTACCTCGACAGTGCACGACCGGTGCTTCGGGCTCGGAGTGCGGACCCGGGCGACCGCGTCTTTCTCGGTGCGCGCGGGGGCGCGCTCACCCCCCGAGGGGTCTACCGGGTCGTCAGCAGTGCACTCGCGCCAGCCCTCGGTGTCGAGCACGTCGGTCCGCATACTCTCCGTCACACGGCCGCCACGCATCTGCTCGACGGCGGGGCGGACCTGCGGGCGGTGCAGGAGCTGCTCGGCCACGCGAGCCTGGGTACCACCCAGATCTACACCCACGTGTCGACGGAGCGGCTGACCGCTGCCTACCGTCAGGCGCATCCGCGCGCCTGACGGGTGCGGCCGTTGGCGTCCTCATCGAGACGCCGGCTCTGGTCGTGCTCAGCCGCAGCACGGCAGCAGCACTGCCCGCTCGACTCTTCCGAGGAGCAGCAACGGATTGACGTACGCTCCGTGCAGACGTGCGCCGAGATGGACGCCCCCGGGCGCGACGTGGCCCCCGGTCGTCACCGTTCCCACCTGATCGCCTGCCGCGATGCGGGCGCCCACGGGAAGGCCGGAAGTCACTGGCTCGAGAGTGCTGACCACACCGTCGTCATGTCGGATCGTGATCACTGCTCGATCCACCACGGTGCCCACGAACGCGATCACTCCGTCATCGACGGCGAGAACGGGTGCGCCCTCATTCGCAGCCAGGTCGATTCCGCGATGACCCGCGCCGTAGGCGCTGGCGGGTGCCGCGTATCCGGCGATGACGCGCGGCGGCGCGACCGGCCACGACCAGGTGGGCTGCGCGACCCCACGGGCACCGCCCGGCGCAGCGGTCGGTGTCGCGTCCGCCGGTGCGCCCGCCGCGAGGGCCAGTGCGGCGGTGAGGAGGGCGGCGGTGAGGGGGCGGCGCATGGGTCGATGCTGGCCTTCGCGGCGTACGCGGGAGCGAACGATGCAACTCGCGGGGGAGGCCGCATCCGCTCGGCCGCCGGGGGAGGAGACGGCGTCCTGTATGCTGAACGAGCACCTCGCTTGTCGGGGTGACTACGCGTGCCCAGAGCCCGGCGGTCTCCGCCGGGTGGCATCCACTCCGACGGTCCCGTCTCGACGGGCGGAGTGGCGCCGGGCACCAGGCTCCGCGCCGCATCCGCGCGCAGAGGACAACCGCAAGAGGCGCCCCGCGCCAGACAGGAGAACGGCCATGGCCGTCGTCACCATCCGCCAGCTGCTCGACAGCGGCGTGCACTTCGGACACCAGACCCGCCGGTGGAACCCGAAGGTGAAGCGCTTCATCCTCACCGAGCGCTCCGGCATCCACATCATCGACCTGCAGCAGTCGCTGTCGTACATCGACAAGGCGTACGAGTTCGTCAAGGAGACGGTCGCCCACGGCGGCACCGTGCTCTTCGTCGGCACGAAGAAGCAGGCCCAGGAGGTCATCGCCGAGCAGGCGACCCGCGTCGGCCAGCCCTTCGTCAACCAGCGCTGGCTGGGCGGTCTGCTCACGAACTTCTCCACCGTGTCGAAGCGCCTCGCGCGCATGAAGGAGCTCGAGGAGCTCGACTTCAACGACCCGGCCGGCACCGGCTTCACCAAGAAGGAGCTGCTGCTCAAGCAGCGCGAGCTCGACAAGCTGCACAAGTCGCTCGGCGGTATCCGCAACCTCACCAAGACGCCGTCGGCGATCTGGGTGGTCGACGCCAAGCGCGAGCACCTCGCGATCGACGAGGCCAAGAAGCTCGGTATCCCCGTGATCGGCATCCTCGACACGAACGCCGACCCCGACGAGTTCCAGTTCCCGATCCCGGGCAACGACGACGCGATCCGCTCGGTCTCGCTGCTCACCCGCATCATTGCGGACGCGGCAGCCGAGGGGCTCATCCAGCGCCACCAGCCTGCCGGCGACGCCGAAGAGGCCGAGCCTCTGGCCGAGTGGGAGCGCGAGCTGCTCGAGCAGCCGCAGGCCGAGGTCGTCGAGACCGAGGTCGTCGAGGTCGAGGCTGCCGCCGAGGCCGCTGTCGCGCCCGAGGCCGACGCCCAGTAAACCTCCGCGTCGTCCAGACGCACTACGATCGGCGCGGCGTGCGCATCGCGCCGCGCCGATCGCCCACGCGAACGCATAGACAGAAGGAGCCGCCACCCATGGCCAACTTCACCATCGCTGACATCAAGGCGCTGCGCGAGCAGCTCGGCACCGGCATGGTCGACACCAAGAAGGCACTCGAGGAGGCCGACGGCGACGTCGAGAAGGCCGTCGAGATCCTGCGCCTCAAGGGCGCGAAGGGCAACGCCAAGCGCGCTGACCGTTCGACGAGCGAGGGCCTCGTGACCGCTCGCGAGCTCGGCGGCAAGGTGACGCTCGTCGAGCTCGCCTGCGAGACCGACTTCGTCGCGAAGAACGAGCGTTTCATCGCCCTCGCCGACAAGGTCGCGGATGCCGCGGCCGCCGCCGGTGCGGACTCCGCCGAGGCCGCTCTGGCCGCCGACGCGAACGGCCAGACCGTCGAGCAGCTCATCTCGGACGAGGCCGCGATCATCGGTGAGAAGGTCGAGCTGCGCCGCGTGCGCACGCTCGCCGGTGACCACATCGAGGTGTACCTGCACAAGACCAGCAAGGACCTGCCCCCGCAGGTCGGTGTGGTGCTCGCCTACTCGGGCGACGACGCCGAGACCGCTCGCTCGCTCGCGCAGCACATCTCGTTCGCCAACCCGAGCTACCTCACCCGCGACGAGGTCCCCGAGGCCGATGTCGAGAAGGAGCGCGAGATCGTCACCGAGATCTCCCGCAACGAGGGCAAGCCGGAGGCCGCGCTGCCGAAGATCGTCGAGGGCCGCGTGAACGCGTTCTTCAAGCAGGTCGCGCTGCTCGACCAGGACTACGCCAAGGACAACAAGCTCTCCGTCGCGCAGGTCGCGAAGGACGCAGGTCTGACGCTCACGGGCTTCGCCCGCTTCAAGGTCGGCGCCTGATCGCCGCGAAGGGCCCGCATCGCTCGATGCGGGCCCTTCGTCGTGCGTGCCCGAAGTCTGGCGTGCGCACTCGCTAAGTTGGACACGACGAGAGGACCTCGCATGGATGAATCGACCGGACGCCGTCGCGTCCTCCTCAAGCTCTCCGGTGAAGCGTTCGGGGGTGGATCCCTCGGGGTCAATCCGGATGTCGTCAGCCGCATCGCGCGCGACATCGCCGCCGCCGTCGATACGGTGGAAGTGGCCGTGGTCGTGGGCGGCGGCAACTTCTTCCGCGGCGCCGAGCTGAGTCAGCGCGGGATGGACCGCGGTCGCGCCGATTACATGGGCATGCTGGGCACGGTGATGAACGCCCTCGCCCTGCAGGACTTCCTCGAACAGGCCGGAGCGGCGACACGCGTCCAGTCCGCCATTTCGATGACGCAGGTCGCGGAGCCGTACATTCCGCGGCGCGCGGAGCGCCACATGGAGAAGGGCCGCGTCGTGATCTTCGGCGCCGGTGCGGGTCTTCCCTACTTCTCGACGGACACCGTCGCCGCGCAGCGCGCGCTCGAGATCGGTGCTGATGAGGTGCTCGTCGCGAAGAACGGTGTGGACGGCGTGTACACGGCCGATCCTCGCAAGGACCCCGCGGCGACGCGGATCGACACCATCACCTACGGCGACGCGCTCGTGCGGGGACTGAAGGTCGTCGACTCCACCGCGTTCAGCCTGTGCATGGACAACCGCATCGACATGCGCGTGTTCGGCATGGAGCCCGACGGCAACATCACCAAGGCGCTTCTGGGCGAGAAGATCGGCACGCTCGTCACCTCGTGACCCTCGTTCCCGCCCAGGTCGGGCGGAGACCCTGCCACTAGACTCTGAGACTGCACCACCGAGGGGAGACACCCATGATCGCCGACGTTCTGGCCGATGCCGGAGAGCGTATGGACCGCGCTGTCGAGTCCGCGAAGGAGGACTTCGCGACCGTCCGCAGCGGGCGCGCGAACCCGCAGCTGTTCCAGAAGGTGCTCGTCGAGTACTACGGGACTCCCACCCCGCTCGCGCAACTGGCCTCTCTCGCGAACCCCGAGGCCCGCACCCTCATCGTGACCCCGTACGACAAGACCGCTCTCAAGGCGATCGAGCAGGCGATCCGCGACATGCCGAACCTCGGCGCGAATCCCACCAATGACGGGAACATCGTGCGCGTGAGCCTTCCTGAGCTGACTCAGGAGCGTCGCAAGGAGTTCGTGAAGATCGTCCGCGGCAAGGGGGAGGACGCGAAGGTGCACCTTCGTGGCATCCGCCGCAAGGCCAAGGACGATCTGGACGCGCTGAAGTCCGAGGTCGGTGAAGACGACCTCGTGCGTGCGGAGAAGGAGCTCGACGCGCTCACCCGCGGCCACGTCGACTCGATCGACGTCGCGCTCAAGCGCAAAGAGGCCGAGCTCCTCGAGGTCTGACCGCGATCATGAGTGACTCGTCGCGCGACGCCGACCCGTCGCCGGACACCGTGCCGGGCGGCCACGGGTCGATGCGGCGTTCCGCGCGAGCGCCGCGCAACGAGTTCGAACTGCAGATGGCGCACGCACGCGCCGAGTTCGAAGAGGCGAATGAGCGCATCAAGCAGCGCACGGGGCGAGACCTGATCCTCGCGATCGTGATCGGCCTCGCGATCGGTCTGGTCGTGTTCGTCTCGCTCGTCTTCGCGAACTGGCCGTTCGCGCTGTTCGCCCTCGCGGTCGCCGTCCTCGGGGTCTTCGAGTTCTCGCGAGCGCTGCAAGGTGCCGGCCGGAAGGTCGACCTCATCCCGCAGGTCGCGATCGCCGTGATCGTGCCGGCGACGGCATACCTGCTCGGGCCGTGGCAGATGTGGGTCGCGCTCTTCTGCGGCGTGGTGGTCGCGATCGTCTGGCGCCTGGTGGGGCAGATGATCGAGCGGGACGGCCGCACCTACGGCAACGTCGTCGACGACGTGCTGCTGGCCACCTTCGTCCCTCTTTACGTGCCGTTCCTGGCGAGCCTCGCCATTCTGCTGCTGCGGCAACCGCATGGCGAGTGGTGGGTGATGGCGTTCCTCATCATCACGATCGTCGCGGACACCGGCGCCTACGTCTCGGGTCTGACCTTGGGACGTCATCCGATGGCGCCGAAGATCAGTCCCAAGAAGACCTGGGAGGGCTTCGCGGGAGCTGCGGTGCTCTCCGTGGTCGGCGCGATTCTGCTGGCGTGGCTGATGCTCGGTCTCCCGTGGTGGACCGGCATCATCATCGGTCTTGTCATCCTCGGCACCGCGACCGCCGGTGACCTCGGCGAATCCATGATCAAGCGGGACCTGGGCATCAAGGACATGAGTTCGTGGCTCCCCGGTCACGGCGGCGTCCTCGACCGGTTGGATTCGATCCTTCCGTCGGCCGGAGCGGCTCTGGCCCTGTACTACGTGTTCTTCCCGATGGGAGTGGTGTCATGACCGTTCACGACGAACCGTCGAGTGCGATCGATCAGATCGAGGCGGACGCCTACAGCGAGCCGTTGTTCCCGGTCGAGCGCGGGCGTGCTCGCGGATACGAGCCGCGAGCGGTGGAGGCATTCCTGGCGCAGGCACGGGACGCGTTCGAGACGGATGCTGCGGGCTCACCCTTCAGTGCGGAGAGCGTGCGCTCGGCGTCGTTCCCGGTCGTGCGGCGCGGCTACCAGGTCGCAGCGGTCGACGCCGCCCTGTCGCGGGTGGAAGACGCCTTCGCTGCGCGGGAGCGCGCAGACGCGATTGACGCCCTCGGACCGGCCCGGTGGATCGACGTGCACCGCGGCCTGGCGCAGGAGATCCTCGATCGGCTCACGCGTCCCCGGCGCGAGCGGTTCGCGCGAGTTCCCTGGATCCGCTACGGCTATCGGCTCGATGAGGTCGACATCGTCGCCGACCGCATCGCCGGATACCTGGCGGCGGGGGAGCCGGTCACCGTGGAGCAGGTGCGTGCCGTTGCGTTCCGCATGCAGCGCGGCGGCTACGACGAGCTGCAGGTCGACGCGGTGCTCGATGCCGTCGTCACCGTGCAGTTGGCTGTGGACTGATCGGATTGTGGACTGATCGGATGCAGCGCCACGCGTCGGCATCGATGGCGCACCCAGGCTGTGCGGGTTAGACTCGCGACACTGTGACTTCTGGCTACCACGTGACGACTGTGCGCACCGCTCCCGCCACCCGACGGGAAGCGCGCCTGGCGGCGGCGCAGATGCCGCGGTCCGCGGTGGTCGCCCGTCGTCCTCGGTGGTCTCGTCGGCGGGCGGTTGCGAGCGTGTTCGCCGTGGTCGCCGCCGTGGGCTTCCTGGGCGCGTCTCTGGCCCCTGCGGGCATGGCGGTGGCATCAGCGGGCACCGATCCGAGTGCGGCATCCGCGCCCTCGTCGATCTACTCGATCACCGTCGCGGCGGCGCAGTCGCTGTCGGTGTCGGGTGACGCGACGGTCGAGCTCGACCGCGGGGGCTATTCGGCCGCGGCCAAGCCGAAGGTCGTCGCGACGGCCACCTCGAGTGTGAAGTCGTTCGTTCCGCCGTTCGTGACCCCGGACCCCGGCACCGCGCAGGCGATCGCACTGCAGATGCTGGAGGCGCGCGGCATGGGGCAGGACCAGTTCTCGTGCCTGGTCGCCCTGTGGAATCGCGAGTCGGGCTGGAACGTCGCCTCCTACAACAAGGGGAGCGGCGCCTATGGCATCCCGCAGGCCCTTCCCGGCAGCAAGATGGCCAGCGCCGGCGCCGACTGGCAGACCAACCCGGCCACGCAGATCACCTGGGGCCTGGGGTACATCACGGGCCGCTACGGCACCCCGTGCGGTGCCTGGGCTCACTCGAACGCGACCGGCTGGTATTGAGCCGTGCCGCGGTCGCATCGCCGTCGGCGAGACGACAGCGCGGCCGATGATTCGTTCGACCGGCTGCTGCAAGGGTTTCGGCGAATCGAGACTCGCCGCGGTGTCGAGTGGAACGTGCAGCCGGTCGGTCCGGCGAATGCCGTCAAGGAGTACATCTGCCCGGGGTGCGGGCGCGTGATCATTCCGGGTACAGCCCACCTGGTCGCTTGGCGGGCTGACGGGGTCCTCGGTGATGCGGCTGACCTCGCCGCTCGTCGTCACTGGCACGAGAGCTGCTGGCGGATCGGATGAGCGCGGAGATCCGAGGCGCGGTGCAGCTGCCGGCGCGTCGTGAAGAGGTGTCGCTGCGCACGTCCGACGGGCTCACGCTCGCCGGGGAGCTGGCGGAGCCGCTCGAGCACGGTCCGGTCGCGACCCTGGTGACGCTGCATCCTCTGCCCACGCAGGGCGGGTTCATGGACTCCCACATCCTTCGGAAGGCGGCCGCGCGGCTTCCGGCGTTGGCGGACATCGCCGTGCTGAGGTTCAACACCCGTGGCACCGTCTCGCCACGGGGAAGGAGCGAGGGAACCTTCGGCGATGGTGAGGCCGAGGCGGCCGATCTGGCCGCCGCGGTCTCGTTCGTCGCCGAGCGGGGACTGCCGGTGCCCTGGCTCGTCGGCTGGTCGTTCGGCACGGAGGTCGCGCTCAAACACGGGCGTGGGCATGACATCGCCGGGCTCATCCTCCTGTCTCCGCCCTTGCGACGCACGACCGAGCGCGAGCTCGCCGCATGGGCCGGTGACGAGAGGCCGATGGTGGCGGTCGTTCCGGAGTGGGATGACTTCCTCCCCCCGGTGCAGGCGCGCGAACGCTTCGCCGCCGTTCCGCACGCACGTATCGTGGATGTCCCCGAGGGCAAGCACCTCTGGGTGGGTGAGACGCAGACGCGGCGCGTGCTCGATGAGATCGTGTCGATCGTTCGTCCGGGGGCGGACCCCCTCCCGACCGAATGGAGCGGGGAGCTGGGCTGACGCGAAGCGCTCAGAGCTCGTTCTGTCGAGGAATGAGCACCTGGCGGAAGAGGATCAGGATGCTCGCGGCGATCGGAATCGCGACGAGCGCACCGAGCAGGCCCAGAAGGGAACCGCCGGCGAGGGCGGCGATCACGACGACCGCGCCGGGCACGGAGACCGCGCGGTTCATGATGCGCGGGGACAGCACGTAGGCCTCGAGCTGCATGTAGAGAAGGTAGTAGATGCCTGCGGCGAGGGCGGTTGCGGGCGATCCCAGTCCGGGGATGAGGCAGGTCAGGACGATGATCGCGGAGCCGGTGAGCGTTCCGACGAGGGGGATCAGGGAGAAGAAGAAGGCCACGACAGCGAGCACGGCGGGGAAGGGCGCCTGGATGATCGACAGGTAGATCGCGCTCAGCACGCCGTTGACCACGCCGAGAGCGACCTGTCCCATGACGTAGTAGCCGACCGAATCCGTGATCTGCTCGGACAGATCCACGAAGCGTGACCGCTTCGATGACGGGACCATGCTGTACACTGCGGCCTTCAGCGACGGGGTCGACGCGGTGAAGTAGATGGTGAGCACCAGGACGATGACAGCGCCCGTCAGTCCGCTGAAGAATGCGAGACCCGCGTTGATGAGGCCTCCGGTGATGGATCCCCAGTTGGCGAGAAGCCAGTTCTGCACATTCGTGAGAGCGTCGTTCATGGACGAGTCGCTGAGGCCGGGGAACACGGTGTGCACCCAGTTCTTCACGTCGTCGATGAAGGTGCCCGCCTGGAAGTAGCGGGTGATCTCCTGCACGAGGTCGCTGACCTGCCCGATGAGGATCGGCAGCACCATGAGCACGATGCCGGCGAACAGGGCGAGCACGGCGAGGATCGTCAGCAGCACCGCGGCCCATCGCGGCAGTCGCCGACGCTCGAGGAACGAGACGACGGGCTCGAGTCCGAGCGAGAGGAACAGCGCGGTACCGATGTAGAGGAGGATCGTCGAGAGGGTCTGCACGCTGGAGATCAGGAGGATCCCGAGTCCCACACCGAGCGTCGCGAGGAAGGCGGTGCGGAAGGGCTGATACAGCTTCACGGCGGCTCCTGGGGGCGGTGTCGGTCTGGCTCGAGACTACGGCGTTCCGTCGAGATGCCCTTGTCGTACACGCTCGCGGGACGTCCCCAGGTCGTCTGGGCTAACCTGGAGAGTCGGCCGTGTCGGCGTGTCTCATACCCGGGGACAGGGAAGGACTCATTTCGTGCGTTTTGTGTGGGCCGTGGCGGCATTCGTGCTCGCCGCCATCCTGATCGGCGCCGGGATCTCCCAGCGGACCATCTTCCAAGGTCCCCCTGAGCGCACCACGCAGATTCAGACGAGCGGATCGGCCCCGTACACGCTGATCGACGGTGCTGTGCTCACTCGCGAGCCGGGCGTCCAGCGGGTCGCGCTGCGCGGGGCATCCGCTCTGTTCGTGTCGTATGGCCGTACCGCCGACGTGAAGGCGTGGCTGTCGAACGTGTCGTACAACGACGTCACGCTCGACGCGTCGGGCAACACCCAGACGACGGTCGTGGCGGCTGCGGCGAACGCAGCGCAGACCGTCGATCCGACGGACGCCACCAACGAGCAGGTCGCGACGGACGCCGCGACTCCCGTTCCCCCGACCGGCTCGGATCTGTGGCTCGAGGAGTTCTCCGGAAGCGGTGCCCTCTCCAGCTCGCTGCAGGTGCCGCAGGGAATGAGCGTGCTGGTCGCGTCTGACGGCAAGGCCGCCGCACCGTCGACGGTGACGATCAGTTGGCCGCTGCGCGCATCGACCCCCTGGGCCGGGCCCCTCATCGTGCTCGGAGGAGTGTTCCTTCTCGTCGGCATCGTGCTGTACATCCTCGCGATCCGGCATTCGCGACGGTCCCGCGGCCCGCGTCGCAAGGCTCCGCCGCCTCTTCCGGTGACCGAGCCGATCGATCTCGCGATCGAGTCGCCCGACCGCGGCGTCATCTCTTCGAGCCCGCCCTCGACACGCCGGTCTCGGGGCACCCGACGGCTGCTCGCGCTTCCGATCGCCCTCGCGGGCGTGCTCGCGTTCGCGGGATGCTCGGCCGATTCCTGGCCGGTGCCCGATCCTTCGTCCAGTCCATCCGATTCGGCAGCGCCGACGGTACCGGCGGGGCAGCCCGCCCCGGTGGTGAGTTCCGCGCAGGCGCAGAACATCATCGCTCGCGTGCGTGACACCGTCGGTACCGCAGACGCGTCTCTCGATGCGAATCTCGCCGCCACGCGTCTCGCAGGCGCCGCACTGGCGGAGCGTCAGACGAATTACACCCTGCGCGGCAAGGTGTCCGACATGACGGCGCTGCCGGCGATCCCGTCCGGTCAGGTCTATCCGATCCTGCCGCAGGCATATGACGCCTGGCCGCGCATGGTCATGGCGGTTGTGAGCGACGAGACCGACGGCAAGAAGACCGCGACCATCATGATGCTCCAGCAGCAGGATCCGTGGTCGAACTACAAGCTGCAGTACCTCGGCAGTCTCGCGGGATCGACAGTGCTTCCCGATCTCGCCCCGGACTTCGTGGGCGCGACTCAGATCCCGCCGGATTTCGGACTCCTGTCCATCGCTCCCGACCAGCTTGCGGCCGCGTATGCCGACCTGCTGACGAACGGGGAGAACAGCACATCGGCGAACCTCTTCGATGAGCAGTCGGACGCCTTCTACGCGAGTGTGCAGGCCGACCGGCAGAAGCGCCTGCAGGAGTTCAACACGACCGCGTCGACCACCGGCAGCTTCACGTTCTCGGCCGAGGCGGGCAGCACGACCCCGCTGGCACTGGCGACGCTCGAGAGCGGCGCGATCGTCGCGGTGAGTGTCAACGAGGTCGACACGGTGAAGCCGACGGGAGGCGACATCACCATCAAGTTCGGCGACAACAAGGTGGTGGCGGCGCTCACCGGCGCGACCGAGTCGCCCACCGGCGTGACGAGCCGGTACGCCGACCAGCTGTTCTTCTACGTCCCCGCGCAGGGGTCGACCGACCGCATCCGTCTGCTCGGCTACAGTTCGAACGTGCTCGACGCGAAGGTGATCCAGTGAGCTCTCCCACCCCCGGTTCCGTCCTCCGCGGCGCTGTCGACCTATCGTCGTTGCGCAACCGCCCGGCAGCGCCGGCGCCGGGTGCTGCACCCGCGGCCGGGGCTGCGGGGGCTCCCTCGCTCGTGATCGATGTCACCGACCAGAGCTTCCCGCAGGTGCTCGAGATCTCCCGCAGCGTGCCGGTGGTCGTGGACCTCTGGGCGGAATGGTGCGGGCCGTGCCTGCAACTGAGCCCGATCCTCGAGAAGGTCGTGCTCGAGCTCGACGGCAAGCTGCTGCTCGCCAAGGTCGACGTCGACGCGAACCCCCAGCTTGCGCAGGCTTTCCGCGCCCAGTCGATCCCGCTCGTCGTGGCACTCGTGGGCGGCCAGCCCGTGCCGCTGTTCACCGGCGCCGTCCCCGAGGAGCAGGTGCGTGAGGTCTTCGCGCAGCTCCTACAGGTCGCGGCGCAGAACGGCGTGACCGGCACAGTGCCCCGTGGCGAGCAGGATGCCGCGACGGAACCCGTCGAGCCGGAGCTTCCGCCGCTGCACCAGGAGGCCTTCGCTGCGATCGAAGCCGGCGACTATCCGCGTGCCGAGGCGGCGTACGAGCAGGCGCTCGTCGAGAACCCGCGGGACGAGGACGCCCGTGCGGGTCTCGGTCAGGTGCGATTGCTCGCACGCGTCGCGGGACTCGACCTGCAGACGGCGCGGGCGGCCGCGGCCGCGGCACCGCTCGATGCCGACGCTCAGTTCGCCGTGGCCGATCTCGACCTGGCCGGAGGGCACGTCGATGACGCGTTCGGACGCCTCCTCGACCTGTTCGGGGCGCTCCCGGCCGACGAGCGCACGCCGGTGCGCGAGCGCCTGCTCGAACTGTTCGGTGTGATCGGGGACAGCGACCCGCGCGTCGTCCGTGCGCGTGGTCGTCTCACGTCGCTGCTGTTCTGAGTCCGCGGCGCCGACGCGGCTCGTCAGCGCTCGATCATTCGCCGTCCGCGTGCGCGAGCCACAGCACGCCGAGCGGCGGCAGTACGAGCGTCGCACGGGCCGCGGCATCCGTCTCGACGACGCCGTAGTTGCCGACCCCTGACCCGCCGTACTCGGTCGCGTCGGAGTTCAGCACCTCGCGCCAGCGACCGCGTTCCGGCAGGTCGATGACGTAGTCGTAGACCGGCGCGCCCGCGAAGTTGCAGAGCGCCACCACCACGTTGCCGTGATGGTCGCGCCGGGAGAAGGCCTGAACGGTGGGGTTCCACGTGGGGCCCCCCAGGCGCGCGAACGCGGCGCCGTCGGCGTCCCGTGACCACAGGGGTGCGTAGGCCTTGTAGGTCGCGTTGAGCACCGCGACGAAATCCGCGAGCTGACGGTGCGTGGGCTGCTCGAGAAGCAACCAGTCGAGACTGCGGCTCTCGGACCACTCGGCGAACTGGCCGAACTCCTGCCCCATGAACAGCAACTGCTTGCCCGGGTGGGCCCACATGTAGGCGAGGTAAGCGCGCACGTTCGCGAGCTTCTGCCAGTGATCGCCCGGCATGCGCCCGATGAGGCTGCCCTTGCCGTGCACGACCTCGTCGTGTGAGATCGGCAGCACGTAGTTCTCGCTGAACGCGTAGACGAACGAGAACGACAGCTCTCCCTCGTGGTGCGAACGGTAGAGCGGGTCTCGGGAGATGTAGACCAGCGAGTCGTTCATCCAGCCCATGTTCCACTTGAAGCCGAAGCCCAGCCCGCCGGCGTCGGTGGGCGCCGTGACACCCGGGAAGCTCGTCGACTCCTCCGCCGTCAGCGAGATGCCGGGGAACAGCTTGTAGGACGTCGCGGTGACCTCCTGGAGGAACGAGATGGCCTCGAGGTTCTCGCGGCCGCCGTGCACGTTCGGCTCCCACTCTCCCGGCTCGCGGGAGTAGTCGAGATAGAGCATCGAGGCCACGGCATCGACACGCAGGCCGTCGACGTGGAACTCGTCGAACCAGTACAGGGCGTTCGCCACGAGGAAGTTGCGCACCTCCGCGCGACCGTAGTCGAAGATGAGCGTGCCCCAGTCCTTGTGCTCGCCGCGCCGAGGGTCGGGGTGCTCATAGAGGGCATCGCCGTCGAAACGGGCGAGGGCGAAGGCGTCCTTCGGGAAGTGACCGGGTACCCAGTCCATAATCACGCCGATGCCGGCGCGATGGAGTCGGTCGATCAGATAGCGAAGATCGTCGGGGGAGCCGAAGCGACTGGTCGGGGCGTAGTAGCCCGACACCTGATACCCCCACGAACCGCCGAAGGGGTGCTCGGCGAGCGGCAGGAACTCGATATGCGTGAAGCCGTGAGCGGTGACGTAGTCGATGAGCGGATCAGCGGCGTCGCGGTAGGAGAGCCCCTGTCGCCACGACCCCAGGTGCACCTCGTAGATCGACATGGGCTGATCGAGGGGCTGATGCGTGGAGCGGTGGTGCAGCCAGTCGCCGTCGCCCCAGCCGTAGCGCGACCTGGTCACGATCGACGCTGTCGCCGGCGGAACCTCGGCCTGCCGCGCGAGCGGGTCCGCCTTGAGGATCCACTCGCCGTGCGCGGTGAGTATCTCGTACTTGTAGACGGCGCCCTCGTCGAGGTGCGGGACGAACAGCTCCCATACGCCGCTCGCTCCCATCGAGCGCAGCGCGTGGCCGGCCCCGTCCCAGCCGTTGAACGCCCCGACGACACGCACGGCGCGTGCGTGCGGAGCCCAGACGGCGAAGGATGCCCCGGCGGTGCCGTCGCTCTCGCGCAGGTGGGCGCCGAGCACCCGCCACAGCTGCTCGTGGCGCCCCTCGGCGATCAAGTGCAGGTCGAGCTCGCCGATGGTCGGTGCGTGGCGATAGGGGTCGTCCGCGGTGAAGGACGGACCGTTCGCGTAGGCGGTCTCGAGCTCGTAGGCGAGAGCCGGACCGACCCGCTCGCCCTCCCAGATCCCGGACCGCACGTGCACGAGCGGCACGCGGTCGCCATCGACGAACACCGCCGTGACGCTGTCGGCGAGGGGACGTCGGGCGCGCACCGTCGCGCGGGCGGAGCCGGCGGCATCCCGATACGGATGGATGCCGAGGATCGCGTGGGGTTCGTGATGGGCGCCGTGCGCCACGGCGTCGAGTGCGGCGTCGTCGATGATGCTCATCGGCTGCTCCTCACGTGCAGGATGTGGGAGGGCTGGGTGAACGCGTCGAGGCGCACGTAGTTGTGCTCGCCCCAGGTCCAGACGGCGCCCGTGACGAGATCCTCGACCTCGAACGGAGTGCCGGCGGGGACGCCGAACGTGCGGGAGTCGAGGTGCACCGTCGTCTCCCGCACCGAGTGGGGATCCACGTTCACGACGACGATGACGGTGTCGTCGACGCCGGCCGGGTTGAGGGCCGCGGGCAGGTGCTTCACATAGACGAGCACGGCGTCGTCGTCGCTCCACTGCACCTGCAGGTTGCGCAGCTGCCGCAGGGCGGGATGAGCGCGACGGATCTCGTTCAGGCGCCGCAGGAACGGTGCGAGCGAGTCTCCGCGGGCCTCTGCGGCATCCCAGTCGCGGAACTTGTACTCGTACTTCTCGTTGTCGATGTTCTCCTCGGCGCCCGGACGGGCGACGTTCTCGAACAGCTCGAAGCCGGCGTACACGCCGTAGCTGGGGGCCGCGGTGGCGGCGATCACGGCGCGTACGGCATACGCGGCCCGTCCGCCGAACTGCAGGTACTCGGTGAGGATGTCGGGCGTGTTGACGAACAGGTTGGGGCGCAGAAAGTCGGATGTCTCGTCCGCCGCGGTCTGCAGGAACTCCTCCAGCTCGGCCTTGGTGTTGCGCCAGGTGAAGTAGCTGTAGCTCTGCTGGAACCCGCCCATCGCGAGGGCGCGCATCGGGGCGGGCCGGGTGAACGCCTCTGCGAGGAAGACGACGTCGGGGTCGGTGCGCGTGACCTCGGCGATGAGCCACTCCCAGAACTGCAGGGGCTTGGTGTGGGGGTTGTCGACCCGGAAGATGCGCACGCCCTGGGCGATCCAGTGCCGCACGATACGCAGCACTTCGGTGCGGATGCCCTCGGGGTCGTTGTCGAAGTTCAGGGGGTAGATGTCCTGGTACTTCTTCGGCGGGTTCTCGGCGTACGCGATCGAGCCGTCGGGGAGGGTCGTGAACCACTCCGGATGCGCCGTGACCCAGGGGTGGTCGGGGGAGGCCTGCAGGGCGAGGTCGAGCGCGATCTCGAGGCCCTCTGCGCGGGCTGCGCGCACGAACGCACGGAAATCCGCGAGCGTCCCGAGGTCGGGATGCACGGCGTCGTGTCCGCCCTCGGTGCCGCCGACGGCCCAGGGCGATCCGGGATCACCGGGGCCGGCGGTGAGGGTGTTGTTCGGGCCCTTGCGGTTGCGGACGCCGATCGGATGGATCGGCGGCAGGTACAGCACGTCGAAGCCCATCCCGGCGACTCCAGGCAGGCGCTTGGTCGCGGTGCGGAAGGTGCCGCTCTTCACGACGCCGTTGCGCTGGCGGCGCGCGCCCTCGGACCGCGGGAAGAACTCGTACCAGGCACCGACACCGGCGCGCTCGCGCTCGACGAGGAGGGCGAGGTCATCGCCGAGGGTGACGAGCGAGGTCAGCGGACGGCGTGAGAAGGCGGCGGCGAGGGCCGGGTCGTCGACGATCGCGAGCGCGGCGACGGTGTCGACGGTGCTGTCACGCAGTCGTTCCGCCTGGGCGCGCAGCTGCGCGCGCTCGGCGGTCGGCCGGTCCTTCTCCGCGGCGCCGCGCAGGAGCAGGAGCGCTCCCGACTCGCGCATGAGCTCGATGTCGACGCCGGCGGCGATCTTGACGGATGCCGCATGGTGCCAGGTCGCGATGTCGTCGCCGAACGCCTCGAACCGGAACCGCCAGGTGCCCTCTTCACGCAGGGCGACGAGTGCGCTCCACCGGTCGGGAACGCCGTCGACGGGCGCGAGGGCGTGCAGCGATTCGTCGCCGCTCGGGCTGAGTAGGCGCACGTGCACGCCGATGAGGTCGTGGCCCTCGCGGAACGCGGTCACGCTGAACGGCACCGCCTCGCCCGCGAACGCGGTGGGGGTGTAGCGCACGTCGGGTGCGACGGGACGCGGGCTTGCGAGGGGGATGCGACCGCTCACCGTTCCGTCCGGGGCCGCCCACGCGGAGGCGGGCCGGAGAGGAAGCGCGGAGGCGCTCAGCCAGGCGGAGGACGTCGGAGCCGGTGTCTTCTGTGCCACGGCTCGAACCTACCCCGCCGCGCTCATCGGCGCCGGGTCATTCGGCACGGAAGAGGTACATCGAGGTGGGGGAGACCTCGACGGCGTCGCCGGGGGCGTGCACCTGTTCGAGCAGCTGCGGAACGTCCTCGTCGCTGCGCCACAGCGAGACATAGCGGGTGGCCCCGTCCACCTCGGGCAGAGTGACCTCGACCGGACGCTCGGTGCCGTGCACGATCAGCAGAATGCGGTTGAACGCCTCGAACTCGGGGGTGGATGCCGCCACGTACTGCAGGGTGCGGTGGGCGGGGTTCGTCCACCGCTCCTCCGACATCGTCTCGCCGTGCTCGTCGTACCACTCCATGACCGACGCCGACGGCGTGTGCTCCCCGAGCCGTGCGAATCGGATGGGGCGCAGTGCCGGGTTCTCGCGGCGCAGGCGGATGAGGCGCTGTACGTGGGCGAACAGCTGCTTCTGCCAGGACGCCGGCTCCCAGTCGAGCCAGGTGAGCTCGGAGTCGTGGCAGTAGGCGTTGTTGTTGCCCCGCTGGGTGCGGGCGTACTCGTCGCCCGCGGTGAGCATCGGGATGCCGGCCGACAACAGCAGTGTGCCGAGCAGGTTGCGCATCGCTTTGCGCCGGGTGGCGAGGATGCGCTCGTCGTCGGTCGGACCTTCGGCGCCGTGGTTGAACGACCGGTTCGTGTCGGCACCGTCTCGGTTCTGCTCGCCGTTGCCGAGGTTGTGCTTCACGTCGTACGAGACGAGATCGCGAAGGGTGAACCCGTCGTGCGCGGTGACGAAGTTGATGGATGCCAGCGGGCCGCGGTCCTCAGAGAAGGTGTTGGACGATCCGGCCAGGCGCGTCGCGAACCCGCCGATGCCGACCGGAGCGGTCGAGGCGCGCCGGGCGTAGTCGACGTCGCTCAGCCAGAAGTTGCGCACGCGGTCGCGGTAGCGGTCGTTCCACTCGTGCCAACCGGCGCCGAAGTTGCCGGTCTGCCAGCCGCCGAGGCCGACGTCCCAGGGCTCGGCGATGAGCTTGGCATCCTGCAGCAGCGGGTCGTCGGCGATCGCGCGCAGCAGCGGGTGCTCGGGGGTGTACGTGTGGGCTGCGTCACGTCCGAGGGTCGTCGCGAGGTCGAAGCGGAAGCCGTCGATCTGCACCTCGTCGGCCCAGTACCGGAGGGAGTCGAGCACCAGGCGGGCCGCGGCATCCGTCGACGTGTTCAACGAGTTGCCGCACCCGGTGACGTCGACGTACACGCCGTCGTCGGTCTGGCGGTAATAGTTGCGGTTGTCGAGGCCGCGCAGGCTCGAGCGGGGACCGCCGATGCCCTCTTCCGCGGTGTGGTTGTAGACCACGTCGAGCACGACCTCGAGGCCGGCCTCGTGGAGCAGCTTCACCATGCCCTTGACCTCGGCGAGCACCGCGGTGGAGCCGGCGCGGCGCGCGGCGTCGGTCGCGTACCGCGGGTGCGGGGTGAAGAAGTTGACGGTGTTGTAGCCCCAGTAGTTGGCGAGCCCCAGCTGCAGAAGTCGCGGCTCTGATTGGAACGCGTGGATGGGCAGCAGCTCGATCGTGGTGATCCCGAGCGCGTGGAAATGCTCGATCATCGCCGGGTGGGCGAGTCCCGCGTAGGTGCCGTGAAGGGCGGGAGGGACATCCGGATGCCGCTTCGTGAGGCCTTTCACGTGACCCTCGTAGAGCACCGTCCGATCGAGCGGCACCCGCGGCTTCGCCGCACCGCCCCAGTCGAACGTGCCATCCACCACGACCGAGCGCCAGTCGTTGAAGCCGCCCGCGGTGATGCCCTTCGCGTAGGGGTCGAGCAGCAGTGTGCGCGAGTTGAACATGCTGCCGTTCTGCTGCGGGCCGACGGCGCGCACGGCGTAGCGCGCGCCGGGGTGCAGCAGCTCGGAGGTCACCTCCCAGACGCCGTGGCCTGAGGGGCTCATCGGAAGCTCGGCGGTGATCCAGTCGAGATCGGTGTCGTCGAAGACGACCAGCTCGAGTCCGATCGCGTTGCCCGACCACACGCGGAGTGTGCCGCCGCCGGCGTGGAGGGTGACGCCGAGGTCGTCGAACGCGGTCGAATGCAGGAGCGACGTCTCGGACGTCGGGGTCGTGCCGGGCATGGTCTCGAGGGTAACGAGTATGTGAGTCGACGGCGTTACGCGCGAGCGTGGCCGCAGTCGCCGCGCATCGCGCGGGGCATGGGACAGTGGACAGGTGAGTGTCTACCTCGACCACGCGGCATCCAGCCCCTTGCGCCCGGAGGCGCGCGCGGCGTGGCTCTACGCGCAGGAGAGGGTGGGGAACGCGTCGTCGATCCACGGTGACGGTCAGGCCGCCCGCCGGCTGCTCGAGGAGTCGCGCGAGCGGGTCGCGGCCGCGCTCGACGCGGAGCCCGTCGAGGTGGTGTTCACCTCCGGCGGCACCGAGGCCGTGAATCTCGCGGTGGCAGGCCTGTGGCAGGCACGGGCCGTCGCTCGCGGGGTCGTCGTTCTGCCCGATGGCGAGCACCACGCGACGATCGACGCCGTGCGGGCGCTGCCCGGCGCCGTGGAGCGTCCCGTGGCGATCGATGCGGTGGGGCGCATCGATCCGGATGCGTTCGGCGCGGCGCTCGGTGACGACGTCGCCGTGGCGACGGCGCTCGTCGCCAACAACGAGATCGGCACGGTCAACGATGCGTCCCGACTCGCCGCAGTCGCCGGAGCTGCCGGGGTGCCGCTGCATCTCGACGCCGTCGCCGCTTTCGGGCACGTTCCGGTTGCGTACCGGGCCTGGCGGTCCGATGCCACGCCCGGAACGGGGCTCGTCGCCCTCAGCGTGTCGGCGCACAAGGTCGGCGGACCCGTCGGCGTCGGCGCACTCGTCGTCGCACGCAGCGCGCGTCTCGAGGCGCAACTGCACGGTGGCGGGCAGCAGCGCGGGCTTCGTGCCGGAACGCAGGATGTCGCGGGTGCCGCGGCGTTCGCTGTGGCGGCCGAGCTCGCCGTCGCCGAGCTCCACGCCGAGGCGGCGCGCCTGCGGACACTGGCCTGCGAGCTGCGGGCCGCGGTCGCCGCGATCGCCCCCGACGCGGTGCTGCTCGGTGACCCCGACGACCGGGTGCCCGGCAACGTGCATCTGCTGTTCCCGGGCGTGCGCGGGGAGACGCTCCTGTTCCTGCTGGATGTCGCGGGGGTCTCGGTGTCGACCGGCTCGGCCTGCCAGGCCGGGGTGGCCGAACCGTCGCACGTGGTCCTCGCGCTCGGCCGCTCGGACGACGACGCCCGCGCCGTACTGCGCGTCACCCTCGGTCGCACCTCGAGCGCGGCCGATGTCGCCGCCTTCGCCGCGGCGCTCCCCGACGCCCTCGTGCGGGCCCGGGCCGCGGCATCCATCGCCTGAGGCGCCCGCCCCGACGCCAGAGCCCGCTCGTAGACTGGGGGCATGCGGGTGTTGGCGGCGATGAGCGGGGGCGTGGACTCCGCGGTGGCGGCGGCGCGTGCCGTCGACGCCGGACACGACGTCGTCGGCGTGCATCTCGCGCTCTCACGCGCCGGCGGCACGCTGCGCGCCGGCAGCCGGGGCTGCTGCACGATCGAGGATGCGATGGACGCCCGCCGCGTCGCCGATCGCCTCGGCATCCCGTTCTACGTGTGGGACTTCTCCGAGCGCTTCCGCGACGACGTGATCGAGGATTTCGTCGCCGAGTACCGCGCGGGCCGCACCCCCAACCCCTGCATGCGCTGCAACGAGAAGATCAAGTTCGCCGCCCTGCTCGAACGCGGCATCGAGCTCGGCTTCGACGCGGTGTGCACGGGCCACTACGCCACGCTTCTCGACACTCCGTCCGGTCGTGAGCTGCACCGGGCATCGGATGCCGCGAAGGACCAGTCGTACGTGCTGGGAGTGCTCACCGCCGAGCAGCTCGCCCACTGCCTGTTCCCGCTGGGCGCGACCCCCTCGAAGGCCGTCGTGCGCGCGGAGGCCGAGCAGCGCGGGTTCACGGTGGCCGCGAAGCCCGACAGTCACGACATCTGCTTCATCCCCGACGGCGACACGCGCGGCTGGCTGGCCGACCGGGTGGGCGCCGAGGACGGCGACGTGATCGACCGCACCGGTGCCGTCGTGGGCCGGCACGAGGGCGCGCATGCGTTCACGGTCGGGCAGCGCCGAGGTCTCAAGCTCGGCGTGCCCGCTGACGACGGGAAGCCGCGGTTCGTCCTCGAGGTGCGTCCGGTCTCGAACACCGTCGTCGTGGGCCCGAAGGAGGCCCTCGCGACGGCCGAGATCGCCGGCGCCCGGCGCTCGTGGGCGGGCACGGCGCCTGCGACAGGCGACCTGCGGGTCGAGGTGCAGATCCGTGCGCACGCAGACCCGGTGCCCGCCGACGCGACGATCACGGAGGACGCGGTGACGGTGCGTCCCGACACCCCGTTCGACGGCGTCGCACCCGGGCAGACCGCCGTGCTCTACATCGGCACGCGCGTGCTCGGGCAGTTCACGATCGACCGCACCGTGTCGGCGGTGCCGGTCGACGCGTGAGGGTTCCGTCCACCGGGTGATCCGCTCGCCGTGGGGGTGGCCCTCCCTAGACTTGGCGCGTGGCTGACGACGAACTCCCGCGGGTGACCCTCGACGAGGCGCGGGCCGAGGCATCCGATCTCACGACCCGCATCCTCGGGGCGCGTGACGCGTACTACGGCGACGACGCCGAGCTGGTCGACGACGCCACGTACGACGGGTGGATGCGGCGGCTCGAGGCGATCGAGCGGGCCTACCCCGAGCTGCAGAGCCAGGACTCGCCCACGCTGTCGGTCGGCGCCGCGCAGAGCTCGATGTTCGCTCCAGTGACGCACGCCGAACGCATGCTGAGCCTCGACAATGTCTTCAGCCCCGAGGAGCTCACCGAGTGGTGCGCGAAGACCGAGGCGGCCGCGGGCCGACCCGTGCGGTGGCTGTGCGAGCTGAAGATCGACGGGCTCGCCATCAACCTGCGTTACGAACGGGGCGTGCTGACCTCCGCGGCGACCCGCGGTGACGGTCGCGTCGGCGAGGACGTCACCGTCAACGCCGTGCGCGTCGCGGGCATCCCGCAGCGCCTCGCCGGAACGGGGCATCCCGACATCGTCGAAGTGCGCGGCGAGGTGTACATCCCGGTCGCGGCATTCGACCGGCTGAACGAACTTCAGTCGCGCATGCGAGAGCGCGTGACCGCCGATGCCCGCGCGCGGGGCGTCGACGAGACGCGCGCGCAGGCCAGCGCCGACCGCCGGTTCCCGTCGTTCGCGAATCCGCGCAACGCGGCGAGCGGAGGGCTCCGTCAGCAGCTCGACAAGAAGGACGGCCTCGAGCTCGAAGCCGGGCAGGCGCGTCTCGACTCGCTGCGGCTGCTCGTGCACGGCATCGGCGCGTGGCCCGACCCGCCGGTCGCGTCGCAGAGCGAGGTCTACGGACTGCTCGCGCAGTGGGGCCTGCCGACCAGCACGTCCTTCCGCACCGCGACGGATGCCGCGGGCGTGCGCGAGTTCGTCTCCTACTACGGTGAGCACCGCCACGACGTCGAGCATGAGATCGACGGGGTCGTGGTCAAGGTCGACGAGCTGGCGCTGCACGACGAGCTGGGCGCGACAAGTCGGGCGCCGCGATGGGCGATCGCCTACAAGTACCCGCCGGAGCAGGTGAACACGAAGCTGCTCGACATCGTCGTGTCGGTGGGTCGCACCGGCCGCGCGACCCCGTTCGCCGTCATGGCGCCCGCGCGGGTCTCCGGGTCGGTGGTGCGCCAGGCGACGCTGCACAACCAGGACGTCGTGAAGGCCAAGGGCGTGCTGATCGGCGACACGGTCGTGCTGCGGAAGGCGGGTGACGTCATCCCCGAGGTGCTCGGGCCCGTGGTGGAGCTGCGTGACGGCACCGAGCGCGCGTTCGTGATGCCGACGCTGTGCCCCGCCTGCGGCACGCCGCTCGCCCCCGCGAAAGAGGGCGACATCGACCTGCGGTGCCCGAACACACGCTCCTGCCCGGCGCAGGTGCGCGGCCGCGTCGAGCACATCGGCTCGCGCGGCGCGCTCGACATCGAGGCGCTGGGCGAGGTGACGGCAGCCGCCCTCACGCAGGCCGACGGCACCGCCTCACCGCCGCTCGTCACCGAGGCCGGCCTGTTCGATCTCACCCTCGAACAGCTCATCCCCATCGAGGTGGTGGTGCGCGATGCCGAGACGGGCGAGGAGAAGGTCGACGAGTCGACCGGCGACCTTGTGCGCCGCGCTCCCTTCCAGCGAATCGAGCGCACCTACCCGCCCGGGTGGGAGAACGCAACGCCCGCCGAGCGCCGTGCCGCGGGCGTGCGCAAGGACCACGTGGTGCTGCATCCTTCCGCTCAGGCTGTCACGCTGCTCGACGAGCTCGAGAAGGCGAAGACGAAAGAGCTGTGGCGGTTCCTCGTCGCACTGAACATCCGGCACGTGGGCCCGGTCGCCGCCCGGGCTCTCGCCCAGTGGTTCGGCTCCGTGGATGCGATCCGCGCAGCGACCCAGGAGCAGCTGGCGGCGGTAGACGGCGTGGGCGGCATCATCGCCGAGGCCGTGATCGATTGGTTCGCCGTCGACTGGCACGCCGACATCGTGCACCGGTGGGCGGCGGCCGGCGCGCAGTTCGCGACGCCGGGGCATCCGGGCCCGGGGGCCGCGGTCGTCAACGGCGGCGTGCTCGACGGACTCACCGTCGTCGCGACCGGCACGCTCGAGGGCTACACCCGTGAAGGTGCGCAGGAGGCCATCCTCCGGGCCGGCGGGAAGGCGGCGTCGAGCGTCTCGAAGAAGACCGACTTCGTCGCCGCCGGGCCGGGCGCGGGATCGAAGCTCGCGAAGGCCGAGGAGCTCGGCGTGCGCATCATCGACGCGGCTCAGTTCCATCTGCTCGTCACCGAAGGACCGGGTGCGCTCGGCGACGACGCGTCCTGACCGTCGCCGCGACCTGGGTCAGTGCGCGTCGTCGGCGAGCAGCTTCTCCTTGACCTGGCGTCGCAGCACCTTGCCGATGAGCGATGTCGGCAAGCCGTCGACGACCACGACGCGCTTGGGCACCTTGTAGGGCGTGAGCACGCCGCGCGCGAACGCCCGGATCTCCTCGACGTCGACGTCCGCACCGTCGCGCGGCACGATCGCCGCCACGACCGCCTCGCCGGAGTGGCCGTCGGGGAGGCCGACGACCGCGGCATCGAGCACATCAGGATGTTGGCGCAGCGCGTTCTCGACCTCGGTCGGTGCGACGTTGAACCCGCCCGTGATGATGAGCTCCTTGATGCGATCGACGATCCGCACGAATCCGGCGTCGTCGATCGTGACGATGTCGCCCGTGCGGAACCAGCCGTCGACGAACACTTCGGCGCTGGCCTCGGGCTTGCCGTAGTAGCCCGAGAAGACCTGCGGCCCGCGCACGACGAGCTCACCGGGGCTGCCCGCGGGCACGTCGCGCGTCGGCTCGTCGGGATCGACCACGCGGCACTCGGTGCCGGGGAGCGGGAGACCCACGGTGCCCGGTCGGCGGTTCTCGGCGACCGGGTTGGCCATGAGCACGGGGGAGCACTCGCTCAGTCCGTACCCTTCCACGAGGTAGCCCCCGGACGCCGCCTCGAACGGCACGACGAGCTCGTGCGGCAGCGCCATGGCACCTGAGATCGCGATCTTCGTGCCGGCGATCGAGATGCCGGTCTCGCGCGACCGCGCGAGCAGTCGCTCGGCGATGGGCGGCACGAGCGGGAGGAACGTGGCCGGATGCCGGGTGGTCGCCGCGAGCACCATGTCCGGGTCGAAGCGCGGGAACAGCACGAGCCGCGCCCCCATCGACATCGCGAACGTGAGGCAGAGCGTCAGCCCGTAGGCGTGGAACATCGGCAGCACGGCGTAGACGACGCATCCGTCTCCGCGCACGATCGAGGGCACCCAGGCGCGTGCCTGCGCGGCGTTCGCGAGCAGGTTGCGGTGGGTGAGCACCGCACCCTTCGGGGTTCCGGTGGTGCCGCTCGTGTACTGCAGGATCGCGACGTCGTCGGTCGCCGGGCGCGGGTGCGAGTCGGGCAGCGGCGCGGCGGCGACGACGGTCTCCCACGGCGTGGTGCCGCGCACGGGTGCGAACAGCGCCGCCCGCGACTCCCGCGCCTTCGCGATCGGTAGGCGCAGGGCGAGGCGGGTGTGCCACGGCATCGCCTGCACGACGTCGACGGACACGATCGCCGGCACCCGAAGGTCGGCGGGGAACGCCTGCACGTCGGCGACGATCTTGTTCCAGACGATCGCGATGCGGGCGCCGTGGTCCTCGAACTGCTTGCGCAGCTCGCGCGGTGTGTAGAGCGGGTTGTGCTCGACGGCGATCGCGCCCAGGCGCAGGATCGCGTAGAACGCGACGATGTGCTGCGGGCAGTTGGGCAGCACGATCGCGACCCGGTCGCCGGCACGCACACCGAGCGCCGCGAGTCCTGCGGCAGCGCGGGAGATCTGCTCGTGGAGCGCCCGATAGGTCGTCTCGCGGCGGAAGAACTCGAGGGCGACAGCATCGGGGTAGTCCCGGGCGGATGCCTCGACGATGTCGGTCAGGCAGCCGGTGACCGTCGCGAGGTCTTCCGGCACGCCGTCGGCGTAGCTGGCGGTCCAGGGGCGGGGCGGCTCGAAGGTCGTCACGCGGTCAGCCTACGCGCGAGACGGCCCGGAACGCGGGCCGGTCCAGCCGCCCAACTAGACTCGTCGGGTGTCTGAAATCACTCCCGAACTCGTGCGCCATCTCGGCGAACTGGCCCGGATCCGGCTCGACGACGACGAGGTGACCCGGCTCACCGGTCAGCTCGACGCGATCGTCGACAACATCGCGAAGGTGTCGCAGGTGGCGACGCCCGATGTGGTGGCGACGAGCCACCCGATCCCGCTGGAGAACGTCTTCCGCCCCGACACGGTCGGCGAGGTGCTGACCACCGCGCAGGCGCTGCAGAACGCGCCGGATGCCGCGGGCGACCGTTTCCGCGTGACGGCGATCCTGGGGGAGGAGCAGTGAGCGACGACATCCTTCGTCTGTCCGCCGCCGCGCTGGCCGATCGGCTGGCTGCGGGAGAGGTCTCGAGTGTGGAGGCGATGCAGGCTCACCTCGACCGCATCGCCGCGGTCGACGGTGACGTGCACGCGTTCCTGCACGTGAGCGACACCGCACTCGACGCGGCCGCCGACATCGACCGTCGTCGCGCCGCCGGCGAGGAGCTGCACGCGCTCGCGGGCGTTCCGCTCGCGGTGAAGGACGTGCTGGTCACGACCGACATGCCCTCGACGAGCGGCTCCAAGATCCTCGAAGGCTACCTGTCGCCGTACGACGCCACCGTCGTCGCGCGTGCCCGGGCAGCGGGGTTGATCCCGCTCGGCAAGACCAACATGGACGAGTTTGCGATGGGCTCGTCGACCGAGCACTCGGCCTACGGTCCCACGCACAACCCGTGGGACCTCGACCGGATCCCGGGCGGGTCCGGCGGCGGATCGGCGGCCGCGGTCGCGGCCTTCGAGGCGCCGCTTGCCCTCGGCTCCGACACGGGCGGTTCCATCCGCCAGCCCGCGCACGTGACCGGCACCGTCGGCGTGAAGCCGACGTACGGCGCAGTGAGTCGGTACGGGGCGATCGCGCTCGCGTCGAGCCTCGACCAGATCGGCCCCGTCACCCGCACCGTGCTCGACGCGGGTCTCCTGCACGACGTGATCGGCGGGCACGACGCGAACGACTCGACGTCGCTCACCGACGCCTGGCCCTCTTTCGCCGCCGCGGCGCGCGAGGGTGCCCGCGGCGACGTGCTGAAGGGCCTGAAAGTCGGCGTGATCCGCGAGCTGCCCGACTCCGGCTTCCAGCCGGGTGTCGCCCGCTCGTTCCACGGCGCGCTCGCGAAGCTCGAGTCCCAGGGGGCCGAGATCGTCGAGATCAGCGCGCCGCACTTCGAGTACGGTGTCGCCGCCTATTACCTGATCCTCCCCGCGGAGGCCTCCAGCAACCTCGCCAAGTTCGACTCCGTGCGCTTCGGCCTGCGGGTCCCGGTGGCCGGCGGCACCGTCGAGGACGTCATGGCGGCCACCCGCGAGGCGGGCTTCGGGGACGAGGTCAAGCGCCGCATCATCCTGGGCACCTACGCCCTGTCGGCGGGCTATTACGACGCCTATTACGGGTCGGCTCAGAAGGTGCGCACGCTCATCCAGCAGGATTTCGCCGCGGCCTTCGCGAACGTCGACGTGATCGCCACGCCGACGGCGCCGACGACGGCGTTCCGGCTCGGCGAGCGCATCGACGACCCGCTGCAGATGTACCTGAACGATGTGACGACCATCCCCGCGAACCTCGCGGGCGTGCCTGGCATCTCGATCCCCTCCGGTCTCGCCGACGACGACGGGCTCCCGGTCGGCATCCAGTTCCTCGCCCCGGCCCGTGAGGACGCTCGTCTGTACCGCGTCGGTGCCGCCCTCGAGGCTCTGCTCGAGGCGGAGTGGGGCGGACCGCTCCTCGACCGCGCCCCGATCCTGGGAGGTGTGCGCTGATGGCCAAGGACGCGCTCATGGACTTCGACAAGGCACTCGAGCTGTTCGAGCCGGTGCTCGGCTTCGAGGTGCACGTCGAGCTGAACACGGCGACGAAGATGTTCTCGGCGGCGCCCAACCCGGCGCACCCCGACAACCACGACGCGGCGCCGAACACGCTCATCGCCCCGGTCGACCTCGGGCTCCCCGGCTCGCTGCCGGTCGTGAACGCGCAGGCCGTGAGGTCGTCGATCCGCCTGGGCCTCGCGCTCGGCTGTTCGATCGCGCCGTCGAGCCGATTCGCGCGGAAGAACTACTTCTACCCCGACCTCGGCAAGAACTATCAGATCTCGCAGTACGACGAGCCGATCGCGTTCGAGGGCTCGGTCGAGGTGGAGCTCGCCGACGGCACCCTCGTGACCGTTCCCATCGAGCGGGCCCACATGGAGGAGGATGCCGGCAAGCTCACGCACGTGGGCGGGGCGACCGGTCGCATCCAGGGGGCGGACTACTCGCTGGTCGACTACAACCGTGCCGGCGTGCCGCTGGTCGAGATCGTCACGAAGCCCATCTTCGGCGCCGAGCATCGTGCGCCCGAGATCGCGAAGGCGTACGTGCAGGCGATCCGCGACATCGTCGTGGCGCTCGGCGTCTCGGAAGGGCGGATGGAGCGTGGCAACCTGCGGTGCGACGCGAACGTGTCGCTGCGCCCGCGCGGCCAGGAGAAGCTCGGCACCCGCACCGAGACGAAGAACGTGAACTCGACGCGTTCCGTCGAACGTGCTGTGCGCTACGAGATCCAGCGCCAAGCGGCCATCCTCGCCGGGGGCGGCACGATCGTGCAGGAGACGCGCCATTGGCACGAGGACACCGGCACGACGTCGGCGGGTCGACCGAAGTCGGATGCCGACGACTACCGCTACTTCCCCGAGCCCGACCTGCTGCCTGTCGCCCCGCCGATCGAGCTGATCGACGAGCTGCGCGCCGACCTGCCCGAGCCCCCGATCGCGCGGCGCCGCCGGCTGCGCTCCGACTGGGGCTTCACCGAGCTGGAGTTCCAGGATGTCCGCAACAGCGGCCTGCTCGAGCAGGTCGAGCTGACAGTCGCGGCCGGGACGACCCCCGCGGCGGCCAAGAAGTGGTGGACGGGAGAGATCGCCCGCATCGCGAACGCCGGTGAGCGCGAGGCATCCGAGCTGGTCACCCCGGCCGATGTCGCCGCGCTGCAGGCGCTCGTCGACGCCGGCACGCTCACCGACAAGCTCGCGCGTCAGGTGCTCGAGGGAGTCATCGCCGGCGAGGGGACGCCGCAGCAGGTCGTCGATGCGCGCGGGCTCGCCGTCGTGAGCGACGACGGTGCCCTCATCGCGGCGATCGACGAGGCGCTCGTCGCCCAACCCGACGTGCTGGAGAAGATCCGCGACGGCAAGGTGCAGGCCGCGGGTGCCGTCATCGGCGCCGTGATGAAGGCCATGAAGGGCCAGGCCGATGCGGCTCGCGTGCGCGAACTCATCCTGGAGCGCGCCGGCGCGCTCTGATCATCTCGTCGGTGCCGTCGGATGTCGGCGGCACCGACGAGAATCGGGGCATGGGTCGAGGTGACGGGTCGGGGCGAATCGTGTCGCCGCCCGATGCCGACGACACCGGTGCGGGCATCCTGCACGTCGACATGGATGCGTTCTACGCGTCGGTCGCGGTGCTCGATGATCCGACCCTCGCCGGCAAGCCGATCATCATCGGTGCACCGGAGGGGCGCGGAGTCGTCTCGAGCGCGTCCTATGAGGCGCGGCGGTTCGGGGTGCGGTCGGCGATGCCGGTCGGTCAGGCGCTGCGCCTGTGCCCGGCGGCGCTGGTCGTCGCGCCCGACTTCCCGCGCTATCTCGAGCTGTCAGCGAGGGTGATGGAGGTGTTCCGCTCGGTGACCCCTCTCGTCGAGCCGCTGTCGATCGACGAGGCCTTCCTCGACGTCCGCGGCGCGCAGCGACTGCTCGGTTCGCCCGGAACGATCGCGCGCCTGGTGCGACGGCGGGTGAAGGATGAGACCGGGCTCACCTGCAGTGTCGGCGCCGCCGCCACCAAGCACGTCGCGAAGATGGCGTCGACGCTCAGCAAGCCCGACGGGCTGCTGATCGTCGCGGAGGCCGATACCGCGCGGTTCCTCGCGCCACGGCCGGTGCGCGCCCTGTGGGGCGTCGGGCCCAAGGCCGCGGAGGCGCTGGAGCAGCGCGGACTCCGCACCGTCGCCGACGTGCTCGAGGCGCCCGCCGACACCCTGACGCGCGCGCTGGGTGCGGCGATGGGGGAGAGGGTGTGGCAGCTCGTGCGAGGGATCGATGCTCGCGAGGTGCAGACGACGCGCACCGAGAAGAGCATCGGGCACGAGGAGACGTTCGACACCGACATCGACGACGATGCCGTGCTCCGCGCCGAGTTCCGTCGGCTCGCCGACAGGGTGGGTGCGAGGCTGCGTGCGCACGGTGTCGAGGCGGCGACGGTGGCGATCAAGGTGCGGTTCGCCGACTTCCGCACGCTGTCACGCAGCCAGACCCTCGCGGACCCTACGGCCGTGGGTCAGCGCATCGGAGCGGCCGCGCTCGACATGTTCGGTGCGCTGGAGCGCCCGCTGCCGGTGCGGCTGGTCGGCGTGCGCGGGGAACGGCTGCGCCCGGCCGCAGACGCCGGACTGCTGTGGGACGACGATGAGGAGTGGCGCAACGTCGAGCGCGCGCTCGACGGCCTCGCCGGCAAGTTCGGGCGGGGCGCGGTGACGCGCGCCGCGCTGCTGGGCGACGTGCGAGGCGGACGCTCGTTGCCGTCGAAGCCGCGTGCCTCCGAATGACGGTGGGGTGTCGCGGCCCCGCCTGGGCGGGTAGCGTGGGCATATGCCCAACTTCGTGCTCGATCTCGGCAAGCAGGTCGCCAACTTCGGCGTGAAGGCCTCCTATGGAGAGCCTCACGACCTCGATGGCGTCACCGTCATCCCGGTCGCGATCGCCTGGGCCGGGTTCGGCGGTGGCTCCGACACCGAGGGGAACGGCGGCGGCGGTGGCGGCGGATACAGCGTGCCCGTCGGCGCGTACGTCCGTCGTGGCGATGATCTGCGCTTCGAGCCGAACCTGGTGTCGCTGCTCGCGGTCGCGATCCCGCTCGTGTTCGTGTCCGGGCGCGCGCTGAGCCGTGTCATCCGCGCCCTCAAGAAGTAGCGTCGCAGCGCTCACGCTCGCGGAGATCGCCGAGGTGCTCGGGGCGGCGATCGCCGACGCCGGCCTGCCTCTGACGGTGTTGATCGACGGCCGCAGCGGCGCCGGGAAGTCGACTCTCGCGCGTCTGCTGGCCGCGGCGTGGCCGCATGCCGGTGGTGCCGCCGTGGTCGCGCTCGACGACATCTACCCGGGCTGGGAGGGGCTGCGCGCCGGTGCGGAGGCCGTGGCATCCCAACTTCTCGAGCCTCGCGCGACCGGAGCGATCGGCCGCTGGCAGCGGTGGGACTGGCCGACGGCGCGGGCTGCCGAGTGGCATGAGGTGGCGTCGGACGCCTCGGTGATCGTCGAAGGATGCGGCGTGCTCACCCCTCGCTCCGCGCCAACGGCCGCGGTGCGGGTGTGGCTCGACGCGCCCCTTGAGGTTCGCCGCGAACGCGCCCTCGCTCGTGACGGCGAGGCGTACGCACCGCACTGGGACACCTGGGCGGCTCAGGATGAGGATCACGTGCGACGTGACGACCCGAGCCGGTGGGCGACCCACCGGTTCACTGTCGTCTAGGGACGTGGGTCAGATCTCGTCGAGAGCCTTCACGAGTCCGTCGAGTCGGAATCCGACCCAGTCGTAGATGCCGAATCGAGGATCCCGGTCGTCGTGTGAGTCCTCGTCCGTGACCCCGAGCCGTGTCGCCAGCACGAGGCGGATCGCCGCCAGGGTGCGCAGCCACGCCGCGGCCTGATCGGGATCGAGGGTGATCAGCTCCTCCTCGATCTGACGCTCGACCGGCTCATCCATCGCCTCCTCGAGGCCGAGCTCGTCGAGCGCTTCGGAGACGACGGCCGCGTCGGTGGAGCGACGACGCAGCAACTCGTCCTGCGTCGCGTCGCGGAAGTCGCTCGCCGCGCGGGCGTCGTCGGGATAGGCGTCCGGGGTGAGCCGGGCCACAGCGGGGTCATCGTCATCGCGCACCTCGACCAGCTCGGCGAACTGCGTCACCAGCGTCTGCAGGTGGGCTGCTTCGATGCGGGTCAGCTGAAGCACGATCAGGCGAGGAGTCGTCATTCGGGGCTCTTCCGGATCGTGGCCCACAGGCCGTAGTCATGCATGGCTTGCGCGTGCAGTTCCATCAGTTCTCGTGGCCCTTCAGACACGATCGCCTGACCCTCGTGGTGCACGGCGAGCATGAGCCGTTCGGCGACCGGCGGGGGATAGCCGAAGTAGGTGCGGAAGACGTGCACGACATAGCTCATCAGGTTGACGGGGTCGTTCCATACAACCGTCTGCCAGGGGCGTTCGCTACGGGTCGCGCCGGCGATGTCAAGGTCGCGGTCGAGTTCGGTCGCCGTGCCCGTCATGCCCACCCCAGCTCGTGCAGGCGCTCGTCGTCGATGCCGTAGAAATGGGCGATCTCGTGCACGAGGGTCGTGTGCACCTCATCGCGGAGCTCGTCGACGGAGTCGCAGACGGCGAGATGTGCTTCGCGGTAGACGATGATGCGGTCGGGAAGCTCACCCATGCCGTAGCGGTCGCGTTCGGTCAGCGCCCACCCGTCATAAAGGCCGAGCAGGTCGAGCGAGCCGTCGGCGGCGCGGTCCTCCACGACGAACACCACGTTGTCGAGACCGTCGATCATCTCGTCGGGAAGTCGGTCGAGCTCATCGGTCACGAGCGCCTCGAACGCGTCGACATCGAGGTCGATCATCGATCAGCTCCCGTCGCGGGAGAACGTGGGGTGGCTAACGGGACTTGAACCCGCGACCCCCTGGACCACAACCAGGTGCTCTACCGACTGAGCTATAGCCACCATGGCCCCGAGAGCTCGGGACAACCTCAAGATTCTCTCACACCCCGGGCGCGAACGACGACACCGCCGCCTGCGCGGCAGCGCGCGCATCGTCGGACGAGGGGCCGGGCGCCGGCACGAACACCGCCGAGCGGTAGTACGCCAGTTCGCGGATCGACTCGCGGATGTCGGCGAGAGCGCGGTGGCCGCCGTCCTTCGACGGAGCGTTGAAGTAGGCGCGGGGATACCAGCGGCGGGAGAGTTCCTTGATGCTCGACACGTCGACATTGCGGTAGTGCAGCCATCGGTCGAGGCGAGGCATGTAGCGAGCCAGGAACATGCGATCGGTGCCGATCGTGTTGCCGGCGAGCGGGGCCTTCCCCTCCAGCGGCACGAAGCGCTGGATGTACTCGAGTGCCTGGAACTCGGCCTCGGCGACGGTGATCCCCTCGGGGATCTCGTCGAGCAGACCCGAGGTGCGGTGCATCCCGGTGACGAAATCGTTCATGTGCGCCAGAGCGGATGCATCGGGCTTGATCACGACCTGGAAGCCCTCGTCGAGCGGGGTGAGCTCGAAGTCGGTAACGATCACAGCGATCTCGACGAGCTGATCGACCTCCGGATCGAGCCCCGTCATCTCGCAATCGATCCAGACGAGCCGGTCGCCTTCCGTTCCTGCCATGGCACCGATCCTAGTGCGGGGTGGCGACGCTCGCCCCGGCGACAGGGTGGCGGGGCGAGTGCTCCCGTAGTCTTGATCTGCCCCCGTAGCTCAATGGATAGAGCATCGGCCTTCTAATCCGACGGTTGCAGGTTCGAGTCCTGTCGGGGGCACGTCTGCGCTGTCGAGTCCCCCTCGATGGGTGACTGCGCAATGGATGCCTCGGCACTGCCGTCGTGCCGCACTCGCGCGAAGCGCGCCATGCTCAGGTGCACGAGCGGCCCGATCGCGAGGGCGAAGATGACGGTGCCGATGCCGACCGTGCCGCCGAGCAGCCAGCCGATTGCGAGCACGGTGAGCTCGACGATCGCGCGGCACACCCAGATCGGCCACCCGAGCCGCGTGTTCATTCCTGTCATCAGGCCGTCTCGCGGCCCGGGCCCGAATCCCGCGCCGATGTAGATGCCCGTCGCGAGTGCGACCAGCAGCGTCCCACCGATGAGCAGCGCGAATTGCACCACGATGCCCTCGACCGGAGGCACGATCGCGAGCGTGGCCTGCATGACGGTGCCGAGCAGGAGGATGTTCGCGACCGTGCCCATGCCGGGCCGCTGCCGCAGCGGGATCCAGAGCAGCAGCACGAGCAGACCCACGAAGTTCGTGATCCAGCCGACACCGATGCCCGTGTGCAGGGAGAGGCCCTGCGCGAAGGCTGTCCACGGATCGACTCCCAGACCGGCGCGGATCGCGAGAGCATCTCCCGCACCGTAGAGGGCCAATCCGACGATGAGGGCGAGGATGCGGCGGGTCATTCCTCCATCTCAGCGCACAGGTGGACTTTGTACACCAGTCCAATATGGGTAGCGTGGCCGCATGGACTCGCGAATTTCGGCTCGTGGCCTCGTCGCCGCTCTCGGTGTCTGGCGCACCAGCGAACCCGCGTACGAGGCTCTCGCCGATGCCGTCCGGCTGCTCTGCCTCGACGGTCGTCTCGCCGCTCGCACCCAGTTGCCCGCAGAGCGCGAACTCGCAGCGGCGCTCGCCCTGAGTCGCACCACGGTCGCGGCGGCCTACCGGAGTCTGCGCGACTCGGGCCACATCCGCAGCCAACGGGGATCGGGCAGCGTGACGGAGCCGCTCGGCGGCGGCGAGGGAATGCGTCGCACCATCGCGCCGGACGATTTCGCCCTCGATCTGCAGCAGGCGAGTCCGCCGGCGTGGCCGGGACTGCCCGGGGTGATCGCAGAAGCCGCGACCGACGCCGCATCACTGGTGGCGCGGCCCGGCTACGACGTGGTGGGGCGAGCGGATCTGCGTGCCGCGATCGCCGCGAACTACAGCGCCCGCGGCCTGCCGACGGTGGCCGATCAGATCATCGTGACGACGGGCGCGCAGAGCGCGATCGCGCTCCTCGCGACCGTTCTGGTCACGCGCGGCGACCGTGTCGTGTTCGAGACGCCGACCTATCCGCATGCGGCGGAGGCGTTCCGCCGCGCGGGCGGTCGGCTCGTCGGCATCCCGGTGTCGACGGGCGGCGGATGGGACCTCGACAGAGCTGGACAGGCCTTCGCCCGCACCGTGCCCGTGGCCGCATACCTGATGCCCGACTTCCAGAACCCGACCGGCCGATCGATGACGATCGTCGAGCGCGACGAGATCGCTCGCGCGGCGGTGCGGGCGGGCACCACCGTGGTCGTGGACGACACGACTGCAGACCTCTCTGTGGAGCCCTTCGACCGTGCACCGCTGTTCGGTCTCGACGTTCCCGGCCTCGACATCGTTCGCGTCGGGTCGCTCGGCAAGACCGTCTGGGGAGGGTTGCGCATCGGTTGGATCCGCGCGGAGACCTCGCTCATCCGCCGACTCATCGCCGCGCGATTCGCCGCCGAGCTCGGCACCCCCGACCTCGACCAGGCGATCGCCGCCCGGGTGATGGATCGGTACGACGAGGTGGTCGCCCAGCGGGCCCACGTGCTGCGTGCGGGTCGCGACACGGTCGTCGACGGCGTCGGGTCTCTGCTGCCGGAGTGGTCGGTACCCGATGTGAAGGGCGGAGTGGCGCTCTGGATCGACCTCGGTGCACCGCTGAGCGGCAACGTGGTGCTGGCGGCCCGTGCGCGCGGGATGCTTCTCTCGCCCGGCCCGCGATTCTCGGTGGACGGTGGACACGACACATATCTGCGCGTGCCGTTCACCGCCACCGTCGACGTGCTCGAGCGCGCGGTGGGCGTGCTCGCGGAGTGCTGGCGCGACGTGCGCGCGATGTCGCCGGTGATAGGCTTGGACCGACTCGATGCGGTGATCTGACCGCTCAGCCGGCACGCGCGACATCCGTCGCGAGAGCGCGGTCGCGGAAGCGGCCCATCTCGACGAACCCGGCGCCGGCCCGATAGCGCAGGGTCACCCAGAGGTCGTCGTGCCCGTCACGCACGCGGCGCACGTGCCCCGCAATCGTGCCGTCGGCACGCAGCACGCGCCAGAGGTCTGCCGCGGCGCGCGCGATGCCGTCATCCTGTCGTGGTGTCGTCGTCATGATGCCTCCGTGGTTCGAACATAGCTTCGACCACGGACATCGGCGCCGGGAACAGGGGAGACGAGGGTGCTGTTGTATGCGATGGCACCCTCGGGTGCGAGAGAGTGGAGAGATGATGCAGACATTCGTGTTGGCCGGCGGTTGCTTCTGGTGCCTCGACGCGGCATATCGCTCGCTGCGGGGCGTGAGCTCGGTCGTCTCCGGTTACACCGGCGGGCGGCGGCCCCATCCGACGTATGAGCAGGTGTGCACGGGAGCCACGGGACACGCCGAGGCTGTGGCCGTCACGTTCGACCCCGATGTGGTGCCCGCCGACGTGATCCTGGATGCGTTCTTCACGATGCACGACCCTCGTCAGCTCAATCGGCAGGGCAACGACATCGGCACGCAGTATCGCAGCGCGATGTTCCCCGCCGACGACGCGCAGCGCGAGCTGTTCGAGGCGGCTCGTGATCGGGCGTCGGAGTGGTGGGACGGCGGGATCGTCACGACGATCGAGCCGCTCGGGGAGTTCTACCCAGCGGAGGACTACCACCAGGACTTCTTCGCGAAGAACCCGACGCAGGGCTACTGCCTGGCGGTCGCCGTTCCGAAGGTGAACAAGGTACGCGCGCGCTTCGCGGAGTACGTCGAGGCCTGAACGCGGCTTCCTCCCCAGCGCACACAACGGGCGCGGTTCCCCCTGGCCTCGGGGTCAGGCGGATGCCGCGCCCGTCCCCGTATGAGGCTGGTCCCGGTCGCGACGTCCGGCGGGCACCCGGGCGTCGCGACCGGTGCGGGGACGGTCTCCGCACCGGGAAGGAGCACCTCATGTCTGAGCACATCACCGTCATCGGAAACGTGGCCGGCATCCCCGAACGCCGTACGGTCGCCGATGGCCTCACTGTCACCACGCTGCGGTTGGCGGCAACCGATCGGCGCTACGACCGACAGCGGCAGGCGTGGATCGACGGCGACACGAACTGGTACACGGTGTCGGCGTTCCGCGCGCTGGGAGATCATGCCCACGGGTCGCTGCAGAAGGGTGACCGCGTCATCGTCCACGGGCGGCTGCGCCTGCGGGAATGGGACAACGGCACGCGAAAGGGCGTGTCACCGGAGATCGAAGCCGATGCGATCGGCCACGACCTGCGCTGGGGTACGACCAGTTTCATGCGCGACCATGTCGCCGCGGCCGTCGAGGGCGCGCCGGATGACTCCGAGTCCTCCTGGGCCCTGCCGGGCGACGAGAGCGCCGGGGCTCCGAGCCGAGAGCCTGTCGGCGACAACGTCGCGACGCCGTTCTGAGTTCGGCCCCGGTTAGACTCCCGCTGTGACCCGGTTCCGCTCCTCCGTGCAACTGATCCCCGCCGGTTGCGCGGCGGGGGCGCTCGCTCTTCTCGCGGGGTGCACCTCCACACCGGCTCCATCTCCGACTCCGTCCGTCGCGGTGTCGTCGGCGACGCCGACGTCCACCCCGACGGCATCGGGACCAGTGGCGTTCGTCCCGGGCGGCACGGCTCAGCAGAACCTGCCGATCTTCGCCCAGACGGTGGCGAGCGTATGGAGCGGTCCGGATCAGGTTCACGGCAGGGCTTACATCGACGCGTTGGTCGCCGACGGCTTCTCGAAGGCCGACATGCAGGTCACGAACGATGAGACCACGATCGGACGCGCGGTCGAGAGCCTGCAGTTCTCCGTTCGTCTCGGCGACGAATGTCTGATCGGACAGGTGGGCCCGACTATCGCGAGTCCGGTGACAGAGGTCGCCCCGGGCCTCGTTTCCGGCGGCTGCCTGATCGGACAGACCCGTCCGATCAACTGGTAGCCCGTCAGCACCGTCCGACACGGCGACTCTCGCCCCCGTAGACTGGGGCGGCTATGGCTGAATACATCTACCAGATGGTCCGCGCCCGCAAGGCCGTCGGAGAGAAGCTCATTCTCGACGACGTCACGATGGCGTTCCTCCCCGGCGCGAAGATCGGCATGGTCGGTCCCAACGGTGCCGGCAAGTCGACGATCCTCAAGATCATGGCCGGTCTCGACCACCCCTCGAACGGCGACGCGAAGCTCAGCCCCGGGTTCACCGTCGGCATCCTCATGCAGGAGCCCGAGCTCGACGAGAGCAAGACGGTGCTCGAGAACATCCAGGACGGCATCGCCATCAAGGCGAAGCTCGACCGCTTCAACGAGATCTCCGCCCTCATGGCAGACCCCGACGCCGACTTCGACGCTCTGCTCGCCGAGATGGGCGTCCTGCAGGAGGAGATCGATGCGGCCGACGCGTGGGACCTCGACTCGCAGCTCGAGCAGGCGATGGATGCACTGCGCACCCCGCCCGGAGATGCGGCGATCGCTCCTCTCTCGGGCGGTGAGAAGCGACGCGTCGCGCTGACGAAGCTGCTACTGCAGAAGCCCGACCTGCTCCTGCTCGATGAGCCCACCAACCACCTCGACGCCGAGAGCGTGCTCTGGCTCGAGCAGCACCTGCAGAAGTACCCCGGTGCGGTGATCGCGATCACCCACGACCGGTACTTCCTCGACAACGTCGCAGAGTGGATCGCCGAAGTCGACCGCGGCCGGCTCATCGGCTACGAGGGCAACTACTCGACCTACCTCGAGAAGAAGGCCGAACGACTCGACGTGCAGGGCAAGAAGGATGCCAAGCTCGCCAAGCGCCTGGCCGAAGAGCTCGACTGGGTTCGCTCGAACGCGAAGGGCCGCCAGGCGAAGTCGAAGGCCCGCCTCGCCCGCTATGAGGAGATGGCCGCGGAGGCCGAGCGCACCCGCAAGCTCGACTTCGAGGAGATCCAGATCCCGCCGGGGCCGCGCCTGGGCAGTGTCGTGATCGAGGCGAAGAAGCTCCAGAAGGGCTTCGACGGCCGGTCGCTCATCGACGGGCTGAGCTTCAGTCTCCCGCCGAACGGCATCGTCGGCGTCATCGGCCCGAACGGCGTCGGAAAGACGACGCTGTTCAAGACGATCGTCGGTCTCGAGCCGCTCGACGGCGGAGATCTGAAGATCGGCGAGACGGTCAAGATCAGCTACGTCGACCAGTCCCGTGCGGGCATCGACCCGGAGAAGACGCTCTGGGAGGTCGTCTCCGACGGACTCGACATCATCACCGTCGGCAAGACCGAGATCCCGTCGCGCGCCTACGTCTCGAAGTTCGGTTTCAAGGGGCCGGACCAGCAGAAGAAGTCCGGCGTGCTCTCCGGTGGTGAGCGCAACCGCCTGAACCTCGCGCTCACCCTCAAGCAGGGCGGCAACCTGCTGCTGCTCGACGAGCCGACGAACGACCTCGACGTCGAGACGCTGCAGTCGCTCGAGAACGCACTGCTCGAGTTCCCGGGATGCGCCGTCGTGATCACCCACGACCGGTGGTTCCTCGACCGCATCGCGACGCACATCCTCGCCTACGAGGGCACCGATGAGGACCCAGACCGGTGGTACTGGTTCGAGGGCAACTTCGAGGCCTACGAGCAGAACAAGATCGAGCGGCTCGGCGCCGATGCGGCCAACCCCCACCGCTCCACCTACCGCAAGCTCACGCGTGACTGACGAGCCGTCCGGGGCCGCGCATCGGCGCGTCCACATCCCCATCCATCTGCGATGGGGAGACCTCGACGCGTACAACCACGTCAACAACACGGCGATGCTGAAGCTCCTCGAGGAGGCGCGCGTGCGCGCCTTCTGGCTGCCCGGCGACGGAGAGGACGCCCCTCCCACCGCGGTGCTGCCGGCGTCCGTCGACGACGGGGGGCCGATGACGCTCATCGCGCGGCAGGAGATCGAGTACCTGCTGCCCGTGCCCTACCAGCGCAACCCGCTCGACGTGCAGCTGTGGTTCGGCACGGTCGGCGGATCGAGCGTCGAGGTCTGCTACGAGGTGTTCAGCCCCGCGACGGGCGGGGAGCAGAAGCTGTACGCGAAGTCATCCGCGGTGATCGTGCTCGTCGACCCGGTGAGCGGGCGACCCGTGCGCCTGCCCGAGACCCTTCGTGCCGCGTGGGAGCCGTACGCAGGCCCCTCGATCAGCTACGCGCACCGTCGCTGACGGGAAGTCGCACCATGACCTCCTGCGCCGTCGAGGCGAGCAGGTCGCCGTCGCGGGTGTAGATGCGGCCGGTCGCCAGCCCCCGTCCGCCGCGGGCGTTCGGAGACTCCTGCGCGTAGAGCACCCAGTCGTCGACACGTCCGTCACGATGCCACCACATGGCGTGGTCGAGACTCGCGACCTTCATCCCCGGCGTCGCCCACGCGATGCCGTGCGCACGCAGGATCGACTCCTGGATGCTCAGGTCGCTGAGATACGCGAGCGCGGCCCGGTGCAGCAGCGGATCGTCGCCGATCGGCCGCCGCAGTCGCGCCCACACCGCCTGGTGGGGCACGTGCGCGCCGTCGACCCGCAGGTAGACGGGCCCCTCGACGTAACGCAGCTCGATGGGGCGATCGGTCAGGCGCAGCCCGCTGAACGATGTCACGCGCGTGAGCGCTGTCTCCTGGTCACCGAGCTCCTCGGGGGACGGCACGTTCCCGTCGAAGGACGCCGCGTGCTCGAGCCCGTCATCCGGCACCTGGAACGACGCGATCATCGAGAGGATCGGGGCGCCGCCCTGGTACGCCTGGGTGCGGCGGGTCGAGAACGACCGGCCGTCGTGGATGCGGTCGACCGAGAGCGTGATGTCCTGCGACGCGTCACCGGGCCGGAGGAAGTAGCCGTGCATCGAGTGGATGACACGGTCGTCCCCGACAGTGCGGGAGGCGGCGAGCATCGACTGCGCGAGCACCTGCCCGCCGAAGATGCGACCACTCGGCATGAAGTGCGACGACGCCGTGAAGATGTCCTCGGTCGTGCGCGCGCCCGTGTCGGTGAGGTCGAAGACCCCGAGCAGCCCCGCCACCGGGTCTTCACGCCACCGTGCGATCGCTTCGCTCTCGGACATGCCGCTCCTCCCGAGGCCTCCGCGGGCCGCTTGGTAGTTTAGAGCGGATGTCTCCCCGCCTCGTCTTCCCGGACGCCCATGCCGCGGCGGACGCCCTCACCTTCGCGCGTCGCGCGGCGACCCTCGACACCGACGCGGCCGTGCGTCTGCAGGCTGCCGGGGGACGCCTCGTGATGTCGACGGCGGTGCTGGCACCGCGCACCCTGCTCGACGCGGCCCCGACGGTGCTGGCCCTGCGCATCCTCCCGGTGGACGCCGAGTTGGAGTGTGACTTGGTGGTCGAGGCGACCGGGCTCGCCGCGGCATCCGTCGACACCGAGGTCTCACTGCCCGCGTCCGCCGTGCGCGCCGCGTGGGCGGGCATCGCGCCGCCCCAGGGCGGGTGGGAGCGGGTCGCATCCGTGTCTGCGTCAACGGTCGCGCGCATCGCCCAGGGCGGGATGACCGCCGTCGCCGAGGCGCTGCCCCAGAACCCGGGGGAGGACGTCGTACGCTCGACCCGCGCGACGATCTGGTCGGTCGGCGACGCCGAACTCGACGGAATGCCGCGGGGCGTCGCCTTCGCGGCCTTCGCCCTCGGTTTCATCGGGGGCGACGAACAGGCGGTGGTGTTCGAGGCGGACGGCTGGCGCCGGGTGAGCCTGACGCGCGGGCACGTGCTGCTGCGGGTTCCGCGGCGGCCGTCGATGACCGCCGTGCGCCGCACCGGTAGCTGACGGCTCGTCACACCGCGCGGGATGCCGCCCGCCCCGCGGCACGCCCCGAGAAGAGGCATCCACCGACGAACGTGCCCTCGAGCGCACGGTACCCGTGCACACCGCCGCCGCCGAACCCCGCAGCTTCACCCGCGGCGTAGAGGCCCGGGATCGGCGTCCCGTCCGCGCCCAGGGCGCGCGAGTCGAGATCGGTCTCGATGCCACCGAGGGACTTGCGGGTGAGCACGTGCAGCTTCACGGCGATGAGCGGACCCGACCGGGGATCGAGGATCGGGTGCGGCGTGGCGGTGCGGATGAGCCGGTCGCCGCGGAACGACCGCGCAGAGCGCAGCATCGCGACCTGCGCGTCCTTCGTGAACGGGTTCGCCAGCTCGCGGTCGCGCGCGATGACCTCCGCGCGTGCGGCCTCGGCATCCAGCGCGTCGCCGCCGGGCAGGGCCCGCATGCCGGCCAGCAGGTCGTCGAGGGTGTCGCGCACCACGAAGTCGGCGCCGTGGTCGAGGAAGGCCTGCACGGGTGCGGCGGCGCCCTTGCCGAGGCGCGACCGCACGAGCAGCCCGATGTCCTTGCCCGTCAGATCGGGGTTCTGCTCGCTCCCCGAGAGCGTGAATTCCTTCTCGATGATCTTCTGGGAGAGCACGAACCAGGAGTGATCGTGGCCGGTCGTGCGCAGGTGAGCGAGCGTGCCGAGCGTGTCGAAGCCCGGGAAGAGCGGCGTGGGGAGCCGGTGACCGGTCGCGTCGAGCCAGATCGACGAGGGACCGGGCAGGATGCGGATGCCGTGGCCCGGCCAGATCGGGTTCCAGTTCTGGATGCCCTCCACGTAGTGCCACATGCGGTCGCGGTTGATGAGGCGCGCCCCCGCGGCTCCGGCCGTGTCGATCATTCGTCCGTCGACGTAGGCGGGCACGCCCGTCACCATCGTCGACGGCGGCGTACCGAGCCGGTCGGGCCACATGCGACGCACCGCGTCGTGATTGCCGCCGATGCCGCCGGACGACACGATCGTCGCCGTCGCCCGCACCTCGAACGCGCCCGCGACCTCGCGGGTCGAGGCGACGCCGCGCGCGGCATCCGAATCGGTGAGGATGTCACCCCGCGCTCCGACCACCGCACCCGACTCGGTGATCAGCTCGGCGACGCGGCGGCGGGAAAGGATCGTCACCAGCCCGTCCGCCTCGGCGGCGAGCACCGCGCGCTCGAACGGGGCGACGACGCCGGGTCCCGTGCCCCACGTGATGTGGAAGCGGGGCACGGAATTGCCCGGGCCGAGCGCCGTGTAGCCGCCCCGCTCCGCCCAGCCGACCACGGGGAAGATGCGCACGCCGAGATCGTGCAGCCACGCGCGCTTCTCGCCGGCGGCGAAGTCGAGGTAGGCCTCCGCCCATCGCCGGGGCCACGCGTCGTCGTCGCGGTCGAAGCCCGCCGTGGCGAACCAGTCCTGTCGGGCGAGGTCCAGACTGTCGCGGATGCCCAGCCGTCGCTGTTCGGGCGAGTCGACGAGGAACAGGCCGCCGAACGACCACCACGCCTGACCGCCGAGGTTCGTGCGCGGCTCCTGGTCGACGATCACCACCCGCTTCCCGCGTCGCACCGCTTCGGCGGTGGCGACGAGTCCCGCGAGCCCCCATCCGATCACGAGGACATCGGCAGAGGGGGTCACGGGTGCGGTCATCACGACTCCTTCGTCGGTGCTCCGGGGGTAGGCTCGAACGTGTTCACCATCGCGAACGCGGCCCGTTGGAGATAGTCCCACAGTGTGGCCTCGAGCAGGGGCGGCAGGTCGAGATCGTCGACGCCGTCGCGCATGTGGGCCAGCCACCGGTCGCGGGCGTCCGCGTTCACGTGGAACGGCATGTGCCGCATCCGCAGGCGGGGGTGCCCGCGCTGCTCGCTGTAGGTCGAGGGTCCGCCCCAGTACTGCTCGAGGAACAGCAGCAGACGCTCCTTGGCGGGCTCCAGATCCTCCTCGGGGTACATCGGCCGCAGCACGTCGTCCTCGGCGACGCCGCGGTAGAACGTGTCGACGAGCCGGGCGAACGCCGGTCGTCCGCCCATCTGCTCGTACAGGGACGGGGCGTCGGGGGAGGGCTCGCTCATGGTGTCTCGTCCTTCTCGCCCGTGCTCTCGTCCTTCGGAGCGGGGCGCGTGCGCGGCTTCTTCTCGGCGGGGCGCCGTGTCGCGGGATCCGTCGGGGACGGCTTCGTGATCGGACCCTTCGGTTCCGGTGCCTCATCGGATGCCTCGGCGGCCGTGCGCTTCGCCTTCCAGACCGGTCGCTCGACCACCGGATTCGGCCGCGTGCGGGGAGGGTTGGCGCCGCGCACACGACCGGCGCCTTCGAGCCCCGACAGCATGATCGAGTTGAGCTGCGGGAGTCGGATGCCCATCTCGTCGACCGCGCGCTTGAGGCGCATCCTTAGCTCGCGCGCGACGTCGTCCTTCGCGTTCGACCGCGTCTTCATGACGAGCCGGATGACGAGTGCGTCGCCGGTGATCGACTCGAGACCCCAGATCTCCGGCTGCTCGATGATGCGGGTGCGCCACTTCGGATCCTTCGCGAGCGCGCGGGCCGCCTCGAGCATGTGCTTCTCGACCTCCGCGACGTCGGCGTCGACAGGGACGGCCAGGTCGATGATCACGCGGGACCAGCCCTGCGACATGTTGCCGATGCGCGTGATCTCGCCGTTGCGCACGTACCAGAGGGTGCCGTTCACGTCGCGCACGTGGGTGATGCGCACGCTCACGTACTCGACGACTCCGGTCGCCAGCCCGAGGTCGACGACGTCGCCGATGCCCACCTGATCCTCGGCGACGAGGAAGATGCCGTTGAGCACGTCCTTGACGATGTTCTGGGCGCCGAAACCGAGGCCGGCACCGAGTGCCGCGGTCAGCAGGGTGAGCGACCCGAGGGCCGTCGGCGCGAGGATGTTGACGATCAGCAGCGCGGCGACGATCACGACCGTGACGTTCACGATGTTCGACAGGATCGACCCGAGTGTGCGGGTGCGCTGCACGAGCCTCACGGCCGCGAGCGGCGATCTGTCGAGGGCCTGGGTGTCGTCGACGTGCGCCTTCTCCTTCGCGCCGTTGACGATGCGCGTGACGATCCGGCGGATCAGCCGTCGCAGCACCCACACCACCACGATCGAGACGACCACGACGATGACGACGGCGAGCAGGTTCCAGCCTGCGGCGATCAGCCAGGTCACGATGGCGGTGCCCAGCCCCGCCCAGTCGATGCCGCCCTCAGCGGCCGGAGTGTCGGCGAGATTCCACATCAGGTCCAGCCTAACGACGGATGCCCCGGCCGCACCTGGGTGGGTCGGGGCATCCGTCTGTCAGATCACTCCGCGTCGCGTGCCTGCACGCGCAGCGCCCGCTCGACACCCGCGAGGTTCTCGTTCACGAGGCGGCGCAGCGCCGCGGGCGCGTCGGCGTTCGCCGTGAGCCAGGCCTGCGTCGCGTCGCGCAGCGCGGCGTTCGCGAGCGGCGCCGGGTAGAGGCCCGCGATGAGGTACTCGGCGATCTTGTAGGTGCGCGAGCCCCAGATCGGCAGCAGGTTCTCGAAGTAGGGCGCGACGAACTCGTCGAGCAGGTCGCGACCCGCCGGGTGCACGAAGCCGAGCGCGGCGGAGCGCACGATCGTGTTCGGAAGGTCGGCCTTGCCGACGAGCGAGTCCCACGCGAGCTGCTTCGACGCCGCGTCGGGCAGTGCCGCCTTGGCCTGTGCGGCGAGCTCGGCACCCTTTGCGGTGTTGTCCGCGGCGAGTGCGTCGTCGATGTCGGCCGCGGTGACCAGCCCACCCGCGGCGAGCGAGACGAGGAGGGCCCACGAGAGGTCCGCATCGATCTCGAGGCCGTCGAGCGCGATCACGCCGTCGCGCAGCGCCCGCACGGTCTCGTGCTGGGTGCGGGTGGCCGCGGCGGAGGCGAACGCGGTGGTGAACTGCAGCTGGCTGTCGCTGCCGGCGGCAGCGCCCTGCGCGAGCTCCCACAGCGTGTCGGCGACCCGCACGCGGGTGGCCTCACGGGTCGCGGGGGCGACGTACGCGGTCGCCGCGAGCAGCAGCTGCGCCAGCGTCGTGCGGATCGTGGTCGACTCCGTCTCGGTGCCGATGTTGCCGAGCACGAGGTCGACGTAGTCGGATGCCGCGGCCTCCGCGTCGCGCGTCTGGTCCCAGGCCGCGCCCCACACGAGGGAGCGGGCGAGCGGGTCGCTGATGTCGGCGAGGTGGGCGATCGCGGTCTTCAGCGAGCGCTCGTCGAGGCGGATCTTCGCGTAGGCGAGGTCCTCGTCGTTGAGCAGCACGAGGTCGGGGCGCGCGCGACCGGCGAGCTGGGGCACCTCGGTGAGGTCGCCGTCCACGTCGAGCTCGACGTGGTGCACGCGCACGAGGGCGCCGCCCTTGTGCTGGTAGAAGCCCACACCCAGACGGTGGGGGCGGATGGTCGGGTAGTCGGCGGGGGCGGTCTGCGCGATCGCGAAGCGGGTGATCACTCCCGACTCGTCCTCCTCGATGACGGGACTGAGGGTGTTCACGCCCGCGGTCTCCAGCCACTTCTTCGACCATTCGGTCAGCTCGCGGCCGCTGGTGGCCTCGAGCTCGACCAGCAGGTCGCGCAGCTCCGTGTTCGACCACTGGTGCTTCCGGAAGTACGCGCCGACGCCCGCGAAGAACGCATCGATGCCCACCCAGGCGGCGAGCTGCTTGAGCACCGAGCCGCCCTTGGCGTACGTGATCCCGTCGAAGTTGACCTGCACGTCCTCGAGGTCCGTGATCTCGGCGAACACGGGGTGGGTCGAGGGCAGCTGGTCCTGACGGTAGGCCCAGGTCTTCTCCATGGCGTTGAACGTGGTCCAGGCCTCGGTCCACTCGGTGGCCTCGGCGGTCGCGATCGTCGAGGCCCACTCGGCGAACGACTCGTTCAGCCAGAGGTCGTTCCACCACTTCATCGTCACGAGGTCGCCGAACCACATGTGGGCGAGCTCGTGCAGGATCGTCACGACGCGACGCTCCTTGATGGCATCGGTCACCTTGGAGCGGAAGACGTAGGTCTCGGTGAACGTCACCGCGCCCGCGTTCTCCATCGCGCCCGCGTTGAACTCCGGCACGAACAGCTGGTCGTACTTCGCGAACGGGTAGGGGACGCCGAACTTCTCCTCGTAGTACGCGAAGCCCTGACGGGTCTTCTCGAAGACGTAGTCGGCGTCGAGGAATCCCCACAGGCTCTTACGGGCGTACACGCCGAGCGGGATGACGCGGCCGGAGGCGCTCGTCAGCTCGGAGAACGTCGACTCGTACGGTCCCGCGATGAGCGCCGTGATGTAGGAGGAGATGCGCGGGGTCGGCTCGAACGTCCAGGTGGCGGCGTCGCCGTCGACGACCGGCTCGGGGGTGGGGGAGTTCGAGATGACCTTCCACGCCGCCGGCGCGGTGACGGTGAACTGGAACGTCGCCTTGAGGTCGGGCTGCTCGAACGCCGCGAACACGCGGCGCGAGTCGGGCACCTCGAACTGGGAGTACAGGTACACCTCGCCGTCGACGGGGTCGACGAAGCGATGCAGTCCCTCGCCGGTGTTGGTGTAGAGCGCGTCGGCATCGACGACGAGGGTGTTCTCGGCCTCGAGCCCGTCGAGCTGGATGCGCGAGTCAGCGAACACGGTCGCGGCGTCGAGCGCGCGTCCGTTGAGGGTGACCGAGTGCACCGTGCGGGCGATGAGGTCGATGAAGGTGGATGCCCCGGCCGTGGCCGTGAACGTGACGGTCGTCGTCGAGCGGAACACCTCCGGCCCGGTGGTCAGGTCGAGCACGACCGCGTAGGCGGTGGTGTCGACGATCGCGCGGCGCTCCTGCGCTTCGATGCGGGTGAGGTTCTCTCCAGGCACGTCGGTTCTCCCGTGGGTCGAGGGGGACGTCGCTCCTGACGCGGGTGGCGCCGGCGACAACCCCTCCACCCTACGCCGCGGCACTGACGCGGACCGAGCGATGACCGGGATGGCGGTGCGAGGATGGACGCGTGAGCATCACCTCCGACGAGACATCCGTGCCCTTCGCCTCCGCCGCCGCCGGCGGCGGCGCCGCCCACATCGAGGAGCCGGTGGCCTATGACGGGATCCTGCTCGCGGGATTCGGCGGGCCCGAGGGCCAGGACGACGTCATTCCGTTCCTGCGCAACGTCACGCGCGGACGCGGCATCCCCGACGAGAGGCTGGAAGAGGTCGCTCATCACTACCGGCACTTCGATGGCATCAGTCCGATCAATGCGCAGAACCGCGCGTTGAAGGCGGCGCTCGAGGCGGAGCTCGCCGCGCGCGGCATCCGCCTGCCGGTCTACTGGGGCAACCGCAACTGGACGCCGTATCTCGATGACGCTGTCACCGCTGCCGCCGAGGCCGGCCACACGACGCTCATCGCGGTGGCGACGAGCGCATACAGCTCGTTCTCGAGCTGCCGTCAGTACCGCGAGGATTTCGCGCGCGTGCTCACCGAGACCGGCCTCGCGGGCACTGTGACGATCGACAAGGTGCGCCAGTTCTTCGACCACCCCGGCTTCGTCGCACCGTTCGTCGATGGGGTGCGGGAGGCGATCGCGGGCTTCCTCGCCGACGGGGTTGCCCCCGAGAAGATCCGGGTGCTCTTCTCGACCCACTCCGTGCCGACCGCGGATGCCGAGCGTTCGGGTCCGCGCGACGTCGACTTCGGCGAGGGTGGCGCGTACGCGGCGCAGCATCGCGCGGTGGCCGAGGTCGTCATGGCAGATGTCGCACACGCGATCCCGTCGGCACAGGCCGTCAGGTGGGAGCTCGTCTTCCAGTCGCGTTCCGGACCGCCCACCCAGCCGTGGCTCGAGCCCGACGTGTGCGATGTGATCGAGTCGCTGCCCGCGCAGGGGGTGGAGGCCGTCGCGATCGTGCCGCTCGGCTTCGTGAGCGATCACATGGAGGTCAAGTGGGACCTCGACACCGAGGCTCTGGATGCCGCGGCCGCGGCGGGCCTGCGCGCGGTGCGCACCCGCACGCCGGGTGTCGATCCGGCCTACGTCGCGGGACTCGTCGACCTGGTGGTCGAGCGTCTCGAGGGCACTGCCGCCGCCGACCGCCCGCACCGCACCGATCTCGGCCCCTGGTTCGACGTGTGCCGTCCGGCGTGCTGCGAGAACGTCCGCGCCGGATTCAAGCCCGCCGCGGCGGGCATCGCTCCCTAGGATCGTCCTCATGCGCATCCACATCGCGACCGACCACGCCGGCCTCGACTTCTCCGTCCAGCTTCAGCAGCACCTCCGCGACGCCGGCCACGACGTCGTCGACCACGGACCGATCAGCTACGACCCGGTCGACGACTACCCGGCGTTCTGCATCCGTGCGGCACAGGCGGTCGTGCGTGACCAGGCGGCGGGCGTCGACACGCTCGGCATCGTGTTCGGCGGGTCCGGCAACGGCGAGCAGATCGCTGCGAACAAGGTCGCCGGCATCCGTGCCGCCCTCGTGTGGAACACCGCGACCGCCGAGCTCGCGCGCGAGCACAACGATGCGAACGTGATCTCGATCGGTGCACGTCAGCACACCTACGACGAGGTCGTCTCGCTCATCGACACGTTCATCGCGACGCCGTTCTCGGGCGAGGAGCGCCACGTGCGCCGCATCGCGCAGATCGCCGACTTCGAGCGCGACGGGTCGCTGCTGCCCGATCCCCGCGCGGGCCAGGGCGTCGCCGACGTCGTCGCCGACGCGTCGAGCTCGTTCGACCCGGAAGCGGGCTGATCGGCCGATGCCCGAAGGACACTCCGTCCATCGCATCGCCCGGCAGTTCGCGGTGAACGTGGTCGGCCGGCGGGTGGCGGCATCCAGCCCCCAGGGCCGTTTCGCCGAAGGCGCCGCGCTGCTCGACGGACGGTTCGCGACCCGTGTGCGGGCCGTCGGGAAGCAGATGTTCCTCGAGTTCGACGACGCGGTATGGCTGCGGGTGCATCTGGGCATGTACGGCGCGTGGGACTTCGCGGGTCAGATCAGCGTCGACGCGACGATCGCCTCAGCGAACGGACGCATGGGTCAGACGAACCAGCGGGGCACCGACGAGCAGATCCTGGATGCCGCGGGCGAGAACTCCCTCACGTCGATCGGAGCGCCGCGGCGCAGCCGGGTGCGGATGTCCGAGCAGACCACGGGCCTGGCGGGGGAGGACGAATGGCCGCCGCCGGTGGTCGGGCAGGTGCGCCTGCGGCTGCTGACCGACGTCACCTGCGCCGATCTGCGTGGTCCGACGGCCTGCGAGGTGCTCTCCGCCGACGAGGTCGCGCAGGTGATCGCGAAGCTGGGACCGGACCCGCTCGTCGACGACGTGCACGAGGGCGAGGAGCGCTTCGTCGCGGCCGTGCGCCGCAAGCCGACGCCCATCGGTCTGCTGCTCATGGACCAGTCCATCGTCAGCGGCATCGGCAACGTGTATCGGGCCGAGCTGCTCTTCCGTGCCCGCCTCGACCCGCACACCCCCGGTCGCGACGTGCCCGAGGAGACGGTGCGCGAGATCTGGCGCGACTGGGTGCGGCTGCTGCGGGTGGGGGTCGAGACCGGCCAGATGATGACCATGGACGACCTCGATCCCGAGGCCTACCGGCTGGCGCTCGCGAACCGCGACGACCGGCACTGGGTGTACCACCGCACCGGGCTCCCGTGCCGGCGCTGCGGAACCTCGGTGGTGCTGGAGGAGATGGGCGCGCGCAAGCTGTACTGGTGTCCGGGCTGTCAGACGTAGGAGGACCGTGATGCGTCAGAATCCGAGTTTCGCGATGACGGATGTCGCCGAGCTTCGCCGTGTGATCGAGGCGAACCCGTGGGCGACCCTCGTCTCCCACACGCCCGACGGCCTCATCGCCTCCCATTACGCGGTTCTGCTCGACCCTGAGCGGGACGACCTCACGATCGTGGGGCATGTCGGCAAGCCCGACGATGCGATCCACGGCCTCGGCGACAGCGAGCTGCTCGTGGTCTTCCAGGGGCCGCACGGCTACATCTCGCCGGGCTGGTACGACGGCTCGCCCGCGGTTCCGACGTGGAACTTCACCGCCGTGCACCTCGCCGGCGTGCCCGAGATCCTGTCGGGTGAGGAGAACCTGCGGGTGCTCGACGGTCTCGTGCAGCGGTTCGAGGCCCCGCTGCCCGATCCGAAGCTCATGTGGGCGCCGCCGAACGATCCGGAGTTCGTGCGGCGGCTCGAGCGCGGCACGGTCGGCTTCCGCCTCACCCCGACGCGGGTGGTCGCCAAGCGCAAGCTGAGCCAGAACCGCCCGGTCGAGACCGTCGAGCACGTGATCGCCGAACTCGAGGGTGCGGGGCCGTACGCGAACCCCGCACTCGCGGCGGAGATGCGCCGGGCGAACGCGGCCCGGGTGCGTCCGTGACGGCGGTCGGCGCGACGGTCGGCACGATCCGGGGCGTGTGGATCGCGGGCCCGGGGGCCGAGCTGCTGCCGTTCACCGGCGCCGCCGACGTGCTGATCGAGGGCGGACTGATCGCCGACATCGCCCCGGCGGGCGTGCTCGCCCCGCGCGGCGAGACGATCGACGCCGACGGCGCCTGGCTCGTGCCGGGGCTGTGGGATCACCACGTGCACGTCGTGCAGTGGGCTCTCGCCGCCGAGCGCGTCGACCTCGAAGGCACCGCGTCCGCGGCGGAGGCGGCCGCGCGCATGGGCGCCTCGGCGCCGCTTCCCGATGGCGCGCGGGTGGGGTCCGGCTTCCGTGACGCGTTCTGGGCCGATCGGCCGACCCTCGCCCTGATCGATGCGGTGACCGGCGACATCCCGACGTACCTCATCAACGCCGACGTGCACAGCGTGTGGCTGAACTCCGCGGCGCTGCGGCAAGAGGGCTTCACGGCCGACGACGGGATGCTGCGCGAGGAGCCGGCGTTCGAGATCTCGCGCCGCCTCAACGCGGCCGGGGCCGCACGTGCCGACGCGCTCGTGCTGCGGGCAGCCCAGGCGGCGGCGCGGCGCGGCGTGGTCGGCTGGGTCGACCTCGACATGGCGTGGAACGCCGAGGCGTGGGAGCGCCGTACGCGGGCGGGCTTCGACGTGCTGCGCACGGAGTTCGGCGTCTACCCGCCGCAGCTCGACCGGGCGATCGCCGAGGGGCTCGCGACCGGAGACGCAGTGGATGCCGCTGGTCTCGCCCGCGTCGGATCCCTCAAGGTCATCACCGACGGCTCTCTCGGCACCCGCACCGCGGCCTGCTCGCATCCGTACCCCGGCGGCGACGACCGGGGACTCCTCACCGTCGAACCGGCCCAGCTGCAGGGCTGGATGTCGCGCGCGGCGGGAGCGGGTCTCGCGTGCGCGATCCACGCGATCGGCGACCGTGCGAACAGCCACGCCCTCGACGCGTTCGCGGCGACGGGCGCGTGGGGGTCGATCGAGCACGCCCAGCTCGTCGCCCACGCCGACATCCCGCGCTTCGCGCGGCTGGGGGTGACGGCGAGTGTGCAGCCGGTGCACGCGCTCGACGACCGCGACCTCACAGATGCGCTCTGGGCCGGCCAGACCGCCCAGCCCTACCCGCTGCAGGCGCTGGTAGCGGCCGGCGCCAACGTCACCTTCGGGTCGGATGCCCCGGTCTCGCCCCTCGACCCGTGGGCGGCGATCTCCGCCGCGGTGTTCCGGACCCGCGGCGACCGCGAGCCGTGGGAGGCGCCCGAGCGGGTGTCCGCAGAGGTCGCTCTTGCGGCATCCACGCATCGGGGCAGTGCGGACCCCGATGTCATCGCCCCCGGCGCCGTGGCCGATCTGGCGCTCGTCGCGTCGGATCCGCTCGCTGCGGGCGAGCGGGAGCTGCGCGAGATGCCGGTGGTCGCGACACTGCTCGGCGGGCGGCTCACCCACCTCGCCTGAGCGCGCGGGCGGTTCGCATCGGCGTTCGCGGTCCGACCGGCTACGGTCGAGGGGTGCAGGATCGCTCGTCACGCTTCATCCCCCACGTGCAGGGCCTCCGGGCGATCGCGGTGGCGCTGGTGGTGCTCTACCACTTCTGGCCCGCGCGCATCACCGGCGGGTACATCGGCGTCGACGTCTTCTTCGTGATCTCGGGGTTCCTGATCACCGGGCACCTCATGCGCGAGCTCGAGCAGACCGGCCGCGTGAAGCTCCGTGAGTTCTGGGCGCGGCGTGCGCGACGGCTCCTGCCGGCGGCTCTGCTCGTGCTGCTGTTCTGCGCGATCGTGGTGTCATCGCCCTACCTGACGCCCATCTCGTCGATCCAGCGCGAGGTGAAGGAGATCGTGGCCTCGACGTTCTACGTCGAGAACTGGTACCTCGCGGCGACCTCCGCGGACTACCTCAACCACACGAGCGACCCGACGACCGTGCAGCACTACTGGTCGCTGTCGCTCGAGGAGCAGTTCTACGTGCTGTGGCCGCTGCTCATCCTCCTCGCGGCGTGGATCGGCGTGAAGCTCCTCCGTGGCCGCACGCGCCGCGCACTCGTGCGCACCCGCCGCTCGGTGGTGTTGATGGTCGTGCTCGTCACGATCGCCTCGTTGATCTTTGGCATCGTTCTCACCCTCGCCGACCCGGCCCCGGCCTACTTCGTGACGTTCGGACGCATGTGGGAATTCGGGCTCGGTGCCCTCATCGCGCTCGTCCCCGCGCTGCAGGTACGTCAACCGGTCGTGAGCTTCGTGCTCGGCTGGGGCGGGGTGATCGCGCTCGGGTGGGCGGCGTTCCGCTTCGACGGCCAGACGCTGTTCCCCGGCTACGCCGCGCTCGTGCCGGCTCTCGGCGCGGCGGCGATCATCGCGGCATCCAACACTCGACGGTGGTGGTACCCGACGCGCATTCTCGGCGTCCGTCCGATGCGGTTCGTCGGAGACATCTCGTACTCGCTCTACCTCTGGCACTGGCCGCTCATCATCATCGCCCCGTCGGTTCCGTTCTGGGGGCTGTCCATCTACCACCGCCTCGCATTGCTGGCGATCTGCGTGATCCTCGCCTGGCTCACCAAGCGCTTCGTCGAGGACCCGGCGCGCCGGTGGAAGGTGCTGACGGTGCGTCGGGGCGCGTTCTCGCTGTGGACATCCCTCGCCGCCATGGTCGTCGTCGGCGCGGTCGCCGTCGGCGGGTGGGCCATCAACGCCCCCGCCTACAACCAGGGCGTCGCCGCTCTCGCCCAGCTGCGCGACAATCCGCCGTCGTGCTTCGGGGCGCAGTCGGTGCTGGATGCCTCGTGCTCCCCGACGGCGAACCTGGGCACGATCCTGCCGGCCCCGGGTTTCGCGGGCGCCGATGCGCCGTCGGATGCCTCGTGCTTCCTCGAGCTGACCGACTCGGTGCCGGTAGTGTGCAACTTCGGATCGACCGACCCGTCGGCGCCGCGGATCGCACTCGTCGGCGACAGTCACGCGTACCAGTTGCTGCCGACGTTCCAGAAGATCGCCGCGGAGAAGGGGTGGCATCTCGTCACCTACCTCAAGGGCGCCTGCCCGTGGAGCACGACCCCGCTGTCGACCCCGGGAGCGTTCGGCGACGCGTGCACGACGTGGCGCGAGGCGGTGACGAAGGATCTCGCATCGTCCTCGTTCGCAGTCGTCTACACGGCATCACTCGCGTCGACCCCGTACGCGAAGGGCAGCTACCCATCGGTGCACGCGGCCGCGGTCGCCGGCTACCAGCAGGCGTGGCAGAGCCTCACGTCCCGTGGCATCCCGGTCATCACCGCCGTCGACAACCCGGCGTGGGAGACCGACCCGAACAAGTGCCTGCGCACACGCGCCGAGAGCGCCTGCACGGGGGCGCGCTCCGACCTGCTGGATCCGAACGATCCGGTGCGGGACGCGGCATCCGGTCAGAACCTTGTCACCCTGCTCGACTTCACCGATGTGTACTGCACCGCGACGACCTGCTCGCCGGTGATCGGCGGGGCGAACGTCTACCGCGACCAGGACCATCTGACGGTCACGTGGGTCGACACCCTGCAGCCCGAATACGAGGCGGCACTCGAGAAGGCGATCGCGGCGAAGTCCTCGTAGAGTCGCGGCATGAGCATTGCCGCCGACGCCGCCGTCCTCGCGCTCCCGGAGCGCGCCCCTCACCTTGCAGAGACGGCGTTCGTCGCCTCAGGCGCACGGATCGTCGGGGCGGTGACTCTCGGTGACCGGGCCAGCGTCTGGTACAACGCGGTGCTGCGCGCGGACAGCGCCCCGATCACCGTCGGGGATCGCAGCAACCTGCAGGACAACGTGTCGGTGCACGTCGACGCGGGCTCCCCGGTCGTCATCGGTGAGGACGTCTCGGTCGGCCACAACGCCGTCGTGCACGGCTGCACGATCGAGAACGGCAGTCTCATCGGCATGGGCGCCGTCGTGCTGTCGGGAGCGGTGATCGGTGCCGGATCGCTCGTCGCCGGGGGAGCGCTGGTGCTCGGCGGAACGATCGTGCCACCCGGTTCGCTCGTCGCCGGCGTGCCGGCGAAGGTGCGACGCGAGCTCAGCGACGAGGAGAAGGTCGGGCTGCTGCGCAACGCCGCCGTCTACCTCGAGCACTCCCGCACGCACGCCGAAGCGACGCCGATCTGAGGCGGAGAGAACGGCCGGTCAGGCCACTGATGGAGGGGGTGACGGGAATCGAACCCGCGCAATCAGTTTGGAAGACTGAGACTCTACCATTGAGCTACACCCCCGCAGCGGCCGGAGCCGCAGCATCCACGAGTCTATACATGGATGCCACGGCCGCCGCGAATCGACAGGGTGTCGGCTAGACTTCCAGGGGCCTTCGGCGCACCTCCGCGTGCGCACCCGCCCGGGGCGTAGCTCAGCTTGGTAGAGCGCCCGCTTTGGGAGCGGGAAGTCGCAGGTTCAAATCCTGTCGCCCCGACACGTCGGCCCATCCCACGAGACTTCGGTCAGCGCGCCACGCGCACATCAGAGGAGAAATGTAAGGCATGGTCACCAGCACCGTCGAGCAGCTCACGCCCACTCGCGTGAAGCTCCACATCACGGTTTCGCCCGACGAGCTCAAGCCGTCGATCGCGCACGCGTACGAGCACATCGCGCAGGACGTGCAGATCCCCGGTTTCCGCAAGGGCAAGGTCCCGGCCCCGATCATCGACCAGCGCATCGGTCGCGGCGCCGTGCTCGAGCACGCCGTCAACGAGGGTATCGACGGCTTCTACCGTGAGGCCGTCAGCGCCCACGACGTGAAGGTCATCGGCCGTCCGAGCGCCGACATCGTCGAGCTCCCCGAGATCGCCGACTTCTCCGGCGACCTGAAGGTCGAGGTCGAGGTCGACGTGCGTCCCGACGTCGAGATCCCCGCCTACGAGGGCATCACCATCACTGTTGATGCCGTCGCCACCGACGAGTCGGCGATCGACGAGGAGCTGGACCGGCTGCGTTCGCGCTTCGGCACGCTCGTCACCGTCGAGCGTCCCGCCAAGACCGGCGACTTCGTCGAGCTCGACCTGATCGCCACGATCGACGGCGCGAAGATCGACGAGGCCAAGGGCGTCTCCTACGAGGTCGGCTCGGGCGAGCTGCTCGAGGGCATCGACGAGGCGATCGAGTCGCTCACCGCCGGTGAGGACACCACGTTCCGCTCGAAGCTCGTCGGCGGCGACCACGCCGGCGAGGAGGCCGAGGTCTCCGTCTCCGTCACCGCGGTCAAGGAGCGCGAGCTTCCCGAGGCCGACGACGACTTCGCGCAGATCGCGAGCGAGTTCGACACGATCGCCGAGCTGCGCGAGTCGCTGAAGGACCGTGTCGACCAGCAGTCGACCTTCTCGCAGGGCGCCGCCGCGCGCGACAAGCTCGTCGAGACGCTGCTCGAGCAGGTCGAGATCCCGGTGCCGCCCCAGCTCATCGAGGAGGAGGTGCACAACCACCTCGAGGGCGAAGGCCGTCTCGAGGACGACGTGCACCGCGCCGAGGTGACCGAGTCGAGCGAGCGCCAGTTCCGCACCCAGGTGCTGCTCGACAAGCTGGTCGAGCAGCAGGAGGTGCAGGTCTCGCAGGACGAGCTGACCCAGTACATCGTGCAGTCGGCCGCCCAGTACGGCATGGCCCCGCAGGACTTCATCGAGGCACTCCAGCAGGGTGGCCAGCTGCCGCTGATGATCGGTGAGGTCGCCCGCAACAAGGCTCTCGCCGTGGCTCTCGGCCGCGTCAACGTGGTCGACACCGACGGCAAGCCCGTCGATCTGTCGGGCTTCGTCGCCGTCGCCGATGAGGTCGCCGCCGAGGAGGACGTCGTCGCCGAGGCCGAGGAGATCGCCGACGCCGCCGCCGAGGTCGAGGAGGCTCCCAAGAAGAAGCCTGCCCGCAAGCCCGCGGCCAAGAAGACCGCCGAGTAAGCAGACACGATCGAGAGGGGCGGATGCCGCGGCATCCGCCCCTCTCGCGTACCCGGAGCATGCGCATGACAGACGACGACTGGCAGGCCCGCGTGGATGCGGTGTGGGACGACGCGACCCTGTCGGAGACCGACGTCATCGCGGCGATCGACGCCCTCGCGTCCGAGCGAGGGGCGGATGACCCCGTCGCACTGTTCGAGCGTGCCGGGGCGCGGGACTCCGCCGGGCTCGAAGAGGAGGCGGAGCCGCTCTACCGCGCCGCCCTCGCCGGCGGCCTCGATGAGGAGCGCCGCACGCGCGCAACGATCCAGTACGCGAGCACGATCCGCAACCTCGGTCGCGTCGACGAGGCGCTCGCCCTGCTCGAGGCCGAATACGCGCGCAGCGCGGGGACGCCTCTCCACGATGCCGCCGCGGCGTTCTATGCGCTCGCGCTCGCGTCCGCGGGACGGGAGCGGGCCGCGGCATCCATCGCCCTCCAGGCCCTCGCGCCGCACCTGCCGCGGTACACCCGGTCGGTCACCGGATACGCCCGCGAACTGGCCGATCCCACGCCCTGATCTGCCGACGGCGAACACGGGCGGGGCGCCGAAACGCCGCCGGTAGTGTCGTTCTCACGCAACCGAAACAGGAGCACTCATGGCTGAACCCCTTGTCGCACAAAGCGTCTTCGACAGGCTGTTGAAGGACCGCATCATCTGGCTCGGCTCAGAGGTGCGCGACGAGAACGCCAACGAAATCTGCGCCAAGATCCTGCTGCTCGCGGCCGAGGACTCGCAGAAGGACATCTACCTCTACATCAACTCTCCCGGCGGCTCGATCACGGCCGGCATGGCGATCTACGACACGATGCAGTTCGTGCCGAACGACATCGTCACCGTCGGCATCGGCATGGCCGCGTCGATGGGTCAGCTGCTGCTCACCGCCGGCACCAAGGGCAAGCGCTACATCACCCCGAACGCCCGTGTGCTGCTCCACCAGCCGCACGGCGGCTTCGGCGGCACCGCGAGCGACATCCAGACGCAGGCGCAGCTCATCCTCGACATGAAGAAGCGCCTCGCCGAGATCACCGCCAGCCAGACCGGCAAGACCGTCGAGCAGGTCAACGCCGACGGTGACCGCGACCGCTGGTTCACCGCGCAGGAGGCGCTGGAATACGGGTTCGTCGACCACATCCGCGAATCGGCGACCGACGTCGTCGGCGGCGGCGGCACCGAGAACTGACCACCGGCACACACTTTCAGGAGCAGTCGAATGAACACCCCCATGCATGGCGTGCCGCAGGGCTTCCCGATGCCGTCGAGCCGCTACATCCTTCCCCAGTTCGAAGAGCGCACAGCCTACGGCTTCAAGCGCCAGGACCCCTACAACAAGCTGTTCGAAGACCGCGTGATCTTCCTCGGCGTGCAGGTCGACGACGCGTCGGCCGATGACGTCATGGCCCAGCTCCTCGTGCTCGAGAGCCAGGACCCCGACCGCGACATCATCATGTACATCAACTCGCCCGGCGGCTCGTTCACGGCCATGACCGCGATCTACGACACCATGCAGTACGTGTCGCCGCAGATCCAGACGGTCGTGCTCGGCCAGGCCGCGTCCGCGGCGTCGGTGCTGCTCGCGGCCGGCACGCCCGGCAAGCGTCTCGCCCTGCCGAACGCCCGCATCCTGATGCACCAGCCCGCCGTCGGCGAGTCGGGGCACGGCCAGGCGTCCGACATCGAGATCCAGGCGGCCGAGATCCTGCGCATGCGCACCTGGCTCGAGGAGACCATGGCGCGCCACACCAACCGCACGATCGAAGAGGTGCACAAGGACATCGACCGCGACAAGATCCTCTCCGCGCAGGAGGCGCTCGAGTACGGACTGGTCGACCAGGTGCTCACGACCCGCAAGCGCGTGCCGGCTGCACTCACGAGCTGAGCGGATGCCGCGAACGCCCCGTACCTCCCCGGTGCGGGGCGTTCGTGCTCACAGCGGCGGCGCGCCGCGAACCGGGGGACAATACGCGACGATGTCGGCCTGCTCGGTTAGGCTCGAATCGCATCGTCGCGAGGCCGAACAGGAGGGGCACCATGGCACGCATCGGAGAGAGTTCCGACCTCTTCAAGTGCTCGTTCTGCGGGAAGAGCCAGAAGCAGGTGCAGCAGCTGATCGCCGGCCCCGGCGTCTACATCTGCGACGAGTGCGTCGAGCTCTGCAACGAGATCATCGAAGAGCGCATGGCCGAGCAGGGCTCGGGCGAGGTGGCCGAGTTCGACCTGCCGAAGCCCCGGGAGATCTTCGCGTTCCTCGAGGAGTACGTCGTCGGACAGGAGACCGCCAAACGCGCCCTGTCGGTCGCCGTCTACAACCATTACAAGCGCGTGCGCGCCCAGCAGTCGATCCTCCCCGCCGAGCAGAAGGCCGACGAGGTCGACATCGCGAAGAGCAACATCCTCATGCTCGGTCCGACGGGCTGCGGCAAGACCTATCTGGCGCAGACGCTCGCGAAGCGCCTGAACGTGCCGTTCGCCGTCGCCGATGCCACCGCGCTCACCGAGGCGGGCTACGTCGGCGAAGACGTCGAGAACATCCTCCTCAAGCTGCTGCAGGCCGCCGACTTCGACACGAAGCGCGCCGAGACCGGCATCATCTACATCGACGAGGTCGACAAGATCGCCCGCAAGGCCGAGAACCCGTCGATCACCCGCGATGTCTCGGGTGAGGGTGTGCAGCAGGCGCTGCTGAAGATCCTCGAGGGCACGGTCGCCTCGGTTCCGCCGCAGGGCGGGCGCAAGCATCCGCACCAGGAGTTCATCCAGATCGACACGACGAACGTGCTGTTCATCGTGGCGGGCGCGTTCGCGGGGCTCGAAGACATCATCTCCTCGCGCATCGGCAAGCACGGTGTGGGCTTCGGCGCCCCGCTGCAGCGTAAGGACGAGGCGCCCGACTACTTCAGCGAGGTGCTTCCCGAAGACCTCCACAAGTTCGGGCTCATCCCGGAGTTCATCGGCCGTCTTCCCGTGGTCGCCTCGGTGTCCCCGCTCGACCGCGACGCGCTCATTGAGATCCTCACCGAGCCGAAGAACGCACTCGTGAAGCAGTACCAGCGGATGTTCGCGCTCGACGACGTCGAGCTCGGATTCGAGCGCGACGCGCTCGAGGCGATCGCCGAGCTGGCCGTCTCGCGAAAGACGGGCGCCCGCGGACTTCGCGCGATCCTCGAGGACGTGCTCGGCCCGATCATGTTCGAGATCCCGTCGTCCGACGACGTGGCGAAGGTGATCGTCACCCGTGCGGCCGTCGAAGAGGGCGCGGCCCCCACGGTCGTGCTGCGGCAGAAGCGCAAGACAGCCTGAGCGCAGGACGGTGGGGCGGGACATCCACCCGTAGGCTGACCGCATGCGTCAGCTCATCGTCACCTCGTTCGTGTCCGTCGACGGCGTCGTCGAGGCCCCCGGCGGCGAAGCGGGCTACCGCAACGCCGGCTGGACCTTCTCGTCGGTGGCGTTCGACCCCGCTGCATACGAGCTCAAGGGCCGCGAGCAGGAGGAGGCCGGAGCGATGCTCCTCGGCCGTCGAAGCTACGAGGCGTTCGCTCCGGTCTGGCCGACGATGACACAGGAGTTCGCCGGGTACAACGCCATGCCGCGCTACGTCGTCTCGACGACCCTCGCTGACGGCGACGACCGATGGCCGGCCACGGTGCTGCGCTCGCTCGACGACGTCGCTGCGCTCAAGCAGGGGGACGGCGCCCCCATCATCGTGCACGGCAGCGCGACCCTCGTTGCCTCGCTCGAAGACGCCGACCTTGTCGACCGCTACCACCTGCTCGTGTTCCCGGTGCTGCTGGGTGCGGGCCTGCGACTCTTCAGCGGCTCTGACCGCGACCTCACCAAGCTCGCCCTGGTCGAGCACGAGGCCTACGGCAACGGCATCCAGAAGCAGGTCTTCGACGTCATCCGGTGAGTCCGCGCCGCGCGAGCAGCGGCGCCACCTCGGCGTCGCGCCCGCGGAAGTCGCGGTACGCCTCGAGCGGATCCTTCGAGCCGCCGACGCCGAGCAGCCTGCTGCGGAACCGGTCGCCGTTCTCCCTCGTGAGTCCGCCGTTCTCGGTGAACCACTCGACCGTGTCGGCGTCGAGCACCTCGCTCCAGATGTAGGAGTAGTAGCCGGCGCTGTAGCCGCCGGAGAACACGTGGGCGAAGTAGGTCGAGGAGTAGCGCGTCGGCACCAGCGGGTTGTCGAGACCGATCTCGGCGAGGGCAGCCCGTTCGAATGCGGCCACGTCGGTGACCGCTGCGGCCTCCGCGGCTGACAGCGAGTGCCAGGCTTGGTCCAGCCAGGCGGCCGCGAGGTATTCGCTGGTGGCGAAGCCCTCGTTGAACGCCTGCGACCCCGTGAGGCGTGAGACGACATCGGCAGGCAGCGGCTCTCCCGTCTCGTGATGACGCGCGTAGCGTGCGAGCACCTCGGGCCAGTAGATCCACATCTCATTGACCTGGCTCGGGAACTCGACGAAGTCACGATAGACGGCCGTGCCCGCGAACGACGGATAGGTGACGCGCGCGAGGAGGCCATGCAGAGCGTGCCCGAACTCGTGGAAGAGCGTCGTGACCTCGTCGAGCGTCAGCAGCGTCGGCCCGTCGGCCGGCTTCACGACGTTGAGGTTGTTGACCACGACCGGTCCGGTGCCGCGCAGCGCTGACTCGGTGACGATCGAGTTCATCCACGCGCCGCCGCGCTTGGTGTCGCGCGTGTAGAGATCGAAGAGGAACAGGCCGAACGGTGAGCCGTCGGCATCCGACACCTCGAACACCCGCACGTCGGGGTGGTAGCCCGCGAGATCGGTACGTTCGGCGAAGCCCAGACCGTAGAGAGCGGATGCCGCGGCGAACACGCCCTCGGTGAGTACCCGCTCCGCCTCGAACCACGGCCGCAGTGCGGCGGTGTCGAGGTCGAGCGTCGCGGCCCGCACCTTCTCGGTGTAGTACGCCCAGTCGTGGGCCTCGATCTCGAACGGAGCCGCCTCGGTCTCGTTCACGATCTGCTGCAGCGCGTCGGCCTCGGCACGGGCGTTGCGCGCGGCCGGAGCGGCGAGGCGGAACAGCATCTCCCGCACCGCCTCCGGGGAACCGGCGGTCTGGTCGGACGTCACGTAGGCCGCGTGCGACGGGTAGCCGAGCAGCTCGGCACGCTGCGCGCGCAGCCGCACGATCTCGAGGAGCACGTCGCGGTTGTCGTGCTCGCCGCCACGGATACCGCGCGACCGGGAGGCGGCCAGCAGACGCTCGCGGGTGCGGCGGGAGGTGAGCCGTGACAGGTACGGATGACCGGTGAACAGCGTCAGCGACACCAGATATCCATCGAGCCCGCGGTCGGCGGCGGCCCGGGCGGCGGCGGCGAGGTCACTGTCGGCGAGACCGGCGAGGTCTGCGGCATCCGTCACGTGCAGGGCGAGCTCGTTGGTGTCGGCCAGCAGATGGCGCTCGAACGTGGTCGTCAAGACCGACAGGCGGGCGTTGAGATCGCGGAGGGTCTGCTTGGCGTCGTCGTCGAGCCCCGCGCCGGCGTGCGACATCACCGTGTAGCGCCGTTCGACGAGGTAGCGCTGCTCCGGGGTGAGGTCGAGGTCGTCGCGGGCCTCGTAGAGTGCGGCTACCCGTGCGAAGAGCGCGGGATCGAGGGTGATCGCGTCGGAGTGCGCCGAGTTCAGCGGGGCGACGGTCTCCTCGATCTCCTGGATCTCCGGCGTGCCGTCGGCGGAGCTCACCGTGTAGAACGTGCGCGAGACGCGGCCGAGCAGGTCGCCGCTGCGCTCGAGGGCCTCGAGCGTGTTCTCGAAGGTCGGCGGCTCGGGGTTCGCGGTGATGGCGGCGACCTCGGCGCGCTGCTGCGCGAATCCCGCGTCGAATGCCGGCAGGTAGTCCGCGACGGCGATCGCGGCGTCGTCCGGCAGCTCGTACGGCAGCACGGAACGATCGAGAAGGGGATGGCGGGACGTCGTGCTCATCCCGCCAGCCTACGCCGCGGCATCGCGTCGATTCAGAGGGTCGACACGCCGCGGAACGTGTGTCCGGCGGCGATCGACGCGCCCGAGACGGCGGCCGCGGGTTCCGAGGAGAGGTAGGCGACGAGGGCGGCGATCTGCTCCGGAGTCGAGGGCCCGGGACCGACCGCGGGCACCGGGTGGTCGTCGTCGAACACGTTGCCGGGGTTGACGACGTTGACGGTGATGCCGGTGCCGGCCATGCTGTCGGCGAGGGCCTTCGCCGCGAGGATCAGGGCGGCGTTGCGCACCGAGGCGACCACGCTCGTGGAGGCGCGGGCGAGCTGCCCGGCGATGCCGATGATGCGGCCGGACCCGCGGGCGCGCATGTGGGGGAGTACCGCGTTCGCGAGTCGCAGGAAGACGAGCGATTTGGCATCGACCGCGGCCGCGACGGCCGCGGGGGAGAACGCGTCCGCCGGGTCGAGGGTCTGCGCCGCGGGCGCGGCGGTGACCACCAGGATGTCGATGCGCCCGTGCCGGGCGATCACCTCGTCGACGCCGGCGACGACGGATGCCTCATCCTGGCCGTCGATCGTGACATCGCCACCCGATCGGCCGGCGGTGACGACCACGGCGCCCTCCGCGGCGAGGGTCGTGGCGATGTGACGCCCGAGGTAGCCGGTGCCGCCGACGACGAGGGCCACGCGGTCGGTGATGCCGAGATCCATTCCTCGATCGTACGTCGCGTGGTGTGCCGAGCGCGCTGCCCGAGTGTCCGGATGCGTAGTTGCAAAGAGACATTTGCAAAGTAGTACGTGCAAAGGTATCTTTGCGATATGACGAACGAGATCCCGCTCCCGACGACCCGCGAACAGCGGGTGCTCGACGGCGGCGCACTTCGGGCCCTCGCTCACCCGTTGCGGGTCGAGATCTACGATCTGATCTCGCAATACGGCCCGCAGACGGCGAGCACCCTCGCGGCGATGACGGGGGAGTCCTCCGGCGCCACCAGCTATCACCTGCGCGCACTCGCGAAGCATGACCTCATTCGAGAGGTCGAAGGTCAGGGAACCGCGCGCGAGCGCTGGTGGGAACGGCCTCGCGGCGGCGTGCAGATCGGCAGCCCCGAGGCGGTGAAGACCCCCGCGGGCCGCGCGGCGACACAGGTCGTGCTGACGGAGTTCCTCAACCGGCGTCACCAGCAGCTCATGGACTATGTGGGGGCGAGCCTGCGCGAGAACGGCGTGTGGGACGACAGCGCGATGATCACGACGGCGACCATCCACCTCACGGCGGTGCAGGCGGCCGACGTGGTCGCCCAGCTCCAGGCCGTCATCGACGGCGCCGTCGACCGATACAAGGACCAGCGCGGCGAGGGCGTCGTGCCCGTGACGGTGCACGCCGATGTGTTCGCCCTCCCCGAGAAGGGACGATGAGATGACCCTCCTGACGGCTCCCCCCGAAGCCCGCACCACCACCCGCTCCGCCGATGAGCGGCTGCTGCGGGTGCTCGCCCGCCTGCTCGAACGAGCCGCCGACGACATCCACCGCCGCCGCGCCTGCGCCGATGAGCGGGCGGCGCGTCTCGACGCCTACGTCGCACAGCGCAGCACCGGCACCGCAGCGCGTCAGCTCGGACTGCTGCCGCGGTCATGACCACCACAGCGATCAGGCCGGCGGCACCGCCGCTCGGCCGCCCGTTCCGCACGCTCTGGACAGCCACCGCCTTCAGCAACATCGCCGACGGCGTCGGTCGCACCGCGGTGCCGCTCATCGCCACCACCCTGACATCCGACCCGTTCGTCATCGCGATCCTCGGCGCTCTCGCGTTCGTGCCGTGGCTCGTGTTCGGCATTCCTGCCGGCGTCATCGTCGACCGCTTCGATCGGCGGCGCATCATGGCCGTCGCCAACACGCTACGGCTCGGTGCCGCGGTGTGGCTCGGGGCCCTCGTGGCATCCGGCGCGATCTCGGTGTGGACGCTGCTGATCGGCACCCTTGCGTTCGGCATCGGCGAGACCCTGTTCGAGAACGCCGTCAACGCCGCCGTTCCTGCGATCGTCCCTCGCGAGCGGTTCGACAGCGCCAACGGCTGGCTACAGGCATCCCAGGTGACGATCGACAACTTCATCGCCACGCCCATCGGAGGTCTGCTGTTCGGCCTGTCCATCGCCCTGCCGCTCTGGGTGGGCGCGATCGGCTATCTGGTTCCGATCGCCCTGGCCCTGTTGCTGCCGTCGCTGGCCGTCTCGCGCCAGGTCGACGAGCAGACGGATGCCGCGGCATCCATGTCCGTTCACGGCGCGCGCCCCGCGCTGCGCTACCTCTGGCAGCACCACTACCTGCGCGCGGTCGTGCTGTTCACGTCGCTCGTGGGAGCGCTCCTGAGCTTCGCCCAGGCGCCCACGATCCTCTACTTCCTCGAGGTGCAGCACGTCACGCCCGCCGCGATCGGCTTCGTCACGGCGGGGATCGGGCTCGGCGCTCTCGTGGGGTCGTTCGTCGCGGCGCCTCTGGTGCGTCTCCTCGGCCGCGGCCCGGTGCTGCTTTTCGCGAATGTCGTCGTCGCGGTGTCCCTCGTCGCGGTGGGTCTCGCTCCCGACGTCGTCACCGCGATCGCGTCCTACGCGGTCATGGCGTTCGCGGTGTCGGTGTGGAACGTGCCGTGGGGAGCGCTGCGGCAGCACCTCATCCCCGCGCACCTGTTCGGTCGCGCGCTCGGCATCGTCCGCACCGTCACATGGGGCGTCTTCCCGGTGGCGACGCTGCTCGGCGGGCTCGTGGCGCGATCCGACCTCCGGCTGCCGTTCACGATCGCGGGCGCCCTCACGCTTATCGTCGCCCTCAGCGCCTCACGGCTGCTCGTGCGGGGAACACCGCGCGCCTACGCGGCGGCGGATCAGGCGAACTCGTCGTCGGCGTCGTGACGCACCACGGGTGAGCCCGCGGCATCCACCGTCACGATCACTCCCGTGTCGAGTTCGGCGATCGGCCGACGCTCGAGCCAGGTGAGTGTCCATCGCGGACGCGGCTGACCGAGGGGGTCGGCGGGCAGCGCTCTCTCCACCGAGGCGATCGCGTCGTGCAGCACGGCGGGCACGGCCGACGGGGGCGTGTCGCCCGCCGTCCACCGCGTGCCGAGCTGCATCAGGCGTCCGCCGTCTCGAGCTCGATCGACTCGACTGTCAGCGCGTCGCCCTCGACGTAGTCGATCTCGGCGATGCGGCCGACGGCGCGGAGGTCCCCCTCGGCGGATCGCAGGAGCGCGATCTGTGCGGGGGTCGCCGCGATGACGAGACGGGTGACCGGCGTCTTCTGCGAGGCCTTGGCCTCGGTCTTCGCGCGGCGCACGCCGATGAGGGCGTCACCGACGGTCGTGAGCACGCGGGGGTCGCCCTCGAGCCCCAGCGGGGCGGGCCACGCGGCGTGATGCACAGACCCCTCCTCAAACCACGACCAGGTCTCCTCCGCCGCGAACGACAGCACCGGCGCGAGCAGTCGCACGAGCGTCGACAGCGCCAGGCGCAGGGCGAGCGCAGCGGACGCCTGACCCACGTCGGTCTGGTCGTAGGCGCGCTCCTTGACGAGCTCGAGGTAGTCGTCGCAGAACGTCCAGAAGAACGACTCGGTCAGCTCGAGCGCCCGGGCGTGGTCGTAGCCCTCGAACGCGCGCGTCGCCTCGGCGACGACCGTGTCGAGGGTCGCGAGCATGCTGCGATCGAGGTCGTGCGTCACCGCGGCGCCCTCCGGCACCGGGAAGGTCAGCACGAACTTCGCCGCGTTGAGCAGCTTGATCGCGAGGCGACGGCCGATCTTCACCTGCGTCGGGTTCTGCGGGTCGAACGCGGCATCGGTGCCGAGGCGGCTCGAGGCGGCCCAGTAGCGCACGGCGTCGGAGCCGTGGGCGTCGAGGATGTCCGCGGGCGTGACGACGTTGCCCTTCGACTTCGACATCTTCTTGCGGTCGGGGTCGACGATGAAGCCGGAGATCGCGGCATCCGACCAGGGCGCCCGGCCGTCCTGCAAGACGCTCCGCAGCATCGTCGAGAAGAGCCAGGTGCGGATGATGTCCTGACCCTGCGGGCGCAGATCGAACGGGGCGACGAGGCCCCAGAGCTCCTCGTCGCGCTCCCAGCCGCCGGCGAGCTGCGGGGTGAGGGACGACGTCGCCCAGGTGTCGAAGATGTCCTGCTCGCCGTCGAAGCCGCCCGGCACGCCGCGCTGCGAGGGCTCGTAGCCCGCGGGCACGTCGATCGTCGGATCGACGGGCAGCTGACCGAGGTCGGGGGTGATCACGCGCGCGTAGTCGCGATCGCCGTTCTCATCGAGGCCGTACCAGACCGGAATCGGCACCCCGAAGAACCGCTGGCGCGAGACGAGCCAGTCGCCGGTGAGGCCGCCGACCCAGTTCTCGTAGCGCACGCGCATGAAATCGGGATGCCACGTCATGCCGCGTCCCCGCTCGATGAGCGCGTCGCGCAGGTCGGCGTTCTTCGCGCCGTTGCGCAGGTACCACTGCCGGGTCGAGACGATCTCGAGGGGGCGGTCGCCCTTCTCGAAGAACTTCACCGGGTGGGTGATCGGCTTCGGGTCGCCGATGATCTCACCCGATTCCTGCAGCAGCTCGACGATGCGCTTCTTCGCGCTGAACACGGTCTTGCCGGCGAGCTCCGCGAAAGCGGCCTGCGCGGCATCCGTCGACAGCGCCTCGGGGGCGTCGGCGACGATGCGGCCGTCCTTGCCTATGATCGTGCGGTTCGGAAGGTTGAGTTCGCGCCACCAGATGATGTCGGTCACGTCGCCGAAGGTGCAGACCATCGCGATGCCCGAGCCTTTGTCGATCTGCGCGAGCGGGTGCGCGAGCACCGGAACCTCGACCCCGAACACGGGCGTGGTCACGGTGGTGCCGAAGAACGGCTGGTAGCGCTCGTCATCGGGGTGGGCGACGAGGGCGACGCAGGCGGCGAGAAGCTCGGGGCGGGTCGTCTCGATGTGGATGTCGCCGCCGCCGTCGGTGCGATGGAAGGCGAGGCGATGGTAGGCGCCAGGCTGCTCGCGGTCCTCGAGCTCGGCCTGCGCGATCGCCGAGCGGAAGTCGACGTCCCAGAGCGTCGGGGCGAGGTCCTGGTAGGCCTCGCCGCGGGAGTAGTTCTGCAGGAACGCGAGCTGGTTCGTGCGGATCGTCTCGTCGGAGATCGTGCGGTAGGTCTGACGCCAGTCCACGCTGAGACCCAGCTGCCGGAACAGCGACTCGAAGGTCTTCTCGTCCTCGACGGTCAGCCGCTCGCACAGCTCGATGAAGTTGCGTCGGCTGATCGGGATCTGGTCGGCCGCCTTGCTCGACTTGTTGTCGCCGCCCTCGAACGGGGGCGTGAAGTCGGGGTCATAGGGCAGCGTCGGATCGCAGCGCACGCCGTAGTAGTTCTGCACGCGGCGCTCGGTCGGCAGGCCGTTGTCGTCCCATCCGATCGGGTAGAACACAGTCTTGCCGCGCATCCGCTCGAACCGCACCTTGAGGTCGGTGTGGGTGTAGCTGAAGACGTGTCCGATGTGCAGGCTGCCCGAGGCGGTCGGCGGGGGAGTGTCGACGGAGTAGACGCCCGCGCGTCCCTTCGTCTTGGCCGCGTCACGGTCGAACAGGTAGGTGCCCGCGGTCTCCCACGCGGCATCCCACTTCGCTTCGAGGCCCTCGAGTGCGGGCTTGTCGGGAACTTCGGCCATGGGGGACTCCTCGAGCGATATATGCGGCACTGTGTGAGCGTGCCTGAGTGTGGACGACCCGATGAGTCTACCGAGGGGCGGATGCCGCGGCACCGCGCACGCGCTCAGCCGAGCGTGGGCTCCCACGGGCCGGCGACGCGCACGGCCTCGTCGTCGCCCGGCCAGGCGGGCGCGGTCGCGCCGAGGATGACGAGGCCGTCGCCGTCGCTCGCGAACTGGAACGCGGTGCCGACGGGGATCGCCACGGAGACGCCCGGCACGAGCGCCACGACATCGCTCTGCCCGTCGATCGAACGCCAGAGACGTCCGGATCCCGCCTGCACGAACCACACCTCTGACACCGTGCGATGCCGGTGCGCGATCGTCACCGCGTCGGCAGCGAGGATGAACTGCGCGGTGCTCACCTCGGGCACGCGCGCGAGCACCCGCACCGCCGAACCGTCGGGCGCGGTGGCCGCCGGCGCCGAGGCCGGGTCGACGGGCGCGGGGAGGGACGCGGCATCCATGCGGTCAGTATCGCGCGCGGGGCGCGACAGTCGCGGAGAGCGCCGGTAGACTTGTGCGACCAGCGCCGATCCGGCCATCACCGGGGAGCTCGCGGAAGAACGGCTTCGGCCCACTAGACCCGCGCGGGGCAGGCCCGTCACAGCCGCAGTGAAAGAGGACGGATGCCGCGGCATCCGTCAATGCGGGGTGGTACCGCGGCCTCAGGGTCGTCCCGGCAGGAGCACACGAATCCTGTGAGAGAGACGATGACCTACCCCCGCCCGTCCGCTTTCGGACCCGCCGCCGACGTCGCCCCGAGCCCCCGCTTTCCCGAGATCGAGAGCGAGGTGCTCGACTTCTGGGCGCACGACGACACCTTCCGCGCGTCGATCGCCCAGCGCGAGGGCGCCGAGGAGTGGGTGTTCTACGACGGACCCCCGTTCGCGAACGGCCTGCCCCACTACGGACACCTGCTGACCGGCTACGCGAAGGACCTCTTCCCGCGCTTCCAGACGATGCGCGGCAAGAAGGTCGATCGGGTGTTCGGCTGGGACACGCACGGCCTTCCCGCCGAGCTCGAGGCGATGAAGCAGCTCGGCATCACCGAGAAGGACGAGATCGAGCGCATGGGCATCGCGACCTTCAACGCGAAGGCCCGCGCCTCGGTGCTCGAGTACACGCACGAGTGGGAGGACTACGTCACCCGGCAGGCGCGCTGGGTCGACTTCGAGAACGGCTACAAGACGCTCGACGCGACCTTCATGGAGTCGGTGCTGTGGGCCTTCGCGACCCTCTACGAGAAGGGTCTCGCGTACGAGGGCTACCGCGTGCTGCCGTACTGCTGGCGGGACGAGACGCCGCTGTCGGCACACGAGCTTCGCATGGACGACGACGTCTACAAGATGCGCCAGGACCCCTCGGTGACCGTCACGTTCCCGCTCGTCGGCACCAAGGCCGAGGCGCTCGGGCTCACCGGTGTGCGCGTGCTCGCGTGGACGACCACCCCCTGGACCCTCCCCACGAACCTCGCCCTCGCCGTCGGCCCGGACATCACCTATGTCGTGGTGCCCGGCGGGCCGGCGGGCGCCGCCGACATCCCGACTGCCGACGACGCCTCCTCCGCGACGGCGCACCGCTATCTGCTCGCCGCCGACCTTCTGGGCGGCTATGCGAAGGACCTGGGTTACGAGAACGCGGATGCCGCGCGCGAGGCCGTCGAGCGCACCGTGCTCGGCCACGAGCTCGCCGACGTGCACTACGACCGCCTGTTCGACTACTACGCCGACGAGGCGTTCGGCACCGGGAACGCGTGGCGCATCCTCGCGGACGACTACGTGTCGACGAGCGACGGCACGGGCGTGGTGCACCAGGCTCCCGCGTACGGCGAGGACGACAAGCGCATCGGGGATGCCGCCGGCATCCCGACGATCGTGAGCCTCGACGACGGCGGCCGCTTCCTGCCGCAGGTGACGGATGTCGCGGGCGAACTCTGGATGGACGCGAACCGTCCGCTTATCCGCCTGCTGAAGCAGGAGGGTCGCCTGCTGCGCGAGGCGAGCTACGAGCACTCTTACCCGCACTGCTGGCGGTGCCGCAACCCTCTCATCTACAAGGCCGTGTCGAGCTGGTTCATCCGCGTCACCGACATCAAGGACGACCTGATCGCCGGCAACGAGCAGATCACGTGGGTGCCGGGCAACGTGAAGCACGGCCAGTTCGGCAAGTGGCTCGAGGGCGCGCGCGACTGGTCCGTCAGCCGCAACCGGTACTGGGGTTCGCCGATCCCGGTGTGGAAGAGCGACGACCCCGCCTATCCGCGCGTCGACGTCTACGGGTCGCTCGCGGACCTGGAGCGTGACTTCGGCACGCTCCCGCGTGACGCGGAGGGCCAGGTCGACCTGCACCGGCCGTACATCGACGAGCTCACCCGCCCGAACCCCGACGACCCGACCGGCCGCAGCACGATGCGCCGCATCGAGGACGTGTTCGACGTCTGGTTCGACTCCGGCTCGATGCCCTACGCGCAGGTGCACTACCCGTTCGAGAACCGCGAGTGGTTCGACGCGCACGCTCCCGCCGACTTCATCGTCGAGTACATCGGGCAGACGCGCGGCTGGTTCTACGTCATGCACGTGCTCTCCACCGCGCTGTTCGGACGCCCCGCGTTCACGGGCGTGTCGTGCCACGGCATCGTGCTCGGCAACGACGGCCTGAAGATGTCGAAGTCGCTGCGCAACTATCCGGACGTCTCCGAGGTGTTCGACCGCGACGGCTCCGACGCGATGCGCTGGTTCCTCATGTCGAGCTCGGTGCTGCGCGGCGGCAACCTCGTCGTGACCGAGGAGGGCATTCGCGCGGGTGTGCGCGAGTTCCTGCTGCCGCTGTGGAACGCGTGGTACTTCTTCGCGACCTACGCGAACGCCGCCGGCGGGCCCGGGGGCCAGGCCTACACGGCGACATGGCGCACCGACTCGACGAACGTGCTCGACCGGTACATCCTCGCCCTGACCGGCGACCTGGTGCGGGACGTGGCATCCGATCTCGAGGGTCTGGACTCGACCACCGCGGCCTCTCGCCTGCGCGAGTTCGCCGAGGCGCTGACGAACTGGTACATCCGACGCTCGCGCGACCGGTTCTGGACCGGGGGCGACGTCTCCGATCCGACCAGCACGGAGGCGTTCGACACGCTCTACACGGTGCTTGAGACGCTCACGCGCGTGGCGGCGCCCCTGCTGCCGCTCGTCGCCGAGCGGGTGTGGCAGGGCCTCACCGGCGGACGCAGCGTGCACCTGACCGACTGGCCCGACGCGTCCGCGTTCGCCGCGGCGGCCGACATCCGCACCGCGATGGACACCGTGCGCGAGGTCTCGAGCGTCGCCAACGCCCTGCGCAAGCGCGAGGGCAAGCGCGTGCGCCTGCCGCTCCCACGCCTGACCGTGGTGGTGACGGATGCCGCGGCCCTCGCCCAGTTCGAGAGGATCCTGCAGGACGAGCTCAACGTGAAGGTGATCGAGCTCGTCGAGCTCGCCGCCGACACCCCCGCCGCCTTCGGCATCTCTCACCGCCTGACGGTGAACGCCCGCGCGGCCGGGCCTCGACTCGGCAAACAGGTGCAGCAGGCGATCCAGGCCGCCAAGGCGGGCGACTGGTCGGTGTCCGACGGCGTCGTCACTGCGGGCGGACTCTCGCTCGTCGAGGGCGAGTACGAACTCGCCGTCGAGACGTCGGGTCGTCCGGAGGGTGAGGCGCTCGCGGTGCTCGCGAGCGGCGGATTCGTGTTGCTCGACACCGCCACGACACCCGCGCTCGAGGCCGAAGGTCTCGCGCGCGACGTGATCCGTGCCGTGCAGGACACGCGCAAGGCCGCCGGCTTCGACGTCAGCGACCGCATCTCGCTCTCGCTGCGCTTCGACGACGACACGGACGCCGCCGCCGTCGCGGCCGCCTTCGCTCTCGCGGGCGTGGCCGACGAGACGCTCGCTGTCAGCGCGACCGTGAACGGACACGTGCTCGTCGGGTCGACGTTCGACGCCGCCGGCCACGGTGAGCACACCGGCTCGTTCGAGGCGGGCGCCTTCGCGAACGCGGGCGCCTTCCGCGTCGAGGTCGCACGCGCGGGGGTGACCGAGTGACCGCCCGCGACACCGCTCGCGCCGATGCGGTCTACGCAGCACTGCTGCAGCGGCAGGGGGAGCAGTGGGTACAGCCGCGCATCGAGCGCACGCGCCGCGTGCTCGAGTACCTCGATGACCCGCAGCGTACGTACCGCGTGGTGCATGTGACCGGCACGAACGGGAAGACGTCGACGAGCCGTATCGCAGAGAGCCTGCTGCGTTCGCTCGGTCTGCGCACCGGCCTGTTCACCAGCCCCCATCTCGAGCGGTTCACCGAGCGCATCATGATCGACGGTGAGCCGATCGCCGACGCGCATGTGGCGGATGCGTGGGAGGAGATCGCGCCGTTCGTCGACCTCGTCGACGCCGAGCTGCAGGCCGCGGGCGATGCACGGCTGACGTTCTTCGAGCTGCTCACCGTGCTCGCGTTCGTGGCCTTCGCGGATGCACCCGTCGACGTGGCGGTGATCGAGGTCGGGATGGGCGGGTCGTGGGATTCGACCAACACCGCCGACGGCGACGTGGCGGTGATCGCGCCGGTCGGTCTCGACCACGCCGATCGGCTCGGGAGCACCGTCGAGGCGATCGCGGAGGTCAAGGCCGGCATCATCAAGCCCGGCGCGGCCGTCGTGTCGGCGGCGCAGACCCCGGGCGTCGCCGCCGTGCTCCGCGCCGCCGCCGAGCGTCACGGCGCGACGATCTCGTTCGCCGACGAGGAGTTCGCCGTAACGGCGGCGAGTCTGGCGGTCGGCGGCCAGGTCGTCACGGTGCGCGGACTCGCCGGCACCTACGCCGACGAGTACCTGCCGCTCTACGGCGCCCATCAGGCCGCGAACGCCGCACTCGCGATCGCGGCCGTCGAATCGCTCGTCGGCGGCGGCACGCAGCCGTTGACCGGTGACGTGGTCGCCGAGGGGCTCGCGCAGGCGACCTCGCCGGGGCGGCTGCAGCTGATCGGCACGCACCCGACCGTCGTCGTCGATGCCGCCCACAACCCGCACGGTGCGCACGCACTCGCGGCGGGGCTGGCGGCATCCTTCGACTTCGACGAATGGGGACTCGTGCTCGGCGTGCTCGGCGACAAGGACGCATCCGGCATCGTCGGAGAGCTCGTGGATGTCGCGACCCACGTCTTCGCGACCGCGCCCGATTCCGACCGCGCCCGTGACGCCGACGCCGTCGCTGATGTGGTCGAGGCCGCAGGCCTGCCGGTGTCGGTGCATCCGGACCTCGCCGACGCGGCGGAGGCCGCCCGGTCGTGGGCGGCGGCGGGGGAGCGGCGCGCGGTCGTCATCGCGGGCTCCGTCGTGCTCGCGGGGGAGGCGATCGCGCTCGCGCGCGATGAGGACTGGATGGCCGGGTGGGAGCAGTGAGCCCGCGCGAGCGCCGACGCCGTGGCGCCGAGGAGTCGCTGGGCGCCGTCATCCTCGGATTCGAGTCGATCGTCGTGTTCCTCGGCGGTCTCGCCGTCTACGGGCTCAAGGGACTCCCCGACGGCGTCGACCCCTGGTGGGGCATCGTCGGGGGTGTCGTGGTCGCCGTCATCATGGTGCTGACCACCCTCGTGCTGCGCTACCGATGGGGGATCTGGCTCGGATGGGCGTTGCAGGTGATCGTGTTCCTGAGCGGCTTCCTCGCGTTCGGCCTGTTCATCGTCGGGGCCATTTTCGGGGCGATGTGGGGATATGCGACGATCAAGGGGGCCCAGCTCGATCGCCGTAACGCGCGGCTCGTCGAGGGCGCCGAGAACGGAGACTGAGAACCATGGCCACCGAAGAAACCCTCGTCCTCGTCAAGCCCGACGGCGTCGCCCGCGGCCTGACAGGAGCCATCCTCGCCCGCATCGAGGCGAAGGGATACTCGCTCGTCGATCTGCGACTCGTGGAGCCCGAACGGGGCCGGCTCGAGCAGCATTACGCCGAGCACGAGGGCAAGCCGTTCTATGAGCCGCTCGTCGAATTCATGATGTCGGGCCCGTCGGTCGCGATCCGCCTCGCGGGCAACCGCGTCATCGAAGGGTTCCGGTCCCTTGCGGGAACCACCGACCCCACGACGGCCGCTCCCGGGACGATCCGCGGCGACTTCGGCCGCGACTGGGGCGTCAAGGTGCAGCAGAACCTGGTACACGGCAGCGACAGCCCTGAGTCGGCGGCCCGCGAGTTGGAGATCTGGTTCGGCTGAGTCGTCCGGCGCGAGATGTGTCGATGCCCGCCTCCGTCAGGAGGCGGGCATCGACTTGCGGAGCGGGTGTCAGTGCAGCATCCGCGTGACCTCGTCCCACGACAGCGACAGCGCTGTGGGCACGGATCCGCGGTAGGCGCTGGGGTCCGCTCCGAGCGTGACAGCGGCCGGCTCGAGGTCGATGCGGTCGCCGCTCGAGCTGCGCACGGTGAGATCGAGGCGGTCACCACCCAGAGTGTTGTTCGCCTCGATGAGCTGCAGGATGCGGCGGAGCTCCGCATCAGAGACATCGGCGGCCGTCGATACGGCGCCGACGTTGAGCACCACCGTGAACCCGTCGGTGCTGCGGCTCGCCCACGCATCCGAGAGACCGAGGCCGGCACCTTCGAGCGCGGCGGGGATCTTCTGCTCGAACGACACGTCCGCCGTCGGGGCGCCGACGCACCCGGCGAGGCCGGTCACCAGTGCGACGGCGGTGGCGACGAGCGCGATCGTGCGGGGGAGCGCGTGTCGGGGGGACATGATCCTCATTCTGCTGCCGTGAACATCGAGTGGTCGACGACCGCGCCGGTGAGCGCGTCGAGTCCGGGCGGGGGAGCGCCGTGCTGGGCGGCGTACAGCTGCTCCCACGCGGCGATCGAGTCCCGGTAGTACTGGTTGTCGTGCGCGGCCAGGGGGTTCCCGGTGTCGGGCAGCGTGATGCGGTGCACGTTCGGAGGCACGGGCCCGGTGCCGTTGCCGTCGAGGCGCGGCACCAGGTCGCTCTCGTGCTGGAAGGAGTAGACCGGGATATCGGCGGGAACCGCGAACCCGTCAACAGGCGATCCGTTGGTGACGACCCCGATCGTGCGGTACGGGAATGTCGGATCGGCCGCGAGGTTCGCCGCCAGGATGCCTCCCTGGCTGAAGCCTGTCAGCACCACCTGATCGCCGGGCCGGATGCCGGCGTCCCTCATCGCCTCGAGCGCGGCTCGCTCATACGCGGATCTCAGCAGGGGGTTGTCGAGCATGAGCGCGATATTCGAGTCGCGATCGTTCATAGCCCCCTTGTCGCCGCTGAACTGCCAGTCCTGCGTGGAGGGAAGCGAGACCACCCAGTGCTCCGAACCGTCGGCCCCGACGACCCGCTTCACGTCGATCACCGTCGCATCGGCGCCCCCCATCAGATCCGTCGTGCCATTCACCGCGACGAGGTCGGCGAAGGTGTCGAGCCGGGTGACGCGCTGCGCGTCCTCCCATGCCTGACGGCGCGTCGGGTCGAGCGTGTCGGGGTCGAGCTCTTCGACGTCCGCGGACTTCTGGAGGAAGTTCTGTGCGGCTCCTCCGAGAAGCATCCCGACGAGTCCGCCGGCGGCGAGTCCGACGGCGGGCAGCATGCGGGCGACGACGTCTTTCAGTGCCGCCGCAGCCTCGGCGATGATCGGAATGAGGCGCTGGATGAGCGCGGAGAGCGCGTGGAGAGCCTCGAGGAGCTCGGTCACGAGCCGTCCGGTCGCGGCGACGAGATCTGCGGCGGCGCGCGCGAAATCCGTCACGCGGTGGGCGATCTCGAGCGGGTTGAGGGAGAACGAGAACAGCTGCTCGGCGAAGCGCGCAAGGCGGGTCAGCACCTCGCAGACGTAGGTTCGGGTCGCATCCACGATTCGGGAGGCGAGACGGAGGGATGCCGCTGTCGCCGCGGCCCACTCCGCGGCATCCCTCGTCACCGCCAGGAGGTCGTCGTGTCGTTCTCGCAACGCGCGCACGGTGCGGCCGTCGAGATCGGTGAGGGCGGTGCGGCCGCCGCGCAGTCGCGGCGCGAGTTCGGTCAGCGACGCAGCCGCGTCCTCCCACTGCGCGGCGACACCCGCGACCTGGGCGCTGTCACCGAGCAGCTGGTCGAACCAGTCCCGAAGCGGTTGCACGTAGGTGATCACGACGCCCGCGATGCCGGGGATCTCCGCGCACGCTGTTGCGCCCAGAGCGCTGCGCGGGAGGCCGCCGGCCCAGGCGCCGCCACGGATCTCTGCGGCGAGCGACGACGCGCTCATGGTTCCGTCCCGGTGAAGGTCGTCGTCGCGTCGTCTTCGACGCGGGCGAAGGCTGTGCCCGCGTGCGACGCCCCGTCGGCCATGCGGTCGCTGAGGGTGTGCGCCACGATCAGGAGGTCACGCGTATGGGACGCGAGAGCAGTGGTCGCGGGCACGAGGAGTCCCTGTGCGAGCGCACCGAACGCGATCGGCCCGAGCGGCGTCGCGGTGCGCGCCGCCGCCCGGTCCAGCTCGGCGGACGCCTCGCGCAGAAGGGTCTCCTGAGCCTGCAGCACGTCGCCGTCGAGGACGATGCGCTGATTCGCCGCGGTCACGAGGTCGCTCCGAGAGAGCGCGCGCCCTGCAGGTCCGTGGCGGAGTACGACTCGGCGAGGGCGGTGAGGGCGGCGTCGATGCGGGCGAGTGCGTCGGTGCGGTCTGCCAGCCGGGCACGCAATTGTCGTTGGGCGGCATCGAACGCCTGCTGGGCTTCGCCCGACCAGGAGCCTCGCAACGCCGTCGCGTCGCTCTCGAGTTGGGTGAGGGCGTCGTCGATTGCGCGACCCGCGCTCGTGATGCGGGCCGCCGCGGCGGCGAGCCGGGCTGGGGTGACGACGAGGCGGTCGAGCATGATCATCAGGCGCCCGAACCAGGTCCGTCACCGTGTACCGGACCGGTGCGCGTCACGGTGAGGGAGTCGACGTCCGCCACAGCGGCGAGCCGTTCGACGGCCCGCGCGGCCGCGAGACCCTGTGCCTGCGCGGCGGTCTCGGTGAGGAGGCGGGAGAGCGAGCGGGCGTCGACGTCGAGCGCGGCGTCCTGCACCTCGATGCGATCGATCGCCCCCGTCGCGCCGGCGGTCACGGACACCTCGCGTCCGGGTGAGGTCGCAGTGGCGCGCAGCGCGCGCAGGTCGCCTTCGGCGCGAGCCGCGGCATCCGCTGCCTGACGAGCCGCCGCGATCTGGGCGTCGATGGCGGCCAGGGCCGCATCCAGCGCGGTCATGCTGTCCGTCTCGTGCGACATCGCTGCCTCCTCGCGTCGCCCTCACGCTAGCGAGCGGAGGCGGACGCGCGGAGGCGCCTGTGGATAGGTCAGCCGAAGAAGGTGGCGAACACGTTGGGGATGGCGTCCAGACGCAGCTGGGCGAGAAGGATCACGACCGCGTAGCTGAGGATCGTGGCGAGCGGCACCCACACCATGAGACGCCCCGCACGCACCTGCGTGCGCTCCGTGACCGGAATGGCACCGATGCGCAGCACGTGCACGGTGACGGCGTAGAAGGTGGGGATCGTCATCGACCACGTCAGCATGCACCACGGGCACAGGGTGTGCAGCTGGAAGATGCTCTGGCTGATGAACCAGGTGACGAGCCCGAACGCGCTCGCGGTGCCGAACCAGAACACACCCCAGAACCAGCCGGGGAAGCGCACCCGGGCGAGCACGGCCACGCCCATGATCACCGGAGCCACCCAGCCCGCGAGGCCGAGGATCGGGTTGGGGAAGCCGAATGCACTGCCCTGCCACGAATCGAGGTTCGCCTTGCACTGGACGAGCACGCTGAAGTCGCAGGATGCCGCGGCTGCCGGGTTCGCGAGCAGGTGCAGCCGCTCGAGCGTGAGTTCGAAGGCGGCCGTCCAGCCGACCACGCCGGCGACGATCAGCCAGATTCCGAAAGCGGGTGTGCGCGGTGCGGATGCATGGTCGGGCATGCCCGGATTCTCGCGGTGCGCAGCAGGCCCGCGCCGGCGCAGCGACCGTGAGAATAGGAGGCTCGACGCGCCGCGGCATCCACCCGTCGCGCAGACGACACGGAAGATGAGATAATGAATCGGATGCCGCGGCGGCCGCGCCGCTCGCGACATCGATGCAGACTTCGGGCGATGACCGCCCTCGCAGGACGAGCCTCGAGCCTCCTGCACACCGAGTGAGTTTGCGGCAGCGCCGGGTGCGCCGCCGCCAGAGATGAGATCGCCGGGCGACGCGCGGTGTCGCCGGGCTGGGAGACAAGCCTGTGATGGCCGATGATGCCGACATCCCCTCGAACCCCGCTGACGTTGCTGACGCCGTGACGGATGCCACGACCCCCGCGATCGCCGACCCTTTCACCGTGCAGCTTGCGGCTGACGTTCTTGCTTCCGATCAGGTGGGGGAATCGGCGGCGACCGGGGCTGTGAGCGATGACGGCGCCCCGGAGCCGGGCTCTGCCGATGCCACCGCCGATGTTGCGACCACGGAGACCGAGGCAGCTGAGCCGGACGCCGAGCCGGAGCCGGACGCCGAGCCTGAGCCGATCGCCGAGCCGGAGCCTGTCGCGGAGCCGGAGGGTCCGCTCACCGCGGTCGGGCTCGGCTTGCTGCCCGAGACCTTCGTGTCGACCGTCTCGACAGCTCTCCACTTCTACGCGCCGCCCGTCGCACTGCTGCCGCTGCTCGACGACATCGACGAGTCGCCCGCCCCGGCGGACGTCGTCCAGCCGGGCACCAGCACCAGCCGTCGCCGCAATCGTCGCCGCGGCACGGGTGGCGAGGCCACCGAGGAGCGTGAGTACACCCGCCCGGCTCGCGCCGTCGAGCTGATCACCGAGCCGCAGCGCATCAAGGGCTCCACGCGTCTCGAGGCGAAGAAGCAGCGTCGGCGCGACGGTCGTGAGGCCGGCCGTCGCCGTCCGGTCGTCACCGAGGCCGAGTTCCTCGCGCGCCGTGAGGCCGTCGACCGCGTGATGGTGGTGCGCTCGAAGAACGGGCGCATCCAGATCGCCGTCCTTGAGGACGACGTGCTCGTCGAGCACTATGTCGCCCGCAACCAGGACGCCTCGCTCATCGGCAACGTCTATCTCGGTCGCGTGCAGAACGTGCTTCCGAGCATGGAGGCCGCGTTCGTCGACATCGGCCGGGGCCGCAATGCTGTGCTCTACTCCGGTGAGGTCGACTGGGATGGCGTCGAGACCGGCAACCAGCCGCGTCGCATCGAGCTTGCCCTCAAGAGCGGCGACCGTGTGCTCGTGCAGGTCACGAAGGACCCGGTCGGCCACAAGGGCGCCCGGCTCACGAGCCAGATCTCACTCCCTGGTCGCTACCTGGTGTACGTGCCGGGTGGAGCGATGAACGGCATCTCGCGCAAGCTCCCCGACACCGAGCGCGCCCGTCTGAAGAAGATCCTCAAGGAGGTGCTGCCGGAGTCGTCGGGTGTGATCGTGCGCACCGCTGCCGAGGGCGCCACCGAGGAGCAGCTCACCCGCGATGTGCAGCGTCTGACCTCGCAGTGGGAGCACATCAGCGCCCAGACGCAGGCGGGTCAGGCGCCGGCGCTGCTGCACTCCGAGCCCGACCTCCTCGTCAAGATCGTGCGTGACGTCTTCAATGAGGACTTCACGAAGATGCTCATCCAGGGCGACGAGGCCCAGCAGACCATCGAGAGCTACCTGCGTGCGGTGGCGCCCGACCTTCTCGAGCGCGTCGAGCGCTACGAGGGCGAGCGCGACCCGTTCGACACGTTCCGAGTGACCGAGCAGATCGAGAAGGCGCTCGAGCGAAAGGTGTGGCTTCCCTCGGGCGGTTCGCTCGTCATCGACCGCACCGAGGCCATGACGGTCGTCGACGTCAACACGGGCAAGTTCGTCGGCTCGGGCGGGAACCTCGAGGAGACCGTCACGAAGAACAATCTCGAGGCGGCCGAGGAGATCGTGCGTCAGCTGCGACTGCGCGACATCGGCGGCATCATCGTCGTCGACTTCATCGACATGGTGCTCGAGTCGAACCGCGATCTCGTGCTGCGGCGCCTCATCGAGTGCCTCTCGCGCGACCGGACGAAGCACCAGGTCGCCGAGGTCACGTCCCTCGGGCTCGTGCAGATGACCCGCAAGAAGCTGGGGCTCGGCCTGCTCGAGACCTTCAGCGAGGCGTGCGAGATCTGCGCCGGGCGCGGCGTCATCGTGCACCACGACCCGGTTGTGAAGCACCGCACGGCGGCACCCGCCACGAACGGCGGCACGCGGCGCAATCGCGGCGGCCAGGGGCAGAACGGAGTGAACGCCGCGGCTGCTCCGCAGCAGCCGGCTCCGGCGGGTGGGGGCACCCACGTGATCACCGAGGGTGCGAAGTCGGCACTCGCGAAGATCGCGGCCTCAACCATCGCGCCCGTGCTGACCGATTCGGGTGTACCGCTGGAGATCGAGCTGCCGTCGGCGGATAGCGCAGAGCAGCCCGAGCGTCCCAAGCGTCGTCGCAAGCGCTCCGACGGGGGATCCTCGAAGAGCGAAGCGGACATCCTCCTCGACTCGGTGCTCAACGCCCTGCCGGAGCCGAAGGCCCCCGGTCAGGGTCGCGCACGCCGGCGGGTGACGACGGCGACGCTCACGACGACGCCGGCGGTCGGCGACCAGCCGCAGGGCTAGGCGCGGTCCCGGGCGCGCACGCGCAGACCGGACGCGATGAGCCGGCGCACGAGCGTGTGCCCGTCGACGGCCGTCGCGCCGGCGGCGACGAGGCGCTCGTGCGCTTCGGCGGGGACGTCGTAGTGGTCCAGATCGAACGCGCGGGCCGGAAGGTCGTTCGCACGGGCGAACGTGTGCAGCTCGTCGAGGCTGTGATCGCTGACGAGATGCGACCACAGGCGCCCGTGTGCGGGCCAGCGGGGGTCGTCGATCAGGATCACTCCGGAAGTCTACGAGCGGATGCCGCGACACGGCCCCGTCTCGCTTTGCCGGAGGGCGCGGCATCCGGTAAAGTATCCCTTTGGTGCGTCATGCGCTGCACCCCGGGAGCGGCGCGAGGACTCGATGTCCGGTGGCACCGTGACTTTCCCGCCCTTCACGGGCGATACGGATGGACAACACGGAGCAGTCAGCTCCCTGAAGAAACAGGTGTGAAGTGGTTTACGCAGTTGTGCGCGCCGGCGGCCGCCAGGAGAAGGTCCAGGTCGGCTCGATCGTCGTTCTCGACCGCCTTCAGGCGCAGGTCGGCGAGAAGGTCGAGCTCGCCGCGGTGCTCCTGGTCGACGGCGACGCCGTGACCACTGACGCCGACAAGCTCGCGAAGGTGTCGGTCACGGCCGAGGTGCTCGGCAACGAGCGCGGCCCGAAGATCGTGATCCAGAAGTTCAAGAACAAGACCGGCTACAAGAAGCGCCAGGGCCACCGTCAGGACCTCACGCGCGTCAAGGTCACCGGCATCAAGTAAGCAGCCAGGGGAGACGTTCAGATGGCACACAAAAAGGGCGCAAGCTCCACCCGCAACGGTCGTGACTCGAACGCGCAGCGCCTCGGCGTGAAGCGCTTCGGCGGCCAGGTCGTCAACGCCGGCGAGATCATCGTCCGCCAGCGCGGCACGCACTTCCACCCCGGCGTGAACGTCGGCCGTGGCGGCGACGACACGCTGTTCGCGCTGTCGGCCGGTGCCGTCGAGTTCGGCACCAAGGGCGGCCGCAAGGTCGTCAACATCGTCGCTTCCGCGGAGTGATCCGGGTCGACGCATAAGACTCGGCGAGGGGCGGGCTTCGGCTCGCCCCTCGCCTCATTTCCGGCCCATATCGAGAGGATGCCGCCATGGTCACGTTCGTGGACACCGTGACGCTCCATCTGCGCGCCGGCAAGGGCGGCAACGGCTGTGTGTCGGTACGTCGTGAGAAGTTCAAGCCGCTCGCCGGTCCCGACGGAGGCAACGGCGGCGACGGCGGTGACATCGTGCTCGTCGCCGACCCGCAGACCACGACCCTGCTGTCCTACCACCACTCACCGCACCGGTCCGCCGGCAACGGCGGGTTCGGGATGGGTGACAACCGGTCGGGCGCCGAGGGCGACGACGTCGAGCTGCCGGTTCCGGTGGGCACCGTCGTCACCACGGAGGACGGCGAGCTCATCGCCGATCTGATCGAGCCCGGCATGCGGCTCGTGGTCGCCCCCGGCGGCCGCGGCGGTCTCGGCAATGCGGCGCTCGCCAACCCGAAGCGCAAGGCCCCGGGCTTCGCGCTTCTCGGCACGCCCGGCTGGGAGGGCGATGTCCGGCTCGAGCTGAAGACCGTCGCCGACGTGGCGCTCGTGGGCTTCCCCTCGGCGGGGAAGTCGAGCCTGATCGCGGCGGTGTCGGCGGCCCGCCCGAAGATCGCCGACTATCCGTTCACGACGCTGCACCCCAATCTGGGCGTCGTGCAGGCGGGAGACATCCGCTACACGATCGCGGATGTCCCGGGGCTCATCGAGGGTGCCAGTGATGGCCGTGGCCTCGGCCTTGAGTTCCTTCGCCACGTGGAGCGCTGCGCGGCGCTCGTGCACGTGCTCGACTGCGCCACGCTCGAGCCGGGGCGTGACCCGCTGAGCGATCTCGATGTCATCCTCGCCGAGCTGGGTGCTTATCCGGTACCCGAAGGGCAGGTGCCGCTCCTCGAGCGACCGCAGCTCATCGCGCTCAACAAGGTGGACGTGCCCGAGGCGGAGGAACTCGCCGAGTTCGTCCGCGGTGACCTCGAGCAGCGCGGCTATCGGGTGTTCGAGATCTCCACGGTCAGCCGCGAGGGGCTGCGCGAGCTCACGTTCGCGATGGCGGAGATCGTCGCCGAGCAGCGGAAGGTCGCGGCATCCGCGCCCGCTCCGGTGCGCGTGATCATCCGCCCGCAGGGCGCGGTGGCCGATTTCACCGTGCGTGTCGAGGGCGGCACCTATGGCGACATCTACCGCATCCTCGGCGAGAAGCCGGTGCGGTGGGTGCAGCAGACCGACTTCCAGAACGACGAGGCCGTGGGCTTCCTCGCCGACCGGCTGGCGAAGCTCGGTGTCGAGGACGAGCTGTTCCGCGTCGGCGCGACACCCGGTGCGACCGTCGTCATCGGTCCGGGGGACGGCATCGTCTTCGACTGGCAGCCTGCTCTCACCTCGGCGGCCGAGCTCATGACCGCGCCGCGAGGCACAGACCCGCGCCTGGATGATCGCACGCGTCGCACGACGCGCGAGCGCCGTGAGCAGTATCACGAGCTGATGGATGCGAAGGCGGCCGCGCGCGCGGAGTCCGCGTACGAGTTCGACGAGGACGACGAGTGACCGTCACCTCACGCGCCGAGCTTCGCGGCGCGACTCGCGTGGTCGTGAAGGTCGGATCCTCCTCGATCAGCGGCGAGAACGCCCACAAGATCGAGCCGATCGTCGCCGCCCTGGCGGAAGCGTACGGGCGGGGCACCGAGGTGGTCCTGGTCTCCTCCGGGGCCATCGCCACCGGCATGCCGTATCTGCGTCTCGACGAGCGACCGACAGACCTTGCCACCCAGCAGGCGGCGGCGGCCGTCGGACAGAACGTGCTGATCTATCGCTACCAGGCGGCCCTTCGCCCGTTCGCCATCGTCGCAGGGCAGGTGCTGCTCACTGCCGGCGACTTGGAGAACGCGACCCATCGGTCGAACGCGCGGCGTGCGATGGAGCGCCTGCTGCGCCTGCGCATCCTTCCGATCGTGAACGAGAACGACACGGTCGCGACCCACGAGATCCGCTTCGGCGACAACGACCGGCTCGCAGCGCTCGTCGCGCGGCTCGTCGGCGCGGACGCGCTCGTGCTGTTGAGCGACATCGAGTGCCTGTACACCCGCCCGCCCGGTGAGCCCGGGGCGACGCCGATCGACACCGTCGCGTTCGGAGACGATCTCGCCGGTTACGAGTTCGGCTCGGTCGTCGTCAACAGCGTCGGCACCGGGGGAGCGGCGACCAAGGTCTCGGCCGCCACGCTCGCCGCGGCCGCGGGAGTGGGCGTACTCGTGACCAGCGCAGATCTCATCGGCGAGGCGCTCGGGGGTGAGCACGTCGGCACATGGTTCGTGCCGGATGACCAGGCGCCGCGGCATCCGCTCACGGGACCGGTGAGCACCGGCGCGGATACACTGGCGGGATGACCCTGGTGCGCACCACCGCTCGCGAGCGGATGGTTCTGGCTCGCGACGCATCGCGTCAGATCGGCCTGCTCGGTGACGACAAGAAGGCATCGTTACTGCGTGCGATCGCCGACGCGATCGAGGCGGATGCCGCGGCGATCGTCGCGGCCAACGCCGACGATCTCGCGCGGGGCGAGCGGGACGGGCTCGCGCCCGGTCTGCTCGACCGTCTGCGCCTCGATGAGGCCCGCGTGGGCGCCCTCGCCGGTGCCGTGCGCGATGCCGCGGCTCTCCCCGATCCGGTGGGACGCGTGCTCGATGAGCGCGTGATCGCGGGTGGGGTGACGCTCACCAAGGTGTCCGTCCCGCTGGGCGTGGTCGGCTCGATCTATGAGGCTCGTCCCAATGTGACCGTCGACATCGCGGCGCTCGCGCTGCGGTCGGGCAACGCCGTGGTTCTCCGAGGGGGCACGGCGGCCGCGGCGAGCAACGCAGAGCTGGTGCGCGTCATGCGGGAGGCTCTCGCCGCAGAGGGTGTCGACCCCGAGGCGATCCAGACTCTCGACGACGAAGGCCGCGACGGCGCCCGCGAGCTCATGCACGCTCGTGGTCTGATCGACGTGCTGGTCCCGCGGGGGAGTGCGCAGCTCATCGAGACCGTCGTGACAGAGTCCACGGTGCCGGTCATCGAGACGGGGGCAGGTGTCGTGCACATCTTCCTCGACGAGACGGCGCGCGCGGATTGGGCGGCGGATATCGCGGTCAACGCGAAGGCGCAGCGCCCGAGCGTCTGCAACTCGGTTGAGACGATCCTCGTGCACCGCGATGCGGCGGAGCGTCTGATCCCGGATGTCGCGGCCGCCCTCGCTGCGGCGGGTGTCACGATCCATGGCGACGAGACCGTCGGCGCCCTGGCACCCGGCGTCGTGCCCGCGACCGAGGCGGACTGGGCGACGGAATACCTGACCCTGGATGTGGCTATGAAGGTCGTCGACGACCTCGACGACGCGCTCGCGCACATCCGCACCTATTCGACCCACCACACGGAGTCGATCCTCACGGCCGACGAGGCCAATGCCGAACGGTTCCTCGCGGAGGTCGACTCGGCCGTCGTGATGGTGAATGCCTCGACCCGGTTCACCGACGGTGGCGAGTTCGGCTTCGGCGCCGAGGTGGGCATCTCCACACAGAAGCTGCACGCCCGCGGACCGATGGGCCTTCCCGAACTCACCAGCACGAAGTGGCTCGCCCGGGGCGCCGGGCAGGTGCGTGCCTGACGGCATAGACTGAGCGGGCGCGCGCCCCCACCCGAACGGAGTACCCATGACCTTCGCGACCATCCTCGTGTCCGCGGCCGAAGAGAGCCACGGCAACGTGATGCTCGAGACGATCGTGTTCCCGATCATCGCCATCTCGGTGTTCGCTCTCCTCGGGCTCGTCACGCTCTCGTACCGCCACACGGCGAACCGTCACGCGCACAAGGCGGAGGCCTATGCGAAGTCGCACGCCAAGGAGCTCGAGCAGGCGGGTCACGGCCACTAAGGCCCTGCATGACGGCTGCAGCACGGACGCCGCGCATCGGCGTCATGGGCGGCACGTTCGACCCGATCCATCACGGACACCTGGTCGCCGCGTCGGAGGTGGCGGCATCCTTCGATCTCGATGAGGTCGTGTTCGTTCCCACCGGCACGCCCTGGCAGAAGTCCCGGGTGACGGAGAGCGAGCACCGCTATCTGATGACGGTGATCGCGACGGCCGCGAACCCGCAGTTCCGCGTGAGCCGCGTCGATATCGATCGCGACGGTCCCACCTACACGGTCGACACGCTGCGGGACATCCAGTCGCACTACCCGGGTGCCGACCTCTTCTTCATCACGGGAGCTGACGCCATAGCGCAGATTCTCAGTTGGAAGGACAATGATGGGCTGTGGGATCTCGCCCACTTCGTCGCGGTGTCGCGCCCCGGTCATGTGCTCAGCGCCGACGGCCTGCCGCCCCGTGGCGTGAGTCTGCTCGAGGTTCCCGCCCTCGCGATCTCCTCCACGGACTGCCGGGCGCGCGTAGAACGCGGACAACCGGTGTGGTACCTCGTTCCCGACGGGGTCGTCCAGTACATTGCGAAACATCACCTCTATCGGAGCAAGGCATGAGTTCCCCTGATCAGTCCGGCACGCCGCCGCTGACGCGTCGTCAGCTGCGCGACCTGCGCAACACCGGTTCGACCCCGGTGGTCGACGAGGCGACCGCAGAGGCGGTCGAGACACCGGATGTCGCCACACCCGCTGCCGCCCCTGTCGCTGCTGTTCCTCTCGCCCGGCCGGCGGAGCCCGTCGACCTGCGCCCGGCGCCCGGTCCCGCCGCTTCCGTCGACCTCGGTGTGTCCCCGCTCACCCGCCGGCAGGCCCGCGAGCAGGAGCGGATCCGTACGGCGTCGATTCCGGTGGTCTCACCCGAGCCGGCATCACCCGCCGTGGTGAGCGATGCATCCCCCGTTCCGGTGTTCGCCGCCGATGCGTCGGCGACGCCCGTCGAGGTCGCTGAAGAGTCCCTCTCGGCCGTGCTCGTCGAGGAGGTGCCCATCGCACCTCCGCGCGAGGAGTCACAGGTGACGGTGAATCCGTCGCTCGGCGAGGGGCTCTTCGACAAGCTGCGGCCTGCTTCCGTGCCGTCGGCGTCTTTCGATGATCTGTTGATCGCCGGCGGGGAGTCGAGTGGATCGACGTCGACATCCAATGCCCTCATCGTCAATCAGAACCCTCTCCTGACGGGCTCACTCGTCGCGCCCATCACGGGCACGGGCGAGGTGCTGATCACCGGCACGTTCGAGCTGCCCGAGGGATTCGGCTCGCGTGGGCACGTTGAAGGCGCGGCCGATGGCCACGAGGTCGACGCTGTGCTCATCGACGGCGAACTGCCGGCCGCGTCGTCGCCGACACCGATCTCCGCGAGTGCGGCCATCAGCACGGTGAAGAACGGTTCTGGCGAGATCATCCGTCCGCCGGCGCCCGAGAAGGGCAACCGTCTTCTGCTCGTGCTCTCGATCACGGCCGGTGCGCTGGCGCTGGCGCTCGTCGTCGCCCTCGTTGCAGCCTTCGCGACCGGGGCCCTCTCGTGACGGCGTCTGCATCAACGATCGACGCCCTGCAGGTCGCCGCTGCCGCCGCCGACTCCAAGGGCGGAGAAGATCTGGTCGCGCTCGACGTGTCGGAGCCGCTGCCGCTTGTCGATGCCTTCCTGCTCGTCACGGGACGCAATGAGCGCAACGTGGCGGCGATCGCCGACGAGGTGGAGGAGCGACTGCTCGAAGCCGGCATCAAGCGCCTGCGGCGCGAGGGCCGCGAGGAATCCCGGTGGATCCTGCTCGACTTCGGAGACATCGTCGTGCACGTCTTCCACGAGGAGGAGCGCATGTTCTACGGCCTCGAACGTCTGTGGAAGGACTGCCCGGTGCTGTCGGTAGCGGTGCCCGCGGCATCCGCTGAATGAGCCGCCTCGATTCGGTGTCCTTGCCGTCGATGTAGTAAGCTCATCGAGTTGCCCCGCGAGGGGTGACACCCAGAAATGGGCCTGTGGCGCAGCTGGTAGCGCACCTGCATGGCATGCAGGGGGTCAGGGGTTCGAGTCCCCTCAGGTCCACCGATCGGACGCCCGATCGGACATGCGAGAGTATGTCTGATCGGGCGTTTTGTGTCGGCTTTCGGTGTCGATATGTCCGCGCTTCGCGCTCGCGCCCCGCCGGCGTCGCGCCCTAGGTGTGATGTCCAGGGACGTTGTTTCGGTAACACGGTCCGGAGTAGCTGAGTAGCGAAGGCCTCCGGTTGTGAAGTGGAGCTGTCTAGTTCAACCGCTTCACGAACGCAGGAGGCCTTCGTGTCCCACGCTAACGCTGCCCTCACTCCGCGCGCCCGACTCCGCCTGGCGCGGCTGATCGTCGAGGACGGCTGGACGCCGTCGGTCGCGGCTGAGATATTCATGGTCTCGGTGGTCACCGCCCGGAAGTGGTCAGCCCGGTTTCGAGCCGAAGGCCCGGCCGGGATGGCCGATCGCTCGAGCCGTCCGCGCTCGATGCCGGCGAAGACGTCGACGGAGGTCGTCAAGCAGATCGTGAAGGTCCGGTGGCGCCGCCGTCTCGGCCCGGTCCAGATCGCCGGCGAGCTCGGCCTGGCCCCGTCGACCGTTCACGCGGTCCTGGTGCGTTGTCGCATCAGCCGACTCTCGACGATCGACCGGGTCACCGGTGAGCCGATCCGGCGTTACGAGCACGACCATCCCGGGTCGCTGATCCATGTCGATGTCACGAAGTTCGGGCGCATCCCGGACGGCGGCGGACACCGCTTCGTCGGCCGTCAGCAGGGCGCGAGGAACAAGCTCGAGACCCCGGGCCTGCCTCGCGGCTCGGACCGCAAACCCAGGACCGGCACCGGGTTCTTCCACACCGTCATCGACGACCACTCCCGCCTCGCTTACGTCGAGGAGCATGACGACGAGCGAGCCGAGACCGCCGTCGGCGTCCTGCGGCGAGCGGTCGCGTTCTTCGCCGATCACGGCGTCACCGTCGAGCGCGTGCTGTCGGACAACGGGTCCTGCTATCGATCCTTCGCCTGGCGCGACGCCTGCAGCACACTCGGCATCGTCCACAAACGGACGCGTCCTTATCGACCGCAGACCAATGGCAAGATCGAGCGCTTCCACCGAACTCTTGCCGATGGCTGGGCCTACGCGAGGTTCTATTCCTCAGAGACCGAGCGCCGCGAGGCCCTGCCCGGCTGGCTGCACTTCTACAATCACCACCGGCACCACTCCGCCATCGGAGCCCCACCCATCAGCAGGATCGGAAACAACCTGCCTGGACATCACACCTAGGCCGTGTTGATCAAGAGGTTTCGCTCCCGGCTGGGTGAGTCTTAAGCGGTGACGCGACAGGAGATCTCTGACGAGGTGTGGGCCGTGATGGAGCCGTTGATGCCGACGGCGTCCGGGAGGTC